>JBJENH010000085.1:1479-5546 GCA_051880095.1 Bariatricus sp. | reverse complement strand
AGTTCGTATGGGTGACGTGCATTTTCCATCTCATGCGGTGTCCATGGGAGGGCGGAGAAATTCATGCCGTCGCCGGTAAATAACAGTCCACGGTTCCGCTTGTCTGTCACCTTTGCCCAGCGGACACCGGTCTTATTTCCGGTCTCCTGCGGAACGATATAGTGTGCGACGTTATCGGCAACCTGATTCTTGTAGATGCCGAGTTTGCCGCCTTTACACCGGTCTGCGTAAGTTTCTTCCGCTCCCATTCCGTACCATTCCAGCTGATTGTAATCGGCATTGATCTTCATGATCATTCCGAATTCCGGCATGGATCCCAGACCTTCCGGGATATCGCAGGACAAGGTCGTCTCGATGGTTCCGTCTCCATATACGGTGTAGGCTACCTTGCAGTCTGCAGCCGGTTTAGTCGGCAGTACATAGGTAAATGTGATGGTTGCGCTGTTTTCATTTTCCTGAAGTACCGGGTCATAGGATTTAACAGGTCCGGAATTAGAAGAAACGAAATCTTTGTGTGACAGATAAAGGCTTGCGAGTTTCCACTGTCCGTAGAACATCGGCATTCCGTTTCCTTCGTCGTTATCCACCGGAGCACGCCAGAAGTTCGGCTTTGGAATGCTCTCGATCATTTCCACACCTGCATACCGGTAGGATACCAGTCCGCCGGTCAGATAGGAGAAGAGTACATCAAAGTTCTCGCCTTTTACGCCGATGTTGACTTTTCCTCTGATCACTTTGACCGGTTTTGAGCAGGAATAAGAAAGTGCGCGGTCTGATTCTGAAACAGTATATACATACTGTCCGAACGCAACTTCATGACCGGCAGACGCCCAGAGGGTATCCTCTTTCAAAAGGAAGGATACGGTTACGGTGTATTCGCCTTCTTTTGTCTGTGCCGGGATCGGCAGGGCGTATTCTTTGCTGGACAACGGCGCAACGTCCGTTGCAAGTACAGACCTGCGGATCTGCTTTCCGTCTCTTGCCAGTGTGACGATGCAGCGGAAAGCATCGGTATTGGTGAACAGGTTTTTATTGATTACAAGAACTTTATCACGGCTTACTTCGGCGGTAATGTTCTGATAATTGAATTTGACTTCCTGCATCTTCGGGGACGGAGTGCGGTCACCGCCGTATACGATTCCGTTGGCACTGAAGTTATAATCGGTCGGACGTTCTCCGAAATCACCGCCATATGCCTGGAATTCCTGTCCGTAACGGTCTTTCTTCGTGATCGTCTGGTCTACATAATCCCAGATAAATCCACCCTGGTAAAGTGGTTCGGTATCTGTCAGATCCGTGTATTTATGCATGGCACCGCAGGAATTTCCCATAGCATGCGTGTATTCACAGCAGATGAACGGTTTGTCCCTGTGCTCGTTTAAGAAGGCCTGAATGCTGGCAGCGGAAGGGTACATCTGGCTCTCCATGTCGCTGGTATCATTGTAGCGGCGGTCCTGGAAGACACCTTCGTAGTGCACAAGGCGGGTCGGATCCAGTCCCCGGAATTTGTCGGACATGTGTTTGATCACGCTTCCGCCGTAGGATTCATTTCCGCAGGACCAGATCAAAACAGACGGATGGTTCTTGTCTCTCTGGTAAATGGAATTTACACGGTCAAGAAGTGCCGCTTCCCAGTGCGGCTTGTCGCCCGGAATCGCATATCCATAATCGCCGCCGCGCATCACAACATCCCAGGAACCATGTGTTTCCATATTATTTTCATCAATCAGGTAGAGACCGTATACGTCACACAGATGATAGAGTCTGGAATCATTCGGATAATGGCAGGTGCGGATCGCATTGATATTATAGCGTTTCATGGTCACTACATCCTGAACGAGCTCTTCCGGCTGCGGAACGCGGCCTGCAAATGTGCTGAATTCATGGCGGTTGGCGCCTTTGAATACGATTCGTTTTCCGTTCAGGAGCATGAGGCTGTCTTTCAGTTCAAAACGGCGGAAACCGACGCCTTCCGCGATCACTTCTGTAATCTGACCTGCTTCATCTTCCACAGTAAGAAGAAGTTCATACAGGTTCGGCACTTCGGCGCTCCAGAGCCGGAAGCCATTAAGAGAAAGGCTAAGATGGCCTTCTCCGTCTGAGAGGGTAAATTCGGCTTCGGCAAATTTTTCCGCCGTTTCATCGTCCGGATCTTCGGCGAAACTGCCCGGAAAATGGTATAAAGGCAGTCTGGTAAGGCTGGCTTTCACAGTTCCATTTCCCAGAGACCGGACATCGATCGTAAGTTCCCCTTTGGAATAGGTGTCATCCAGCAGGGTCTGGATCTTCAGATCATCAATGTGTACAGCAGGTTTGGTGTAGAGAAAAACGTCCCGGAAAATGCCGGAGAAACGGTAGAAGTCCTGATCCTCCGCCCAGCTTCCGCTGGTCCATTTGTATACCTGAACGGCTAATTTATTTTCCCCTTCCATAAGATAAGGTGTCAGTTCAAAATCAGAAGGTGTGAAGCTGTCTTCACTGTATCCGACATAGTATCCGTTCAGCCAGAGTGCCATTCCGCTCTCTACACCCTGGAAGGAAATGAATAATGGCTGGTCCTTCATGTGTTCCGGAACATGGAAATATTTTACATAGCTTGCAGTCGGATTAAATTCGGTCGGAATCTCCCCGTCCCAGATGTCTTCACGTCCGTCCCACGGATACTGGGTGTTGACGTATGCAGGGATGTCGTAGCCTTCCATCTGAATATGGGCAGGTACACGGATATCGCTCCAGTTTCTGCAGTCATGCTCTAAAGATTCAAAATCTTTGACCGTGTCGGAAAGATTACGGCCGTAGGAAAATTTCCAGACACCATTCAGCGAAAAGCGAAATGGGTTTTCTTTGTTTCTTAAATGCTCTTCATCCGGATAATATTCATGGTCGGAATGAGCCGGAAG
Organism: Bariatricus sp.; assembly: GCA_051880095.1. GTDB lineage: Bacteria > Bacillota > Clostridia > Lachnospirales > Lachnospiraceae > Allocoprococcus. The sequence goes on along the minus strand of JBJENH010000085.1, from coordinate 2,646 downwards.
AACATTTTCCTTGAAAAAAGTGCTGTCTTTCAATTTGTTGTAGTCAAACATGGTAAACCTCCTGTCGAATCTTGCATCAGATAGATTCTTTCGTTCGTTGATATTACTTTCATTATGAGCAAAGGATTGGAATTGTGCAATATAAATTCGGTGCCAGTATATGGAAAAATGTTGTATTTTGACTTTATATGCATTATACTGAAAATAGAAAAGAATAAATGGTATCGTCAGACGTTTGTTAAAAAGAGGAGGGGAATATGACGGATACATACAAATATGAGTATTATGCTACAGACAAACTTCTGAATTCGTTGTCTGTGTATAATACCGGTTATGAGAAATGCCATCCGGGTTATCAGTGGGGACCCGGAATCCGGGATCATTATCTGATTCATCACATTATACGCGGAAAGGGGAGTTATGTGATCGAAGGAAGAACATACCATCTGCATGCCGGTGATACGTTCCTTTTATTTCCAAATGTGGAATCCTGCTATCGCGCGGATGAGGAGGAGCCGTGGGAATATGCGTGGGTAGGATTTGCGGGCACGGATGCCTACTCCATGATTGCGAATACCGATTTCTCAAAAGAGAATCCGGTTCTGGATCAGACAGAGATCAGCGCCGAACTGATCCGGAAGATCCAGGCTGTCTACGAGGCGAATGGAAATACATTTCGTGACGCGGTTGCCATGACGGGGGCGCTCTACTCGCTGATGGGATTTTTGATGCAGCATTCGAAGGGGGAAGGAAAGTCGGAAAATCTTCAGCATCATTATGTAGAACGGGCCAGACAGTATATCGCGGAACAGTATTCCTATCCGATCACGGTGGAAGATGTCGCGGTTTATACGGGGATCAGCCGAAGTTATCTCTTCCGTCTGTTTCGCACGATGATGAAGCAGTCTCCGAAGGAATATCTGCTGGAGTACCGGATCAGACAGGCATGCCAGCTATTGAATCATACAGAGCTTCCGGTGGGAAGTATTGCTCATTCGGTTGGATTTGAGGACAATCTGTATTTTTCGAAGGTGTTTAAGAAGTATAAGAATTGCACACCGTCGGAATACAGATGCATGAAATGAGTTAGTGAGAGGGAGAAATGATGATGAAAAAGAAAGCAAAAATGCAGTTCAGGTTTTATGAGATGGGACCGAATACACAGGT
>JBJENH010000085.1:0-1379 GCA_051880095.1 Bariatricus sp. | reverse complement strand
AATAAGCTTGATACAGAGAAACTGCTGAATTTGATTTATTCGGAACCGCTGTTCTATCAGATGGAAGAGTATCAGACATTAACAAATATTATCATGGGGATCCGTGAGGAGAGTTATCGCAAAGAATACATGTATCACGAAAAAGTACGTGGACTTCTGCAGTCTTTTGCGGTAGAATTGATTCGGATCCATAATGTAAACAGTGAGATATCCAGGAAGAATCCGAAAAACATTCAGATCGTGCCGGCTCTGAATTATGTGAAATCTCATTATTATGATGGAGAAATCCGTATACAGGATCTTGCAGATGTGTGCAATATCAGTGAGAGTCATTTTCGAAGAATTTTTCAGGAGTGCATGAATATGACGCCAAATGATTATGTAAATGTCATACGGATTCACGAGGCATGCAGTCTTCTTCTTAAGAAACATGCGACGATGGAAGAAATTGCCTACCGCGTCGGTTATGGCAACGCTTCTACCTTCAACAGGAATTTTAAGCGAATCATCGGCATGTCCCCGTATCAGTGGAAAAGATCGCCGGAGAATTATGCTGGACAGATGATGAATTTTAATATCAGCGCATTGAAAGGATGGTAGGTAAATGGATTATAAAATGGTGAAACAGGTGCATAAGAGGATCAAGACTTCCACAAAAGTATTGAAGAATGTGATGATCGTACTTTGTGTGCTTTTTGTGCTCTTGGGAATCATATTTGACAGAGGAATGCTGTTCCTGGCACTTCTGACGGCGGGCATGTATTTTCTGTATGATACATATGCCGTGAAAGATTATGAGTATGTGATGGAGGGCAATCAATTTACGATCTCCGTTATACAGGCGAAACGGCACCGGAAGGACGTGCATATACTGAATTTAAAAGATATGGAAGTGCTCGCACCGAACTGGCATGATGCGGTTGCCAAATATCGGAAAAACGGGGGGACAGAAAAGCTTCCGAAATTTGACTATACGTCTTATGAGCCTGAAATACCTTATTATACCATGATCATTATGGAAAACAGAAAGAAAATTAAATTGCTTCTGGATCTGGAGGATGATATGATTTCTGCTATAAAACGTATGTATCCACAGAAGGTATTTCTTTCCTGACATTATAGTTAAAATATCCAGTAATCCTTTGGAAAACTGGATATTTTTTTGCAAAATTTATATTTTCAAACAGAATATAGTGGTGGATGCGTGTGAAAAGAAGATATTCTGTATGCGCTCGAAAGAAAAATGATTGAAATTGCCTCTTTTTTAATTGAATATATCCGCAATTAAGTAGTTAGGGTCAGTATAATTGTGCATAGAGAAACAAAAAAAGAAATGCGAAAATTGGGCGATGTGCACAATAGCATTTCAAAGAAAAAAG
>JBJENH010000084.1:12359-14864 GCA_051880095.1 Bariatricus sp. | reverse complement strand
CATTTATCGGGGTGCTTCTTTTTTCGAAAAAAATTATTTTTCTTGCAACACTTGCCCCATTTATTTACTCTAATAAATAGAAGTCGACTTTTAAGGGAGGAGGGAGCAACGGTGATTGATGCGAAGCAATTCACTGAATTATATAAATTAGTTTACAAAGACATGTATCGTTTTGCATTGTGTATGATGAAGAATTCACATGATGCAGAAGATGCAGTCAGCGAATCTGTACTTCTGGCATATGAAAATGTACATAAGCTGCGGAAAGAAGAGGCATTTCGCTCGTGGATTTTCCAAATTCTTGCCAATGTATGTAAAAAGAAATTAAAGGCAAAAGAACGTACCGAAGTGCCGATTGAGGAAGAACATGCATCGGAAGATTTTACCGATCAGATAACAGAAGACGTGAGAAAAGCATTTTTTATACTCTCGGAAGAAGAGCAGTTTATTGTGGCTCTTTCCGTTTTTGCCGGATATAACAGTGCAGAAATCGGAAAAATGTATAAACTGAATTCCAGTACGGTGCGATCCAAGAGGAAGAGAGCGCTGGAAAAGATGAGAATCATATTATGCGGTCCGTCCGATAACAAAGACTGCGTGAAGGCATAAGAATAATAAGCGAAGGGAGAAGGCATTATGACAAGACAGGAAAAAGAAATTCTTGATAAAATCGATGATGCGACGAAGGATATAGAAGTTCCGGAAAGCCTGCAGCCGGAGAATATACAAAAACTATTGGAGAAAAAGAAGGTAAAAAGTTGGAAACGTTCTTATACTTATGGACTTGCCGCCGCGAGCGTGGCACTGGTTCTGTTGGCAGGAGCAGGGGTGCATTCCTTGAATGGATCTGACAATGGTTTGGGAACGGTTACGTCAGGAGGAAGTAAAGAAAAGAGCAGTAAAGGTGAGTTCCAGATCGATACTGAGATCGCAACAGCGGAAGATTACGATCAGGTGTATGAATATCTGGAGAGTTACAACACAGCCTTAAAAGAAGAAAATGAAAGCTACGGTAATGGTTTCAGTGGCGGCATCTCATGGTTTGCATCAACCGAAGAGTCGAGCAGTACGGACAGTGCAGTCAGTATGGAATCCGACAGGGCGATGCCGGGAGAAGGATACTCCGATACGAATGTGCGGACAGAAGGAGTTGGAGAAGCAGATATTGTCAAGACAGACGGGACCTATCTCTACGCACTGAAGGAGAGCGCCATGGAAATCGCAATCGTTGATACCCGGAACGAACAGATGAAAATTGCCGGAACGATAAAAGCGAGAGAAAATACGCAGATCAGTGAGTTCTACATTGACGGGAATCAGCTTTTTGTACTCGGAAACACTTCCGATGTGATAATAGACACAGATGAGACGTTTTACGATACGGAAAAGGCCTATCTGGATACGTATGATATTTCTGATGTAAGCAATCCAAAGTTGAAAGCAAGTCTGGAACAGAGCGGATGGTATCAGACTTCCAGGTATGTAGATGGATATCTGTATATCTTCAGTAACTTCTATGCTTACACGGATGGAGGAAAAAATGACAAAGTAGCTTACTTACCACAGGTAAACGGAAGCTTTATTGCCGACAAAGATATTTTCCTTCCACCGGCAAAAGCGGCAACTCAGTATCTGGTCGTTTGCTCCGTCAAAGCGGATGACCCGGGAAAAATCGTGGATCAGAAAGCAGTACTATCCGAATTCAGTGAATGCTATGTGAGTGGAAGCAACATCTATGTTTACGAGAATACACGTTCAAGCGTACTTGCAAGGACTGTTTTTGAAAATGTAAATCAGACTCTTATCCGCAGAATTTCATATAAAAACGGTGTACTCACCGGCGAGGCTCAGGGTAAAATAAACGGCTACTTGAACGACACCTTCAGTATCGATGAATATAACGGAAATCTGCGTATCGTTGCAACGATCAACGGCGCATCAGAGACGACCAACGCCGTTTATGTCCTGAATGATAAACTGGAAATTATAGGACAAATAACAGATCTTGCCGAAGGAGAAACCATTTACTCCGCAAGATTTATGGGAGATACCGGATACTTCGTGACCTTCCGCCAGACCGATCCTCTCTTCAGCGTAGACTTCTCCGATCCCGAAAACCCGGAAATCATAGGAACCCTCAAAATCCCGGGATTTTCAGAATACCTGCATTTTTACGGCGATAATCTCCTCCTCGGAATCGGAATGGACGCCGATGAAGAATCCGGCATAACAAACGGCATGAAAATATCCATGTTCGACATCTCCGACCCGAAAGACGTCAAAGAAATACACAAATACACCATGAAAGAATCCTACTATTCCGACGTCTTCAACGATTACCGCGCAGTCCTCATCGACTACAACAAAAACATGATCGGCTTCTCCGCATACGGCAACCAGGAAATGTACTACATCTTCCAATACGACAAAACCAACGGCTTCAACCTAGAAATGGAAGAAGAAGTCAACGGCAACTCCTGGATGACCGCCCGAGGCATCTACATA
>JBJENH010000084.1:5883-12259 GCA_051880095.1 Bariatricus sp. | reverse complement strand
AATGGAAGAAGAAGTCAACGGCAACTCCTGGATGACCGCCCGAGGCATCTACATAAACGACCGCCTCTACATCATCAAAGGAAACGCCATAGAAAGCTACCAAATCGGAAGCTACACCAAAATCGACGACCTGCTAATATAAAAAACAACCACCCAAACAAAAGTAACGCTCACAAGCCATTAAAATAGCTCAAGGAGTGGCATTTAGAAGCCATTAAAATAGCTCAAGAAGTGGCACTCACAAGCCATCACAACCTTTCTAGGTGTGACGCTCGCAGAGCCGTCACACCACACCACCGCCGCGTCATACCTCAGCCTTCCCCACACAACTCCTCCCCCAGGGACTAAAGTTGAAGAGCGGGGGCGCAGGAGGGGATGCAGTGCGGAAGTTAAGCGGCGGGCCCGGAGAATCGAGACTATCAGAATGTTAAAAAAGACAGGATGCGAGCCACATTTGGCGAACATCCTGCCTTTTTGTTACATTCTGAAGTCCCGAGTCGCAGGGACCAGAGCGTTGGAGCAATGCATCCCCTCCTGCGCCCCCGCGACCACAACCTTACTCCCGTCCATCAAAACAATACGTACAAACCTTACAAGCATCCAACCCAATCGATTCAATCAAATCATCCAGTCTATGATATCTCAAAGAAGTAAAATTCTGAATCCTACAGATCTCATCCAGCATTTTTGCATAGCGGTCACTGTTCGGATCCGCGTATTCACTCAGCACATTGACATCATTGTCGCCTTCCCATTCACGGATAATACGGCGTGTGATCAGATCAAGTTCTGATTTGGAACGTGAGAAATTCAAATATTTACATCCATACAAAAGCGGCGGACATGCCGGACGAACATGTACTTCTTTCGCACCGCTCTGATAAAGAAATTCCGTTGTTTCACGAAGCTGCGTTCCACGAACGATCGAGTCATCGATCAGAAGCAGTTTGCGGTCTTCGATCAGATCGTGAACCGGAATCAGTTTCATTCGCGCGATCAGATTACGCTGTTTTTGATTCGTAGGCATAAAAGAACGTGGCCAAGTCGGGGTATATTTGATAAATGGTCTTGCGTACGGAATACCGGATTCATTTGCATAGCCGATTGCATGCGCAATACCGGAATCCGGAACGCCGGCAACGATATCAGGTTCGACTGTTCCGGCATCACGTTTTGCAAGAAGGCTTCCGCATTTATAACGCATCTGTTCTACATTTACACCTTCATAAGAAGAAGTTGGATATCCATAGTAAACCCAAAGGAAAGAACAGATACGCATCTTATCGCACGCCGGGGTGACAGTTTCCACACTCTCCGGAGTAATATAAACGATTTCGCCTGGTCCCAGTTCTTTATAATCGGTATAACCAAGATTGATATAAGCAAAACTTTCGAAAGAAACACAGTAGCCGTCTTCTTTTTTCCCGATTACAACCGGAGTACGTCCGTGAAGATCGCGGGCGGCATAGATGCCTTCCGATGTCATGAGAAGCAGAGTCATAGATCCGTCGACAAGAGACTGTACGTAACGGATACCTTCTACATAAGAATCACGCATACTGATCAAGGCTGCAATCAGTTCTGTTGCATTTACCTGCCCATTTGTCATCTCCTGGAAATGCGCATGTCCCTTTTCATATACCAGTTTCATAAGTTGATCAGCGTTGTTGATTTTGCCGACAGTCGTAATCGCAAAACTGCCGATATGAGACTGGATCAAAAGCGGTTGCGGTTCAAAATCGGAAATACATCCGATTCCGATATTCCCCTTCATATCGTCTACATCTTTGTCAAATTTTGTCCTGAATGGCGAATTTTCAATATTATGAATTGCACGGTTGAAGCCGTCTTCCCCATGAGTAGCCATTCCTCCACGTCTTGTCCCCAGGTGAGAATGATAATCTATTCCATAAAACAAATCCAGAGCACATTCAGACTTTGAGGCAACACCAAAAAAACCTCCCATAATTAAGTTCTCCTTTCCTGTTTCAAAAAGACACGTAGGAGTATGTTGAAAATCCTACGAAAACAGTTTAACATGAATTTTACAAAATGAAAAATAAAAAATAGGTGATAACTACAAAAAATACAATAATTGGAAAAAACATTCTATGATGCTGATAAGCCCTGTGAATCGGAAAACTGTTAAATTTGATAAAAAGTATAAATTGTATGAAAAATAGTATACAAATAATAAATTATAAATTAATTTAAAAATAATTTCAAAATAGTATTGACAAATACGGATTGAGGTGGTATTATTTAATCAATCCAAAAGAAAAGAAGTTCCTGACGAGAAAGGGAATTTCAAAAAAGAATTTTTTACTAATAAATATCTTTCTTTTATGAATTTATTATACTCGCCAAGAGTATAAAAGAAAATATAAGAGATGAGATTAGAAAAGGATTAAAAGAATAATTAGTATTTGAAAATCTGAAAGTTTTAAGAAAGCGAGTATACATTTTATTTATGAGAGTGTAGTAGGTGGGGTGTATAAAATCTAATTTTTAAAATTGATGATTCATAAATATTAAGAGAAAATTTTAATTTAGCTTCTGATAAAACTTATATTTAATAAAAAACTTACAGTGTTCGATGAGTAAAAGAAATTTATTTTGAAAGTATCAGATATCTTATAAAAATTTTGGACAAAGAGTTGGAAAGGAAGGAGGCTTTGACCGTTGGACAATTCAGAATTTACAACTCAATATGTTAGTGGTATGGCAAATGAAAGTTCCTGTGAGATGAGCCTTTACCATAGATTTTAACCGGCAGAGATAAAAAGAAATGATAAAATATATCGGAGAGATATAGAAGCTGGAATAAAGATTAAAAGATTCACAATTTGCAAACATATTGAGAAGAATACCACAATAATTTAAAGAGCTATAAGATGTGTAAAGAAATATCAGATAGCAGATATCGATGATTTATAAATAGAAAATGAAAGTAGATATCAGTTATAGACGGAATAATTATCAAATATGAATTATTGAAAAAGGCACCGATAATCATATATGAAATTATAGATAAGAATAACAAAAGGATATTTATAAAAAAGTAGTTGGAAGTTATAAATCAGGTATGAAAGACGATAGTCCGGAGCTTTAAATTATATAAAATATATAAACATAGGAACAGGAATTAAAGATTGATTCCTCCGATAAAAAAAGATTATAACAACTTAATATAAAAAAACAGCCATTACAAAAAAGGTAATGGCTGTTTTTTTATAAATGTTTAAGATTACTTAGGTTTACTCTGTTTTATTGAATGTAGTATAATGACTGTGTTCGAAGTAAAAAGCAGCTAGTTTCGGGATAAAGGATAAAGATGGAGGTAAGGGACGTAGAAATATGGAAATACAAAGAGTAGCGCTTCTGGGAGCTGGTGCAGTAGGAGCATATTTTATATGGGGACTCTCAGAAAAGATGGGAGATAATTTCTGTGTAATAGCCAGTGGCGAACGGAAAAATCGATTGGAAAGAGACGGAATTGTCATAAATGAAAAGAAATATTCACTGCATGTAAAGGAGCCGGAAGCGGCAAAAGGAGTGGATCTGTTGTTGGTATCATGTAAACAAGATGCGCTGCCGGGAATCCTGGAAGATATTCGGACCATTGTTGATGAACATACCATCGTCATCAGTTTGCTTAATGGGGTGAGCTCTGAAGAAATAATTGGAAAAGCGGTAGGTATGGAGCATATGTTATATGCTGTCATGCGGATTGCATCGGTGCGGGAGGGAAATAAGATTACGTTTTCCGAGGAGCATACTGCAGGAGTTTATATAGGTGAGAAAGGAAAAAGAGAACCAACCCCAAGAGTACTTGCGGTGGACAAGTTACTACAAAGTGCAGGACTTGGCTGCCATGTTATGGAAGATATTGTGTTGGATATGTGGACAAAATATGCAAGCAACATTTCACAGAATCTCCCGCAGGCCATTCTTGGAGTGGGATTTAAAGCGTATAAAGACAGTGGGCATGTTTATGCGATTGCAGAGCGGCTTTGGAAAGAAGTGGCAAATGTGGCTCATGCCAAAGGAATTCCTCTTACAGAGAGATTTATGCTTTTTCGAGGAGTGAAAGCAGATGCGAGATTTTCTACACTGCAGGATCTGGATGCGGGACGTCATACAGAAATTGAGATGTTTGCCGGAGAAATGATACGAATGGGCAAAGAATATGGAATAGATGTACCGTATTGTGAATATACATATTATTTGATTAAAGCGTTGGAAGAGAAGAATGATGGGAAATTTGAATATTAGATATTTTTTGACATTGACTACGCTGTATGTTACACTTAACTAGTAAAAATATATGAACTTACCGAGGAAAAGTAAAATAATTATAAGAGGTGAGAAACAGTGGATAAATATGAATATCGCATAAAAACAGAGCAAATGCTCAAATATGCCGAAGAAAAATCCTATAGAAAAGCAATGGAAATTGCGGATACAATTGACTGGCGTAAAGTTAAGAATTCATCCATGCTTTCTACTGTGAGTGAGATATACGAAAATATGGGGGAACTGCAAAAAGCAAAGGAGATTTTGTTTATTGCATATGATAAAGCACCGACAAGCCGCAAGATTGTGTATCGTCTTGGACTTTTGTCATTGAAGTCAAATGAGTTAGATGAGGCAATGGACTGTTATGAGGAATTTGTCAAGATGGCTCCAAAGGATCCGAATCAGCATATTTTGAAGTATAAGATTCTTAGAGCACAGAATGCTCCGATTGCACAGCAGATTGAGGCACTCGAAGATTTCAAACATGCAGAATATGTGGAAAAATGGGCATATGAACTTGCCAGGTTGTATCATGAAGCCGGTATGACTGCAGAGTGCCTGGAAGAATGTGATGATTTGATTTTGTGGTTCAGTGAGGGCACATATGTTTATCAGGCCATGGAACTGAAAATGAAGTATAAACCACTCACACCTTTACAGCAGGAAAAATATGACAGTCGTTTTGCGGATGAGAAGAAAGAACCTGTAAAAAAGAAACCGATGTTCAAGAAACCGAAGGAACGGCCGGCACCGGATCCCCGGATTGCGCAGAAGATTCGGGAAAATGTACATGTGACAGGAAGTATTGATCTTCCGGATCTCCCGGAGCCGATGGCGGAAATTGTATCACCGGATCTGGAAAGCCTTCCGGATGAGCGTCCGAAACCGCCTAGGCCGAGAACCAAGATTGAGAATACTTCTGAGATCGTGACTACGATATCCGGTTCTAATTTGGCAGATGTTCTTAAGACAGGTGTGGCTGTAGCGAGCGGTGTGGATGTAACAGCACGCGAACAGAGGCAGGATGACCCTCAGGTGACTGGTCAGATGAGAATTGAAGAGATTCTGGCGAATTGGGAAGTTACCCAGCGGGAAAACGCTAAAATTATCGAAAAAAACGAGGAAGAGAAAAAACGTAAAAAAGCCGCCAGAAAGCAGGAAGAAGAGTCGCTTGGAGATACAAAGACTATTTTGGCGGATGATATCCGGAGATTGATGGAGGAACTCGAAAATGGAACAGAGCCTTCTGAGATACCGGAAGATGAAGAGACGGATGACATCACGGAAGAATATGAGGATGATGACATTGAGAATATGGGAAATGTTGTGGAATCCCTGCAATTTGGTGATGAGGATGACGAATACGAAGATGCGGAGGAATACGAGGAAGAAGAGTATGAAGACGCAGATGAGTATGAGGATGAAGTAGAAGACGACGAAGAAGAGTACGAAGATGCGGAAGAATACGAAGAAGAGGAGTATGAAGACGCAGATGAGTATGAGGATGAAGTAGAAGACGACGAAGAGGAATACGAAGATGCGGAAGAATACGAGGAAGAAGAGTACGAAGACGCAGACGAGTATGAAGATGAAGTAGAAGACGACGAAGAAGAATACGAAGACGCGGACGAGTATGAGGAAGAAGAGTACGAAGACGCGGACGAGTATGAGGAAGAAGAGTACGAAGACGACGAAGAAGAATACGAAGACGCGGACGAGTACGAGGAAGAAGAGTACGAAGACGCAGACGAGTATGAGGACGAAGTAGAAGACGAAGACGAATACGAAGATGCGGAAGAATACGAGGAAGAAGAGTATGAAGACGCAGACGAGTATGAGGACGAAGTAGAAGATGACGGCGACGAATACGAAGATGCGGACGAGTACGAGGAAGAAGAGTATGAAGACGCAGACGAGTATGAGGACGAAGTAGAAGACGAGGAAGAAGAATACGAAGATGCGGAAGAATACGAGGAAGAAGAGTACGAAGACGCAGACGAGTATGAGGACGAAGTAGAAGATGACGACGAATACGAAGATGCGGACGAGTACGAGGAAGAAGAGTATGAGGACGCAG
>JBJENH010000084.1:0-5783 GCA_051880095.1 Bariatricus sp. | reverse complement strand
GAGTATGAGGACGCAGCGGAAGACGAAGACGAAGAGGAATATGATGAACTCGGGGATGAATATCTGGACGAAAAAGACGTCTATGAACTGGATATAGATGCGATACTTGAAGCTCAGAAAAAAGCAGAGCCTACAGAAGATCCGGAGTTCGCAATTGATCCTGATTTTGATATTGAACCGGAAGTTAAACCGGAACCGGCTGCGAAGAAAAAGACTCGTTCCAAACGACCTGAGCCGAAGCAAGAAGTCCTGGAAATCGAAGAACCGTCAGAGGAAGAGATTACTTCTCGCATGAATAAATTTGATACAGGATTTATTGTGCAAGGGCGTTATGACTTAAGTGCAACGAGTGAAATCGGCCTGAAAGTCGGTCTTACGGAAGAACAGAAGAAACTGTTTTCTTATTTCGTTCCGATCCGTGGGGTGAGCGAGCAGCTGGTGGAAGTCCTGGACAATGACAAGCGGTGTAAGAACCGATACGGAACATCCCGTACAGGTAATATTGTTGTAGTTGGTAAAAAGGGCACCGGTAAAACAGTTCTTGCGGTAGATATTGTAAAAGCAATCCAGAAACAGCGTAAGCTGAAACAGGGTAAAGTTGCGATCATCACCGGTGATTCACTGAATAAAAAAGAACTTGGCGGAATCATCAGAAAGCTGAATGGCGGAGCGTTGATTATTGAGAAAGCAGCAAAAATGAACGCCAGAACCGTTAAGGAACTGAACGATCTGATGGATGAGCAGACCGGTGAATTGCTGTTTGTTTTGGAAGAACAGAAAAAGCCGTTGGAGAAACTGTTTGCGGCAAATCCGGACTTCAAGAAGAAATTTACATCCAGATTGGAGCTCCCGGTATTTATTAACGATGAGCTGGTAACCTTTGGACAGACTTACGCGAAGGAGAATGGCTACCGGATCGACGAAATGGGTATCCTTGCACTTTACAGCCGTATTGATATGATGCAGAGAGAAGATCATGCAGTGACCGTGGCGGAAGTGAAAGAAATCATGGATGAAGCGATTGAACATTCTCAGAAAGCCAATGTGAAGCATCTGATGAAACGTGTATTCGGCAAAAATAAGGATGATTCGGACCGCGTAATCCTGAAAGAAGAGGACTTTAAGCTGTAAATAAGTGCTTTTGCAAAATACAAAGGAAGAAAAAAGAGTTTTGGCATGTGTAAATCAACCAAAACTCTTTCTTTTTTCAATGATTTCTAGTATAATATTCATAATCATTTGAACAAGAAGGCGGGAGGATGGCTGTGAAAGAAAAAACATTAAAAGAATATGAAATAGGTGAACTGGATCAGTATTTATTTGGACAGGGAACCCACTATGAGATTTATAAGAAATTAGGAGCTCATCTGGTAAATGATGGAGAGACCGACGGTACCTATTTCGCCGTTTGGGCACCGCATGCAAAATCCGTATCTGTTATAGGAGAATTTAATAACTGGGATTCTAAAGCGTGTCCGATGAAGCGCAATGACCCACTTGGCATTTATACCGCATTTGTCCCGGAAGCGAAGAAAGGGGATCTATATAAGTTCTGTATTGAGACATTCAGTGGTTCCTTTATTGACAAGGCAGATCCTTTTGCTAACAGTGCAGAGATGCGTCCGGGAACCGCATCCAGAATCACAGATATTTCAAATTTAAAATGGTCAGATGGAAAGTGGATGGAGCACAGAAAGACATGGGATCACCATAAAGAACCCATGGCAATTTATGAGGCACATATCGGTTCATGGAAGCGTCATCCGGGAGAAGACTATAAGGGATTTTATACATACAGAGAATTCGCTCATGAGGCAGTCAGCTATCTGAAAGAGATGGGATATACACATATCGAGCTTATGGGAATTGCAGAGTATCCATTTGACGGTTCATGGGGATATCAGGTTACCGGTTATTTTGCACCGACTGCCCGTTATGGAACACCGGAAGACTTTGCGTATATGATCAATTATTTCCACAAGAATAAGATTGGTGTTATCCTGGACTGGGTACCGGCTCATTTCCCGAGAGATGCACATGGACTTGCTGATTTTGACGGAACACCGGTATATGAATATGCGGATCCGCGTAAGGGAGAGCATCCGGACTGGGGAACCAAAGTGTTCGACTATGGTAAGAATGAAGTAAAGAATTTCCTGATTTCCAATGCGTTGTTCTGGCTGGAGCATTTTCATATTGACGGGCTGAGGGTAGATGCAGTTGCATCCATGCTTTACCTCGATTATGGACGGCAGGACGGACAATGGGTGGCAAATAAATACGGCGGCAATCAGAATCTGGAAGCGATTGAGTTCTTCCGCCATATGAATTCCGTTGTACTTAAAAGAAATCCTGGTGCTGTTACGATTGCAGAGGAATCTACAGCCTGGCCGATGGTTACCGGAAAGCCGGAAGATGGCGGACTGGGATTCAGTATGAAGTGGAATATGGGATGGATGCACGATTTTACCGAATACATGAAGCTGGATCCGTATTTCAGAAAAGGGGCGCACAATCTCATGACATTTGCCAGCAGTTATGCGTACAGTGAGAATTACATTTTGGTATTATCACATGATGAGGTTGTACATCTGAAATGTTCTATGCTGAACAAGATGCCGGGACTGGGATTTGATAAATTTGCAAATCTGAAGGTCGGTTATGCATTCATGATGGGACATCCGGGAAAGAAGCTGCTCTTCATGGGACAGGAATTCGCACAGCTCCGTGAATGGAGTGAAGCGCGAGAGCTTGACTGGTATCTTCTGGAAGAAGAAGAACATCAGGCAATCCAGAATTTCTATAAAGATCTCCTGCATCTTTACAGAAAAAATAAGGCATTATATGAAGAGGACTGCGTACCGGAAGGATTTGAATGGATCAATGCGGATGATGGATACAGAAGTGTTTATAGCTTTATCCGTCATTCGAAAGATAATAAAAAGAATCTGCTTTTCATTTGCAACTTTACTCCGATGGAATGGGAAGATTACAGAGTTGGCGTATCACGCAGAAAACAGTATAAGCTGATTCTGAACAGCGATGAACCTCAGTATGGAGGAAAGGGAGAAGAGCGCCCGAAGGTATATAAACCGGAGAAAAAAGAATGTGATGGAAGACCATATTCTATTCCGTACAAACTCCCGCCATATGGAGTGGCTGTATTTGAATTTTAAAAAAGAATAAATATAACGAAAGAATCCGGTCGGCACTTTTGTACAGTGCCGGACCGGATTCATTTTATTGCCATGCATACACCAAAAAGGTCTGGTGGGCCTTTTTAGTTATGGCATGCATTTGGGATTCAGAATATCGTGTATTTCCCGGAAAGACTTTCGTAAACATCTCAATCTTCGGTTTATACAAGGATTATCATAAAAGAAGCAGCACAGAGCATGCTTTATTTTACATTTTTGCTTCATTGGTATACGCCTTTTTATAGTTGGTGTTACTCTATATTATGCGTTTCACGTTCAAAAAATGCCTATTGACGCATTGCTATCAATTTGTGGATCGGATGCCCCTGACCGGCAAATTTTTCTTCGTATTCTGTCATAACGTTTCCGCGGCTGAGCGTGGGATCATTGTGAAGATCATAGGTCTTCGCGAGAAGAATCCATCCGGCCAGATCAACCTGTTCCAGTGAAAACTCAAACAGTTCCTTGTTATCGGTCTTGAATTCTACGACTCCGTCATAAGCGAGAATTTTATCATAGCGTTCAAAATACTGGCGGGATGTCAGTCGGCGCTTCGCATGTCTGGCCTTTGGCCATGGATCGGAAAAATTCAGGTAGATCTTATCGACCTCGCCCACAGCGAAGACTTCGGGAAGTGTCTGCGCATCCATGCAGATGAAACGGACGTTGGAGACATCCTGATACGCTTCGTCTTGATCGTAACGTTCCAGAGCACGTACCAGGACACTGGAATAACGTTCGATACCGATATAATTTATTTTCGGGTTTTCCTTTGCCAGGGTAAGAAGAAATTGTCCTTTTCCCATGCCAATTTCTATATGAATCGGATTCTCAGGGTGTTCGAAGGTTTCCTTCCATGTTCCGCGATACCGTTTCTCATTTTTAATCACCAGAGGATGTGCTGTTAAATAGGCATCGGCACCCGGTACGTTTCGTAATCTCATAATTTATTCTCTCCTTATATAGTATAACCTTATTTATTTTACACTATCTGCAAAGAATTTGAAATAGGAAATTAAAGAAAAATAAACGTTTGTGTGCATCATATAAAAACTGAAAAAAGTATAAATTCTTATGAAAAGATTGACAAAAGAGAAATAATGTTATACAACATATAGAACAAGATGTAGTTTGAGTTGAAGAAGAGGGGAGTGAAACTATGACATTCTGGAAAATAACAGAGACGAAGATGAACTGCCTGATCACACAGGAAGAGATAGAAATTCTCGGTTACAGCATGGATGAACTGATGCAGAACCATGAACGGACAAAAGAATTTCTGAATTTGCTCCTTGCAAAGGGATGTGAAGTACTTAAAATGCAGATGAGCGGAGATGTAACAAGCTTTTATGGCGCGTTATTGCCGGATCGAAGCCTCCTTCTTTCTATTGCCTGTGAAGGGGAGGCACAGAGGGTGAGCCAGCCTCAAAGTGCGAAGAATGAGCTTGTAGGCGAAGATACAGAAGAGGTATTGTCTTATCAGATTGTTTTCCCTGAGTTGGATCACATGATACAGTTTTGTGGCGCTTTTGGGGGCGGAAAAACGGCAGAGAGCAGACTTTATGAGAATGACAGATTGTACTATCTGATGATGGATTTTAATAATACAGAAGAAGGCAGAGATGCGGCGAGATCCATCATTTCAGCGGAAGAATTTGGAGGGCTTGTAGAACAGAACGCAATATCTGAGCTGTTTCTCAAGGAACATGAAAAATGCCTGATTCAGGAATGTGCAGTAGAGAAGCTGTGCGAAATGGATTCATAGGAAAAGCGCAAAAATGCTTCACCAGAGCATTTTTGCGTATTTCCGGCATTTTTGGTGGATTTCTGGATGAAAATCAAGCATTATCTTCAGGAGATGGTTCGGGGAGAGAGGTATAAATGTTTTTGACATTTCGCAAAACGAACTGGGTTCGTGTGGAACGAACACCTCTCTGATCTTTAACCCATTTATGTATCTGCTCAAGATGCTCTGAAGAACGACAGCAGATCTTTACCAGATAATCAAAATCGCCTGTCAAATAGTAACAGGAAATAATGTTAGGGTGTTCCATTATTTTTTCGATAAACGAATCGTTAAAGCGCGGATGAGTGAGACTGATTTCCATCAGGGCAGTTAAGTCGTTGCCCATTTTGTGTTCATCCGTAATAATGGTGTATGATTCTATGATGCCGCTGTTTTCAAGCTTGCGGATACGTTCGATGACAGTTGATACGGAAAGATGAATCTCTTTACTTATATCGGATGCTTTGATCCTTGCATTTTTTTTAAGTATTGATAAAATTTGGTAATCCAGTGAGTCCATAATGTCACTTCCTTTCGCTAACTCAAGTAAGGTCTCACACGTTTATTATGATATAAAAAGCGCAGTTTGTCAAAAGATTTCGCCTAATTTTGGTAGGAATTAATAATTGTAACAGTTGTGTACATGATGGGTTATAAAAAAAATCAAAAAAAATATAAAAAAACACTTGCATTTTTGTTAAAGGGGTTATATAATAAATCTTGCGTTACGGAAGTGACATAAAACAAGCGCCTTTAGCTCAGTTGGTAGAGCAGTAGACTCTTAATCTATTTGTCCAGGG
>JBJENH010000083.1:11989-14954 GCA_051880095.1 Bariatricus sp. | reverse complement strand
AGTACAGCTGATTATGAGGAATAACTATTATGAAGCAGGATATCAAATTACAAGGACAATTAAAATTTTATATGCAGTGGCCATCGATTATGACGCTATTTTTGATAGCGATGAATATCTGGATTTTCTGGATCGACAGGAAAGCCGGAATCGTCATGGGGGTATTTGTTCTCGTGTATGCTGCGTGCGTGGTTGTAATGTATTTTTACAGCAAGTCGCTTGTACTGGCGGATATGGTGGAGTTTGCTGCGCAGTACAGCGTAGTTCAGAATACACTGCTAAAGGAATTGTCTATACCATATGCAATATTGCAGAGTGATGGTAAGATTATCTGGACCAATACACAGTTTGACGATGTATTAGGGGAAGAAAAGAGAAAAGATGCGTATTTGAGCAGATATATTCCGGAATTGAACCGCAGTGCTTTCCCGAAGGAAGAAGGAGAGACGGTCAATCTGGAATTCAGTTACAGGGAAAAGGATTATCAGGCGGAAATCCAATATGTATCTGTGGAGGATTTTAATGAGGCGGAACAGCTGTTGGAATTTCCGGAAGAGAAGGAATATTTCGTCGCAGTTCATTTGCAGGATGTAACCGAATTGAATGCTTATATCCGTGAAAATGAGGAACAGCGCCTTGTGGCCGGACTGATCTACATCGATAATTATGACGAAGTGATGGAGAGTGTGGAAGAGGTTCGCCAGTCTCTTCTGGTGGCTCTGATCGACCGTAAGATTAACCAGTATATTGCAAATCTGAATGGTATTGCAAAGAAGCTGGAGAAGGATAAGTATTTTATTGTAATTAAGAAGGAAAGTTTCAATCGAATGGAGGCGGATCGGTTCTCGCTTCTGGATGATGTGAAGAATGTAAATATTGGAAATCAGGTTCCTGCCACACTCAGTATTGGATTGGGACTCAGTAAAGATACGTATTCAGCGGGATACAATTATGCTCGTGTCGCGATCGATCTGGCCCTTGCCCGCGGCGGCGATCAGGCGGTTGTGAAGAACAGTAAGGGAATTACTTATTACGGCGGAAAACGTGAGCAGACATCCAGAAATACGCGTGTGAAAGCCCGTGTTAAGGCAGAGGCGCTCCGGGAGTTTATTATTGCAAAAGAGCGTGTCATCGTCATGGGACACAAGATACCGGATGTGGATTCTTTTGGAGCAGCGATCGGAATCTACCGTGCGGCATCTGCGATGGAGAAAAAGGTCAATATCGTATTGGATGATATTTCGGTCACATTGCGGCCGTTATATGAAGCATTTTCCAATAATACGGCATATCCGGAAGATTTGTTTGTAACACCGCGTGAGGCGGAAGAACTTGCGGATGAGAATACAATGGTGGTTGTCGTAGATACGAATAAGCCGAAGATGACAGAATGTGAGCGACTTCTTCGCATGACGAAGACGATTGCGGTTCTGGATCATCATCGTCAGAGCGATGAAGTGATTGAAAATGCGGTGCTTTCCTATATTGAACCGTATGCGTCCTCAGCTTGCGAAATGGTTGCGGAGGTTCTGCAGTATATTGCAGATGATCTGAAGCTGAATGTGATGGAAGCGAACAGTTTGTATGCCGGTATTCTGGTTGATACGAATAATTTTATGAGCCGGACAGGGGTTCGTACATTTGAGGCGGCAGCATATCTGAGAAGGTGCGGAGCAGATATTACTTACGTCCGCAAACTTCTCCGTGACGATATGGCTTCTTATCGGGCGAAAGCGTCGGTCATCAGCAGTACAGAAGTATACCGGGATGTATATGCGATTGCGAGAGGAGAACATCTGGGAATTGAAAGCCCGACGATCATCGGTGCTCAGGCGGCGAATGAACTGCTCAATATTGAGGAGATCAAGGCATCCTTTGTTCTTACTGTATACAATGGAAAGATTTATGTCAGCGCAAGAGCGATTGATGAGGTCAACGTTCAGATCATCATGGAACGTCTGGGCGGAGGCGGACACATCAACATAGCCGGTGCGCAGTTTGAACATACGGATATGATGAAAGCGATAGAGACACTGAAGAAAACGATTGATATTATGATTGAAGAAGGAGATATTTAGATGAAGGTTATTTTAATGCAGGATGTGAAATCACTGGGTAAAAAAGGTGAGATTGTAAATGTGAATGACGGATATGCGAGAAATTTTATTTTACCGAAAAAGCTTGGAGTTGAAGCAAATAGTAAGAACCTGAATGACCTGAAGCTGCAGAGGCAAAATGAGGAAAAGGTTGCTCAGGAAAATCTTGACGCTGCGAAGGAACTGGCGGCAAAACTTGGAGAAGGCAAAGTGGAACTGAAGATCAAGACCGGCGAAGGCGGCAAGACATTTGGTTCCGTTTCATCAAAGGAAATTGCATCTGCTGTCAAAGAGCAGATGGGAATTGATATTGATAAGAAGAAAATTCAGCTGAAAGAATCGATTAAAACACTTGGAATGCACCTTGTACCGATTAAACTGCATCCGAAAGTAACGGCAGAACTGAAGGTACATGTAGGAGAAGCATAGGGGGAGCTGTGAATGGATGAAGCGCTTATCAAGCGGGTACCGCCGCACAGTATAGAAGCAGAACAGTCTGTTGTCGGTGCTATGCTGATGGACCGGGATGCGATCACAACAGCTTCCGAGATTATTTGTGGAGATGATTTCTATCAGACTGCGTATGGGGTGATCTTTGATTCGGTGGTGGAACTGTTCAATGAAGGAAAGCCAGTTGATCTGATCACTTTACAGAACCGTTTGAAAGAGAAGGATGTGCCTGAGGAAATCAGCAGTCTGGAGTTTGTGCGGGATCTGCTCGCGGCTGTGCCAACTTCGGCAAACGTGAAATATTATGCGGAAATTGTTGCCGAAAAATCAACACTCCGTAAAATGATCAAGATGAATGAGGAAATCGCGAATGCCTGTTATCTGGCTAAGGAACCGGTAGAAGCGATCATGGAACGGAC
>JBJENH010000083.1:2761-11889 GCA_051880095.1 Bariatricus sp. | reverse complement strand
GTAGCTATTTTCAGTCTTGAGATGTCAAAGGAACAGTTGGTAAACCGATTGTTTTCGCTGGAATCCTATGTGGATGCACAGCTTCTTAGAACCGGTAATCTGAAAGATTCCGACTGGGAGAAACTGATCGAGGGTGCAGGTGTCATCGGACGTTCTAATTTGATCATTGATGATACGCCCGGAATTTCTATTTCAGAAATGCGTTCCAAATGCAGAAAATACAAACTTGAACATAATCTGGAACTGATCATTATCGACTACCTGCAGCTTATGAGTGGAAGTGTAGGAGGAAGAAGCGAGTCGCGTCAGCAGGAGATTTCCGACATTTCCCGTTCGCTTAAAGCTCTTGCGAGAGAACTGCATGTTCCGGTCATTTCGTTATCACAGCTCAGCCGTGCGGTAGAGCAGAGACCGGATCATCGTCCGATGCTTTCGGATCTTCGTGAATCCGGGGCGATCGAGCAGGATGCGGATGTGGTTATGTTTATTTATCGAGACGATTACTATAATAAAGATACAGAACATGTGAATGAGGCGGAGATCATCATTGCCAAGCAGAGAAATGGTCCAATCGGAACGGTTACACTGACCTGGCTGCCGCAATACACGAAATTTGCAAATTCGCAGAGAAAACAGGATTATGATGAATAAAAAAGATTGCACTTTGGTGCAATCTTTTTATCTTGAATTAAGTTTCTCCAAAGATTTTGTGCAGATATCGTACCGGAGCAGGTCTTGCTGCCTCGCGGCGGCTGCTCTGCTGCTGTCGGATCAAGTGGTCCAGCTTCCGGAAACGGTCTTCTTCCTGGCGCTCTTTCGCCTGAAGGAGGAAATTCATGTTTTTGTTTACTTTTTCAGAAACACTCCTGGTAATGAGTTCTTCCAGAACTTGATTGTTTCCGGTTATGATTTCCTGTACTGCTGCGCGGAATGCGAGAGTCGGATCCTGGCTGAGATTTTCAGCGTCATTTACAGAAGAAAGTGACTCAGAAGTTTGCTCTATGTTATCCGGCTCTTCTTTGGGGTGATTATTCTTGGCTTTCAGTATTTCTCGGGTACGGATCAGGTCGGGGATTAATCCCTTCAGATCCTTTAGTTGTATACCCTGATTTTTTAGTTCTTTGATACAGCAGAAAAGCTGTATATCCTCCTTCGTATAGTGTCGATGTCCCATATCCGTGCGGCCGATCGGGAGATTCAGTTCTTCTTCCCAGTAACGCAGAACGTGAGATTCCACACCTACCTGTTTCGCCGCTTCTGATATCATATAATGAACGTCGCCCATACGATACCCCCTTATTCTATTAATGGTCTTCAGAAAACATAAAAGTTTCTGAAGCCAGTACACTAGTACATGTAACACTTACATTGTAGCATAGAATCGGTAAAACGGAGGAAAAATCGTTCGACAAATCCTGCAAAAAAAGGCAGCGGATCCTGAAATCCACTGCCTTTTACTTTGCTACATCAGAGTTGCAGAAAGCTGATTATTCAGCGCTGATAGCTCCTGTAGGACAAGCTGCTTCGCAAGCGCCGCAATCAACACAAGCGTCAGCGTTGATCTGCATATGATCATCACCCATAGCGATAGCTCCTACTGGGCATTCGCTTTCGCAAGCGCCACAGCTTACACATTCATCAGAAATTACATGTGCCATAATTATGTATCCTCCTTTTATATAAAAGTTTTGCTGTTCAGCATGATTCTATTCTAATACATCATTCGTAAATATACAAGGGAATTTATGCTTTAAATTATGAACATTGCATAGCCCTTTACATATTTTTGTAAATTATGCATAGAATCTTTACGAAATCTTAAGAAAAAATTTCTCCCCATTTTTGGGCTTTTGGTGTATAGTGGTTAGTATATGAACAAGCGGATTTACGGTTCTGCCGAGTCGAACTTGATATTTACACGAAGAGAAAGAATACTGGACAGACGAAATGGAGCGAGGTTATATGAGAAAACGATGGAATAGTTTAGCTGTGATCTTGTGCGCATCTTTGTTTGTGATGGGATGCGGTGATCAGGCACAGAGTACCGGAAACAGCAGTAATAATGCTGCGAATAAGACGAATGTGAAGACCGATGAGAAGCAGAGCAATCTGGACGCGCTTCAGCCGATGGCTTACGGGAATGTACAGGGACTTACACTTGAGAAGGGAACAAGTATTTCCATCATCGGCAGAGGAAGCTCTTCTGCTTACTGGACAGAGATCAAGGCAGGCGCCCAGAGAGCGATCGATGATATTAACAGCATGTTGGGGTATAAAGGTGATGATAAAGTCAAGCTGACGTATTCGGCACCTGCGACAGAAGACGATGTGGACGACCAGGTAAATATTCTGGATGAAGAACTGGCACGTTATCCGGCAGCAGTCGGGATCGCGGCTGTCGACTCCGGCGCATGCGAAGTTCAGTTTGATCTGGCGGCTGAGAATGGAATTCCGGTTGTAGCATTTGATTCAGGGACAGATTATCAGGACATCGTATGTATGATTGATACGAATAACGTGGAGGCAGCATCCATGGCTGCGAATAAGCTTTGTGATATGATCGATGATGAAGGTGAAGTGATTGCAGTGATGCATGATAACAAGTCGACATCGGCGAAGCAGCGGGAAGAAGGATTCAGAAATACGATTGAGCAGAAGCATTCGAATGTGCAGGTGGCAGAAGCTTATCATTTGGATGATCTGGGAGATTTGCAGAAGCAGATTGAGCAGGAGTTGCTTGAGCAGGAACAAGAGGACGCTGATAAGACAGAGCCGGAGGGAGATGACGGCAGCGAATCGGGGGAAGCCGATGAAGGCAGTGACACTTCAGACGAGGATGAGACTGCCGAGAGTATGACTCAGGAAGATGCAGTGAAGTATCTGTTGGAAAAGCATCCGGATGTGAAGGGAATCTATACAACGAATGAGGCAACGGCTAAGCTGGTAATCGGTGTTCTGGAAGAGATGGAACGAAGTGATGTCAAGGTGGTCAGCTTTGATGGTGGAAAGGAACAGTTGGAGCGTCTGGAAGAAGGTTCGCTTGATGGCCTGATCGTTCAGAATCCTTACGGAATCGGTTATGCTACCGTAGTGGCCTGCGCTCGCGCGATTCTTAGTCAGGGAAATGAGGCAGACGTGAATGCCGGATTTACCTGGGTGACAAGAGATAACATGGACAGTGAAGCAATTCAGAAGATGATGTATTAACAAGAGATATTCAGAATATAAGAATCAGTCACACATGATTAGCTATAGAAAGCCCGCCGTATCAAGGCCTTGCGGAAAGCAGGCCGGGATGCGGCGGGTTTTCTAACCTCTCTGCAGAGAGAAAATAAATTCTGTTCCAACGCCTTCTGTGCTGATCACGTTGATGTTTTCGTTGTGGGCCTGGATGATTTCCTTTACGATGGAGAGACCAAGTCCGGTTCCTTTTTTGTCCTTGCCGCGCGAAGCGTCTGTCTTATAGAAACGTTCCCAGATTTTGTTCAGACTGGATCTGGGAATCCCGATTCCATTGTCTTTTACAGAAATGAACACTTTTTCCCCGCGCTCAGTGGTCTCGACTGTGATAGAGGAGTCTGTGCTGCTGAATTTGATTGCGTTGTCCAGAAGATTGTAGAGGACTTGCTGGATTTTGCGTTTGTCCGCGTAAACATTCAGCTTGCGGGAAGCAAACAGAAGCTCGATCGTAATTTTCTTCGCGGTACAGCTCCCTTCGAAGGATTCGGCTGTATTTCGGATGATCTCATGAATATCGAAGGAAGTCTTGTCAAGCAGCAGGTCTTTGGTATCGAATTCATTCAGTGTGAGCAGATCGCGGGTGAGATCTGTCAGACGTTCCGTTTCAAAAAGAATGATCTTCAAATATTTGTCCTGCATTTCCGGCGGAATTGTGCCGTCTGCCATGGCCTCCACATATCCTTTGATGGAAGTAAGCGGAGACCGAAAATCATGGGAGACATTTGCTACGAATTTCTTCTGGTAGTCTTCCATGTCTTTTAGTTGAGAAGACATGTAATTCAGGGATGCAGACAGGTAGCCCATCTCATCCTGAGTGTCGACCGGAATCACAACGTCCAGGTTGCCTGAAGCGTATTGTTTGGCAGCATCCGTGATTTTACAGAGCGGACGGTAGATGAAAAAATGTATGCCCATAAAAATCATGAAAGACAGCAGATATACGACTAATACAATAATTGCGGTGTTCCGGGTTATGATGGAACGACTCTGATCAATATGCCGGTAAGGCTTATGAATCAGCAGATATCCCTTGATAGAAAACTTCTGTGTCACAGGGGCGATAACCGTGATCATTTTTTGATCAAAATAGCCGTGATAATCACCAATCAGACACTGACTGCCTCCCGACTCTGCCGGATCGAAATTCTCGATAGAAGAAGGAGCATAGGAAGCATTTTCGCTTTTAACTGAAACGATCATGTTCCCCTCTTTGTCTACGAACCAGATCGTGGCATCCAGATAAGAGCGCATCCCGCTTAGCTGTGTATAGACATCTGCGGTGGAAATCTGCTCCGAAAAATATCTTGGAAGATAATCGGAGGCGACAAGATTCGCCTCCTGATATAAATTTCCGGATATTTCACGTTCCAGATAGCCGGAAGTCAGCGTCGAGGAAAGTGCACTTACTGTAAACAGACTTAAAAAGCCAAAAATAGCATATAAAAGCACAAATTTCATATAGAGAGTACTTTTCATTCTTTCACCTCGAATTTATAGCCTATTCCCCAGACTGTGCTCAGTCTCCAGGACGGATGATCTTTTATTTTCTCGCGGAGACGTTTGATGTGTACATCTACCGTGCGGGTATCTCCGATGTACTCATATCCCCAGATCTGATCCAGAAGCTGCTCTCTGGTAAATACCTGATTGGGAGAAGCCGCGAGGAAATATAAAAGTTCCAGTTCCTTGGGCGGCATGTCAACATTTACGCCGTCCACCATGACGGAGTAGTTCGTGAGATTGATCACGATGCCGGGATATTCCACACATTTACCGCGGTCCGGTGCAGCCGGTTCCGATTTCGCAGGGTGATAACGCCTCAAAACAGCTTTGATACGTGCGACCAGTTCTTTGGAATCAAATGGTTTGAGTACATAATCATCGGCTCCGAGTTCCAGACCAAGTACTTTATCGAACACCTCTCCTTTCGCGGAAAGCATGATGATCGGTGTGCTGGATTTGCTGCGGATTTCCCGGCAGACCTGATAACCGTCGATTCCGGGAAGCATAAGATCCAGAAGAACCAGATTGGGATGATAGCTGTCAAATGCAGACAGTGCATCCTCGCCATCGTGTACCATCATTGTGTCAAAGCATTCCTTCGTCAGGTAGAGAGAAATCAGCTCTGCAATATTTTCATCATCATCTACAATTAAAATTTTCTGTTTTGTTACCATAATTTATGTCCTTTCAATGAGATATCATACCTGTGGTTTGCAGTTCAGACAGTATTATTTAAATTCTACAATTGTTACACCGGCATCCCCCTCGCCAAACGCTCCGAGGCGGAAGGATTTGACGTGCTTTTGGCGGCGCAGATACTGATGGATACCATTGCGCAGTGCGCCCGTTCCTTTTCCGTGTACAATGCGGACCGGACTTAAATGGGCAAGGTACGCGTCATCCAGATATTTGTCAAGTTCGGCAACGGCTTCATCCACTGTTTTGCCGAGAAGATTGATCTCGGAACTGATGTGCATGGCTTTGCTCATTTTCATTTTGCCGCTGGAAGTGCGCCGCATTTGTTTCGCAGTAACGGTCAGGGGTTCTTCGATGATTTCCAGGTCAGACATATGCACCTGGGAGCGAAGGATCCCCATCTGTACGAAAAGATTGCCCTTTGCGTCTGGAAGAGAGCTTACCGTTCCGGTAAGATTCATGCTGAGTACTTTGACAGAGTCTCCAAGATGGAAATCGGAGGCCTTGTGTTCTTTTTTGGGTTTTGCAGGTTCTATGCGCGAAGAATTCTGTGTTTTTGCCAGTTGTTTACGGATACGTTCCCGCTCTTTTTCCATCTCTGCGGCAGACACATTTTCCTTGCCGAATTTACGGAAATTCTTCATAGTCTCATCGGCAAAATCCTTCGCCTCTCTCACGATAGCACTTGCCTTTTCGTTGGCTTCCCGGAGGATCTTGTCGCGCTGTGCATCCAGTCGGTCCTGCTTGAGCTTCATCTCGGATTTCATACGCTCCATCTCCCGGCGGTAGGAAGCAACTTCATCCCGTTCCTTTTCAATTGTTTTCCGGCTTGCCTCCAGATCGGTCAGCAGATCCTCAAAAGATTCATCCTCCTCACTCAGGCGGTTCTTTGCATCCTGAATGATATAAGAAGGAAGCCCAAGCTTCTCGGAAATCGCAAATGCGTTACTCTTTCCGGGAATTCCAATCAGCAGATGGTACGTCGGACTTAAAGTTTCAACATTGAACTCGCAGCAGGCATTTTCCACGCCAGGTGTCGAGAGGGCAAATACCTTCAGCTCGCTGTAATGCGTGGTTGCCATGGTGCGGATTCCCCGGTCATGGAGATAAGACAAAATGGCAATGGCAAGAGCCGCACCTTCTGTCGGGTCGGTTCCGGCGCCAAGCTCATCGAAAAGTACCAGCGAATTTTCGTCCACATGTTTCAGGAACGATACGATGTTCGTCATGTGAGAAGAAAACGTACTCAGAGACTGTTCGATGCTCTGTTCATCCCCGATATCTGCAAATACTTCCCGGAAAACAGAAAGCTCGGAACGATCGAGCGCAGGAATGTGAAGCCCGGCCTGCCCCATCAGGGTAAACAGTCCGACCGTTTTCAAAGAAACCGTCTTTCCGCCGGTGTTCGGACCCGTGACGATAAGCAGGTCGAATGTATCTCCTAAAGTGACACTGATCGGCACAACCTTTTTCTTGTCAAGAAGAGGATGGCGTCCCTCACGGATCCGGATCCGTCGTTCTGAATTGAAAGTGGGACGACTTGCGTTCATATCCAGTGCCAGAGCACCTTTTGCAAAAATCATATCCAGTTCGGTCATGACGCGGTAGTCGGTGCGGATCTCTTCGGTATATTCAGCCACATCCGCGCTGATCCGGGCGAGAATGACCTGAATTTCCTCCTGCTCCTGGGCATACAGTTCTTTCAGATCGTTATTTAATTTTACAACTGCCATCGGCTCGATAAATAAAGTAGAGCCGGTAGAGGACTGATCGTGAATCATACCCTGTACCTGACTACGGTATTCGGATTTTACGGGAAGACAATACCGGTCACCACGCATCGTGATAATGGCATCCTGCAAATAGGAACGAAGTGATCCGTTCAACAGCCCGTTTAATGTGGAATGGATCTTGTCATTCATTCCGGAAATGCTGCGGCGTATCTGCTTCAGTTTTGAGCTGGCGTCATCGCTGATCTCGTCTTCGCTGATAATGCAGCGATCAATCTCGGCGCAGACCGGCGCAAGCGGAGAAATCTGTTCAAAGTATGCATCCAGACAATCTGCACATTCTTCTACAGTATCGTGTTTTCCGTAAACCTTCGCCCGAGCTGCCACTTTCAGAAGCTTTCCGATCCGAAGGAGCTCTGCTGCATTTAATGCACTTCCGATTTCCAGACGTTTCAGAGAATCGGTCACAGCATAGCATCCGCTGAAAGAAAGATGGCCTTTCTTGATGATTCGCGTAAATGCGGCGGCGGTCTGCTCCTGTGCGGTTTCAATTGCTCCGATATCGGTCATCGGTTTCAGTTTCTGACAGGACTGCTTCCCTCCCGGGGAGGAGGCATGTTCGGTAAGCATATCAATGATTTTATCAAATTCAAGTTTATATAAAGTTTTCTTATTCATAATTACACCTCATATTTCATCTGTTTCTATTCTACAGTATTTATATTGGAAATGAAAGTGAAAAGGATAAATTTATTATCATTGAACATTGAAGCAGAATCATGTATACTACTAAGGAGAGCATTGAACGAAACGCTTTGAATCGAAGGAGAAATGACATGTTCAAAAAGCGGGATGAAGATCAGAAAGTTCAGGAATCCATGTCACAGAATCCGGAAGCGTCCGACCATGAAGAAGTCAAAGAAGAGGAACATTATTCCTTCCTTCAGGAGACGTTCAAGGATGAACAGATGACTGGGAAAAAGCTAAGAAACATAATTTGTAAAACAGCAGGCAAAGGATTGATATTCGGTCTTGCGGCCTGCCTGGCATTTTATGCGGCAAGACCGTGGACAGAAGTGCTTTTTTCAGGAAAAAGCGGCACTGTTACGATTCCCGAAGATGAGGATGAAGACGAGAGCGAGAAAGAGCAGACGGGAGACGGTGAGGAAGGTGCACAGACAGAAGAAGCTGTTTCATACCCTGCCTTGACAGTCGATAACTACCGGGAAATGACCCGGGCACTCTATCAGGTGGCTTCTCAGGCAAATAAGTGTGTCGTGGAGGTCAGCGCGGTAAAAAATGAGGATAACTGGGAAAACATTGTCTATGATGATGTGAACAGCGTTTCCGGTACCATTGTATGGGAAAATGCACTGGAAATCATAATCCTGGCACCGGCAAGAATCATGAAGGATGCCCAAAGCCTGAATGTGACATTTTCAGACGGTGCAACGTATCCTGCGTCATTAAAGAAACAGGATCGAAATCTGGGGATGGCAGTATTTTCCGTTGAACGAAGGATACTTTCCAGTTCGACAGCAGGACAGATCGTCGCAGCAACGCTCGGCAATTCCAATGTTGTAGGAAGAGGGGATCCGGTGATCGCGCTTGGCAAGCAATTTGGATATGCGGGAGGTACCGGATATGGTATTATCAGCTCTGTGAAGAACCGGGTGACCGTGTCGGATGGCGAGTACAGACTGCTTACGACTGATATAGCCGCAGCTCCGGGAGGAAGCGGAGTTCTGTTTAACACCAACGGGGAAGTCATCGGAATCATTGATCAGACGATTACCGATAACGAAAGTATGAACCTGGTTACCGCTTATGCGGTCTCCGATCTGAAACAGTATATTGAGCAGCTCTCCAATGGAAAAGCGATTCCATATCTGGGAATAAAAGGAGTGGAAGTACCGGACAGTGTTTCGGAAGAAAACGGACTTCCGGAAGGCATTTACG
>JBJENH010000083.1:0-2661 GCA_051880095.1 Bariatricus sp. | reverse complement strand
GTGGAAGTACCGGACAGTGTTTCGGAAGAAAACGGACTTCCGGAAGGCATTTACGTCAAGGAAGTTGAAGCCGATTCCCCGGCGATGAAGGCCGGAATCCAGAGTGGAGATATTCTTGTAGAACTAAATAAGAATCAGGTGAAGACGGTTTCCGGTTTCGGAAAGCGTCTGATGGAATGCGAAGTCGGGCAGCAGATCAAGGTAAAGGGTATGCGCCAGGGAGCTTCCGGGTACGTGGATGTAGAGTTTAGCGTTACTGTCGGAAGTAAAGAATAGAGTTAGAAAGAGGATTGACATGAGATACATCAATACATTACATGAAGGCGAGACAATCAGGACAATTTATCTTTGCAAAGGAAAAAGAAGCGCGGAGACCAGAAATGGGAAACCATATGACAATCTGATCCTGCAGGATAAAACAGGTACTTTGGATGGCAAAGTCTGGGATCCGAACTCCAACGGAATTGCGGACTACGATGAGAAGGATTTCGTGGAAGTATTTGGTGAAGTAATCAATTATAATGGAAATCTTCAGTTGAACATCCGGCAGCTTAGAGTGGCAGGTGAAGGTGAATATAATCCGGCAGATTACATGCCAACCAGCGAAAAGAGTGTCGATGGAATGTATCAAGAGCTGATGCGCTACGGAGCGCAGGTGAAGAATCCTTATCTGCAGCAGGTGATCCAGTACTATTTCGTGAAAGACGAAGCATTTATCCGGCGATTCAAAAGCCATTCCGCAGCAAAAACCGTACATCATGGATTTGCGGGAGGACTTCTGGAGCATACACTCAGCGTCGTCAAGATGTGCGAATACATGGTGGGAGCATATCCTATTTTAAATAAAGATCTGCTTTATACTGCCGCAATGTGTCACGATATCGGGAAGACACAGGAACTCTCGTCATTTCCGGATAACGATTACACAGATGACGGACAGTTGCTTGGACATATCGTGATCGGCGTAGAAATGCTGGATGACGCAATCCGTGAGATTCCGGATTTCCCGAAAAAGCTTGCAAGTGAGCTGAAGCACTGTATTATCGCACACCACGGTGAACTGGAATACGGTTCTCCGAAGAAACCGGCGCTAGCCGAGGCGGTGGCACTGAATTTTGCAGATTGTACCGATGCGAAAATGCAGACACTGACCGAGATTTTCAAAGATAAAAATACAACAGACTGGCTTGGCTACAACAGGTTGTTTGAATCGAACCTGCGGAAGACTAGTATTTAACATAGAATGTGAGGGCGAAAGAAGAATCTTTCGTCCTTTATTGAATCAATGAAGGAGAACAGCATGTTAAAGAAAAATGATATGGCAGTTGTGACAATTTCCGACATGGGCGTAGACGGAGAAGGAATCGGAAAAGTAGACGGTTACACCCTGTTTGTGAAGGATGCCGTGATCGGAGATGTCGTAAATGTAAAAGTGATGAAGGCAAAAAAACAGTATGGCTATGCAAGGCTGATGGAAATCGTAGAACCGTCCCCCTATCGCGTGAAACCTGCATGTCCGGTCGCAAGGCAGTGCGGCGGATGCCAGATCCAGAGCCTTGCCTATGAAAAACAGCTGGAATTCAAGAACAATAAAGTTCGCGGCAATCTGATCCGGATCGGAGGATTCAAAGAGGATCAAATTGACCGTATTATGGAGCCGATCGCCGGAATGAAAGAGCCATACCATTATAGAAATAAAGCCCAGTATCCGATCGGAAAAGATAAAGAGGGAAAACTGATCGCCGGATTCTATGCAGGTCGGACACATCAGATCATTTCCAATCTGGACTGTGCACTTGGTATGCCGGTGAATCGTCAGATCCTGGAAAAAGTGCTTTCATATATGGAAGAAAATCACATCAGCGCCTACGATGAGACAACCGGAAAAGGCCTGGTGCGTCACGTACTGATTCGCTGCGGATTTACCACAAATGAAATAATGGTTTGCATTGTGATCAATGGCAAGAAGCTGCCTTGCGGCGAAAAACTCGCGGCATCCCTTGCAGAAATCCCAGGAATGAAGAGTATCACCTATAATATTAACCAGGAAAATACAAATGTAATCATGGGAAAGGAAGTGCGGCTGCTCTGGGGAGAGGAGTATATTACGGATTATATAGGAAATGTCAAATATCAGATTTCTCCTCTCTCTTTCTTCCAGGTCAATCCGGTTCAGACGAACGTACTGTACGGACAGGCGTTGGAATATGCGGGACTTACCGGAAATGAGACGGTGTGGGACGTATACTGCGGAATCGGAACCATTTCCTTGTTCCTTGCGCAGAAGGCAGGAAAAGTGTATGGTGTGGAAATCGTGCCTCAGGCAATTGAAGATGCAAAGAAGAACGCCCAGATCAACGGGATTCAAAATGCGGAATTTTTTGTCGGAAAAGCAGAAGATGTGCTGCCGGATTACTATGCGCAGTACGCGAAAGAACATCCGGGAGAAACGGCCCACGCGGATGTGGTCGTGGTGGATCCGCCCCGGAAAGGCTGCGAAGAGAGCGTGCTGGAGACGATGGTGAATATGGGGCCGGAAAGGATTGTGTATGTGAGCTGCGATTCGGCGACTTTGGCGAGGGATTTGAAGTACTTGTGCGGGAAGGGGTATGAGTTGGAGAAAGTCAGGGCGGTGGATATGTTTCCTATGACGGGGCATGT
>JBJENH010000082.1:0-2646 GCA_051880095.1 Bariatricus sp. | reverse complement strand
CACATTATGTTGAATATTTAACAAAAATAATCTTTCTCACAATAACCCAGTTTTAACAGCAACTTCCAGTTTAAGACTTTCTTTTCTCCATATACTATCATCGTAACATCAAACAAGAAGTTACAGCTAAAAATGAAAATGAAAAACATTACAGAAGGAGGAAATTGAAATGACAAGTCGTTCATCAAACAGGGCAGCCGTTCCAGAAGCAAAAGGCGCTCTTGACAAATTCAAATACGAGGTTGCCAGCGAACTGGGAGTACCGTTATCCGACGGATATAACGGAGACCTGACTTCAAGACAGAATGGTTCTGTTGGCGGATATATGGTTAAGAAAATGATCGAACAGCAGGAAAAACAGATGGCAGGTAAATAGCACCAGAGCTATCAGGCAATATAGCCGGAAATATCCGCTCCCCTTTTCTTCGGAAAAGGGGATGCGGATATTTTCTGATTTTCAGCATAATCTTTTTAAAAAAACTATTGCATTTTATTCAGAATTTGTTATAATAGGTTTGTTACTGCGAAGGAACATTTGCTGGAATAGCTCAGTCGGTAGAGCACTTCACTCGTAATGAAGGGGTCGTCGGTTCAAGTCCGATTTCCAGCTTTATTTTTCCAGTATCCTTATCAGTATTACCAATTAGAGCTTCCCTTATCATGGGAAGTTCTTTCTTTATCTTGAAAGAAAATAATGGGGCCAATCATATGCCCCATTTTCACATCACAATGCAGTCTTCAAAGCCATGCACTACAAAGTAGCCTCCAGATCTGCACTCGCACAATACTCCTCCAGATGTTCTTTCAATGTTCGATGTTTCTCCATCTCCATAGCCGGATCTTCATCCAAAATCATGTTCGCCGCATCATTTGCCATTTTCATCACATCGGCGTCCTGGAACACATCTCCGATTCGGAAATCCATCAGTCCGCTCTGCCGGATTCCAAAGAGGTCGCCCGGACCGCGCAGTTTCAAATCTTCATTCGCAATATAAAAGCCATCGTTGGATTTGTTCAGAATTTCCAGACGTTTTTTCGTCTCTTTCGTCTTGGACCCGCTCATGAAAATGCAGTAGGACTGGTGTGCGCCTCGTCCCACACGGCCGCGGAGCTGATGGAGCTGGGCCAGTCCGAAACGCTCGGCATTTTCTACCATCATGACCGTCGCATTCGGCACATTGATTCCAACTTCTATGACAGTTGTGGAGACCAGAATCTGGATCTCGTTCCGGCTGAAGCGTTCCATGATCGAATCTTTCATGGCCTGTTTCATTTTACCGTGCAGCGCTTCCACGCAGATGCCATTTCCCATCTCTTCCTGAAGCATGTCAGCGTAATCCATGACATTTTCGGCCTCCATCGCCTCGCTCTCTTCCACCATCGGGCAGATGACGTAGCATTGTCTTCCCGATGCGACCTGCTTTTTCATAAACTGATAGGCCGTCTGGCGGTAACTTGTATCCACAACACAATTCTTGATCGGAAGGCGGTTTGCGGGAAGTTCGTCGATGACCGATATATCCAGATCGCCGTACAGAATGATGGCAAGGGTTCGTGGAATCGGGGTCGCACTCATGACAAGTATATGCGGAATCTTCCCTTTTCCGGCCAGCGCCTCTCTCTGGCGGACGCCGAATCGGTGCTGCTCATCTGTGACAACCAGGGCCAGATTCTGATAAACTACCTTTTCCTGAATCAGCGCATGCGTTCCGAGAATGATCTGTACTTCACCATTTGCGATCCGCTCGTACGCGAGACGTTTCTCCTTTGCCGTCATGGAGCCTGTAAGTAATTCGGCTTTTAGCGGGATATGATAAGTTTCAAACAATTCTGTCACCGACTCGTAATGCTGTTTCGCGAGAACTTCCGTCGGCGCCATCATGGCCCCCTGCATCCCATTCAGACCTGCGAGCATCAGCGCCAAAACTGCTATGATCGTTTTCCCGGAGCCCACATCTCCCTGGATCAGGCGTGACATCACATACGGTCCCGTCATCTCCTTTTCGATCTGGTCCCACACCTTTTCCTGCGCCCCGGTCAGTTCATAGGGAAGTGCCTCAAGAAATGCATCCGTCTCCGATTTCTTCTCGATGGCAAATCCATTTACCGCGCGTTCACTCTTCTCGCGCGTCTGCCTGAGTGCGAGAATAAAGGTGAGAAATTCTTCGAACACCAGTCTCTGCCGTGCATGATAGAATTCCTGCTTATCCAATGGAAAATGAATCCCGTGCAGCGCATAATTGTATTCGGCCAGATGGTACCGCATTCTCACATCATTCGGCAGAAAATCACGGCTCAGATCCAGATAATCCAAAGCTTGACGCACTGCTTTTGCAACCGCATGGCTGGTGATTCCGGCTGTGAGCGGGTAGATCGGCTGCAGCGTATCCTGCTTTGCCTCATAACTCTCCGGCGGACTGAATATCTCAGGATGCTCCATGACAAGCTGCCCTTTCTTGTCAATCACACGCCCTCTGACGATGATCGCACCTCCGCTTTTCAATGTATTTTTCAGAAACGGCATCCGGAACCAGATCACCTTCAGCGTGCCGGTCAAATCCTTCACATAGGCTGTCGTCACCTGCATATTTCTACTTCCGCCCGTCTGAACTCTTCCGTAAATAACGCCTTTGACAGCCTGAACCT
>JBJENH010000081.1:0-2681 GCA_051880095.1 Bariatricus sp. | reverse complement strand
ACTCAGGGGACAATGATACTTTCTCACGACCTCCCACAGACTAGAGGGGGAACCCTGCGGCGCACGAGAAAAACGACGCTGCGGAGTTATGACAGCCTTGCCAGGGGCGGCCGGCAATATCCCTATCGTCAGGGATGCGTGGCAAAAGTGACGAGAATTTTCATATTATTATAGAAAAGCAGTCATTCCAGAAAAGTCAGTATGTAATTATGAAGCAAAATAAACTGGAATGACTGCTTTTGAGATATAAGAGGAAGCTTTATAAAGTGGATTTCTGAAGCTTCCTGTTGTATCTCATGAAAAGAGCAGTGAGAACAACAAATTTGAAAAATGCAAGGATGCGGATTGAAAAATGGCATCATGGACGGAAAGCGATTGTGGGGATATGATTATCACATACAGTCGCTTTTCTTTATGGGAGGTGACAAAAATAGAGACTCTAGAAAACGAAAAGAAAGTTTATGACGTTGAGGATATTCAGAAACTGCTTGGAATTGGACGCAGCAAAGCGTACACATATTTGGAAGAAGTGTACCAGAAGAAGGAGCCATTCCGGGTAATCAAGATTGGTAAGCTTTTCAGGGTGCCCAAACAATCTTTTGACAACTGGCTGGATAGAATCGTTTAGAAAGGGTGAAGCAGTTGAAAAAAGACAATCCGCAAAAAAGCAAATCTTTTTTTGAAAATAATTCATGGTATCATCGTACAAAGATCCTACAGGAAGATGGTACAGTAAAATACAGCAAAAAAGGCGGTTTTGCCACAAGCAAGGAAGCAGACAAGAGTTATGATCTGTGTGAAGCTGATTTCAAGAAGGCATATCGTGCATATCAGCTGGCGCATCAGGTGAATACAGAAGTTACGCTGAAAGATTATCTGATTTACTGGTTTGAGGAAGTATTTTCCCCAAGAGTTGAATCAACGACACGCATGGTAGCGGCTTATGCAATCTATGACCTGATTTTGCCGAAAATTGAGTATGATATAAAGGTCAGATATATAAATGTCGAGTATCTGGACTCACTCCTCGTCAATGTGGCGAAAGCGTGCCCTTCTGCCGGGAATAAGGGGCGCGAGATACTAAATCTTGCTTTGAAGGAAGCTGTTGTTGCAGGATATTTAAAAACAAATCCTGTCCCCGGGACAAAGCCGTACAAGCGGACAAAACCCAATATTACAATCCTTAGCAGGGATAAAATCAAGGTGCTATTAAAGGCGGCATCACTGAGTAACTGGTATCTTGAAATTCTGCTGGGATTATTCTGCGGTCTCAGAAAGGGGGAAATTATGGGATTGAAATTCGGTGATTTTGATTTTGAGAAGAATACGGTTTACATCAACCGTCAGGTCGCTTCTGATCCGATTATAAAGAAAGGCAGATACAAAATTGATGAATATGGACTGGTAGAACGCGATCCGAAAACGCCAAACAGCTTTCGAACCTTACGTGTCCCGGAGGTTGTGATGCAAGAAGTGAAAAAACGCAGGCAGATGGTGGAATGCAATAAAGCAAAGCATGCGGAAGACTATCGGGACAGAGATTATATCAGCTGTCAGGAAAATGGAATGCTGCATAGTATGGCAGCTTTGAATGGTGCATTGACAAAAATCTGCAGCCGGAACGGACTTCCTCATGTAACACCACATGGGCTTCGGCATATGTATGCAACAATCCTGATTGAGATGGAGGTTCCGCTGGTGAAAATTTCGGCATTGCTTGGCCACGGCTCTGTACATACAACTTTTGAGTATTATTGTGATGTAATGGATGAAACGGAAAACATTCTTGCGTTTATGAACCAGGCATTTGTACCGGTTGGAGCATAGGGGTGATGCAATATGAAATTTGATTTGAGTCTTCAGCAGTATGTTGAATGGGAAGTGTCGAATGTTATGCAGATTAAAGGTAAATATGGGTATCGAGTTTTTTTGAAATATATGGATGGATCAGTCAGACCCCAGCAGAAGGCCGGGTTTGAAAATGAAAAAGAGGCCAGCATAGCCAGAGACAAGACAATCGGGGAACTTTACTCAGGAACCTATGTCGTGTATATGAATGTCAGGGTAAAAGATTTTATGAAATTCTGGCTGGAAGAGGATATTCAAAAACGGGTGAACAGCAGCGAGACGTATGACACTTTTACCAGTATTACCAAGAACCACATTATTCCTACGCTTGGCGGAAAGAAAATGGTCGAGATCAACCGGGGAGATGTACAGAAACTGTATAATGAAAAGGCAGCCTATTCCGTATCGGTGGCGAAACTGGTCAAGACGGTGATGAATGTGTCTATGAGCTATGCTGTAGAAAAGAAAGTGATTTCAGAGAATCCGGCAAGAGGAGTGAACCTTCCAAAGACGGTTAAAAAAGAACCGTATCATACGAGAAATATTGATACCCAGAAGACTCTGACGATGGATCAGATTCTGGTATTGTTGGAAGCAAGTAAAGATACTCCGATTCATATGCAGGTAGCTTTTAATGTTCTGATGGGCCTTCGGAGAAGGGAAATCAATGGTGTAAAGTATTCGGATGTGGATTATATCAACCGGACATTGAAGGTGCAGCGACAGCTGGGAAAGAAAATCAATACAAAGAAGGAAGACTTTGCACCGAAGACCTATACGAAGCAGGAGGTTGGATTGAAAACACAATCCAGCTACAGAGTGCTCCCGATTCC
>JBJENH010000080.1:12772-15330 GCA_051880095.1 Bariatricus sp. | reverse complement strand
CCAGCACTTCTTCGTGCGGATGTCCATAGCGGTTCTTCTCTCCGGCCGACACCCAGGCAGCTTCCGGCAGTGTTATTTCAAGGAGTCTGTCTGATGTCGCATTTCTCGACCCGTGATGTCCGACTTTCAGCACTTCAAATTTGGTCGAAAGCATTTTACTCTTCTGAAGCTGCTCAATCCTTGCCGCCACCGTCTGTTCCGCGTCGTTTTCCAGATCTCCCGTAAAAAGCATATCAAACTTGCGATAACGAAGTGCAAGAACCATGGAGGCTTCATTGCCCGGCTCCGGCATCGTCTCTGCTTCTTCATCCTCCTCTTCTCCCGGCCAGATACAGCGAAGCTCCATCTCTCCTTCGCGTAGGATCTGCCCCGCATTTACAGTATAGATCTTTGTCCCATATTCTGCGGCAGTCTGCGCAAGTTCATACAGTTTGTCATCCCAGAAGCGTTCCTTAGGAAGTACCATCCGTTCGATTCGAATCCCGCATTTCTGCCGTTTTAGCATTTCCTCAATTCCTCCCAGATGATCGATATCCCCGTGGGAGACCCACACATAATCCAGCTTCCCGACACCCACGGATTTCAGGAACGGTTCGATCCGGTATTTTCCCACCTCACTCACCGTGCTGCTCCCTCCGTCGATGAGGTATGTACCTCCCTTCGGGCCTCTGAGGAAACATGCATCTCCCTGTCCTACATTCATCATATAGATTTCCAGTTCTCCCGCCTTACCGTGGGGCAGTCCCATGAGCAGAACCGCTGCCAGGATTCCTGCATATGCCGCCTTCTTCTTTCCGTGTCTGAAAAATGCCAGAACAGCAGCCAGCACCATATAGTATGCCAGGATCTGAACGATTCCCGGCCTGCCTGCGACCCATCTTGCCCCCGGAATCTCCAGCATGATTCTGCTTCCTTCTTCATAAACTCCAAGAATCACACTGCAGATTCCATAGGGAATTTGGGCCAGCCATATCGCCTGCGGGACTGCCGCTAAGATCATCATCCCCGTAAATCCGCCTGCAAGCACGATTCCCGCAAGCGGAACCGCTATCAAATTCCAGAAGATGGAGTAGGGGCTTATTTCATAATAATAATACAGCATGACCGGAAGCACCGCCATCTGAACCGACACCGACATTTTCACGGTGCGTTTCCATTTTGCCTCCCCTTCCGTCTGCCAGAGGGGAAGGATCAGATAGATTCCGAGCACCGCTCCGAACGACAACAGGAATCCAGCGTCAAAGAGATGAAGCGGATTGGAAACCAGCATAAAAAGCATGGCGGTTCCCGCCGCCGTCAGTCCGTCGTATTCTCTCCCGGTCACCTCTGCGCCCATATGGATCAGAAACATCACGGCCGCACGGACTGCCGAGACACTTCCGCCTGTCATCACCGCATACAGAAGCAGGACCGCACTGCTTCCTCCTGCCGCGAAAGTCCTTGTAAGAGAGACACGTCTCAGGATTTCATAGAGTCCCATCCCGACAAAGGACACATGAAGCCCCGATATCGCAAGCAGATGCCCGATTCCGCTTTTCTGATAGGTTTCCCTTACCTCCTCGTCCATATACGCGCGGTCTCCGAGCATCATGGAGCATAAGGCTCCGCCCTTTTCTTCTCCAAGATACGCAAGAATCTGTTCCGCCGTTCTCTCCCGTATTACACTCATACATTCAAGAATCCGGTATTTCCATCTGCCTTTTCCTCTACATGCACGGATTTCTTCAATTTTTGCGCGTTTCAGCGCTCCTGTTATTCCCTGTTTCTGATAATAAAATCTTTGATTAAAATTCCCCGGATTCGGGGCATCCTGAAAGAAAGAAATGGTTCCGGACACCCGGATATACTGCCCGTATTCCGGAACCCGTTCTTCCTGTTCATTTGATAAATAGACCAGCAGATTTTCTTCCGCCTCATATTCTGATTCGTCTTGTCTTTGAATTCTGATTCGCTTTAAATACAACACCCAGTTGTCTTCTTTTTTTATTTTCCGGTAAATCTGACCGCCAAGCCTTACCGTATCTCCGTCCGCATACAGACTTTCAAGCTCCGATTTTCCGAGGATCGGAAATACCCGGCTCCCGCCCAGATAATACATAAGAACGATCACTCCTGCTGCCGCAAATGCCACACAGCAGATAATTCTATGTCTCAAACTGTTATTTTTCCTCCACAATATCAAGATTTCTGCAAAGAGGTTCACTCAGTTTGATACTTTCCTGGAACATGACATTGCTGTCACCGTTAATCGCGATCTGGACACGGCTTACCGAACCGCTCTCCGTCACGGAATTTACGATCGAGTAGATCACCGTCTCCGGCTGCACGCCCGGCGTCGTGTTCTTCAGCCCT
This sequence comes from Bariatricus sp., assembly GCA_051880095.1. Taxonomy (GTDB): domain Bacteria; phylum Bacillota; class Clostridia; order Lachnospirales; family Lachnospiraceae; genus Allocoprococcus. The sequence goes on along the minus strand of JBJENH010000080.1, from coordinate 12,978 downwards.
TCATTAAAATTCAGATAACAGATCCCATCTTTAATTGAAGCGCCAAGAAGCTTCGTCCCTTTCGGAATCGTAGCCTGCAGATCACTTCCTGTGGGGCCTTTGATCAGCTTCTCCACAATGACTCTTTCTTTCGCCTGATTCGAATTGTAACGGACATCCATATCCTCTTTCACCAGCGCAGAGCCGTCACTGTTTGCAAAATACAG
>JBJENH010000080.1:11531-12672 GCA_051880095.1 Bariatricus sp. | reverse complement strand
CTCCAGCTCAACATCATTCGGAATCGCCGGCTGCTCTTCGATCGTGTCATCTGCAGCCTTCAGATCTTCGATCATCTCGCTCACCGCTTTGTCGGTATCCGCCGTCTCGCCCTGATACGCCGTCTCCACAAGACCGGTCCCGTCCTGGTTGATCCGGTACAGCTTATATGGAGAATCCGTCTCATCCTTCCTTCTGCACCCGGCCGCAGCCAGAATACAGAAGACAAGGCCGACATACAAAATGATTTTCTTCCTTCTTCTCATTTCCATCAACTTCTTTCTATTTCGCACTGCCTCTCTATTTGGCAATGTAAGTGAGCGGGATTCTGACCGTAAATGTAGTTCCCTCTCCCGGCTCGCTGTACACCTTGATTGCTCCTCTGTGCATGATCACCGCGTTGCGGGCTATGGAAAGTCCGAGTCCGGTTCCTCCGATTTCTCTGGAATGAGATTTGTCTACCCGGTAAAACCGTTCGAAAATATGCTCGGTATCCTCCTTCGGAATTCCGATTCCGGAATCTGCAACTTTCAGATAGAAATACTTGTGATCCGCATTCAACGCAACATGGACCCAGCCATTCTCCTTGTTATACTTGATTGCATTTTCAACCAGATTGGAAACTGCAAGCGAAAATTTCACTTCATCCACCTCCGCCGTAACAGAGCGAAAGCTCTCATACACCAGCTCTACATTCTGGCGTGCCGCCAGCGGACGCAGTCTTTTCAGGATCCGCTCCACCAGTTCGTTGATATTCTGGCTCTGCACATTCAGGCCGGCGCCTTTTTTGTCCATCTTCACCAGTTCCAGAAGATCATTGATGATTTTATTCTCACGCTCGATCTCCTCTGAGAGATCACCCATAAACTCCTGATACAGCTCCACCGGCACATCCGGCTGTGCAAGAAGCGAATCTGACAGGACCTTCATGGATGTCAGCGGTGTCTTCAGTTCGTGGGAGACATTTGCCACAAATTCTTCCCTCGAAGCATCCAAAAGCTTATAGCGGTCCCACAGCTTGTTAAATGCCAGTGAGATCTTCTCTGTCTCATTGTATGCATCTTCGTGAAGGTAATTATCCCCGTATCCGGCCGCCATCTCCTCGATCGTCTTTGACATCCTCGTAAGCGGACGCACCAGAAA
>JBJENH010000080.1:8484-11431 GCA_051880095.1 Bariatricus sp. | reverse complement strand
CGGCCGCCATCTCCTCGATCGTCTTTGACATCCTCGTAAGCGGACGCACCAGAAAAGAAGCCGAAAAGACTGCAGCCAGAAGAATGATCAGGAAGATCGTCAGCGAGGCGAGATAGGCCTTGCTCTCCAAAGCCGCCAGATTATCCCTGATCGAATCCGTGGACACACTGACCAGCATCATGCCTGGAACATGCTTGTCCCCGGAGCTTACGATCGGCGTCGCCACCTCGATATAGCGGTTTTTCTCATCATAATTGCTGCTCTGCTCTCCGCGAAGACAGCGCACCACATCGGTGGAGATGATCGTCTTCCCCTCATCCAGATTATATGTATCTTTTACGATACGGAATTCATCATTGATGACCATGACCCGTCCACTTACAATATTAGACAGCTGAGTAAGCTCTGCATTGATGACCTCGGAATCTTTATTTTCCAGATAATTAGAATTGATTAACTGATTGCCCAGAATCGTACACTGATTCTGAATCTCTGAAGTGCGCACAGATACCAGTCTCTGTTCATAGCTTTCCAGAATCGCGCTTTTCAAAAACAGGCACGTCAGGATCGTACAAACGCCCAAAAGCAGTACAATGCGCACTCGCAGACTTTTTAAAAACTTTGGTACAAATTTTACTTTAACCCCTGAAATAATAACCAACTCCCCACTTCGTATAGACATATTTCGGGTCACTCGGATTCACTTCGATCTTCTCCCGCAGCCGCCGGATATGGACATCCACCGTACGCGCATCTCCCGGATACTCATATCCCCAGACAATATTCAGAAGATTCTCCCTGCTGTACACCTTATTCGGATTCATCGCGAGGAGTTCCAGAAGATCGAATTCTTTCGCAGTCAGATTCAGCTCCTTCTCTCCCGAAAATACCCTTCTGCTCTCGCAATCGATCCTGAGATCTCCCTTCACGATCATCTTCGATGCCACCTGGCTTCCTTCTTTCTTCCCCGTGCGGCGCATGATCGCCTTGATCCTTGCCTTGACCTCAAGTATATTGAATGGTTTCGTTATGTAATCGTCTGCTCCGTATTCCAGCCCGAGGATCTTGTCCATATCCTCTCCCTTTGCAGTGAGCATCACGATCGGGACATCCGAGAACTCCCGGATCTGCCTGCACACTTCAAATCCGTCACACTTGGGAAGCATGACATCCAGCAAAATGATATCATACGCTTTCCTTCTTGCCATCTCCAGCGCTTCTTCGCCGTCGTAGGCCGCATCCACTTCCATATCGTCCTGCTCCAGACTGAAACGAATTCCTTTCACGATCAATTTTTCGTCATCCACTACCAACACTTTTCTGCCCATACTGCTGCTCCCTTAATTTACTGTAATGTCATTTTTGATCTTCTCAAAAATGCCTTCTTTAATTCCCTCTATTTTTTTGATCTCTTCTATGCTCCGGAATCCGCCGTTCTCCTCCCGATAGCGGATGATGGCCTCTGCCCGTGATTCCCCGATCCCGCTAAGAGATGTGAGTTCCTGCTTCGATGCGGTGTTGAGATTCACTCTTCCGTCTTCTCCGGCTTCGGAATTCGCTGTCCCCGAAGCGCTGTCGGAACCGGATCGCTGCGTCTCTTCCTGCGTCGGGACATAGATCTTCTGCCCGTCCGAGAGGATCTCGGCCTGATTCCAGTACTCCCGGCTTGCCGCTTCTGTAAAACCGCCTGCGGCCTCGATTGCCTGATACACGCGGTCACCGTTCTTCAGTTCATAGACTCCGGGGCACACTACCTGTCCGCAGACATAGACCCAGATCGGTTCCTGTTCCGTCTCTTTCGTCTCTTCGCTTTCTTCCGGAATCTCCCCGTCTGCTTCCCGCTCTGTGATCGTGGTCTCGGTAAACGCATCTTCCCTGCTGCATCCCGCAAATATACAGCAGAAGCATAAAATCATAATTGCAAATCTTCGATACACTCTTTGTCTTTTCTGCCTCATTCTCTCTCCATTTCCATGCAGAGACGCGACCCCTCGCCATACATTCTTCCCTCCAGGTCTGCGGGAATCCTGTATCTGCAGCTAAGACAAGATTATTGTAACGAATTTCCATGAAAAACTCAACCGCTATTTCCATTTTATCATTTTCCTGCCAGTTGAAAAATCGCAACCCCGATCAGTGCCAGCGCCATTCCGCCCACCTTTTTCCAGTCCAAAGGTGATTTTTCCACTCCGAACAGCCCCAAAAGTTCGATCAGATACGCCACAATGAGCTGTGAGACTACGATCAAAAGTGCCGCCTTTGCAGGTCCGAGCTGTTCCATACTCTTTATGACCGTCCAGGTGATCCCGGCACCGATCACACCTCCAAGCAGTACATATTTCGGTTCTACCTTCGCAATCGAAGCAACGCTGTCCCTTCCCATGATCAGCCACATCACAAAACACAGCGCAAAGGCACTCAGCTGCACCCATGCATTACTGACCCACATCCCCGTGGTCTTCGTCACCTGTGTGTTAAATACTCCCTGTACACTCATAAGCGCCCCCGAAATCAGGGCAATAAGAAACCCGGTCATCGTTCTTCCTCCCAGCTTTTTCTTCTAAGAGTATGCCCGATGACCGGGTTATTATGCGTCTTATGCCAATGCTTTTTTCAGTTTTTCGATCATCTCATCGATGTGTTCCTTCTCCACGATTAGTGGCGGGATCACACGGAGTACATTCTGTCCGGCTGAAATGATGATGAGTCCCTCCTCCAGAGCTTTTTTCGTCACTTCTCCGGTCGGCTTGGTGATCTGAAGACCCTGGATCAATCCTTTTCCTTTTACTTTGACCGCACAGTCGAACTCAGATACAACTTCTTCCAGCTTCTCAGTCAGATACGGCGCGATCTCATTGACGTGCCCGATCAGATTCTCCTTTTCAAAAATCTCAATGACCGTCTTGACCGCCATGCATGCCAGCGGATTTCCGCCGTATGTCGTTCC
>JBJENH010000080.1:0-8384 GCA_051880095.1 Bariatricus sp. | reverse complement strand
GCATCTTCCATGGCGATAAATTCGTAACGTCCGCTCTTCTTCTCGTAAGCATATTTCCGGGCTGCTTTCAATGCACCTTCCACCGCTTCCGTTCCGCTGTTGGTGAAGAAGACACGATCCATCTGAGAAATTCTCTTCAGTTCCTTCGCCGCCTCTCCGCAGGTGGTATTATAGTAAAGATTGGAAGTGTGAAGCAGTTTATCGACCTGTGATTTGATCGCATTTCCAAATTCCGGATTTCCGTATCCCAGACCGCATACTGCGATTCCTGCAGCAAAATCCAGATATTTTTTCCCGTCTGTATCATAGAGATACATGCCTTCTCCGTGGTCCAGCACCACAGGAAAACGGTTGTAGGTCTTCACAAGTCCCTGTTCTGTATCCTGTATATATTGATTCTCCATATGTTCTCCTTCTTTCGTTCACACCGGATCACGTTCTAATCCGGATCGTTTTCTTTTAAGATTGCCGTTCCGATACCTTTCTTGGTAAAGATCTCAAGAAGCAGGCAGTGCGGAATCCTTCCATCCAGGATATGCACTCTGGAAACACCGTTTTCAATGGCGCCGATGCAGTTCTGAAGCTTTGGAATCATGCCGCCCGTGATACTGCCGCTCTCGATCAGTTCACGCGCCTCATCCACAGTCAGATGCGAAACGAGCGAACTCTTATCCTCGAAATCCCGGTAAACACCGTCAATATCAGAGAGGAATGCCAGTTTTTCCGCGTGGACCGCCTTCGCGATCGCATAGGCAGCATCATCCGCATTGATGTTGTATGTATTATAGTCATCATCCAGTCCGATCGGGCAGACGATCGGAAGGAAATCTTTCTCCAGAAGATCAAAGAGAATATCTGCATTGACGGATTTGATATCCCCTACAAATCCGATATCCTCACCGTTGGAATATTTCTTATCCACCTTCAGAAGCGCTCCGTCTTTTCCGCTGATTCCGATCGCGCGCACACCCAGCTCTTCTACCATGCGCACCAGATTCTTATTCACTTTATTAAGTACCATCTCCGCAACTTCCATGGTATCTTCATCCGTCACGCGGAGTCCGTTGATAAATTTCGGTTCCATGCCGACCTTTCCGACCCACCGGCTGATCTCTTTTCCTCCGCCGTGGACAATGATCGGTTTGAATCCGGTCAGCTTCAGCAGCGTAACGTCCTTGATCACGTTCTGCTGCAGTTCTTCATCGATCATGGCACTGCCGCCATATTTTACAACAATTATTTTACGGTTAAAACGCTGGATATATGGCAGCGCCTCGATCAGCACCTCTGCCTTGTCCAGATATTTCTGCATATTCTGGTTCATGACTCATTCCTCCGTTTGAACTGTTCCGCTTTAGCTTCTGTAATCTGCGTTGATCTTGATGTAATCATAAGTCAGATCACATCCCCATGCCGTTGCACTTTCATTTCCCATCTTGATATCGGCAATCGCCGTCACTTCCGGCTGGGAGAGGATCTCGGTTGCCTTCTCTTCGCTGTAATCTACGGCAGTTCCGTCTTCAATGATCTGAATTCTGCCTGCCTGGCTTTCAAAGAACAGATCCACTTTCTCCGGATCGAACTGTGCTCCCGAATATCCCATTGCACACAGGATACGTCCCCAGTTCGCATCGTGTCCGGCAATCGCGGTCTTCGTAAGATTAGAGCAAACGATAGATTTTGCAAGTACTTTTGCAGTCTCCTTCGTGTCGGCGCCCACAACCTGAACCTCAAAAAGAGCAGTTGCGCCTTCTCCGTCTCCGGCCATTTTCTTTGCAAGGTATTCATTGATCGTGTGAAGTGCCTCGTAAAATACCGGATAATCCGGAGAATCCACCGTGATTTCTTCATTTTCAGCCAATCCGTTTGCCAGAAGTACAACCGTATCATTTGTGGAAGTATCCCCGTCAACGGAAATCATATTATAGGTATCATTTACATCATCACTGAGTGCCTTCTGCAGTGCTTCCTTGGTGATCACCGCATCGGTCGTGATAAAACTGAGCATGGTGCACATATTCGGGTGGATCATGCCGGAGCCCTTTGCCATACCGCCGACTGTAACGGTCTTGCCGCCCACTTCAATTTCCACTGCGATCTGTTTCTCACAGGTGTCGGTGGTCATGATCGCTTTGGCCGCTTCAGTACCATTTTCCAGAGACGTATTCTTCTTTTGCGCCAGCGCTTTCACGCCTGCTTTAATGCGGTCGATCGGAAGCTGCTTTCCGATCACGCCGGTTGAGCCGATCAGGACACCATCTGCGCTGATTCCCAGTGCTTCCGCTGCCGCATCTGCGGTTTCCCTGCAATATCCGAATCCTTCCGCGCCGGTGCATGCATTGGCGATTCCGGAATTCACGATCACAGCCTGCGCCTTCTGTCCTCCTGCCACGACCTGCTGATCCCATTTCACACACGCTGCCTTCACCACGTTCGTGGTAAATGTTCCTGCACAGACACATGGAACCTGGCTGTAGATCATCGCCATATCGGTACGATCCTGATATTTAATCTTTGCTGCTGTCGCTGCTGCCTCAAATCCTTTTGCTGCGGTAACTCCGCCGGTAATTATCTTCATAATTGATTCCTCCACACTACTTATCTTCAATAAATGCCGTAATATTCTTTTCATTTAAAGTAAAATCATAATAATTCAGATCTTCTCTCTTCGTCCACCCGATCGTATTCCAGAATGCATTTCCGATATCGTTCTTCGTAAATGCGATCAGGGAGACTTTATTGATCTGTTCTTTTTTTAGCGCTTCCATGGCAAAGATTACCATGCTTTTGCCGATGCCATGCCTTCGGTACTCCGGATCCACGCAGACATGATAAAAACATCCGCGCCGTCCGTCGTGACCGCACAGGATTCCGCCTACGATTTTCCCGTCCTTCTCGGCAACCACACTGGTCGTAGGATTTCTTCGCAGGAAACGCTCGATTCCTTCACGGGAATCATCAATGCTCCGGATCCCGAATCCCTTGATCTTCATCCATAATGCATAGACCTGGTCATAATCCTCTATCGTCATTTCTCGAATTGTCATATGTAACTCCTTTACGGGAACATCGGTACCAGATTCAATCCCTCATCTTCCGGAAGTCCGAACACGAGATTCATATTCTGTACTGCCTGTCCCGCTGCTCCTTTCACCAGATTATCAATGGCTCCCATCATGATGATCCGGTTCGTTCTCGGGTCGATCTTAAATCCGATGTCCACGTAGTTGCTGCCCTCCACCCATTTGGTCTCCGGGCACACATCCTTATCAAGGACACGGATAAATTTCTCACTGCCGTAATATTTATCATAGATGGCCTTCACTTCTTCATAGGTAACTTCTCTTGTAAGCTTTGCATATTCCGTCGCCAGAATTCCGCGGTTCATCGGTACGAGATGCGGCGTGAAATTCAGAACAACTTCCTTATTACATGCATATCCAAGCTGCTCTTCGATCTCAGGCGTATGTCGGTGGGACGCAACGCCATAGGCCTTCATGTTCTCATTGACTTCACAGAAGAGATTCGGAACCTTTGCCCCTCTTCCTGCTCCGGAAGTTCCGGATTTCGCGTCGATGATCAGTGTATCCATATCGATCAGCCCTTCTTTGGCAAGCGGATACGCCGTCAGGATCGAACAGGTCGTATAACATCCCGGATTTGCCACCAGTCTCGCTTTCTTAATATCCTCACGATTGATCTCGCATAATCCATATACCGCTTCTTCAATAAACTGCGGACTCTTATGCTCGATTCCGTACCATTTCTCATATACCTTGACATCTTTAATACGGAAGTCCGCGCTCAGGTCAATGATCTTTACCTTGGATAAGATATCTTCATTTACCAGAGATGCACAAAGTCCCTGCGGCGTTGCGGTAAAGATCACATCCACCTGCTCTGCCAGTTCTTCCATATTATCATCCATGCAGACCGCATCGACGATCTGGAACATGTTCTGGTAAATGGATGCATACTTTTTATCAATATAACTTCTGGAGCCAAACCACTTGATCTCCACATCTTTATGTCCTGTCAAAATTCTGACCAGTTCCCCGCCGGCATAGCCGGTCGAACCGATAATTCCTGCTCTAATCATGTTATCCTTCCTTTCATCATGCCCTTGCGGCACCTTGAAATCCCCTGCCTTTCCGGGCATAAGCCATAACCACTATAAACCATTTGTTTTTCAAAGTAAAGTATTCTCTAATAAAAATCCATAGAGTATCTTCCAAAATGCACTTCTTATCCCCTCTTAATTTTTAGGCAAAGCAAAAAGTACTTGCATAATTATACATAATTTATGCATATTATGCAAGTGCTTTTATCATAAATCTTCGGATCGTCTAACAGCGTACTTGACCGTTTCCGAAAATCACATATTTGGTTGTAGTCAAAGCTTCCAGTCCCATCGGACCTCTTGCATGCAGCTTCTGCGTACTGATTCCGATTTCCGCTCCAAAACCAAATTCATTTCCATCCGTAAATCTGGTAGACGCATTGACATAGACAGCCGCTGCATCTACTCTTTCCTGAAAATACAGAGCGTGCTCATAGCTGCGTGTAATGATCGATTCAGAATGTCCGGTATTATACCGGTTTATATGCTCCACAGCTTCTTCAATCGAATTTACCATTTTCACCGAAATAATTGAATCCAGATACTCCCTTCCCCAGTCGTCTTCTGATGCTGCTTTAACTTTCTTCTCAATAGCACATACTCTTTCATCTCCGCGGATCTCCACGCCCTTTTCCCATAATCTTCTGCAAATGACAGGCACTGCTTCCCCGGCAATCTTCTCATGGATAACCAGCGACTCACAGGCATTGCACACACCAAGTCTCTGCGTTTTGGCATTTACGATGATATCTGCCGCCATCTGTATATCCGCATATTCATCCACGTAAATATGACAGTTTCCGGTGCCGGTCTCGATGACCGGTACCGTACTGTGTTCCACCACAGAAGCGATGAGCCCCGCGCCGCCTCTCGGGATTAGAACATCCAGATACTGATTCAGACGCATCATCTCACGCACTGTTTCTCTGCTGGTATCCTCTACAAGAAGAATGGCATCTTCCGGTACCCCCACGTCATGAAGTCCTTCCCTTAAACAGGAAGCAATGGCGCTGCTGGATCTGTATGCATCACTTCCGCCACGTAAAATAACTACATTTCCCGTCTTCAGGCAAAGGCCGAACGCATCTGCGGTCACATTCGGTCTGGCCTCGTAAATGATTCCCACCACGCCGATCGGCACCCGTCTTTTTCCGATCTGAAGTCCGTTTGGCCTGACTGACATGGAAACCATTTCCCCCAAATGATCCGGAAGTGCTGCAATTTGCCTGAGTCCTTCCGCCATTTGCTGTATCCGCTCCTCATTCAGCATCAGCCGGTCGATCAGCGGTTCCGGAAGCTTTCTGCTCCTGGCATCCTGAATATCTTTCTTATTTTCTTCTATTATAAATGCCGTTTCACCTGTCAGCTTATCTGCCGCCGCCAGAAGCCCTTTATTTCTCTCATTTGTCCCAAGAAACTGAACCACTTTCTTCGCTTCTTGCGCCCGTTTTCCCAATTGTTCCATATATTCCATATTACATGTTCCTCCTGTGCTTCATCTGTCTTCTATATCCTTCCCGCTTTGGTGCCAGCTCGTTCTCTCCGTTGTATCTTCTATCCTTCGATAAAAACAGAGTACCGACCTTTTTTCCTGCCATCACATCATTGATCGCGTAAATATTGTCACCGTTAGCGATTACCATATCCGCTCCTGCTTCCGTTGCAATCTTCGCTGCTTCGATCTTTGTCGCCATTCCTCCGGTACCAAGATCACTTCCGGCACCTTTCCCCATCTTTTCCAGTGCAGAGTCAATCTTGTTCACCGTATGCACAAACCTGGCGTTCGGGTTCTTCCGCGGATCATCCGTATAAAGTCCCTCAATGTCAGACATCATGATCAAAAGATCCGCATTCACCAGTGCCGCCACATCTGCCGACATCGTATCATTATCCCCGAAATTCCCATAACTGTCTTCATCTACTGAAATTGCATCGTTTGCATTGACAATCGGAATCACATTCATAGCAAGCAATCTTTCAAACGTCTGTTTAGCATGATTTCTGCAGGTCACATTATATACAGATTCCTTTGTAAGCAGCACCTGTGCCGTCAACTGACTGTATTCCGCGAAAAGTTTTTCATATATCATCATCAGTCTTCCCTGCCCGACAGCTGCACAGGCCTGCTTGACATCTCCCTGCGGTTTTTCCGTAATCCCCAGAACGTTCCTTCCAATCCCGACTGCTCCGGATGAAACAACGATCACTTCCTTCCCGCGGTTTCTCATATTGATCAGAATCCTGACAAACTTCTCCAGCTTTTCCAGATTGATCTGTCCCGTCTTCTCGTATGTCACGGTAGATGTTCCAACTTTAATCACAATTCTTTTTTTGTCTTTTAATTCCTGTCTCAGTTCCATTTCGTTCTCCTAATCCTGCCAAAATAACTCGTGTAAAAATGATGAAAAAAAGGTATAAAAAAATCAGGGGAAAACGCATATAGTTATACCTTTTCTCCTGACATTCTTTTCCTTACGGCAAAATAAGTCAAACTCATCCTCTTTAAAGGAATCCCTCTGATGAGAAGCACAACAATAACGCCATCCCGTCCATGTTCAATTAAAATACGTATCCCCCGAAGGGATACGGCTGACACGGTCGGAATGTAATGAAAAGAGTATGATTGTTATTCATTTTATACATATGATCCATGATGCTTACTCCTCCATTACTCGTCTGCGATACAACGCTTCTTTTCATTCTATTCTATCGTTCACGAGTGAAATGTCAAGCATTTTTTTTAATCTCCTCGTATTTTCTATCATTTCCCTCCTCACGCAAGCTTTTCTCATGGCCTTCTTCGATTTTCAAAAATGTATATTAATTTATTTTTATGCATTATATTGCATAAAAACACACACATTTTCAATATTTTTCATTTTTTTCTTGCATAAATATAAAATGTAGTGTATAGTGTGTTTTGTACTTGATCGAAGAACTTATTTTTAGGAGGAATATAGAATGAAAGAGAAAGTTGTTTTAGCATATTCAGGTGGTCTTGATACGACCACACTCATCCCATGGTTAAAGGAAACCTTCGGTTATGAAGTAATCTGCTGCTGTATCAACTGCGGACAGGGAGAAGAACTGGACGGACTGGATGAAAGAGCAAAACTTGCCGGAGCTTCCAAATTATATATCGAAGATATTACCGACGATTTCTGTGAAAACTACATCATGCCATGCGTACAGGCAGGCGCTGTTTATGAAAATAAATATTTACTCGGAACCGCTATGGCTCGTCCGGGCATTGCGGCGAAACTGGTTGAGATTGCCAGAAAAGAAAACGCTTCCGCAATCTGCCACGGCGCTACCGGCAAAGGAAACGACCAGATCCGTTTCGAGCTTGGAATCAAAGCACTTGCTCCGGATCTGAAGATCATCGCTCCATGGCGTATGACCGATGTATGGACCATGCAGTCCCGTGAAGATGAGATCGCATACTGCAGGGCACACGGCATTGATCTTCCGTTTGATGCCAGCCACAGCTACAGCCGTGACCGCAACTTATGGCACTTAAGCCACGAAGGTCTGGAACTGGAGAATCCGGCAAATGAACCGAACTACGAGCATCTTCTGGTTCTCGGCGTAACACCTGAGAAAGCTCCGGACGAAGGAGAATATGTCACCATGAAATTCGAGAAAGGTGTTCCGGTAAGCATCAACGGCGAAGAGATGAAGGTAGCCGACATCATCCGCAAGCTCAACGCACTTGGCGGCAAACATGGTATCGGTATCGTGGATATCGTAGAAAACCGTGTCGTAGGCATGAAGTCCCGTGGCGTATATGAGACTCCGGGCGGAACCATTCTGATGGAAGCACATACTCAGCTTGAAGAACTGGTTCTCGACCGTGCGACCATGGAAGTGAAGAAAGAAATGGGCAACAAGCTTGCTCAGGTTGTATACGAAGGAAAATGGTTCACTCCGCTGCGTGAAGCGATCCAGGCATTTGTAACTTCTACTCAGGAATATGTGACAGGTGAAGTCAAATTCAAGCTTTACAAAGGCAACATTATCAAAGCAGGTACGACTTCTCCATACTCACTTTACAGCGAGTCTCTCGCAAGCTTTACAACCGGTGACCTTTACGACCACCACGATGCAGACGGCTTCATCACCTTATTCGGTCTGCCGCTGAAGGTTCGCGCGATGAAACTGGCTGAAGCTAAGAACAATCAGAAATAGCAGTTATTTAGAATATCCCAAAAGGCGGTTCAGAAAGAGTTTTTGTAAATCCTCTTCTGAACCGCCTTTTTTCTAT
>JBJENH010000079.1:12847-15510 GCA_051880095.1 Bariatricus sp. | reverse complement strand
TAATCCATACTTCCTGCCGACATACTGAACTCATCCAGCCCCAGTTCCAGCAGAATGGCAGTTGCCTTCTCATCCCCTGCCATTTCGCCGCACATTCCGACCTTGATGCCCTCTTTATGACCGGCATCAATGACATGGCCGATTGCTTTCAGTACCGCCGGATGGAAATAACTGTACCTGTCTGCGATCTTTTTATTTCCCCGGTCGACCGCCAGCAGATACTGGGTCAGATCGTTCGTACCGATACTGAAGAAATCCGCCTCTTTCGCAAATTCTTCCGCGAGAAGGACGCTTGCCGGCGTCTCGATCATCATTCCCGTTTCAATTTCCGAATCAAATGCGACTCCCGCTTCTTTCAGTTCCTGCTTACATTCTTCAACCAGAGCCTTCGCTTCTCTTAATTCTTCCAGCGAAATAATCATAGGAAACATGATCCTCACATGTCCGTAAGCACTGGCTCTTAGAATCGCCCGAAGCTGTTCTTTGAACATTTCCTTCATATCAAGAGAAATACGGATTGCTCTCCACCCCAAGAATGGATTTTCCTCTTTTTCAAATTCAAAATAGGAAAGTTCCTTATCTCCTCCGATATCCAGTGTCCGGATCGTCAATTCCTGCGGGCAGAGCTCTGCTGCTTCTTTGTAGACCTGGTACTGTTCTTCTTCTGTCGGAAAATGTGTATTTTCCATATAAAGGAACTCACTTCGGAAGAGTCCCACACCATCGATATTCATCGGCAGTGCCTTTTTGATATCTTCTGCGTTTCCTACATTTGCACACAGATAAATCCGTTTTCCGTCTTTTGTAACTGCAGGTTTGTTCCGCAGCTCCTCAAGGTATTTTCTTTCCTGTTCGAATGTCGCCTTCTTTTCAGCAAATTCAGATACTTTTTCCTCATCCGGGTCAATGACGATCACGCCTTCTCCTGCATCCATACATACAAACATTCCGTCTTCAACCTTAGAGAGAATCCCCTTTACTCCCACCAGTGTCGGTATATTCATACTTTTTGCGATAATGGATACATGGCTGGTCACACCGCCTTCTTCCGTCAAAATTCCTTTCACGATCTCTGGCCGGATCTTCACTGTATCAGACGGATACAAATCTTTTGCCACAATGATCGACTCCTCCTCAAGTGTTCCCAGATCCGGTCTTCGAATCCCCTTCAGTTCTGCCATGAAGCGTTTTCCGATATCGAGGATATCTGCCCCTCTCTCCTTCATGTACGCATCATCCATCGCAGAGAAAATAGCCGCGAACTCTTCAATGGTCTCCTGAACTGATGCCTGGGCGTTCTTTCCCTCTACGATTTTTGCGTCCACACCTTCCTGCAAGGTAAAATCCCCTGCAATCTCAAGGTGTGCGGCAAATATCTCATTTTCAGAAGCCAGCTTTTCCAGTTCATGAATGACAGCTTCTTTCGCGCAGGCAAATTTCTTCTGTTCCCTGGCGGTTTCCTCTTCTGCTATGGTATAGGTATCCGGTGTCAGATCCGGTTCCTGATACTTATACACTTTCGCCGCAGCAATCCCCCGTGATGCTGTCTTTTCAACCAATATCTGCTCCATATCTATTCTCCTAATCCGCTTTCAATCAGTTCGACAATACTCTTAAGATCTTCTTCCTCTGTCTCCCCGGTACACTGTACTTCGATTTCCGTGCCGCATTTGATTGCAGCCGCCATAATATTTAATATGCTTTTTGCCTGGATCTGCTTGCTTCCGTTCACGATGATCACGTTGGATTTACATTTTCCTGCCGCCTGCGCCAGAATGGACGCCGGTCTTGCATGAAGACCTGACGGATTTTTGATTGTCACTTTCTGAGATACCATTTTCATTCCTCCTGCTGATTCCGCTATCTATATCTTAAACTTCTACGCCAAAATGTTCAAATAAAATATGCTCTGCCTCTGCACTCCAGAGTCCCCTGTTTCGTTTACATGCTTCATCCAGTTTCTTGAACAGCGGATCTGTTTCCCCTAGCTTTCCAAAGTCTTCAATTGCTGTGAGCGGCATATTGAACTGAGTATAGGTCAGTTTCTTTCCACCCGGGATCTTCGGCAGATCCAGTGTTGCCTGTGCAATGCTGTCGATTCCTCCGACATGTGTCACCATTACAGCGGGTTCGATTCTTCCCTGGGCCGCAAGCTCATTTGCCTCGATTAGGTCATCATTATTTCCGCCGGTGGTTCCCAGAACATGGGCACTGATATAATGTACGTCATACAGATTGATCTCTGCCTTGAACTGGTTATCGGTCGGCCCTGCAAAGAAGTTCATGCAGCCGTCGAACGCCAGAAGCTTATCTCCCATTTCTGCCACCTGGCGATTCGGGATATAAACAAATACGTCATCATATCCTTTGCCGCCTGTGATATCTCTTAATTCTTTTACCGGATCTGCCATTTTCGCAGTATTTACATACAGAAGTTCCACACCATATTCTTCTGCTTTGGATTCCGGAATTACTTCTCTTGCGCGTGCAATTTTTGCATCGTCGATGTCTGTTACGACAATACGTTTCGGTTTATTCTCAAACTGGATTCCATAACTGACGGCCCCGAGTCCCATCGGTCCGCATCCTCCAAGAATGATAATATCGCCGCCTACTTTCGTTCCTCCGGCCAGATCATGATTTCTCTTATTCGTGTGATAATT
>JBJENH010000079.1:3203-12747 GCA_051880095.1 Bariatricus sp. | reverse complement strand
TCATGCCCGATAATGACCGGATTGGTGTCGATATTCTGTGGTGCTCTTTTGTGCTTCTTACCCTGCTCTACCAGTTTATAAGTCGACATGCAGATGCTGTCGCTCATTACTTTAACAAGAATTTCATCGTCCTTTATTGCCGGCAATTCAAATTCTTCCAGCCTCAAATCCATTTTTCCATACATTCTTACTGCTTTTGTTTTCATGATCTTTCTATCTCCTATTCTGATTATCCTATTTTTTCAATAATGACCTGTTTCATCAATGTATCTACAAGCTCTCTTGTCGGAGGTTTGGTTCCGATCGTTGTAACCGCTCCGGCCGATGCTGCCATGCAGAGGCGAACCGTTTCTTCATTGTCCAGTCCGTTGTCTTCCGCAAAGGCAAGTGCGGCAACCATCGCATCGCCTGCTCCCACGGTTGAATGTGCTTTTACAGAAAGTGCAGGGCATTTCACCTCATACCCCTCTCTAACCATCATCGCACCACTTTTTCCCATAGAAACCGCTACCGTATCAATCCCCTGACTCATCAGTTTTTTGGCAAGTTCCAGTAATTCCTCATCAGATGTACGATAATCGATTCCTGCATACTCTTCCAGTTCCACTCTGTTCGGCTTGATGATATCCGGTACTGCCGGAAGCGCCTGCCGAAATAATTCTCCGTCCGCATCCATCAGAACCTTTGCCCCTTTTGCATGTACTCTCCGTGTAATTTCCGCGTACACACCTTTATCAACCCCTTTCGGGATACTTCCTGCAAGGATAAAAAGCGTTTTAGCATCCGCATACCGTTCCAGCTTCAAGAGCAGTTCATCCATTTGCTTTTCCGTTATTACAGGACCGGGTTCGTTCAGTTCTGTTACCGCTCCGTTTTTCTCAAACACCTTGGTGTTGGTTCGTGTTTCGCCTTCCACCCAGATAAAATCATTCTGAATCTGCAGATCATTCAGCACATTTGCAATCGTCTTTCCGGCATTTCCACCCAGAAATCCTGTCGCAATGCTCTGTCCTCCAAGTTCTTTGATTGTCTTGGACACATTGATCCCTTTTCCGCCGGCATCATATTCCACCTTCTGAATCCGGTTCAGTCCCCCCGGAAGCAGCGCATCAATCTCTACTGTTTTATCAATTGCCGGATTCATTGTAACTGTTATAATCATCCTGCATGCTCCTTTCCTGACGCATTATTTTACTTGCCTGACAAGATTCGATATACCGTTTCCACATCACCTGATTTCAGTTCCGCAAGCGCTTCTTCATCCAGAACTTTCTCTGCAATTGTAGAAAGGATCTGCAGATGCTCTTCTCCCACACCGGCGATTCCGATTACGATATTGACTTCATTTCCGCTCCAGTCGATTCCCTCCGGAAATACCATCACCGCAATTCCGGATGCCTTAATATCTTTCTTTGCGGATTCCACTCCGTGCGGAAGCGCAAGGCCATTTCCCATAAACGTCGAAAATGAGTGTTCTCTTTCCAGCATCGCATCCACATATGGCTGATCCACATAGCCGGAGTCCACAAGCATCTGCCCCACCCGGCGGATAACGCTCTCTTTATCATCTGACTTGCAGTTGACACAAATATTCTCACGATACAGCAGTTCTTTCTTTTTCGGTTTAAAAAACATTTTTCAATTCCTCCATATCACTCTTTCTGATTTATCTCACCCGGGTTTTGTTCTTCTTTGTGACTTCATTATACTGTTGATAGCTGTAGGATTTCAATTGAAAGAAGATGGGATTTGGCACCATCGGATAGCGCCATTTTTCATGAAATCGCAACATGTTTTCTCCTATGCATGGCAGCATCAAAAGAAGCCCGGCATCAACCGGACTCCTGAATACGGGTGCTAATTTACCCCAGATAAATATTTTGCAAAATACTTTTTGAGATAACGGGAAAGATCTGCCCTTATCTCTTCTTTGCTGCCCCTTTGAAGGGTATCCAAAAACTCATATTCCTCGATCAGCATGCTGCTTATGTATCCCAGAATATTATTATTAACCTTCAGATTATCATCAATCGGGACGAGCATCACGATCACAATCGAAATCCCTTTAAAATACGGATCCTGAAACGGTGCCTTATCTTTCGTCATGCAGACTGCAAAGAGCGGCCGGATCACGCCTTTCGTTCGTGTATGCAGAAGCGCAAAACCGAATTCGGCAAACACCTGGCTTGCCAGGCGTTCTCTTTTCATCAGATCCTCACGGATCATTTCTCTTCGATCCGAATACGGTGACAATTTCTCTCCGATTGCGATCAGAAGTTCCTCGAAAGAAATCCGGTTATCCACTTTGAAAAATTCCATATACTTGATAACTGCGTTGATTTGGGCTGCCATCACATTGATTTCTTCCAGCTGAGCCGTAAATTCGTTTACTTCTTTATGTTTTTCCGGTATTCGCTCATACTGATAGATCATCCTCCGTATTTCTTCCATATCACTTTCACTGAGCAGTGGATTTACAAAAATAACAGGACTTTCCGTATGCTCCATCGAAAGACTGGATATGAAAAAATCCGTCTTTCCATCGACATAGGGTGTCACATCATTTTTCCCATAAGTCATAATCTGGATCCGCTCCCGGAACACACTCTCAAGCTTCGCAGCCATGAGTCTGGAAATCCCGATTCCGCTGGAACATACCACGCCCACATGCACTTTCCGAAGTTGTTCGTTCCTTCCCTCCAGCCGGACCATAGCCGCTCCGAAATGAACCGTAAGGAAGCCGATCTCTTCTTCCGGCACATCCTTGCCGGTTGTTTGTTCCAGCACCTTTGCCACATTCTGGCAGCGCCTGAAAATATCCGGATAATTCGTTTTAATATCTTCGAGCACCGGATTACGAATCTGCATTCCTCGTACGATCCGTATCAGAGTTGGCTGAAGATGTGCCAGAAGTCCCTGGATAAATTCATCATCCTGTTTCAAAAGGTAAGCCTTCTCATGGTCAAATACATCGATCATCATATTGACCAGCTGTTGAATCTCTCTGTTTTCCGTCTCGATTCCATGCCTGGAATCCCAACTGATCTTTTCATGTTTCGCCCCTTTGATGTGCAGACAGATGTAGGACAGTTCAACGGACGGAATCTGAATCTCAAATTCTTCTTCCAGCTCTTTTACGATCGCCTGTGCCAGCCGATAGTCTTCGTCTTCTTCCACTTTCCACCGGTTATCAGCCTCGATCACTTCATTTTTCAGGATCCTGTTAACAGCAATCGATATGTGGATCACAAGGCCGACATAGGAGTTTTCCGTCAGAGATCGAACGCGCGGATTATCTACACCCATAATGCACTCCATAACCCGCCTGACAATGTCTTCATTCAGTACCTGACCGATATTACTCTTCTTCAATGCTTCATAATACTCGGACATACGGTCTGTATTTTCATACGAATCCCTCACGATTCTTGTATCTATATTTTCACTGATAAAAGCGCGGATTGCACGTCTGTAGTTTTCTTCACTGCCTTCCACACTGATTCCGCTTCCCGGTTTGCGGACCACAAAAAGCTCATATTTCTTCAGCCACTCTTCCACTTCCACCAGATCACTGCTGATGGTGGCCTCACTGACTCCGAACCGGTTGCTGTAGTAGAATAATTTCTTCAGATCTTTCTCCTTCAATAATTCCAGAGTCAGTCTTTTACGCCTGTCTTCTCTGTTGCTCGCATCATAATCTTTTCTCTGTCCAAGCGCCTGACGAAGCCGTTCTTTATCTGCCGCTTCTCCCTCAAGCCACACTCCGACTCCCGTCTTCGACAGAAAATGTACCTGATATCCCTTTACCGATTGTTCGATAAAGCCAAGCTCTCTTTGAACCGTCCGCTTGCTCATTCCTATTTTCTCTGCCAGATTTTTCACCGGCACAGGTGCATTTTCTTCCAGCATTACCTGTAAAATCTGTTTCATACGTGGTGTAAATTCCATACCCTATCCATTCCTTTTCCGAATCAATTCCATCAGGCATCCATATTCAGCGGTGCTGACAAGATTCTCCAACGTATAAATCTTGGTTCCTTCGATGTTTTCCGGAAGCATACGCCGGAATTCTTTCTGACAGACGATCAAATCCGCCTCCACCGGTATCATATCCGAAGCAGCTGCCTCCACCTTGATTCCTTCCATATGTTCTTTCGCCAGTGTTCTTCGGAACAAAGCGGCCCCCATCGCACTGGATCCGACACCTCCGTCACACACAAACACGATCCATTCTACCTTTTTTTGTTCTTCCTGATGCATCCTGCACTCCTTCTGATCTTCACTCGATTCCTTCCCTTTCCTTGTACGCAATACCAGAATTCCTCCGGCAAACGAAATCAATGCCGAAATCGCGACTCCTGCCATTACCCCAGGCACATTTTCTTTCCCCGCCATCAACAATACAATGAAAATACTTCCCGGCGAAATCGTTCCGCCTGCGCCCACATTCATAAATTCAAAAACCGCGTTTCCCGAAATTGCCCCGAGAATCAGAGGAACCAAAAGTCTCAGATTCGTGAGAACATAAGGAAAATATACTTCATGGATTCCACCGGCCGCTTCCGCCACGATTGCTGAAAGATATTCACTTTTCTTCTCTCTTTTTACAAACCAGAGCGCCGCCAGAATTCCCAGCCCGGGTCCCGGATTAGACTCAAGAAGAAACAAAATCGAACTTCCGGTCTTGTCAAGCTGTCCCATGGCAATCGGAACCAGAATGCTGTGATTTACGATATTGTTCAAGAAAAAAACCTTAGCCGGTTCGATCAATACACTCAGAAAGATGACCATTCCTCGATCCACCAGAATCCCTATCCCCTTCTCGATCATGTCCGTGACAATCGCAAGGATCGGCAGCGCAAGAAAATAGCCGGCAAACGCGAACATCACGCCGGTAAGCGCAAGAGCCAGATTCCTCACCAGCATCTGTATACTGGATCCTACATGATTTTTAATCCACGCATTTTCTTTACTCCATATAAATCCTGCCGCCGGTCCGATAAGCATTGCCCCCAACATCCCGATCTCGCTCCTCACAGCCAGAATTCCGGATAAAGCGAGTACTGCCAGTACCCCTCCTCCATTCTCTTCCATTTTGTTTCCTGCATCGTATGCAATCATGCACGGAAGAACCATCTTATATACCAACTGAGAAATGGCATAGATATCCTCATTCGGCAGCCATCCGTGACTGTTAAAAATCACGGACAGCAAACCGATAAAGATAAATATGCCAACATTTTTCATAATGATTCTTGTATAAAATTTCCCGATTTTATGTAAATTCTTCATAACATTCTCCGACACTGCACTTCAGTCATTTTTCTCTAAACAGATATACAAATTATACCATTACATCCGCAGTCGGACAATGCTTTTCCTAACGTCTGACACGCTGTTACCTGTTACAGATTTCTTCTCTTTAATTCTTCAATCAACCGATCATATTCTGGCGCTGCCAGGAAATTCGTAATCAG
Organism: Bariatricus sp.; assembly: GCA_051880095.1. Taxonomy (GTDB): domain Bacteria; phylum Bacillota; class Clostridia; order Lachnospirales; family Lachnospiraceae; genus Allocoprococcus. The sequence goes on along the minus strand of JBJENH010000079.1, from coordinate 7,270 downwards.
AATTCTTTCTGCATTCGGATTACTAAGCGCAGCTCTTTCTCCCAATTCCTGATGTGTTACCACGATCTGCACATCTGCCGGAATAGAAGACACCGGCGTATGGATCACATCGATTCCTTCGAGACCTGCTGCAGATATTTTCTTTTTCAATACGGTTGCCCCCATCGCGCTGGAGCCCATTCCCGCATCACATGCAAATGCTATTTTTCTGACTTTACCTGCTGCATCTGCCTGCTTTTCTGTTTTTTCGGTTCCATCCGTCTTTATACCTTTTGCCTGTTGTTTCATGGCATTCTTCTTTTGCTCAGCTTCTTCCAAAGTCGTATCTTTCCCCATGAATTTCAACAGCGGGAGCGAGATCAGGAAAGATACCGCCGCGGCAGCCGCAACTCCTGCAAGAATTCCGACATAACTGTGTCTTTCCGCCATCATAAGGATTGCAATAATGCTTCCCGGTGAAGCAGCCGATGTAAGCCCCACATCAAACAGGCTGAATACAAATACTCCGCTTGCCCCTCCTGCGATAACCGCAATCAGAAGGAGAGGGTTCATCAAAATATATGGGAAATAAATCTCATGGATTCCTCCAAGGAAATGGATGATCACCGCACCCGGCGCCGAACTCTTTGCATTTCCTTTTCCTGCGATACAGTAAGCCAGCAAAACGCCAAGTCCCGGACCCGGATTCGCTTCAAGAAGAAAGAAAATAGATTTTCCCACTTCCTTCACCTGCTGGATTCCCATAGGAGACAGGATTCCATGGTTGATTGCATTATTCAGGAACAATACTTTTGCCGGTTCAATAAAGACGCTGGCAAGCGGAAGCAGACCGTGATCCACGAAGAATCCGACTCCGGCGCTCATTGCGGTATTCAAAGCTGTCACAAGAGGGGTCACTCCGACCATAGCCAAAAGCGCCATGACCGCACCTAATATTCCCAGAGAGAAATTGTTGATCAACATCTCGAAGCCTGCCGGAATATGGCTTTCAATCGCCTGATCAAATTTCTTGATCACCCAGGCTGCCAGAGGACCTACAATCATAGCTCCGATAAACATCGGAATATCACTGCCGACAATAACACCCATGGTCGCAATCGTGCCGACAACGCCTCCTCGTTTCCCGGCCACCACTTCTCCGCCGGTATAGGCAATCAACAGCGGAAGCAGCATGGACGACATCGGACTTACCATCTCTGCAAATTTTTCATTCGGGCACCAGCCTGTCTCAATGAACAGAGCTGTAATCAGGCCCCAGGCAATGAAGGCTCCAATATTCGGCATAACCATGCCACTCAAAAACCTTCCAAATAATTGAACTTTTTCTTTCATTTTCTCACACCTCTACTTAATTATTTTATTCGTATCAGAGGTATGACTGGCCAATCAATCTCTTGTTTCTAGGCCTATTATATAGTGGCATCCTTACCCTTTTCAAGAAATAGAAAAAGAGATTTGGCACTATGACTTAGTGCCAAATCTCTTTTCCCCCTTTTTCTCGGACGTTTTCTGTGTTATATTGAACATGGATTTAAGTAACAATTGGAGGATGAAAATATGAACTTTCTAAGTATTTTTGATGTCATTGGTCCGAACATGATCGGGCCTTCCAGCTCCCACACCGCGGGCGCTGTTTCCATGGCATTGCTGGCACGTAAAATGTGTCCGGAACCGATCAAAAAGGTAACATTTACCCTCTACGGTTCTTTTGCAAAGACCTACCATGGCCATGGCACGGACCGTGCGCTTCTGGGCGGAATTCTTGGTTTTTCCACAGATGACGCCAGAATCCGTGATGCTTTCGAGCTCGCGAAAGAATACGGTGTGGAGTATGAGTACATTATCGATGAGGAGACGGTAACCGATCATCCGAATACTGCCGATATCGCAATGACTGGAATTAACGGCTATGAACTGATGGTTCGCGGGGAATCCATCGGGGGCGGCAAGATCAAGATCGTGCGGATACGCAATATCGATGTGGAATTTACCGGAGAATACAGTACACTCATCGTAAAACAGCTCGATACTCCGGGTGTCGTTGCGCATATTACCCAGTGTCTCAGTAACCAGAATGTAAATATCGCTTTCATGCGCCTGTTCCGGGAAGATAAGGGTGCTACTGCTTATACAGTAGTCGAATCCGACGAACCTATTCCGGAGAGTATTCTGGCTGAAATCCGGACAAATGAAAATGTCCGCGAATTGATGTTGGTTCAGATGTAGGAGGTATGGACGATGGATTTTAGAAACGGACAAGAATTACTGGAACTCTGTCACAAAGAAAATATCAGCATTTCCGAGGCCATGAAGACCCGCGAGATTACTTGCGGCACACTCACTTCCGGGGAAATTGACGAAAAACTGAAAACGGTACTGACCATCATGAAGGATGCGGTCAATGAACCGCTGATGCAGCCGAAACGCTCTATGGGCGGACTGATCGGAGGCGAGGCTAAGAAGGTTTCAGACTTCGGCAAGACAGACCGAAGTGTCTGCGGATCACTCATGAGTAAGGCAATTTCCTACAGCATGGCCGTTCTGGAGGTCAATGCCTCCATGGGACTGATCGTTGCTGCCCCTACCGCCGGTTCCGCCGGTGTACTTCCGGGCGTGCTGCTCGCCCTGCAGGAAGAAAAGCAGCTCTCTAACGAGCTCCTTCATTCTGCAATTTTAAATGCATCTGCAATCGGTTATATCCTGATGCGCAATGCCTCTGTATCCGGTGCCGAAGCCGGATGCCAGGCTGAGGTTGGTGCGGCTTCCGCCATGGCTGCCAGTGCGGTTGTGGAAATCATGGGTGGAACACCGGAGATGTCGCTTGAGGCCGCATCCATTGCCATGTCAAACCTGCTCGGAATGGTCTGCGACCCGATTGCCGGACTGGTCGAATCTCCATGCCAGAGCCGCAATACCATCGGTGCCGCGAACGCAATCACCTGCGCAGAGCTTGCCCTTGCCGGTGTCACTCACCCGATTCCGTTTGATGAGATGGCGGAAGCAATGTACCGGGTAGGAAAGAGTATTCCATTTGAGCTGCGCGAAACGGCGATGGGCGGATGCGCCGGAACACCGACCGGATGTTCACTGGGATGCCAGGCCTGCTCCAAGGCTTAATGATTCGGAAATAAAAAAATCCGTGGAATTCTTCTTACACATGAAATTCCACGGGTTTTTCTTTATTGCTATCTTCTATATTTTCAAAATTAATACACCAGCCTGCTTCCGTTCAGCTTAATCACTCTGTCGATCTGATTCCACGATGCCATCCTGTAAGAATACGCCGCCGACTCAAACAAGGCATAAATACTGCTTCCGTCCTGATAGATCTGCTCCAGACGCTCCGGGAATTTGATCGTTTTATAGGCTTCCGAAGAGGACAGAATTCCATATCTTGAATAATTGAATATCTGTACTTCCGAAGGCATGATCCCCCAGGATATCGTAAGCAGGATCTTATTATTGTAGAATGCCATCCCCTGAACTTTTCCTGAAATCACCTGCATACTCACAGCGCATGCCACCGGATCGATCACTCCTACCGTCCGCTTCAGATTCATATCCGATTTTTCATACAAGGTTCCGTCCGCGTTGATCAGGTATTTCTCAATAATACTCGCATTATCCTTCGTAAAGAATCCTACAAAAAGTGCCCCGTCATGATAGGTCATAAAAGAAGCCCTCTGAATACGGTAAAGATTGTATGACATATCAAATTCAATGGGCTGATAATTTTCCGTAAAATCATAGCTTTCCAAATGTTTCAGCGTAATTGCATTTGCCTGTGCCCAGGTAGAACCCTGTCCGGTGATCCAGAGATTATGGTTCATGGTATCATATGCCATTCCGCCGACATGAGCCCGGGTCCCCAGCACGATTTCTTTTACATACTCATGTGTTTCCTTATCGATCACATAAATGACAGAATTATGCTCTTTCGTTCTGCAGTACGCACTGATCAGCACATAATCCTCCGTGATCGCAAGTCCCTGCGGCGTCATGGACGTACAGACATGCGGCGTTCCCTCTTTCTTATACTGCATCGTCCTGGTTGCCTTGAGTCCCGG
>JBJENH010000079.1:0-3103 GCA_051880095.1 Bariatricus sp. | reverse complement strand
AATCTTTTCCAGTTGATTCGTTTCTTTTTTTCTTTTTTCGGCGGATTATCTGTTCTGCCCGCCTTTTCCTGTGTATCCTTGTGTTTCTTTTCCTTCATTTGCAGTCACTTCGTCTTTATATTCTTTCTGAGAGGAGAAACCTTTTCCCTTTACCTCATTCACATGCCCAATCACCATAAATGCTTCCGGATCCGTTTCCTGTACGAGTCGGTTCAGACGCACCAGTTCCCGGTTTGAAACCACCGTCATGATCATTTTCTGCTCATTTTTCAGATACCCCGTCTGCACATGGAATAAAGTGGTTCCCCTATCCAGTTTTTCCTGAATCTGTGCATTTAACTCATCATATTTTTCAGAAACGATACTGACCTGAGTCTTCGTTGTACCGATCAAAAGGACTTTGTCCAAAACCATGGTATAGATCAATACCAGCAGGATTCCATAGATGATCTGTTCCTTATCGGAAAACATCATCTGCATGAGCAGGATCGCAAAATCAAAAGCATACATCAGAACCGACACCGGAATTCCAAAATACTTGTTAAGCACCAGTGGCGGTATGTCCATACCACCGGTCGATGCTCCCGCCCGTATCACAATTCCGATTCCAAATCCGATCATCAGTCCTCCGCAGATCGTAGACAGCATACGGTCTGTCGTAATATCAGATAATACCGGAATGTTCTGAAAAACGCCAAGAATCACCGGGTAATAGAATGTACTGATCAGTGTCGTTAATGCAAATTTTTTCCCCAGAGCAAGTGCCCCGACTAAAAACATCAATACATTAAAAATCATTACAAATGTATGCAGCGGAACATTCAAATAGTGTCCAAGCGTCAGACCGATTCCGGTTGTCCCTCCCATGATCAGCGAACTCGGCAAAATAAACACCACGATTGCCAATGCATAAATCGTATTTCCCAGTAATACCATTCCCCAATTCTTCACATCTTTTATGTTCATTATTCTCTCCCCGACATTTTGATTCTTTCCTTTGCACCTTCCCCAATGTGCATCTTTGCAACAGTAATAGTATACTCGCGGAGTTATTTCATAACAAGTGATATTTCAATATTTTCTGCATTTTTTATTCGAAAATACTCTGTCCCATTTTTTTATTCTGAGCTATAATAAAGATATAGTTTTATGGCAGGGCAGCACCGATTTTGCCCGGAATCTGCCAGAAGAAAAGAGGTATCATATGAATCAGATTGAGCAACTTCAGGAAATGATTGACGAAAGTCATAATATTGTATTCTTCGGCGGTGCGGGTGTCTCCACCGAAAGTAATATTCCGGACTTCCGCAGCGCTGACGGTCTGTATCAGCAGCAATACAAATACTCTCCGGAACAGATTGTAAGCCATTCATTTTTCATGAAAAACACAGAAGCTTTTTATGAATTTTACAAAGAGAAAATGATGTTTCTTGATGCGAAACCGAACCCGGCGCACTATAAGCTCGCTGAACTGGAAGCTGCCGGAAAGCTGACCGCTGTCATTACTCAGAACATTGATGGGCTACATCAGGCTGCCGGAAGCAAAAATGTTCTGGAACTTCACGGAAGTATTCTGCGCAATTATTGTATGCGCTGCGGCAAAAAGTACGATGCCGCCTATGTTAAAAATTCTGATGGAATTCCGAAGTGCGAATGCGGCGGAACGATCCGACCGGATGTCGTGCTCTATGAAGAAGGGTTAGATTCCGTTATTATTCAGAAAAGTATCAGCGCGATCGCAAATGCTGATATGCTGATCATCGGAGGAACCTCCCTTGTCGTTTACCCGGCTGCGGGATTTATTGATTATTTCCGTGGGAAGAATTTAGTTGTGATCAATAAGGATGCTACGGCACAGGAAGTGGGAGCGTCGCTTACGATACATGAACCCATTGGGGAAGTGCTTTCTAAGATTTGTTGTTGAGAAGAGGGACGCCCCCACGCTCCCCAGTTTGATTCCGGACTCGCTTTCGCTCGGGGGAAAACGCAGCGGTACTATGATGCCAGGTTGTCGCCTGTTCGGCGACTCCTGCCATCAAGTGCCGGCGTTTTCCACGGTCCGGCATCAAACTGGGGAGTGTGGGGGCTGAGATTCTTATGTTTTACGGGAGATAAGTATAAGACGGGAGATATTGGCACATATGAAAGGGGGCTGCGGCTTCTTTCAGAAGCGCAGCCTATTGGGTTAGGTCTTTGATTATTGTGTCAATGTCATATTCTGGGGCATGTTTTGAGGCTGCATCGCATATTTTTTGAATTGTTTCTTCGTCTTCTTCTAACATATCTGCAATTTCTGGTATGGAAATATTTTTTTGAAGTTTTTTACAGGTTAACTGCACTAATTTGCGTTTTTCTCCTTCTATTCGTCCCTGTTCCCTGCTGATTCTTCTCGTTTCCTGGACATCATATGCTTCAAAACTGTCAAATAACATATCGAATTCCCTCCGTGTAATCTGATCGGTAAATTTTTCCACCTCACTGCGGGGGACATTCATCCGATATAGCAGAGTGGCGATGATTTTACCGATTATTGTTAATAAATAATCCGGTGTATTTTCCGAAAGATTATCAAAATACTCTTTTGGTATCTCTCTCAGATTTCTGAATTCCATAGAATTGCGGAGTTTGTTAATCAGAAAAATTAACGACAATTCATCATTCTTTTCTATCAGTTCCCGGTTACTGTAAGACGTAAGCGGCACAACTAAGTACTCAAAATTCGGAATATATTTTTCCAATGCATCACTAAGATATACCCTGTCTTTGAAATTTCGCACTGCTGTCCATGTTTCTGTTCCTTCATAGTACACGATTGGTATTATAGGTGGGTATTGAAATGCCTTCGTTTTCGTAATGCCGGGATGAATCTTTTCCTGCTCCGTTTCGTAATCAGTCAGTATCATTACGATATATCGCAAGAGTTTGAATGCCATATCGTAATGAACTTTGGACTGATGTTCCACCACTGCAATCAAATAAAGCGATTGTTCTTTTAAATGAATCTTTTTTACCGAATCCGAGTCCCGTCCTTCCTGCCACATAGGAAGAAAACGCTCAGAGATGTCTTCAATATCTTCCGGTTCTACATTCTTTAGCAATTCTA
>JBJENH010000078.1:0-15539 GCA_051880095.1 Bariatricus sp. | reverse complement strand
GTGTCCCCGAATGACGGGCCAATGGGCGCTGGTCGTGGCAGAAGAAACGTCCCTATTTAATTACTCTGATCCATCCTTCCGGAGCATCGATTTCTTCCAGCTGGATTCCAGTCAATGTGTCATATAATTGTTTAATTACCGGCCCCATTTCTTCCATACCACTTGAAAAGCAGATTTCCTTTCCATGATCGACGATCTTACCTACCGGCGAAATAACAGCTGCTGTTCCACACAAACCGCATTCTTTGAAATTCGGTACTTCCTCCAGCTTTACTGGGCGTTCTGTAACCTTAAGTCCCAGATAATGTTCTGCGGCATAAAGCAGGGAACGTCTTGTAATGGATGGAAGAATAGAAGACGATTTTGGTGTTACGATTTCATTATCCTCTGTTACGAACAGGAAATTTGCTCCGCCTGTTTCTTCTACATACGTTCTTGTTGCCGGATCCAAAAACATATTTTCATCATATCCGTTCTGGTGTGCCAGCACATAGGCATGCAGGCTCATCGCATAATTCAGTCCTGCCTTCAGATGGCCTGTGCCGTGAGGAGCCGCCCGGTCAAAATCACTCACACAGATCGTCAGCGGTTTTGCTCCACCTTTGAAATAAGGTCCTACCGGGGTACACAAAAGACGGAATTGATATTCTTCTGCCGGTTTTATTCCAATCACAGGGGAGGACGCAAACATATAAGGACGTAAATACAAAGCAGCACCACTTCCATAAGGCGGTACCCACTCTGCATTTGCTCTAACTACCTGGTCTACCGCATCCAGAAACTGTTCTTCTGGAAATGCCGGCATTTCCATTCCCTTTGCCGAATCCATCATACGCTTTGCGTTCAGATCCGGGCGAAATGTTACAATGTGCCCTCTTTTAGTCCTATATGCTTTCAGCCCTTCAAAAATCCCCTGACTATATTGAAGGATTCCGGCGCATTCGCTCAATACGATTGTTGCGTCTTCCGTAAGAGTCCCATCATCCCATTTTCCGTTTTTATAATTTGAAACATATCTTTTGTCCGTCTTTCTATATGTAAAACCTATATTTTCCCAATCTAAGCTCTTTTTTTCCATCCTTCTCTTCCCTTTCCCATATTTTGCGGAAAAGCACCGCGATCAGCGATGCTTTCCTCGATTCCCAGTTTATCCTAAAGCTTTTCAGCCGATGTAATAAGATTCTCTACTGCTTTTTTCACATATGCAGGATCCGTTGCAAGATTAAGTCTAACAAACCCTTTAAAATTCTCACCGAACCATTCACCATAATCTACTGCCAGGTGACATTGCTCCTGCACAAAATTCTGAAGTTCTTCTGGTTGTACCAGTTTTCGCATATCCAAAAGTACCAGATAGGTTCCTTCCAGTGCACACACCGTCACTTCCGGCAGCTTTTTCCCTAATGTTTCTTTTAAATACTGGTAATTTCCCCGAATGACGTTCAAAACATGTTCCAGCCATTCACTTCCATATTGATACCCCGCTTTTGTGGCAATCATTCCCATGATGCTGACTTCTGTCCGGTTCAATCCGGCTGCAAACCGGTCATACTGCTCACGAAGCTGTGCATTTGTAATCACGATATGAGAGTGCAGCAACGTTGCCAGATTAAATGTTTTCGAAGCAGACGATAATGTGAGGATAATATCCTGATACTTTCCACCTGCCGCCGGAACAAATTGCCCTTCCAGAACCAGATCCTGATGTATTTCATCACTCACTACCAGGACATGATGCCTCTGACAAATATCCAAAACTTTTTCCAATTCCTCCTCGCTCCATACCCTGCCTGCCGGGTTATGAGGAGAACACTGGATAAACATTTTTACATGATTTTCCACAATCGCTTCCTCGATTGCTTCATAATTCATTGTAAAATACCCCTCGCTGTAATTCAAATCCACTGTCACCAGAGTTCTGTCATTGTTCGTGACAACATTGTGAAATGGATAATACACCGGTGTAAGAATCAGGCATGCATCTTTCGGTTTTGTAAACGCATGAATCATCCATGCAATTCCGGTCACACAGCCCGTCGAGAAACGTACCCATTCTTTGCGAACCGGAAAATGATATCTGCTTTCCATCCATTCAGAAAACACCTGATAATATTCATCCGGTACACGGGTATATCCGAACACGCCATGGCAAATCCGCTCTGTCAACGCTTGCGTGATTGCATCACAAGTCTTGAATTCCATATCTGCAATCCACATAGAAATCAAATCGTCTTTTCCAAATTTATCCACAAGGCCATCCCACTTCATCGAATCCGTTCCTTTGCGGTCGACCACATATCTTTCCAAAAACTCCTGTTCGTTCATGCCCTGACCTCCTTTGCTTCCTGCTTTCTCTTTTCTATATTATTTCAGTGCAACTGCTTCTATCTCACACAGAACTCCCTTTGGCAATGTCTTCACTGCCACGCAGCTTCTTGCCGGTTTTGATACAAAATATTTTGCATAAACTTCGTTAAACTCTGCAAAATCTCCCATGTCTGCCAGAAAACAGGTTGTCTTGAATACTTGATCCAGACCACTTCCGGCCTCTTCAAGAATTGCTTTTACATTTTTGCAGCTCTGTTCTGCCTGCGCTGCAATTCCTTCCGGCACTTCACCGGATTCAGGATTTACCGGAATCTGTCCGGACGTATAGACAACTCCATTTACTTCAAATCCCTGCGAATATGGTCCAATTGCTCCAGGCGCTTTTTTTGTGTTAATTACATTCATGTTCTTCATATGTTTCTTCTCTCTTTCTAATAATTAAATTTTTAAAATACTCCAGACCATCCGGTAACGGTCAAAATAAATACAATGACACATGCCAAAAAGATAAACAGCAATACTTTCGGCACAATCCACTTAAGCCATTTTGAAAATGGAACATCTGCCATTGCACAGGAACCTACCATCCAGCCTAAAAGTGGCGACATCAGGTTCGTAAAACTATCTCCCATCTGGTAAGCCACTACCGCAAGATTCGGCTGAAGCCCTAATGCTTCTGATACTGGTTTCATAATCGGAACCAATATTGCTGCCTTCGACGTCGCAGATGGAATCAAAGGGTTAATAATAGACACAATGATTGTCAGTCCGATACTTGAAACAGATTTCGGAAGACTGAGCAGCGGCAATGTTAATACATGAACAATGGTATGGATCACATTGCCATTGCTGAGAATCAATGAAATCACTTTAGCAAGTCCAATAACAAATGCAACGAATGCCATGGATGCCAGACCTCTTGCGAAGCTCTGTCCCAGATCTTCAGCAGACATACCACCTACAACACCAACCAAAACCATCGTGATCAGCATAACTGCAATCATAAAATCAAATGTCTGACTGCCTCCCAGCAAAGAGTACAAAGCGATAATCAGATATTGAAGAAGGAAAATAATAATAACAACAATTTTCCTCCAGCTCATGTCTACCTTTTTAATCAGTTCATTCTCATCCAGAGTTTCATCTGCCTGATTCGGATCCCATCCTTCTTTATACATAAGCGAAGCTGTCGGGTCTTTTCTGATTTTTTTCACATATCTTAATACCATAACAATAGCAATCGCTAAAAAGAAATTCATGATCACCAATCTGGTGAAAAATGCAGAATATGGTGTTACCCCCATCAGCATCTGCGTAGTTGCCTGCTGTGCCGGCCCTGTGCCAAACCCGACTAAAGCAGCAAATGTAGTCACTCCCAGCGCACAGATCGGATCCAGTTTCAGTTTTTTTGAGAACAGAATTCCAATCGGTACAACAGCGATTAATGCATCCGTTCCTCCAAAACCTCCCAGATATGCCATCAAAATCATCATCAGTGCAATCAGTAAATTCGTGCCTTTGTCTTTCAACTTATACACAGCCCAATTCATCAGGTCATCCATTGCGCCTGTCTCCAGAACTACATTAATTGTCGCTCCTGAAATCATAACGACAAACATAATCGTTGCAGCGCCTTCCAGCCCTGACTTCATCAACATGAGCGCATCCCATGGACTTACCGGTGTCTGATAACCAAGATACTGAAATTCCGTTCCGACAATTTCTCCTGCTTCATTTGTCAAAAACTGGCCTGCAGGTATTACATAAGTTGCAAAACAGGACAATAGAATAATTCCAAACATGATCCACAACAAATGTGGCATCTTAAATGGTTTCTTTTCTTTTGTTTTCATAACTTCCCCCTTTATTTTCCAAAAACAAACGCTACTTCTGCATAGACTCCCAACTGAAGTGCCGCCTCATCAATGTCAAATTTTCCATTATGATGTGCTGCTCCGCTTCCATACTCCTCATTCCGGATGCCAAGGAACCCCAACGCTCCTGCATACTTTGCAAGATATGCACTGTAGCATTCAGAAGCATACCACCGGTCGCATTCTCCCAAATGTTCCTCTCCAACAAGCTCTTCCAGCGCATGGCTGACACGCATAGCAACATTCGAATCGTTTACAACCGGATATGGGCTGATTGCATGTCTTTTTTCAAATTCTATTCCGCACCCATGACAAGCCGCTGTACTTTCTGCAATACGATTAATAATAGAAAGCGCCTTTTCTCCTTCTTCTTTATTGAAAAACCGCGCTGTTCCTCCTACATAGGCATCTTCCGGGATCACATTCGTTGCTTCACCTGCTTTAACCATACCAATACCCAGCGTCACCGTTTCCTCAACATTGAGCTGATTCACAAAAGCAGAATTCATTTGCGTAATAATGTGAGCTGCCGGAATAATAGGATTAATCGCCTGATCCGGTCTGGATCCATGTCCACTTTTCCCTTTAATGTGAAATCCAATCCCTACTGTGCCCGCCATCCTCGGTCCAGGAACCACATTGACTTTTCCTGAATCAAGTCCATTGTATACATGAAGGGCAAAGCATTCCTCCACCGGATACTCTTCCAACGCTTCCAACATTGCCTCAATACCACAGTTTGTTTCTTCCCCTTCCTCAAAGCAGCAATATACTGTACCTTCCAGTTCATTCTTCAACTCTGCCAGAACCTTCATTGTTCCCAGCAGCACTGCCATATGTGCATCATGACCACATGTATGAGAGACTCCCTCTATGCAAGAAACACATTGCTTCTTCCGTTTCAGATTTTCTGTTTCCTCAGGAACCGGAAGTCCATCCATATCCGCCCGAATCATTCGGTGCGGTCCGGGTTTTGATCCTTCAAGGATTGCAATAATTCCTGTTCCCTTTATCATTTTATAAGGAATACCCATCATTTCGATTTCACGAATCAAAATTTCTCTGGTATGGTATTCTTTTCCGGAAATCTCGGGATGTTTGTGAAATTCTCTTCGCATCCGCACTACATAATCCTTTTGCTCCGATACATTCCTTTTTATTTCTAATGTGTTCATTTTTCCCCCTTTTCTGAACGCATAACTTATCCATGTTACTGATTTGTCCACTATTATTTTGAATCTGAATCATTCCCGGTATATTTTTTCGTATGTTTCGTATTTACCGCCTCACAGATTCTCCTCAATCCCTCTGCCAGTACGGATTTCGGGCAAGCCAGATTCAACCGGATAAATCCGTCAGAATTTTGTACAAACATATTACCGCCCTCCAGCAGGACTCCTGCTTTGTATGCAAAGAACAGAGGAAGATGTTCATCGGCTTCAAAATATTCATTGAGATTGACCCACGCAAGATACGTCGCTTCAGAAACACGATATTTTGCTTTTGGCAAATGCTCGGCAAGATACTCTCCTGTAAAACGGAAATTCTCATCCAGATATGCCCTCAGCTCTTCTACCCAGTCATTTCCCTTTTCGTATGCCGCCTGCGCAGCTGCTATACTTAAAGGATTATCAAAATTATAATGACGGCTCAGCCAGATTTCTCTAAGTCCTTTGTCACGGATCAGCACATTTGAAATCATCATACCGGCCAGATTAAATGTTTTACTCGGTGCCATGGCTGTGACTAGTCTCTCGTACTCCGGCATCACTTTTCCAAGCGGAATATGCTTCTGACTTAATCGGAGCAGATCACAATGAATCTCATCAGAAATGACCCATAAATGGTGCTTCTCAACAATTTCCGCAACCTTTTTTAATTCATCCTCTTTCCATACTCGCCCACTTGGGTTGTGCGGATTACAGAAAATAAGCAGCGTTGTCTTCTCATCTGCCGCTTTCTGTTCCAGATCCGCGAAATCAATGGTATAATACCCATCGTCATATTTCAGATCAGAACAAACATAATCCCTCTTATTAAAATCAGCCGCATATTTAAAATATGCATAAGAAGGTGTCAGGAAGAGAACCTTTTCATCCGGCTTGCAAATGTATTCGACCATTTCATACAAGGCCGGAATAATTCCGTTGGACATCACAAGCTCTTCTCTGCTGAACGTCCAGTCATACCGCTTCTTGCACCATCCGGCAAACGCATCATAATAGCTTTTTTCAAATACTCTGGTATAACCAAAGATCCGTTTATCCAAACGCTCTTTTATCCCGTCAATAACAACATCCGGTGTAGCAAATTCCATATCGGCCACCCACATTCGAATGAATTCATCATCCTTGTATGGGAAGGTCATCGTTTCATCTGCATGAAAAATATAATCCCGGAACCCATCTGTATTCATTGCATTCGTATGTTGTCTGTCAATAATTTCGTCAAAATTGTACATTTTCTCTAATTCCTTTCTTTATTATTTGTGCAGCCTGCATCTTATGATTTGATTTTATCAGCAGATACCAGATGCGTCAAAAAGGCCATGTTTCTTCACAGTGGAAAAAATTCCCCATTTGTTTCCTCAGAATTGATTTTTTATGATAAAAATGGTAAAATTCTTGTATACATAAATAAACAGAGAATTTTCAATTACTTTTATACTTTTATGAAACTTTACAACTAATACACTGGATAGGAGGGTTGCCGGCATGAATGAAATCAGCACAGAGGTCGGAAAAAGAATACGGAATTTTCGCAAGATGCGGCATATGACATTAGATGAGCTATCCGCAATCATCTGCAAAAGCAAATCAACGATATCAAAGTATGAAAAAGGGGAAATTGCTGTAGATATTGAGACTTTATATGAAATTGCAGATGCCCTCTGCATTCATGTAGAACAATTATTATACTGCCGCCCCACGCGTACTGTTTTCCACAGTTCTGAGAACCGCCCCGCCTTTTTTAATGGTGTCTCCCAGTTTTTTTCTTACATATTTGACGGCCGAAGCAACCAGCTTCTCCGATGTGTTTTCGATATATTGTCTGAAACCGAAAGCGGCCAGTATAAGATTATGATGTATATGAATTTTAGTGATTATGATCACTATCAAAACTGCGAAAATACTTATTGGGGATATATAGAACATTATGACGCTGTAACCAATATCCAGCTTACCAATCAGGACACTCCGATGGAAAAAGCCAGTATTCAGATACTGGCGTCTTACCTAGATTCTGACACAAAATGGGGATTATGGAACGGTTTTTCTTCCCGCCCTATGATGCCGGTTTCTGCTAAAATGCTTTTTTCCAAAACTCCTCTAAAAGAGAACTACGAATTGATCGATAAGTTAAAAATCTCTAAAGAAGATATTCGTTTACTGAAGCATTATAATATGCTTTCTGTTACATAGGGACGTTTCTTCTGCCACGACCAGCGCCCATTGGCCCGTCATTCGGGGACGTCATTTGGGGACATCGTCATTCGGGGACAGGTTCCTTGACTCGCAAGTGAGTCAAGGAACCTGTCCCCGAATGACGATGTCCCCAAATGACGTCCCCGAATGACGGGCCAATGGGCGCTGGTCGTGGCAGAAGAAACGTCCCTATGTAAAATCACACTTCTGACATTGTATCATTGTATTTTCTCCATCCTCTTTATAAAATGCCCCTGACCATTGGCAGATACTCTGCAGGATCGGAATCACAGATTTACCTTTTTCAGACAAGGAATACTCCACCCTTGGCGGAATTTCATCATAAGATCTGCGCAAAACGATTCCGTCTGCAATCAGTTCTTTCAGAGTTGACGCGAGAACAGCATCTGTAATGTTTCCCATTTCTTTACGGATCTCGCTGTATCTCAATACATCCTTTGCAGACAATACACAGATAATTCTGGAATTCCATTTTCCTCCGAAAATTCCTAGTCCATACTCCAACGGGCAACGAATATCTTTTTCCAGTTTTCTCTGATACATAACTCTCCTTTCTGTCGGGATCCATAACTCCGACAGTAGTAATACCTTCTTTCATGATCGGCTTTTTTCGATGAAATTATTTTACCATGCATACACGCTTTGTGAAAGTAACTATGAAATTTATTAGTATGAATTTATGGTAATACAAATACTTGGTCAAAAAATTGTAATTACTTTACTATGTGCAAAGGTTTTATCTGAAATTTCATTTCCTATGCCAGGCAGTTCAGGCACTGGCATTTTACCATTCTCAGGCTGGTAATCATATTTGGTCAGACCGATCATCTTTGGCCTCGCCGTATTTACATTATATTCATGCAATACAAAATTTGGAATTGCAGCTTCCAGATGCAAAGAAGCAGCGGTAACCAGTGGACTACCGCACACATGAATCTGTACACCTGTTTCATACAAGTATGCCATATCGCATATTTTTTTAACTTCTGTAATTCCACCGCAAGTCCCAATATCCGGCTGTATCACCTGAATGGCATCCTTCTCAAAATACTGGCGGTACTGCCAGCGAGAATAAATACGTTCTCCACTGGCCACAGGAATTCCGGTTTCCTTATGTACATAAGCCAGCAAATCCGGATGAGGTGTTGTCGGCTCTTCATAATATAAAATGCCATATTTTTTAGCCATGTTTCCATATTGGACAGCTGATAATTTATCTGTATAGCAATGATTTTCCAGAAGAATATCAACATTTTTTCCTACAGCTTTACGTACTGCAGCGATGCGCTCTTCTGCTGTCTCCATATAATAAGGGTGCAAAAATGCGGTCTGATCTGTTTCCCGATAACGACCACCTTTTGGATGGAATGTCAAAAAATTGATTTTTAATGCATCAAATCCCTTTTCCACTGCAGTTCCGGCGACACAGGCATAATCTTCCGGAGTCCTGGCTGGCTTTCTGTTATCGCCCCAGCCATTTTGTAATTGACTGGCATATGCCCTTAGACTATTCCGTTGCTTTCCGCCGAGAAGTTTATACAATGGTACCTGAAAAGCTTTTCCTTTAATATCCCAAAGTGCTATGTCAAATGCGCTGATACCGCCAAATGTCAATGGTCCGCCATTCAAAGCAAAAAAGCAATGTCTGTACAATTTCTGCCAGATTACTTCATGATCTAGTGGATCCATGCCAATCAACATTGGAGCCAGATCTTTCATAATACCAAACGCCGCCTCTAATGTATCCCCGTAAGACAGTGCCAGCTCCCCGTCTCCATAAATTCCGCTATCGGTATAAATCCGACAAAATAAAGGTCTCCATCCATCTTCTACCGGATCAGAAAATAGCAGATCTATTTTTGTAATTTTCATAATGATTTTTCTCCTGCACTTTTATAAAAAAGTTGAAATAGAAAACAAGGCGAACACTGAATCATAAGGCCTCTGTTTTTATTTATATGTCACGTTAAATATCTAAGATTATTTCTAAAATATCATTCAGCCAGTCTGCCTGAATCTCTTCTGCCTTTCCGCTGTCACACAAAGCCGCAATCTTAGGATCAATCGGGAGCTTTGCCACAGCGCCTATGTGATATTCCTGTGCCAGTTCATCCACATGACTATCTCCGTAAATCCGGTGTCTGTCGTGGCATGTCGGGCACTCAAAATAAGACATATTTTCCACAATTCCAAGGACTGGTATCTTCATCATCTCAGCCATTTTTACTGCTTTCCCGACAATCATACCAACCAGCTCCTGCGGAGACGTCACGACAATAATACCGTCAACCGGAAGCGACTGAAACACAGTCAAAGGTACGTCACCAGTACCGGGCGGCATATCCACAAACATATAATCGACATTTTCCCAAATCACATCTGTCCAGAATTGTTTAACTGCACCTGCAATGATAGGTCCGCGCCACACAACGGGATCCGTATCATGGTCAAGCAGAAGATTGACCGACATGATTTTCGTTCCCTGCTTTGTAACAGCGGGCAAAATTCCATATTCAGTTCCGACAGCTTTTTCACTAATTCCGAATATTCTTGGAATGGACGGACCGGTGATATCCGCATCCAGAACAGCTGTCCGGTATCCGTTTTTCTGCATCGCCGAAGCCAGAAGCGCAGTAACCAGTGACTTTCCCACACCACCTTTACCACTCACAACACCAATAACCTTTTTGACAGAAGATTTCTCATTCAGCTTCTCAATCAAACTTTGCGGCTCTGTTCGATCACTACACTCTCTGCTGCATTCGGAACAATTATGTGTACACGCTTCACTCATGGCATTCACCTCCATTTCCTGCACAGCCATGCTTATCTTCTCCACAGTTATGTTCCCCGCAAGAATGCTCGTGCTCATGATGATCGCAGTGCACATTCGGATCATATCCCAGTTTACCGTCAAGATATGCATTTACTGCTTCGTCAGCCAGCCCGGACACCCCGCCATATAACTGAATTCCGGCTTCTGCCAGAGCAGCTTGCGCACCGCCTCCAATTCCGCCGCAAATCAGGACTTCAACCTGCTCCTGTGCCAGAAATTTGGATAAAGCACCATGCCCCTGACCATTTGTATCTGCTATTTGTGTATGCACGATTTTTCCGTTTTCAACATCATAAAACTTAAACTTTTCTGTGTGTCCAAAATGTTGAAAAATTTTCCCATTTTCATAAGTTACTGCAATTCTCATTTAATCTGCTCCCTTCATCTCTGTTTTTACAGGCTTCTATTTCTGCCTTTCTGCATTTTCTGTGACAGCAATAAGAAGCCGTTCCATCACATAACCGATAATGGCCGCCGGATATTTGAAGTATTTTACCATTCACAATACTGTCTGCAATTTTGTACCGGGCAGCTCCATAGATTTCTGTTACCGTAGTTCTGGAAATATCCATTTGTTTTGCACACTGTTCATGTGTGCATTTTTCAAAATCTATCAGGCGGACAACCTCATACTCATCAAACGACAGAATCGAACATTCCCCGCCCGGGCATCCACCTGGTATAAAGCTGCTATACGTCGGTTCCATACAAATACGCCTGCATCTGCTTGGTCTTGCCACATCATCACCTCCATGCCATTTTCGTCATATGTCGAAAACATTATAGCCTTTATAAATACATGATACAATTAACTATGAAATTTATTAGTAGCTTTTATTCTTTGTATTTCAACTGTTTCAACATTTTTCTAAAATAGACAGCAAACATAATTGAAGTTGTGCATACTGCCAATGTATCTGCAATTGGCTCCGCCATAAAAACAGCCATCGCTTGATTTTCAAATAAATGCGGCAGTAGGAAGATCAGCGGAATTAAAAGCAGTATCTTTCTATAAACGGACAGAAAAATTGCTGCCGGTGCCTGATTCAGCGCAACCAAACTATATTGACAGGCCACCTGAACGCCAAAAATGGCAGAAGCACACATATAAATCTTCAACGCCCATGCAGTATACGAAATTAATTCTTCATTATCGGTAAAAACACCTGCTACCGTTTCTGAACGAAACATACAAAGCAGCCAGATCAGTACAGAACCGAGCACACAGCAGCGCAGCAATAAATAAAATGTCTTTCTGATCCTGTCACTATTTCCGGCACCAAGATTATAGCTTAAGATGGGCTGTGCCCCCTGGGTCATTCCGACCAGCAACAGCATAGTAAAATTCATAATACTGCACAAAATAGAAACCGCTCCCACCGCAGTATCTCCTCCATATTTTAAAAGAGCGACATTGAAACTGACTGCAACCATATTTTCCGTCAGCTGCATCAAAAAAGGCGAGAATCCCAAAGCGACACAGGGAAACAGAATTGCAGGCATAAACCGCATATATTCTCTTTTCAAATGAAGGATTGATTTACCGGAGCACAGAAACTTTACCACCCAAGCAGAAGATACCGCCTGTGACAAAATGGTTGCCAACGCAGCTCCTTCTACCCCCATTCCAAATCCAAAAATAAAAACAGGATCTAAGATGATATTGCAGACTGCTCCAAGCATAACCGTAAGCATACTGGTCACTGCATACCCCTGTGCCGTGATAAACGAATTCAGTCCCAGGGCAAGCTGAACGAAAACAGTCCCCAGACTGTAAATTCGGATATACCCCAGCGCATATGAAATCGTATCCGTACTTGCGCCAAAAGCAAGAAGTATCGGCTTTCCGAAGATAATCATAATTCCGGTAATAATCATTGAAATAAGAATCAGAGTAAACGTACAGGTCCCAAGTATCTTCTCTGCTTCTTTATGATCGTTTTTCCCCATCATCATGGAGGCCCTCGGTGCCCCGCCCATGCTGACCAATGCCGCAAATGCCGAGATGGCGAGAATGATCGGCATCGTCACCCCCACACCTGTCAAGGCTGCTGCCCCGGTCACAGGAATATGTCCGATATATACCCTGTCAACAATATTGTATAAAACATTGATGATCTGTGCTGTAACTGCCGGAAGCGCCAACCTCAAAAACAATCCTCCGACCGGCGCCTCCGCAAGTTCTTTTTCATTATCCATTAACATATTTTCACTAACTTTCATATAAATTAAAATATCAATTGTCACATCTTCGACAGCACACTATCTGCTCCCCGCTGCCTTCTATTTAAAAAGCAGGCAACGTCCCCATTGCCTGCCATATATATATACTTCTTACAAAACTTTCTTATTATCTGCTCCCGGTGTAGCTACGATCACCGTGTTGGGAGTGATCACCAAAGCTCCTTTTGCAGTAGCTGCGCCGTTGAACATTGTTTCGACCATCTTTTTAAAAGTATCCACCACAGCACCTTCCGTCACATACTCTGCCGTTCCTTTAATCTGATATCCTTCCAGCGTTTTGGCATCATAAGCCGAAATTGCAATTCTTCCGCCATTCTCTTTAATATTTTTTAATGTTGTTTCAAGAAAAACATCCCCTACCACAAGCTTTCCGTCTTCTGTAACATCCTTGAACGCCACCGGAACAACATTTGGTTCATTACCGGCACAAGTTGCCAAATCCCACATATTTTCCTTTAAAACCTTTGTTACCTTTTCATTCATGTCCATATACCTCCATCTTTCTGATTTATGTTTTGCTTTTTTCAATCTGGCATCATTATAAAAACAAAACTCCGTATATGGAAGATATTAGCAAATTTATGAGTCACTATTAAATTGCATAGGCCTATTCTATTCTCCAAACAATAATCCGTTCCCGCGGATCATCTCCCGGGAACAGATCCCGGCAGTCGATTTCATCATAAAATATCATTTCCTCCACCGTCATAAGGTAAGAAATATACTCATCCGACGGATAATAAAAGAACAACTGAATTAATCGCATATTTTCATAATAAGAATCCAAAATCCGTGCTATTACTTTCTGTAGAATTTCCAGTGAAAATGGATTAAAAAAATAAATGCAGTCCACCACTTCCGGCACAGTGAACTTTTCTGCATCAGCCAGTTCAAACGAGACTCTGTCTTCAGCCACTCCCGTTTCTTTGTTATCCATTGCCTTCCTATAAATCCTTTCGTCGTATTCAATACCTATAGACTGGCATCGCGTCTGATAGGAAAGGAAAAAATCCACACGCCCCTTTCCACATCCATAATCCAAAAGCGTATTTCCCTTTCGGATCAGTCCGGTATTTGCCAGCCGCTCCAATACAGAATAAGGTGTAGGCTCATATGGGTAACGATACTGATCCGCATTCGAATCATCTCTTCCCATCGTATGAATCCGCAAAAGTTTGTCCCATTTTGTTTCATTGCTATTCATCTTCGTGTTCCTGTCTCGCAATTTCCAGCGCGATTTTCGTCCGTTCTTTCAGCCTTGCGCTGAATGTCTCGCATCCTTTGTTATATCCGAGTTCCTCAATTGCCAGAATATCACCGATGACCTTTTCAAAATCATCATTCACAATCGCTGAACTGACACCTACCGCAATCATAGAAGCACCGGCGATCGTCACATCGCTGGTATGTGTGGCTTTCGATACGCCGTAAACATAGTCCACAATTACCTGCTTTCTTTCCGGTAAGAAGAGGCAGCCAACGGGAGGAATCCTCATTGCACTCCCATTTGAAAGCGCTCCGTCCGTAATGGTAGTATCCTTAATTCCGTCCCGGAAATTGGAAAGTGCCGCCCTTGAAGTCGGTCCGAGAATCTTCTTCTCCCAGGCATTCTCTTTCTCAGCCCAGGCGATCACCCGCACAGCAATGTCCCTGGCGTCCGGAACATATTCTGTAGCTGCAAGAGAATCCAGAATCACCAATGCCTGTGCCGTGTCATCTGTAAACTGCCCTCTCTTATAGTTGCGCGCCACTTCATTTTCCTCAGGACCATCCATCAATCCTTCAATCTTTTTCCCAAAGAATTCCCGAGCTTTTTTTCGTCCCCATAATTCTGCCGGCATTCCCATAGCATCACCAAGTGCCATCCCATATAAAGCTCCGGCCACTTTATTTCTCAATTCTTTCTTATCCATTCATTTCCTTTCGTTCTGCCTGTACACCTAACATCAGACTCAGAACTCCATAACGAGATTCACATGCAGCTGATGCAGCATTCCGCCCAGTTCCTCTTTGAGAATTCCGTAAGCTTTGTCTTTCGTGCAGTGCCCCGTGCATACATAGGCAATACCGGTTTCTTTGATTTTTCCGGCCAAGGTCCGTATTTCCTCTTCGGATTTATTGTACAAATGAAATCCTCCGATCAGACCATACACTTTTTTTCCGGTAAATGTATCTGCAATCTCACGGATGATATTCGCAGCCCCGCCATGAGAGCAGCTGTTAAAAATCACCAGTCCCTTATCCGTATCAAACACAAGGCTCTGCTCATGTGAAAAATCATCCGGCTGCCAGCCATCCGGCTTCTTCTGATACATCTTTTCCCTCTTACCAAGCTGTCTCAATCCCTGTGTCTTATGGGGGATCAGGTATACCCCTTTACAAAGCTCATAATCTTCCTTCACATATACAATTCTGTCTTTATAATCAGTCAGGATATTCCTGGGCAGGCCAATATATTTGTGGAAGATCCATTTTTTGAAATAACAGTTTTCGGCTGTTCCTTCTTGCAGATAAAATTTTGATTTATCATTATGTTCAAAAAATGCTTTCATCCCATTCGAATGATCATAGTGCGCGTGCGAAAGTACGGCATAGTCAACCTCTTTTATGGATACTCCTATTTTCTCAGCATTTTCCAGAAAAAGTTCTGACGCGCCGGTATCCAGCAAGATCTTCTTATCTTCATATTCAATGTAAATACTTAATCCCCACTCACCGGCCAGTTTATTGCACGGAATATTATCAACTAACACAATCGCTTTCATAGAAACACCTTATTACCTTTCGAATTTGAAAATATTGTACCAAAAA
>JBJENH010000077.1:10640-15732 GCA_051880095.1 Bariatricus sp. | reverse complement strand
TCCTCTTCCTTGCTGTCATCAATCTCCACATAATAATCTCCTACATAGTATGAGCTATAATTACCTTGCAGGGAATACAGCTCCAGCGTATTAAAATCCACCAGACACAAATCTCTTGGTTTCCACGTTTCATCCTCTGGTCCGTAAGTCTCCATCACTTCCATCAATTTATCCAAGCAATCCTGACAAAGATGTTTCCGGATAAATCTCACATCCAGTGTACTGTTCTCACCGTAACTTACAGTTACATTTGAAATTCCCCTATCAGAATCCGGACTTGCATGAAAAAAGCATTCTCCCTCTCCGGTACCAGTATATGTCGTATTAATGTGTCCTTGTGGGCCTGTCAAATTACCTGCATCATCATGATTCCGTATCTTCATATCCAATACATACCATTTATTCACACAGATGATCCCAAGATCGTCATATTTACGAAACAGCCCCATCAGACTGCGGTTATCATTCCCACACAAGTAACAATGATCCAGATCCTTAAGTTTACTCTTTACTGGTTTCGGTGTCTTCCGATCCCACGGCACATATTCTTCCTGAAGCTCAGTCTCACTGCTTTGCCTATAACCTTCTACTTCTTTTCCAACTCCAATGCCTGCCATCAGACTTACTATGGATACTGTGATAATTATTCCAATTTTCTTCATACTGCCTCCACACTTTAGAATTAGCAGATTAACTCTATTAGCGTTAGTATAACAGATATGAAAATGTATTTCATCATATAGCACATGAATTCCGAATATTCACGCACTATGTTGCATCTTTCGGATCTTCAAAAAGTCCACGCCCATACGCAAACTATTTCCCCGCCTCTTCAATCATCACTTCCAAAACACGAAGAATCTTGTTTCGCTCCTTTGCCGGCAAGTGTTTCATCTTTTCTTCCAGTTGCGTACATCTCGTTTTTGTTCCTACTTCCAGCACATCCATCAGAATTTCATCTGCTGATACATTCAATGCATTAAGAATTCTTACAAAAGTATCCAACTTTGGTGTTTTCACGTCCCGCTCTATGGCACTTAAATAATTACAACTCAAATCAACCATCTCTGCCAGCTGTTCCTGCTTTAGTCCGGCAGCTTCCCTACTCTTTTGAATCCTTTTCCCTATCCCTTGCATATTATCTTCTCCTAATCATACTAATTCTTACGGCGTTACAATCGTACTTTTAGTATATTTGCCAAGGATTTTTCTATACAGTATCTGGTAGAGTTTCACCAACTCTAATAGTGTTGAATCAATGCACTTTTGATGTCATGGCACAGTTATGGCTCTTCCACGACCTAAACTGGCACGGTTCTGCGATTTACATGTAAATATACACATGCTAAAATTGGTATTGTCAAAATTATATGCAGGAATTGCGCAGCGGTACCGGAGTCATTGCCTCTCCCTTTTGGTACTGGCTGCGTTTTTTCTTGCAGGAGGTGAATCGGCTTTACAATTTTATACTGTATTTGCATCAGGCAGCCTGTATTGACCGGGCTGCTTTTTTGCTGCCGGATAAACTGGCATGAGGCACTAAGAAACTATAAGCATTGGGGCAGTGTGGATATTCCATACTGCCCTTTTCATATGAAGGAGGTTTAACTTACGTGAGAAAACATACAGTCAAAGAAAACCCGCCGAATGAAAAGCGTCGTCCTGACTACATGCGGATTATTTACACAGCATCCCTACTGTTCACGCTTCTGGCATGCAATATCCAGCCGGTCTTGGCAGCTAACATGTGGGACAAAGCAAATGAGATCATGAAAGATGTCTACAACCAGATCATCCTGATTTCTACCATTGCTGCTGTTGTAACGGCATCTGTTGCTCTTTTAATGATGAACTTTTCCAAATCTGGAAAGACCGTGGACGAATCCCGTGCATGGCTCAAGCGTATCGTCATCACCTGGGCAATCTTAAACGGTCTTGGCTTCATCATGGCTTACATTACACCGTTCTTTGCCGGAGGTAAATGGAATGGCTAAGCCAGGAAAGGGGGTGCCTAAATGGGAATCTTAGATGGAATTGTAGAATGGATTGCAGAGCAAGTCATGAACATTCTGGATCTTATTACCACTTCAGTCTTAGGTGCTCTGGGTTGCTCTATGGATACCTTTTTAAGATATTTTCCCGCAGCCGAGAGCATGTATCAGGTATTTCTGGCTCTGGCCATCGGTCTGATCCTACTGAACTGGGTCTGGCAGTTATTTAAGAATTACTTTGCTGGTGCCGGAATTGAGGCTGAAGATCCACTGAAATTATCCATGCGCTCTTTCATCTTCCTGTTCCTTACTTTCTATGCAAAAGATATCGTAGATCTTTTACTTGACATTGCAGGAACACCATATAGCTGGATACTGACAGAAGATCTGCCTCCGCTAAAATTCGCAGACTTTAACTCCGTTATCACAGTTATCCTCGGTGTCTGTGCCAATGGAGCTGTTGCGATTACTGCACTGATCCTGGTACTGATTCTGGCATGGAATTACATCAAACTGCTGTTTGAAGCGGCAGAGCGTTACATTCTTCTCGGCGTTCTCGTCTATACAGCCCCAGTCGCTTTCGCAACGGGCTCTTCTCAGGCAACCGGTAATATTTTCAAGAGTTGGTGTCGGATGCTTGGGGGACAATTTTTCCTGCTGCTGATGAACGCCTGGTGTCTACGGCTCTTTACTTCAATGGTCGGAACCTTCCTTGCCAACCCATTATCTCTCTAATGTGAGATACACAATAACTTGAAATTCAACACTGATACAAAACAAAGAAAGGAAATTCAAATATGAAAAAAGCAAAAAAAATAATCGTAATGTCCTTAGCAACAACCATGCTGCTTGGTTCAACCCTTACGGCACATGCAGCAACACCACAATATAAACCGTTATCAGAATACGGATATACCGGTGTTCCAAATATTACTGTAAAGCTGCCTGACAGTTACCAAACTGGAATATCTAACGCAGTAGAAGATGCTGTGAAAGACTTAGATATTAAGCTTCTGAATACCCCGACAATCACCAGAGCTACATATATACACAGCAATGTATTCTATTCAAAAAGTAGATTGAATATCCAGTGGAATGCTGTAGATGATGCAACATCATACGAGATTAAGATTACAAAAGCAGATGGAACGGAACACGTATACACTACAACAAATAATTATCTGACTGTAAATCAAGGGGCAGATGAGTTTGTAACAGGCTGCTTAAAACAGAAGGTAGGAACGAACTGGGAATCTGCAACCGTGGCAGTTCGTGCAGTTAAAGATAATGGCAGCGTCTACAGTTTATGGTCTGAAAAAGCAGCAATATCCTGTAATGCAATCCATTAAGCAACGAATCCCCATTTATCGTCCCAATGGTAACCTTACTTTTTAGGAGGAACACATGAAACATAAGAGAAATATTATTTTATTGCTGACACTTACTGCCTGCATGGTCATACTCTGTTCCTTCCCGGTCTTCGCGGCAGAACTTACGGAAGCAGAAGTGGAACAGGCAGTGGCAAACCAGGGAAAGGAAGCCGTTACCGGTAATATATTCATCTGGTTTCTCTGCGCCATCGCATTTTTAAAAGTCAGCCAAAAGATTGATTCTTTCATGGCAAGCCTCGGCATTAATGTAGGAAACACTGGTGGGAACATGATGGCAGAGCTTTTAATCGCCGGAAGGAGTCTGGCAAGTTCCATGCATTTACGTGGCGGCGGTAGTGGCGGTTACCGAGCCCCCTCTTCTCCAGGTGATGCTGCTGTCGGTGGAAGCTTCCTGTCAGGTGGACTGGCCGGAGCTGTCGGAAGGCAGGTGGAACGTAGCGCAGTCAATACGGCAACTGGCTACACAGAGCATTCCAGCATCGGCAGTGTCATGTATCATTCTTCTTTAAATAAAGGTGGAGACTTTGCCAACAATGTGATCAGCCGCATTGCACAGGGTAACTACAATCAGGTCGGTTCCATTAAAGGAGCAGATGCAGAAAAGGCTTATATTTCTTATATGGGCATGAAAGTAGATTCCACACACCCTTTACCCAATTATTCCAATATGGAAATCGGAGGCGGACGGATCACCGGAACGGAATCTACCGAATCAGGTTCCAGAGAGTTTGCTCTCTATCATGCAGACCAATATATGGCTCCCTCACAGGGTACATATGAAACTGTGCAGTCTGTAGACGGTGCCACATGGTACAAGCAGTATGCACAAGATACCGTAACTAAAACCCCTTATGATGCAGGCGGTGGAAAAGTTGCCTACCATGAATCCATCGACCAGAAACTGCCCCCGACACCTCCAAGAAAGGATCGAATTTAATTGGCAGATCATCAGACCGGTTTGAATGAAGCAGTTCGGGTAGGCAGAGCTGCAGCTTCTATTTCAGGTGCTGTAAAAGGTGCCACAGCCGGTCCCTTTGGAGCCGTCATTGGTGCTGCAATTCAGAACCGGGAAACTTTTAAAAAAGCAGTGGCTGGAATTGTTTCTCTACTTTTAATTCCAGTATTATTCATAGTCATGCTTCCGGGACTTGTCTTCGGAAATCTCTCCGAAAATACCGGAGCACTTACCAGTAACAGCAGGATCAATGAAAATATACGTGCTGCCAATGAAGCCATTGTAGAAGTCTTACAGGAACGTCACGACGAGGTACTTGCTGATGTGAATGCCGCGGCTTCTCGTGTACCGGAAAGTGATGCCGTATCCATTACGGATCCCTATGCTTACTATATCTCTGTAAATGCCAATCAGCTCATTGCCCAGTTCTGTGCAAGTAAAGACAACTATCGGGATATCAACGTTACGGAACTGAAGCGGGTCATCCGGGCGAATAAGGATGGACTTTTTACTTATGACGTATCAACAGAGACAGTTACCATGGAAGTTACGGTGGATGCCGGTGCAGAAGGGGAAGCCGGTGAAGGAACGGATTCACAGACTCAGACGGTTACCTTTACCCGGCATAACTTTGTAATCAACTATGCCGGTGATTCTTATTTTGCAGACCATGTCTTTCATCTGAACGACAAACAGAAAAAATTGGCAGACGCTTATGCAGAAAATCTGACCCTCTTTTTTGGTTCCTCTGCTTC
>JBJENH010000077.1:4594-10540 GCA_051880095.1 Bariatricus sp. | reverse complement strand
ATCGAATGCGGAATTCAGGAACTCAAATATGCCCTGGATAAAGCCGGATGCACCGGTCCAACAGATCTTGACCGGATCAAGCTTGCTTTGCAGGGATACAATTACGGTTCCGGTTATATTGACTGGGCCATGGAACGGGACGGTGGTTATACCAAAGCAAACGCCATCGCTTATTCTGATATGATGTGTGCCCGCCCTAACTGGCCTTATTCCAGATATGGCGATAAAGAATACGTAGACCATGTACTCCGGTACTACATCATTACTTCTACAGGCGGCACCTATCCTGCAAATGGAATGCAGATACCTCATTACCTGCAGACAGATTACGGAAATATTCCATATGGCGGAGGTTCCATTGCAACCAGCGGATGTGGCCCCACCAGCTTTGCCATGGTCGCAAGTTATTTAACGGGCAAAACCATCACTCCGGTAGATGCAGTTTCCTGGTGTGGAAATTCTTACTACAAACCGGGTGTCGGCACTTACTGGTCCTACTTTGCAGCGGCAGCCAGTCATTTTGGATGCGGATCGGTCACCCAGACCAACGATCCCCATAGAGTCCTAAAAGCATTGTCAGAAGGCCATCCTGTCATCAGTTCCCAAAGTGCAGGCTTATTTACCAGAGGCGGACATTTCATTGTCCTTCGTGGTGTAACGGCTTCCGGAAAGGTACTGGTTAACGATCCGAATGACAGTGCATCCAAAAACTATATCAACCGGGAATTTGATATGATGTCAGAAATTCATGCAACAGCAAGTGCATATTGGATCTTTGACAAGAAATAAAGGAGAGCTTATGAGCAGAAAAAAATTGATTCTTTCCATCCTGCTGATGATCAGCATGATCGTAGCAGGCATTGTACTGCCTGTCTTATGGAAAGCAGAAAAACAGAAAAACCATACGGCTGACCAAAATCAGCCCGCAAAAGAAATCCAAACGGAAGGAGAGGATACTGCCTCACTTCCCACATTGAAATACGTTGACTTTGAAGCATTACAGGCATTTTTTGCAGACACCCAGATCAATGAACTAAAGCAACAATTTTCTCTGTATCTCAAAGAAACTGGGAAAACAGACATTACCTCTGTGACCTTTCTTCCAGAACAGACCACCTATCCGGAAGGAAACGACATCATGCTTACTTTTGCTTTCTCTGATAATACTACCCTTCCAGTTACCTGCAGCACCAGTACCGGTGCTTTTTTATTTGGGGAAGAAAAACTGCAAGTCAGTGAAAACATAATTACCTATGAACGTAAGACGGATCAAAAACTTCCAGCTGTTACTACAGAAGAAATAGAATCCATGCAGGAAGGCGGTTTTGCTGATACCCCAAACGATATCGAAGCAACAGAACCGGAAAAGAAAACTAATGCAAAGGAGGTGCAGTCGTGAACAACCCTGAAGAACAACAAATTGCCTTAATCCCCCGTAATTTTATTGAGCGGGGTACATTCATGGGAGGAATGTTCAAGATCCGAAATGCTATTGAAGGAGCCATTCTTGCCATCGGGATTGCAATACCTGTTGTGCATCTTCCCCTGTCCCTGACCATACGGATCATCATTTTATGTATGACATCTCTTCCAGCAGCCATGGTCGCCCTGATCGGCATCGGAGGGGAAAGTCTGACGGCTTTTCTGATGAATGCTGTCCGTTTTTTGTTTAACCGTAGAATCCTATACCGGCTAGATACCAAACCGGAGCCAAAAGGAAAACAGCGTAAAAATCCTCGTCAAAAAGAACCAAAGACGAAAAAGAACCGGGAGAAAAAAGAGAAGCCATCACCTCAACCAATGGAGACAGCTACACATGATGAGGAGGTTCCCTGTAATATGCCATCTTCTTCAGAGGAAGAGATTCTACCCGATTCAAAAGTTGCTCCCACACCAGCCTCTAAAAAAAAAGAGCGTCGCCTCTATGATATATCTACAAAACGCGGCATCAAGAAGCAGGCCAGGGAAGATATCCGAATTCTGAAATTTGAAAAGAAACAAAGCAAAAAGGAACAGGCGAAAGCTCTCAAGGTTGCGAAACGTGAAAAGAAACAGCGTTTAAAAACCGAAAAACAACGGCATAAAGAAAAACTGCATCAGGATAAGCTTGCCCAAAAGGAGGCAAAACGTTTGGAGAAAGCTGCGAAAAAAGAGGCACGCTCCAATAAGAAACAACCTGATCCTTCACCTTCCGTTTCCTCGAAAAAGAAAAAGCGAAAGGACATGACACTGGAGGATTATCTTCCGATTGATAAAATTGCCAACGGGATCATCTATACCACTGACCACCGATATGTAAAGATTCTGGAGATTGAACCTATCAACTTCCTTTTGCGAAGCGCAAGGGAACAGCAAGGCATCATTTACAGCTTTATCTCCTACTTAAAAATCAGCCCGGTCAAATTACAGATTAAGATGATCTCCAAAAAGGCAGATATCAATAAACATCTGGAACAGGCAGCACTGGAACTGTCCCGTGAGACCAATCCGCACTGTCGGGAACTGCAAAAGGATTACATCCAGTTCGTAAAGAAATTAAGTTCCAGAGAGGCCGTTTCAAGACGGTTCTTTCTGATTTTTGAGTATGAACCATTCAATGTAAACCGGAAAGTAGAAGAAAAAGAAATCCTTGCTGCACTGGAGACAGCTGCCCAGACAGCTAAAACGTTCTTATATCAATGCGGGAATCAGGTGGTTACCCATGATAATGAAGATGAATTTACAACCGATGTCCTATACACGTTATTAAACCGCACCCTTTGTACAGAAAAGCCTCTTCAGGATCGGATTGCAGATGTCCTTGCACGCTATATGAAGGAAGGTCGCCAGGAAGAACTGGATCATATCCGCATCAACGAGTTCATTGCACCGGAGTCCGTGGATTTCCGGCACTCCAATTATGTGCGTATTAACGGAATTTACCATGCGTACCTGTTGGTTCCAAGCGACGGCTATAAACAGAAAGTCGCACCCGGTTGGCTGTCCTTACTGATCAACGCCGGGGAAGGCATAGACATTGATTTTTATCTGCATAAACAGCCAAAGGATAAGATCCAGCAGCGGCTTGGACAACAGATCCGTATCAACCGGTCAAAGATCAAGGATGCATCCGATACAAACGCAGACTTTGATGATCTGGATTCTGCGATCCGCTCCGGATACTTTCTGAAGGCTGGTCTGGCAAATAACGAAGACTTTTACTATATCAATCTCCTGATCACGATTACTGCTTCTGATCTTGAGGAACTGCAGTGGCGTATTCAGGAGATGAAGAAACTGTTGATTTCCCAGGATATGGATCTGCACTCCTGCTACTTCTTACAGGAACAGGGTTTCCTATCCTCCCTGCCGCTTGCAAACCTGGATAAAAAACTCTATGAACTGTCAAAACGAAATGTCCTGACTACGGGAGCTGCAAGCTGCTACCCGTTCACCAGCTACTCCATCTGTGACGACAATGGCATCTTATTCGGAGTAAATAAGCATAATAATTCACTGGTCATCGCAGATATTTTTGATTCCAAACAGTATAAAAACTCCAACATCTGTATCCTTGGATGTTCCGGTGCCGGTAAGACCTTCACCATGCAGACTATGGCACTTCGGATGCGGCGGAAGGGAATCCAGGTCTTCATCATTGCTCCTCTGAAGGGGCATGAATTTTACCGGGCCTGTAAAAACGTGGGCGGAGAATTCATCCAGATTTCTCCTGCCAGCCAAAATTGCATTAACGTCATGGAAATCCGCAAAGTTGATAATTCTGTCAATGAACTGCTGGATGGACCAACACTGGATGCTTCCGCTCTGGCTTCCAAAATCCAGAGGCTCCATATCTTCTTCTCTCTCCTGATTCCTGACATGAATCATGAGGAGAAACAGCTTCTGGATGAGGCACTTATTAAAACCTATGCCAGAAAAGGGATTACGCATAAAAACGAATCCCTGATTGACCCGGATCATCCAAACCAGTATAAGGAAATGCCGATCCTTGAGGATGTCTATAATATCCTGATGGAAAGTCCGGATACCAAACGTCTGGCACATATCCTGAACCGCTTGGTCCACGGCTCTGCTTCTTCTTTCAATCAGAAGACCAACGTAGACCTAACCAATAAATATACTGTTTTGGATATCTCAGAGCTGACAGGCTCCAGTGATCTCTTAACAGTAGGTATGTTCGTTGCCTTGGATTACGTCTGGGATAAAGCGAAAGAAAACCGGACAGAGGAAAAAGCGATCTTCGTAGATGAGGTATGGCAGCTCATCGGTGCTTCCAGTAACCGTCTGGCTGCAGAATTTGTTCTGGAGATTGCCAAAATCATCCGTGCCTACTCAGGAGCCGGCATTTTTGCCACACAAGATTTAAATGATTTCTTTGCACTGGATGATGGTAAATATGGAAAAGGTATCATCAACAACTGTAAGACCAAGATCATCCTGAACATGGAAGACGAAGAGGCACAGCGGGTAAAAAATATCCTGCACCTGTCAGAAACCGAAGTCATGAACATCACACATTTTCAAAGGGGGAATGGCCTGATCTCAACAAACAACAATAATATTACGGTGGAATTCAAAGCATCCACACTGGAAAAGGAGCTGATTACCACCGACCGGCAGGAACTTCTGGAAATCATTGAACGCCAGAAACACAAAGAAGCAAAAGCCGGTTAACACCCGGGGCAGCGAAATCGCTGCCTTTTTCATATCTTCAAAGTAAGGAGGAGACTTATGTTAGAAAGAACAAATCAATCCATCCACCGGCTGCTCGCATTTCTGCTTGCAGTACTGGTTACTGTCGGGACCGTATTTTCCGGCGGCATGACTGTTCATGCGGCAGACGGTACCGTCAGTTTTCACGCAGGAGCGAACATTCCGTATGGAGATTATTTTACTTCACGCATGACATTTGATGGAAACAATACCGCTTACTGTGTGGAACCACTCAAGAAAACCCCTGCTTCCGGCAGCTATTCCTATGACCTTCTGGCAAAGGATTCCCCGCTTCGGAAAGCACTGTATTACTTAAATGGCGGTTATGGCTATGAAAAGACTGTAAAAGACAAATATTTCAGCGGCTGGTCTGATGACAATTCCTATGTAATCGGGCATCTTGTCGTCGCCTATATTTATGCAGGGTATTCTTCTGATACCGGAGCCTTCCATGGCGCACCCCAGAATTTCATTGACAAAGCGAAAGAAGTTACTGAAGCAATCAAAAGCCTTCCTGCTCCCCCGGAAAACTTCCGAGCATTTATCATTCCCGGAAGCGGAAGCCAGACTGTTGTTGGAAGCTGGTATCAGGTTCCCTACGGATATCTGGAAATCCGCAAATCTTCAGCCAACGCCTCTGTTTCCGATGGGAACAGTAACTATAGCTTACAGGGTGCCGAATATGGCATCTATAAAGGAGACAAACTGGTACAGACATTGACAACAGATAAAAACGGCTATGCAAAATCCGGAGAACTAGAGGAAGGTAATTACACGGTAAAAGAAACCAAAGCTTCCAAAGGATTCATCCTGGACACCAAAGCTCATAACGTCACTGTCAAATCCGAAGCAACCACGCCTGTAAATGTGACGGAAATCCCACAGAGCAATCCAATGGATCTGCTCCTTCAGAAACTGGATAAAGAATTAAAGGAAGCACAGCCACAGGGATCTGCATCTCTTGCGGATGCACAGTTTACTGTTAAATTCTATACCGAACAGTCCGATCAGGACCCTGCTGCAAATGGAGCCAAACCGGCACGTACCTGGATATTTAAGACCGATGCAGAAGGAAAATCTCATTTTTCCAAAGATTATCTGGTATCTGGAGATGCGTTCTATACACAGACGGATGGAAAAACCATTTGTCTCCCGCTCGGTACAGTGACTGTTCAGGAAACAAAAGCTCCTGTCGGATACTTTTCCAATGATACTGTATTCGTACAGAAGATC
>JBJENH010000077.1:0-4494 GCA_051880095.1 Bariatricus sp. | reverse complement strand
ACCATCACCTCTGTTACAACCGGAGAAAGCCATACCATCGTGACGGACAAAAATGGATATGCCAGCACATCTTCCAAATGGAACAAACACACCCAGAACACCAACCGTGGAGAAACATCGGAAGATGGGGTCTGGTTCGGATCTTCCACGCCAGACGATTCCAAAGGTGCCCTTATCTATGATCAATATGTCATTGAGGAGCAGAGATGTGAATCCAATAAAGGCATGAATCTTTTAAAATTCGAAGTGACTGTATATAAAGATTCCGTTACCATTGACCTTGGAACCCTGACCGATGACCTGATTGAAATCGGCACAACAGCTCTGGATAAAGAAACAGGTACCCATATGAGCAAACCGGAAAAAGAAGTCACTCTTGTAGATACTGTCGAATATTCCGGACTAAAGAAAGGTCAGTCCTATAAGCTGGTTGGAACACTAATGGACGCCGAGACCGGTGAAGCAATTCAGATTGACGGCAAACCTGTAACTTCTGAAAAGACATTCACAGCGAAAAAATCCTCCGGTACAGTAGAAGTTTCTTTTACCTTTGATGCTTCCTCACTTTCCGGAAAAACAACTGTTGTATTCGAGGAACTGTATCAGGAAGATAAACAGCTGGCTGTCCATGCGGACCTTTCTGATGAAGACCAGCAGATTTCTTTCCCGGAGATCGGCACGCAGGCCATAGACTCTGAAACCGGTGAGCATATGGCAAATGCTGATGAGAAAGTGAAACTCATTGACACGATCCAGTATAAAGGGCTGGTTCCAAACCTTAAATACACTGCAACGGGTACACTCATGGATGCGAAAACTGGAGAACCTGTTCTAATTAATGACAAACAAGTAACTGCAAAAACAACATTCACGCCGGAATCCAGCTCAGGTACCGTAAATGTAGTCTTCGAATTTGACGGCAGTTCACTGGCCGGTAAGACAACCGTTGTTTTTGAATCTGTAACACAGGATAAAAAAGAAATTGCTGTTCATGCAGATCTCGAAGATGAAGGCCAGCAGATCTTTTTCCCGGAAATTGCAACTCAGGCAAACTGCCCGGATACCAATACCCAGATGGCAGTTCCAAAGAAAGAACTGACCATTACGGATACCGTTTCCTACCATCTCATTCCAAATAAAGAGTACAAGTTAACCGGAACTTTGATGGATAAGGAATCTGGTAAGCCTCTGCAAATCGATGGAAAAGAAGTTACGTCCGAACTGACCTTCACACCAGAAGATGCGGAAGGCACTGTAGAGCTTTCTTTCACACTGGATGCCACTGCTCTCGCAGGCAAAACGATAGTAGCCTTTGAGTCTGTATCTTATCAGGACAAAGAAGTTGCTTTCCATACCCAGATTGATGATGATCCACAGACCATCTATTTCCCGGAGATTAAGACTACCGCTAAAGATGGAAAAGACGGCGACCAGGAAGTCCTTGCAGAAAAAGAAACCTCTATTATTGATACCGTTTCTTACAAGGATCTGGTAACTGGCCTTACCTACCGGGTCGTAGGTACTTTGATGGACAAGGAAACCGGTAAGGAAGTACTGATTGACGGAAAACCTGTAACATCTGAAGCAACTTTCAAACCGGAAAACTCTGAAGGCACTGTAGAAGTAACCTTTACCTTTGATGCTACTTCTCTTTCCGGACACGATGTAGTTGTTTTTGAAAAGCTCTATGTATCTACCGGTGATAAAGACAACAAAAAAGAAGTGGAACTGACGAATCACGAAGATATAAATGATAACGACCAGACAGTGAAAATTACCGATGTACCAAAAGATACTCCGGATATCTCCACACCAGTCAAGACCGGCGATGATACCCCACTTCTTCTTTACGCAGGTATTGCTGCAGGTGCCCTTCTGCTCGCAGGTATTGCTACAGTAATCTATTTCCGGAAAAAGAAACAAAAATAATCTTTAATTTCAGTGCAGGCGGTCCATAGAGACTGCCTGCTTTTTGGTGATGAATATGGAAACAACCTATATCCAGACAGATATCAAACATGTTCGTAGATTTTTAGATGCCTGTGATGGGAACTGGCATCACTGCATCCATGTGACCTGCCCTTCCTGTAAAACTTCTGGTATATGCAGGGAACCCGGATTCCTATTTCATCCGGATACCACAGCAGAACCGCTGATTCTTCCTCTTTCCGATGCCCGGATTTTATTTTCCTGTTATCCGGAACCGGAAGAATGCATAAGCAACATATCTGTATCTGCTTTTTTATCCTTATATCGCTCTTACCTGAATATCAAAACAGCAGTCAAGTCCGACTGTCCCTGTATGGAACTCCTAAAAATGCAGGAAGAGAAAAACTATGACTGGTAAGTTGCGTTTTTGCTTGTTTCTGCGTACAGAATGAATAAAGACAAGGAGGTGTGCAACATGCTTACTCTGATCATCCAAACGATTGACAAGGGCTTTACTACCCTGATTTTTATCCCTATGGTTTATATCCTGTACTGCAGATTTACTTCTTTACACAAAAAGAAAAGGCAGGCGCTCACCATCTACCGGATCTGCTTGATACTAATTGCACTGTTCCTGCTCCGATACTTTTGTAATAAGTTTATCTTCACGGCAGTTAATTACCAACGTTTTACAGACAGTGGCCTTTTTCCATTAATCAAAACCATTTTCTATCCAGAACATTCATAAAAAATGGCAGAAAGTGGTAAAAAGGGAACATTTGGGTACCTGTTTCCGTCCCTGATATATGGGAATTCATCACACTTTTACTTACAATATACGTATAGAAAACGTAATAAACTTACTAATAAAGGATAAATGTACGTATAAAAAACGTAATGCGAGGTGAATCATGATGAAGAAACAAATCATACGCTGCCCTTACTGTGGCAGCCCGGCCATTTTAAGAGATACATCTTATGTCCATGGAAAAAATGCATGGGAAGGCAAACTTTATGTATGCAGCCGCTATCCGGTCTGCAATTCCTACGTCAGCGTCCATCCCGGCACCACTCGCCCTAAAGGCACTCTGGCAAATAAATCTCTTCGTGAGAAACGGATCCGTGCACACCGAATCTTTGACCAGATCTGGAAACAGGGAATTCTGTCCAAGAAAGATGCCTACCGGTGGATGTCAGACAAATTTTGCCTCGACACCACACAGGCACATATCGGCAATTTCAGTGAGTACATGTGCGAACGACTTATAGAAGAATCAGAGAAAGTCCTTCGCTACAACCATGTACCGCTGTGCCTTGCAGGGTAAGGAGGGTGGATGACATGAAAAATAATCCTATCCCCTACAGCCAGCTCATTGAAGAAAATATGGATTTGGTGCCGCAAATGGTAAATGTCCTGACACGGAATTATTCGAATCTTTCTCTGGAGGAATATGAAGAGCTTACGCAAACCAGTTACCTGGCACTGTGCAATGCAGCTTCTAAATACGATGGACACCGTCCCTTCCGACCATATGCCAGAGCTGCTGTCCGTAATGCGATCTACGGATACTGGCGTACCGTTTACCAATATAATAAACGATTCTGTTCCTTAGATGCATTGCTGGAATCCGAGGACGGTCACTCTTATGAAGGTGAGTTTCACCAAAATCGTACTTCCCTTTCCACGGAGCAGGAAGCGATTCAAAACCTGTCCACTGCATACTTGAAGGAACTGGAAGCAGCAAGCAGCAATATGATACAAAAAGGAATTGCCACTCTCCGTCTGCAGCAAGACGGTTACACCGATCGGGAGCTTGCAAAACTATATCAGGTTCCTTCCAACAGGGTAAGGGCATGGCAGAGCAAGGCGAGAAAATGGCTGAAAGAAAATGAGATATTATATGAGCTATTAGCATCATAACAAGAAGGAGGCAGTTCTATGCTGACACTTTATACCGCCATCGGCACCTTAAAATTTGTCAAAAATACAAATGGAAAATCCACTCCTATGGTTCTTAATAATCATCAGGAATTCGGACTATGCGATCACGAACTGATTCTCTGGAGCTGCCTTGCCTTCCAGATTCTGCAGATACACGAACTGGAATCTGCTTACAATGTGCGGCTTAAAAACAGCGGCAGACCGGACGGACTGGCATTTTCCCACTATCTGAACCGACTGCTTTTGCGCGGTCTGATTGCAAAAGGAGAAGGAGTGACCGGCGTAGATGCACTCTATCAGCTTTTAGGAAAACTTTACATCCTTCCGGTTCACGAAACTTTCTCTACCCGGCTATTTACCTGTATCCAGCTCTATGTAGAAGGGAAAATCAAGCCCGGAGATTTTGGAAAATATCTGCGGAAAGAAAAAAACACGCCCATTGAGGAAACCGTCTTAAAGCTTACAAAAGCCATTCCGCTAACCACTGCAGAACTGGTGACCTGTGTAGATCAAAAGAAAGTACCAAAGCGGGAAGAGGATATCCTCACACAACTCTATGATGGAACGGAAGATACCTACCTGACACTGGCTGACCAGGCACAGATTCTGCATATCCAGTATCC
>JBJENH010000076.1:51383-68925 GCA_051880095.1 Bariatricus sp. | reverse complement strand
TCTCTGTCTCTGTTCTGAATGTTGTCTCAAGAACACCAGCTCTTGCTCCGCCGATTCCAAGTGCGTATGCAAGTGCTCTGTCAAGAGCTTTGCCTGTAGCATCCTGTTCTACAGCTACCAGACAAGGAACACCTTTGCCTACCTGATATTCGCTTCTTACTGTATGTCCAGGTCCTTTCGGTGCGATCATGGTTACGTCTACATTCTTCGGAGGAGTGATGCATCCGAAATGAATATTGAAACCATGTGCAAACATCAACATATTGCCTTCTTCAAGGTTCGGTTCGATATCTTTCTTGTACATATCTGCCTGCAGTTCATCGTTGATCAGGATCATGATGATATCTGCCTGCTTTGCAGCTTCTGCTGCTGTATAAACCTGGAAGCCCTGCTCTTCAGCTCTCTTCCATGATCTGCTTCCTTCATAAAGTCCGATGATAACATCGCATCCGGATTCCTTCAGGTTCAGAGCATGTGCATGTCCCTGACTTCCGTATCCGATAATTGCAATCTTCTGTCCTTCCAGTACTGATAAATTACAATCTTCCTGGTAATAAATTTTAGCCATTTTAATATTCCTCCTAAGCTTTGCTTTTTCTGTAATAAATGTATTATAGTTAAAGGCGATAGGCCCCTAGCTTCCTGATAAAACCTGCTGTCTGCGGATCTCTGTCATTTTCAATCCTTAATCTATGTATACGACATCATCTGATCCACGGGTAAGTCCGGTAATTCCGGTCCGTGCCAGCTCCAGAATCTCATATCCTTCCAGAAGCTCCATAAATGCTTCCAGCTTAGATTCTGTTCCCGTCAATTCGATCATCAGACAATCCTTCTCAACATCCACGATCTTCGCTCGGAAAATATCTGATACAGAAATAATCTCCGCTCTCTGGGATGCATTCGCACGGATCTTGATCATCATCAATTCACGGCATACGGAGTTTGTTGAATTCAACAACTTAATATCGATAACATCCTCCATCTTGCGTACCTGCTTTTCAATCTGAGAAAGAATCTGTTCGTCACCGCTCGCCACGATCGTGATTCTTGTAAATCTCGGATCCGCAGTCGTTCCTGCCGTAATGCTTTCAATGTTATAACCCCGGCGGCTGAAAAGTCCTGCCATCCGGCTAAGAAGTCCCGGGTTATTGTGTACTAAAATAGAATACGCTTGCTTTCTCATAACATACCTCTTTCCTCTAAAAACAGAGTGCGTTCTGTTTTTTAATTGTAACAATTCACTATATCTTTGTCAAGTAGCTTTCTTAAATTTTATCATTTTCATTACGATTTAACAAGAGACAGGGGGACAGGAGGGGCAGGGGAAGAGACAGCGGGGACAGGTTCATTGACTCAATCACTACCTTATAGTGATTGAGTCAATGAACCTGTCCCCGCTGTCTCTTCCGTTTAAAGCATTTCAATAAATGCAGCTATTCTTGTCTCGATCTGTCCGCTGTCTGTGGTGGAATAGTCTGTCTCCAGTTTCATATAAGGAATACCCAATTCTTCAACCATACGTCCCATCTGTGCTGCTTCCACATTGAAGGTATGGCAAGCCTGAAGAACGACCTCAATCACACCGTCTACTTTGTATTTTTCAATCATTTTCTTTGTATTTTCCAGTCTGCCCGAATTGGTCGTCATGACAGAACAGTTGATTGCAAGATAGCGGTCTGCGATTGCCTGTAAAATGTCTTCTGCCTCTACGTCGACCAGAAGTTTATTCGTGCGTTCTCCGCCGCAGTCATCGAGACATACCAGAACACCGCCGTTATTTTCCACGACCATTCCGACTTTCTGGATGACACCGGCTGACGGGCATCCGGTGAGAAGGATTCGTTTCGCCGTTTCTGGAATCGGACGCTCTCCTGCTTCATACGCCGTTTTGGCTTTTTCAACGAGTGATTCGATATTCACAATCTGTTGATCCAGATCAAATGTAAAGGTTCCCTGCTGAAGGGCAAGCATCATATCTGTTCCTTTCAGAGCCGGAGGGCAGCTTTCCTGCAGTTCATACATGCTGCAGAGCGCTTTTCTCAGCCGGTTTCTTTTGGCAGCCGCCTCGCGCAGCTTTTCATCAGTGATCTCCACATCAAATTTCTCTTCCAGGCGTTCTTTCAGAAGACGAAGCTCTTCACACCAGATCTTATTTGCGTAAGCGCGTTCCTGACTCTGCGGAAGGTGGAGTACATACGTTTCTTTCAGTTCATTCAAAAGTTCGTACATTTTCTTTTTACCGTCACAGGTCGTCTCTCCAATGATCATATCTGCGAAATAGGTATACGGACATTTCTGCGAGTATGCAAATCCATATGTACTTTTAATCAGCGGGCAGAGATTCTTCGGCAATACTTTCTCCGCATCCGCGATCGTCTCATTGCTGGTACCACAAAGTCCCACCGTTGCAACCCCTGCTGCGTCCATCAGTTCAGACGGCGTATAGGAACAAAGACATCCGGCCAGCTTTCCTCCATTTTCCTTAAATTCTTTTACCCGCAGAAATCCGGCTTTCCGCGCATCAACAAATTCGTCAAATGTTTTCGGTAATTCAAATGCTTCCATTTATTTTGTTCTCCTTTGTCCTTCGTTATTCCATTTGAGTATGATCTACTCAGCCATCAGAGCAGCTCCGACTGCACCTGCATAACGTGCAAGCGGCGCACTTGAAACCGGTGCCCCAAGCGCTTTGACCAGTCGTTCGATGATATATTCGTCTTCACAAAGACCACCCGTCAGGAAATATTTATCAGCCGGGACCTGGGAAATCAGCTGAACTACCTTAGTCACAACCGACTCGATCACACCATATGCAATATCCTCTCTTGGTGTACCCTTTCCTATCAGACTGATTACTTCGGACTCGGCAAATACAGTACACATAGAACTAATCGTAATCGGGTTGCCCTTGCGAGCAAGTTCGGAGAGCTCATTCTGTGTGAGCCCAAGTCTGTTCGTCATGACCTCCAGAAACTTTCCGGTTCCCGCTGAGCATTTATCATTCATGATAAACTTCATGACTCTTCCTTTTTTGAGGGAAATCCCTTTCGTATCCTGACCTCCGATATCAATAACAGTACCGTCTTCATGGAACAAAAATGCTGCCCCTTTTCCATGACAGGTAATCTCGGTAATCACATCGTCTGCATAAGGAACCGAAATTCTTCCATATCCGGTTGCCACATATCTGGCATTTTCCTTGGTAATCCCCTCATTTTTAAACGTTTCGTAAATTTCTTCTGCCGTTTTTCTGCTGTTGAATCCTGTATTCAACAAAAGTGTTCTGACAACTTCTCCTTCATTCATCACAACTGCTTTTGCCGCACTGGATCCAATATCAATCCCTACTTGATACATGCTTTCCTCCAACTGTTTCTTAAGTTTTCACGCTTATTATTTCACGCTTTATATTCAGTGTATGCTTCTCAAATCCATTCGTCAAATCGATAAATCCGATATCTTAATAGATGTTTTCTATAAGTAAACAGTTCCTGTTTTATCGATATATCAAAGAATCCCGAGGGACGAGTTCGATCCGCTCTTTCCCGGCATTTACAGTCTCCTCACGCATCAGGTAAAAAAGCATTTCCACTGTTTTTACAGCACCCTGCAGCAGATTCATTTTCATAATCGTAAGTCCGGGTCTCATTAGTGATGCAAATACGTCCTCTCCAAAGCATACCACAGACACTTCCCCAGGCACCAAAATCCCCATATCCCCTAGATATCCCATCGCTTCCGCCGCATGATACTCATTTGCGAAAACCAGCAGTTTTTTCTCAAATGCCTCTCTGGCAAGATTCTTTTTATAAAAATCAATCCTGTTGTTCTTATCAGACGGCAGTTGGAGATATTTCATCTGGACAGATGCAGCCTTTTCATTTTGAAATGCCCGCTTCATCCCTTGCCAGTATGCATGGGCATTTTCTTCGTCCATAAAACAGACACTCCTGTGTCCGCAGTTCAAAACATATCTGCCCATTAATTCACCAGCCTCCCTCTCCGTCTCCACTGCATTTCCAATCTTCGCCGAAATGACAGGTATCGCACATCTGCTGCGGACGCTCTCTTCCATTTTCCCTTCAAATCCGGTCAGAATGATCCCTTCCATTTTCCACATCATTGCCAGACGCAGAATTTCATCTTCCGAAACAGAAAAATGCAGAAGCATATAGCAGCCACGCCTGTATATCTCCTTCTCCACTTCCCGGATCCACAGCGCAGCTTCTCCTGCTTCTGCATTTTTTATATTTTCCCCTATCATAACACCAACCACACAGGAATACTTGCCTGAAAGCAGCCTGTTCCCCATACTCGGAACATACTTCTTCTCTTCAAGAAGTCTCTGTACCCTCTGCACGGTCTTCTCCGAGATTCGTTCCGTTTTTCCCAATGCGACATTCGATACCGTCGTCGGACTCACCCCTGCTTCCGCAGCAATTTCTTTGATTC
The DNA here is from genome assembly GCA_051880095.1 of Bariatricus sp. GTDB lineage: Bacteria > Bacillota > Clostridia > Lachnospirales > Lachnospiraceae > Allocoprococcus. Next base: position 64,470 of record JBJENH010000076.1, on the reverse strand, counting down.
CGACCCTTGTTGTTCTGTTATGACAGTCCTTATCTTTATTCTTTATCTCTTTCACATGGTATCCCCCTCGCAAGTTTACTCTAACCAAGTATACATCCTTTTTTGTAATACTCAGAGTTTGCGACAAAATTCGATGCAAGACGATAAAATTCGATAAGAATGGGGACAAGAGAGACAGGGGGGAGGAGAGACAGGGGGACAGGTACATTGACTCATCATTAATGAGTCAATGTACCTGTCCCCCTGTCTCTCCTCCCCCCTGTCTCTCCCTACAACTTATCTACATTTGAAATCAATCGGACTGTCAATCAACGTCGCAGCCTGAAATTCATGTTTATGATTATCTTCCTCTTCTGTAAAATCCTTTATAAAATGAACATGTTTTCCATTCCCCACATCAATGGCGCCGGAAGTCTTTCCGCAGAATTCATGAAAATGTTCATCAGAAAAATCGGTGTGAAATTTCACCTCATGAAAATGATCGTGCTTATCTTTACAATAGATTGCCTCTCCGGTCACTGTACAGAATCTATGATTATGACAGTTCCTTCCTTCATTGAAAACTCTGGTACTTCCGGTTAACTCATGGACATGTTTCTGGTCTTTGCAGCAGTTTTGATTATTCATCACAAAAATCCTTTTTCTTTTAACATATGACAAAGGTTGAGATTTGTGATAAATGTAATTGTTCATACGAATCTATTCGCTCCTTCTACGATTTATCACCCTCCTCTTCTTTATTTTTCAATGCTTGTTTTATATAATCCTGAGTAATTCCAGTCAAATCAGCAATCTGATCCACGGAACAATTCTTATTGTACATATTCCGGATCAGATTGTTTATACCTTCTTTTATACCTTCTTCTCTTCCTTTTTCAATCAATGCATCTCCAAATCCCGTCATCGTTTTAATCTCCTCTCGAAATGTTTCCGCCCACTCTACATGTGAATATTTTTCTATTTTATCAATGTCACATAAAAAGACGCCATTTAAATAATCAAAAATACTTTCTTTTTCAGTTCCTTTTCCTCTGCGAATAATTATCACTGTCATTAGATCATAATCTGCCTCAGGTTCATCTGTTTCTTGAAAAATATCTTTCTTTTTTATAGAATATTGCGTCATTGTATTCTGGAGCTTTCCTGGTATATCTTCCGAGCAAATCCAAATTGAATAACATTTTTCCAAGATAGAATAATTTGTTTTTCCCGTAATCACACTCAATTGCTCTGAAAAGCTTCTCGCCACATAATAAAGCGCCCTTTTCACAATTTCTTCCGATGAAACGGATGATATATCAAGGCAATTTGCAATCTGCTGCTGGCTGCAGTCACTAAATTCCGGAACCACCATTTCCATTATTGGTACAATGATTTCTTTACATTGAAAAAGCAGTTTGATCCCATTATCATATAAAGCCCCGATATGACTCGCAGAAGCGATGTTAATTTTTGTCTCATTTTTCATTTGTTTCCCCTTTCATATGAAATAAAACGAAAATGGGAAAACATCGTATCTTCTTATATTAGATATCTGATATTGTCTATATTGTAACATGACAATCCAGAAAAAGAAACCGAATCCTATTCATTCCCATCTTCTTTACAATAAGCTATATGTTGGAAATATCGCGAAAAAATAATTGAAATAGATATACTTTTGACATTCTTTTATAACAGAGATTCATACTGTTATAATGACTTGAATAAAAATAGCTTACCACTGATGAAGTAAATTTGCAAGTATTAAAAAATAAGGTGACTGAAAATCCAGCCACCTTATCTTTTACATTCGATCCGCCCAAAATTCTATTGCCGTTTTCAGGAATTCTGCGCATCCTGTCTGCTCTTTATCATAATACTGTCGGAATCTCTCGTCCGCCACATACATGCCAGCTACACCTTTGTGCGCTTCAGCCGAATAACTCTTCCACGTTGCCGTAAGCCATCCTTTATGCAGTTCCACAATGTGCTTCGCTTCCTCGCTGTCCGCTCTGACACCTTTCCTCACACACTCCTGAAGACATTCTCTGATTTCTTTTTCCATTTTCTGAAAATGCTCCCATTCATTTTCCGTCATATTCAACATCTTTCTGTTGGAAGCATCCACTTCCTCATCCCCATATTTTTCACGCGCTTCCCTGCCATATTGTTCTTCATTTTCCCAGACCACTTTTTCTTTAAATGCCTGGAATTTTTCCGGATCACTCATCACGCATTCTCCTTTCATTGCCGATATTGTCTGTTTCACTGTACCAATCAGCGTTTCCAGACGGTCACGCTGTTTTTCCAGTTCTGCGAGATGTTCTTCCAGCGCCTGCATCCGATCAAAACCATCCTCGCAAAGCATCTTTTTAATGCTTTTCAGGTCAAATTTTCTTTCTCTGTAAAACAGAATCTGCTGCAGGATATCGACTTCCTTTTCCCCATAATAACGGTAGCCCGCCTCAGTTACATAAAGGGGCTTCAGAAGCCCGATTTCGTCATAATAACGTAGCGTCCGTGCACTGACTCCCGCCATCTGTGACAACTCTCTGATACTGTATTCCACGCTTTCCACCTCCCTCGCAAATAAAGGATACTGCTTGACGCTGCGTCAAAGTCAATAGGTAATTGTAAAAATATTATAATCCTTTTAAGAAAAGCCGCAATCAAAAGACTGCGGCTCTCCTTAAAATAAATTATATATTATGCACATGTAAATCCAATAATCAAGAATCCGACACATGAAATAGCTGCTGCTGTAAGTGCATACGGAAGCTGTGTTTTTACATGATCGATATGGTCAGATCCGGATGCAAGTGATGACAAGATCGTTGTATCGGAAAGCGGAGAACAATGGTCTCCAAAGCATCCTCCGCCCATTACAGCTGCAACGGTAGCATACACAACGGTCGTGAGTGCACCACCTGAAATATTCAGAGCCATCTGTACACAAATCGGAGTCATAATTGCATAAGTTCCCCATGAGGTACCTGTAAAGAATGCAATGAATGCAGAAATCAGGAAGGTCAGCATGATCAATACAGTCGGTGTCATCCAGTTTTCTGTTACAGAGATTACATAGTCTGCTGTTCCTAATGTTCCGCTGATGGAATTAAGGCAATACGCCATCGCAAGAATCAGCATCGCTGTCATAACACTCTTGATACCTGCAACTGCAGTATCAACTAATTCATTGATCGTTCCCATTTTCTGGAACAGCATCACGATAAACTGATATAATACTGCCACAACAAAGGCTTCCAATGTCTTGGCGCTTCCCATGAAAACATAAGTTCCAAGTGAAACACCGATAATCAGGATTGCCGGCATGAAGAAATTCAGGAAAAGATTCGGTTTACATCCTTCTTTTAATTTGATCTTGTCCAATTCGTCACTCATCATTGGACGAGCGGTATCACTGATCATTTTTCCCTGTTCTGCGGCACGTTTCTCTGCTTTGCGCATAGGTCCGAAATCCGGAATAATCCCTACTGCGATAAGACCGGCCATAAGAACCGATGCAATTCCGTAGAAATTATATGGTACCATCCGGATTACAACGTTCTGAGCTGCTGCTGTATCCGGAATATTTGCACAGTTAAGCGCTACCAGCAGACCTGCCATATAGATTCCCCATGAAGAAAACGGAATAATCGTACATACCGGTGCCGAAGTAGAATCGCATAAATATGCAAGTTTTTCTCTGGAAACTTTCGCTTTATCCGTAATTCCTTTCATAACAGTTCCCACATATAATGGGCTGAAATAATCGCTGAAGAAAATGAAGATTCCGAGCAAATACGCCAGTGCCTGTGCGCCTCTCTGCTTCATACTCTTCTTTCCTACCACCTGGGAAAATGCTTCGATGGCACCTGATTTCTGAAATAAAGCGACCAGAATACCGACAAACACTTCCAATGCGATGATCCAGATAAAATCTGCGTTACCAAGCGCATCCTGTAAAAGTCCTGTAAAACCAAACAACAAATTATTCCCCGTTATTGCTACTCCAACGACCACACCAATCAAAATTGAAAATAATGCATTTTTTGTGATAAATGCCAACGCCAGCGCAATCACTGCGGGTGCTAAAGATAAGATACCATAATCCATCTTTTCTCCTCCTTCGTCTCTCATAGTTTTTATCCAAACCCTGCGGTTACCCCAAACTCTGCCACAGGGAATGATTCCGTCCAATTATTGCAGCAGCAGATTCAACGCTCTCTCCACAATATCTCTTCTTCTTGCCAGTTCTTTCTCCGGAGCGATCTGCGGATTTCCCGTCGGATAAGGGATTGCCTCTGCTCCAGAAATTCTGGCTGCTCCAACTGTCTTGGAAATCGGCGTAACCGTACAAATATGAGCTGCCGGAATACCCGCCTTCTCAATCTGTTTTACAATCGTCGCACCGCAACGAGTACAGGTACCTCAAGTACTGGTCAGGATAACTCCATCCACTCCGGCCTCTTTCAGTATCACGCCAATTTCCTGTCCCATACGAGTCGCATCGGCCACAGAAGTCGAATTTCCTGTGGTCGTTGTAAGATAGGGATAAATGCTGCCGATCTCTCCTTCTTTTTCCATCATTCTCAGTACATCCAGAGGCGCAACACGGTCCGGATCCTGGTTTGCATACACCGGATCATATCCGGCATGAACCGACTCGAACACACCTTCCTTCAAGTCATCAATACCTTCTATGCTATATTGTTTGAAAAATTTAGCAGTGGCCGCAGGCATATGATCCGGATTTCCGTAAGCTACGATTCCGCCTGATGTACAAAGCGCGATTTTCTTTCCCTTTAAGGTATCCAGTTTTTCTGCCGGCTCCACCTTTTCATATACCGAAATCTCAAGCTCCGATTCATAGGGTTCATTTTTCAACTTTTTGAGCAGCATATCCATGGCCCTCTGAGCTCCGTTTTTCTCATGAAAAACGTTGACTCTTTTTCCTTTTGCATAATACTGTTCTTCCTTCGGAAGCCCGATCTTTTCTCCGTGAAGAAGCTTATTGGCAAATGGTGCCATAAGTTCCACTGCTTTCCTCATTCCCGCTGCTGATTTTCCGACTTTTAATATATATACACTTTTTCTATACATCTCTACCGCCGGATTTTCTTCATACAGTCCGGTAATCGCCGGAATTTCAAACTGTTCTGTAACAAATTTACAAACATCTCCACAAGCGATACCAAATCTTCCGGCATTGAACGCCGGCCCCGCGATTACCAGATCCGGTTTCACTTCCTCAACTTTTTCCCGGATAAACGCTTTGACCGTATCCATATTTTCCGCATAATAATTATCGCCACATACTATCGTTGCCACAACTTCAGCATCCTCAAGAAGCGGTTCAAATGCCTTTGCATTTCCCCTGGCACCCTGTTCCATAAATGGCTCCTGATAGGCAAATTCTTCTCCGCCAATCTGTCCAAAAAACTGATTGGTATAAACCAAAACTTTTTTCATGTTGTCTACTCCTTATACTGTAATTGCACCAAGATATGTATTTCCCTGAAGATTATGTCCACCCATAATACCATGAATTTCAATCAGCAGACGGCCATCATCCTGAATCGAATCAACATTTCCGCCGGTGGTCTTCGCCACATCTTCCAGAACTCCAATTACCTTATCCATTTTGGGAAGCATAATCGTTGCATTACTGTTACCGGTAGACACAATCGCATTTGCCTCCACCACACTATCGGGAAGCGACTCTGACATTCCGTCAACACCTGCATCCTCGTTTGTAATGATAACTGTCTTGATTCCGCGTTTTTCCAGTCCCTGACAAACCAGCATAAGGTCGGTTGTCGGATTACCAAATCCTTCCTGCGAAATGATCACGCCTTCCGCCCCAAGCATTTCCACGGTTCTGATCGTCATCATGCAGTCACGATACTTTTCTTTCAAGCTTACCATCAACGGATTTAAAACAATCCCCATAAAATTGATTTCTTTTCCATGCTTTTCCATGCATTCTTTAATGACCGCGTTGTTTAAATGATGCCAGGTCGTCGTCTTAGAGCCCGGTGATACACAGTTTCCACTCACCAGCGCACCATCCATAACCTCGAGTGGTGTTATGATTGTCGGAACCATTTGTTTGGAATCACGCCCATAAAAATATGTATCATGCAAAAGTCCCTGACTCATACAGTTATAGACATACACAACTTTCGGCAGCTCCGGATACTGCATATATTTTTCTCCGATGCTGTCCCATCGATAATGCTCACTCTGATAATCCTCGCAGCCAAATCCAAGCTCACCGATGAATTTGGCAAGTCTGATTCCTGCCATCCGCACCACCTGTTCATGCTCATGCGGATCCAATTCAGGCTGTTTCTCAATAACCATCACTATATGATTTAATTTCGAAAACGGCGTATACTGTGCAGCCGGGCCGCACATATCAATCAAACCTTCCTGAAAACCTACAATCGGTCCTGTTGTCGTTACAGCACAACCTTTCAACGCATAAGTTACCCCATGCCCGCCTTCTTCCATCATTTCCTTAAAAATCCCCGGGAACGTGTCTCCATCCAGCTTGGCTCTCGGCTCAATCACATCTTTAACCGGAAGAATTCTGACAGACTCCCCTGGCCTTGCAATATCAAATACCACAGATTTGATTCTTTTATCTTCCATCACCACTTCTTCCAAAGAGGCTTTGTTCAGATAAAGCACATGATCCACGACCGCGTTCTTGTCGTCAAACATAATATCACGAATCTCCACTTTTCTTAATTCTAGTTCCATAATGCATCTCCCTATCTTTTACTCTGCATTACATTATCGCATTAAAGCAATAGATTTGCAAGTGGTTTTTTAAGGGGACTAAGGGGACGGGGGACGAAGAGACAGGGGGACAGGTACATTGACTCATTAATAATGAGTCAATGTACCTGTCCCCCTGTCTCTTCCTGTACCCGTCCCCTAGTCACTCACTAAATAAAGATATTTAGCATCCCCAGAATCGCTCCTACCAGCGCCCCAAGATTTACGATCGTATCCAACTCTTTTTTCATAACGGAAAGCACCATTTTCTCCAGATCGTCAATACTCATTTCACTGACTTTCTCTTCAATAATTCCGGCAATATTCAAATTACTGACCAGATTTCCTACTGCCGATTCTATCGCTGTCTGATACAGCGATGACACCATCCCTCGCAAAGAATCTTGTGAAACATCCAGATTATCGCATAGTTGCAAAATAGACTTTTCTTCCAGTATTGTCAGTTTTCTGCTAATCTCATCTTTAATGTAATCCGCCCCGTTTACCTGGATATAATTTACAATTTCGCCTCCTACCGGCTGGATCAGAGAATATAACATCTCATCGTTCAGGAACATTTCCAACATGGTTCCTTTTGTTTTTGATTTGACAGCTTTTCCTGCCTCTTCCACAATTATATTTTCCAGATTCATGTTCATTACAGATTCCAGAATCTGATCGGCCAATATGGTTGTAACTCTTTCCTTAACCTTTGTGTATTCTTCTTCCGGGCAAACCTTGTTAATAGTAGTATGAATATCTGTCGACAATCCATCCATGACTTTTTCTACAACCACATTTTCTGTCTCGTCAGACAGGATTTTCTTTTTCAAATCTTCCTCCGTGAGAAGCGTATTTGCCACAATATTTCCGATTGCTTTTGCCAATCTCGGTTTTCCTTTTGGTATCGCTCCCGGGGTAAAAGGAAGTTTGTGTCCCCAGATTCTAATTTCTTTTTTAGGGTAAAACAACATTTTTACCGCGATATAATTTGTACAATATCCGATGACAGCCCCAATAAGAGGCCCTGCCAACTTTTCGAGTAGCATCCCTCATATTCCTCCGATACATTTCATTTTTCCTGTATTTTGCTTCAAAAAATCTATTCAGCTAACTGCACATCTCTCAGGTCGATCCAGCCAAATCCATCTTTTAATCTTCCCCACAAGACATTTCCTTTGCCACGTCGGATTTCTTCCAGGTCAACCGGGATCTTCTTATCCTGTATACTCCACAAATCAGCATATTCTTCACCCGGACCAGTATAAGTCCTTTTTGAATCGCAGAATAGATTTATTTTACATGGTGCCCCATGTTCTTCAATTGTGTCCCACATCTTTTCATCATCAGTCAGTGCCATTTAATTTTCCTCCATTTCACTTTTCTATGAATCGGCTTTTAATTTATTTTTAAATTATTTACAATTAAATTATTATAGCATTAATTACATCCTTGTCAAGTAGTAATGTGAGGAGAAATTATTCTTCGGAGTTTTATCAGATATCAACGTACCAGCACACTAGGCTGGCACAACATGCCAACAGGCTTAGTTCCCGCCCCTAATATCGATAAGGTATGGATTATCCGCATATACCTCTGTTTTGTTATGTAATATAAGATAACTGGGGCGGGTGACTATATACACGTCCCCCAGTCACCCAAAACTGAACTGTAAAAATTACATAAAATTGGCTATTCTTATTTATACACTTTCCATGTATAATTTTTTCATTATATTATTAGGGCAATCAACCGGGAGGTATATAAAATGGGTACGAATAAAGTTAAAGAATTAGTTATCACAGCATTTTTCGCCGCTATTACATTCCTTGGGATACAGGCATTTCGAATTCCGCTGCCGGCAGCGATAGGCACACCCTTTGTACATTTTGGTCATGTTTTCGTAGTGATGGGCGTTCTTCTGCAGGACGGTAAAAGAGGCACTGTATCGGGAACGCTTGGGCTTATCATCTTTGATATCCTGAATGGATATATGCAGGATGTTCCTCAGGTATTTATCGAAACAGTTGTCAAATGTCTGATCATCGGAGTGATATTTGCTTCTCTTAAGAAAAAAGCGAACGGCGATAAGAAAAAAGAATACACAGGTGCAGTTATCAGTGCGGTCATCTACGGATGTATGAATGTTCTGATCGAGCTGGTCATGGGTACTGTGAAGATGATGATCCTGGGAAATGGACTCTCTGCTGCAATTGCAGGCTCTGTTATCTCAATTCCGGCAACCGTCATCAATGCGGTGTTTATGGTTATTGCAATTGTAATATTATATCAGCCTGTGAAAAAAGTATATGAGAGAATCTGTTAGTTTCAGGATTCATACCATTCTGCAATCTTCTGCTTTTCAAAAAAAGGAATCGCTTCACGAAGTAATCTTTCTTCGTGGGGCGATTCTTTTTAGCGTATGCATGGCAACTAAAAAGAAGTGCTAAGAAAAAACTCTCAGCACTTCATAAAGCCTTATTATATGCGGTTTTTCAATTAGAATTTTCCAGCTTTCTTAGCTTCTTCGATAGAAACTGCAACTGCAACAGTCATACCAACCATCGGGTTGTTACCTGCGCCGATAAGTCCCATCATTTCTACATGAGCCGGTACGGAAGAGGATCCTGCGAACTGTGCGTCAGAGTGCATACGTCCGAGTGTATCTGTCATACCATAGGAAGCCGGTCCTGCTGCCATGTTGTCCGGATGAAGGGTACGTCCTGTACCACCACCTGAAGCAACTGAGAAGTATTTCTTGCCCTGTTCGATACATTCTTTCTTGTATGTACCTGCAACCGGATGCTGGAAACGTGTCGGGTTGGTAGAGTTACCTGTGATGGAAACGTCTACGCCTTCTTTGTGCATGATTGCAACACCTTCACGTACATCATTTGCACCGTAGCAGTTTACTTTAGAACGAAGTCCGTCAGAGTAAGCGATTCTCTGAACTTCTTTCAGTTCTCCTGTATAGTAATCGTATTCTGTCTGAACGTATGTGAATCCGTTAATTCTGGAAATGATCTTTGCAGCGTCTTTTCCGAGACCGTTCAGGATAACACGAAGAGGTTTTTTACGAACTTTGTTTGCTTTTTCTGCGATACCGATTGCACCTTCAGCTGCTGCGAAAGATTCATGACCTGCAAGGAATGCGAAGCAGTCTGTATCTTCTTCGAGAAGCATCTTTCCGAGGTTACCATGTCCGAGACCTACTTTTCTCTGGTCTGCTACAGAACCCGGGATACAGAAAGCCTGAAGGCCTTCACCGATTGCTGCTGCAGCTTCTGCTGCTGTGTCAACATTTTTCTTAATTGCGATTGCTGCACCTGTGATATACGCCCAGCATGCGTTTTCAAAACAGATCGGCTGGATTGCCTTAACCTGATTGTAAACGTCAAGTCCGGCATCCTTTGTAATCTTTTCTGCTTCTTCCAAAGAAGCAATGCCATAGCTGTTTAATACTTCATTGATTTTATCAATTCTTCTTTCATATGATTCAAATAAAGCCATTTACTTGTCCTCCTGATTTATTTTAAGTTACCTGATATGTACCAGCGGCACCAATTCTAAAGGCGACACTAATTATTAAGCTTTACGTGGGTCGATGATCTTAACAGCGTCAGCTACGCGACCATACTGTCCCTGAGCTTTTTCCCATGCTACGTTCGGTTCGTCTCCGGCTTTGATGAAATCTGTGAATTTGCCAAGGCTTACGAATTTGTAACCGATGATCTCATCATGCTCGTCCAGTGCGATACCTGTAACATATCCTTCTGCCATTTCAAGATAACGAGGACCTTTTGCAAGTGTTCCATACATTGTACCAACCTGAGAACGAAGTCCCTTACCAAGGTCTTCCAGACCTGCGCCGATCGGAAGTCCGTCTTCAGAGAATGCACTCTGAGTTCTTCCGTAAACGATCTGTAAGAATAATTCTCTCATTGCTGTATTAATAGCATCACATACAAGGTCTGTATTCAGAGCTTCCAGAATTGTCTTGCCCGGAAGGATCTCAGATGCCATAGCTGCGGAATGAGTCATTCCTGAACATCCGATCGTCTCAACCAGTGCTTCCTGGATAATACCATCTTTAACATTCAAAGTCAGTTTGCATGCTCCCTGCTGCGGTGCACACCAGCCAATTCCGTGTGTCAGACCAGAAATATCCTTTACTTCTTTTGCTTTTACCCATTTCGCTTCTTCCGGAATCGGAGCCGGTCCGTGATTTGCACCCTGAGCTACCGGACACATCATTTCTACTTCATGTGAATAAATCATGTTAAAACTCCTTTCAAATGTAAATGATTTCTTCCTATAGTGTGTTTGACATGTTTTTAACACCCCATATATGACTTATTTTCGCACAATTCTCGACATTCGTCAATCATTAGTTTGTACAAAGATTCCAAAAATCGCTGTCTGTTTTGTACGCTTTTATCTCCTCCATTGTAAATGGTGCGGTGATCCAGCCACGCTCTTCTCTCTGCTGTTCATCGTCACGATAATGGTAGGTCATACCGATTTCTATACCGTCTTTGTCCACGAAGAAATTGTCATAATACCGGTTATCCAGGATCTCACCTTCGAGGATTTTCCGGTACTGTGATGTCTTCAGCGCATCCACTACGATTGAATCCGGTGCTTCTTCTTTCATCCGTTTTTTCAATTCTTTGATAAATTCCGTATCGAGACTTACGATTTCATTTGTCTCATAGATTTTTCCGTCTGACAGGCGGATATTTCTCGTCCTGAGATCCTGATATCTTGCATTTTTATTTCCCGCATAATAATCATCCGAGAAGACCACGCTGATAAAATCCTCCCCTGCGTAAGTCACGCGGTACGTCACCTTACTTGCAAGAATCGGGGACTCTTCTTTCATCACTGCTTCTTTCATATCGTCGCTGGCCTTGAGATACAGCGCATTGACTGTACTCATCGCACAGTTTTTCAGTTCTTCATTGATCTTAGCAATCTGTTCTCCTTCCAGCCCCTGGATCTGCGGATACTTCACATCGAATTGGGATGTGATGCTTCCTTCGCTTTTTGAGGACTCATAAGAATAAGATTCTTCCGTGATGGTATACGGCAGATTCTCTGCCTGGTAGCATTCAATTCCCTCGATTCCCACACCGGCCTCTTTTTGTGTCTCTTCCTCGCCTTTCTCAGTCTGAGTATCACCGCCCATGAATGGATTTTCCATCCCGTCGCCGTCCAGAACTCTGTCCTGGAACAGCGTATATACGCGATACGCTGTCGTTCCGACTCCTACTCCAAGAAGCACCACAAGAGCCAGAATCGACAACATCAGGAATTTTCCCCTGCGTTTTGCCTTTTTCTGAAGCCGGAGTTCTTCCGCGCTCATCGCCCGTTCCATCGGAAGGTAACAGATTCCGTTTTTCATCTGTTCCGGAGCCACTTCCTGAAATCCAAGCCGTCTGTAAAATCCTTCTGCCTGCGGTGCCGCATTGACCGTCATTTTCGTCATTCCAAACGCTACGATACAGAACTGCTGCAATGCAATAAAGAGCAGCCTTCCGATTCCCCGCCTCTGCCACTTCTTCCCGACAAACAGAAGCGCGATATGCCCGTCATTCTGCACAGCACCGACTCCACAAAGCTCCTGCCCTTCTCTAGCCCCAAACACAATGAGCTGTCCGCTTTGGACCTTCGGCATGAAATTCTCATACTTGATAAATCTCTGAAATTCTTCTACGCCTTCCCTCGAATACGACGGTGCAATATCAGCAGCAAATACATCCCATACCAGATGCAGTCCTTCCAGTATTTCTTCATTTTCCAGTCTTTTAATTATCATACGCTTTACCTCTTTATGTTATTTCTGCTGCTGTCCTGCCGCCAGCAATTCCTCCCTCAAAAGTGTAAGCGCCCGCACGACCGCATAATCACGGTTTTTCTCCCGATTTCCTGTGAAACGGAATTCCCGGGTCGTCACACGTCCGTTCACCGCACATCCGATATAGACCAGTCCGACCGGCTTTTCTTTGGTCCCGCCGCCCGGTCCCGCGATTCCGGTCACACTCAGAGCCGCATCTGCCTCTGCCGCCTTTGCCGCACCTCGTGCCATTTCTTCGGCTGTCTGTACACTTACCGCACCGAATTCTTCCAGTGTCTCATGCTTCACACCCAGGATTTTCTCCTTGGATGCATTTGCATAAGTAATATATCCTTCATTATATACTTCAGATGCCCCGGCCGCATTCAGAAGCCTTCCGGCCAGCTTGCCGCCGGTACAGGATTCTGCGGTCGTGAGCGTCATGCCTTTTTCTTTCAGAAGCGCCACAATGTTCTCTTCCAG
>JBJENH010000076.1:49739-51283 GCA_051880095.1 Bariatricus sp. | reverse complement strand
ATCACGATCGCCCCTTCCGGCACCAGTGCCTGTTTCCAGTTGTTCTCCGTAATCTTCCGGCTCTTGATCCGGGAGAAAAATTCTTCGATCCGCGCCTTAGAATGTTCATCCATATACAGTTCTCTTCCGAATACACGCGCGGTCACTTCTTTCGTCAGATCATCCTTCGTAGGCCCGAGTCCTCCGGTAAGGATCACGATATCCGAGCGGTCAAGCGCCTGCCGGATTGCATCCTCCAGACGTTTCTCATTATCGCCCACCACCGTCTGATGATATAAAGAACAACCTAGCAGAGCACATTTCTCTGCTAGGTAAGCCGCATTCGTATTTACAATATTTCCAAGTAAAATCTCAGTTCCTACGGAAATCAGTTCCACAACCATGTTACATGCCTCCCTGTGTCAATACCTGCTTGTTCTTCGCAACATAATCCACCAATGATACGACCGTCAGGATCAGTGCCACCCAAACGAGTACATTTCCGATTATTTCGAATACGCCGCCAAGATCCATGATGAGCACGATGACCATCGCCATTTGGGACACCGTTTTGAATTTGCCCCAGTAACTTGCCGCAATGACGATTCCGTTGTCGGAAGCCACCAGACGGAACCCGCTGATGATAAATTCTCTTGCAATAATAACCAGAACAACGATGACGTTCAATTTGTCCATGGAAACCAGACAGATCATCGCAGTACATACCAGAAGCTTATCCGCCAACGGATCCATAAACTTTCCGAAATTCGTCACCAGATTGTATTTTCTCGCGATCTTTCCATCCAGCATGTCTGTCAGGCTGGCAGCACAGAAAATGGCAAGTGCGATCCATTTATCTGCCGCCCCTGTGATGTCAAACAGCAGAAATGCCACAAAAAACGGAATCATAATCACACGAAGTACAGTCAGTTTATTTGGTAAATTCATAATAATTCTCCTATCAAATCATAATCCATAGCCCCGGTCACTTTCACTTTCGCGAAATCTCCGGAAACCAGTTCTTCATCTGTATTTACAAAGATCAGCCCATCCACGTTCGGCGCGTCGCGGTAGGTTCTTCCCACATATGCGTTCTCGTCGGCCACTTTTCCCTCGATCATGACCAGCATCTCTTCCCCGATCAGATCTTCATTCCGGTCGAACACAATATCCTGCTGAAGTTCCATCAGTTCCGCCTGACGATCCAGCTTGACTTCTTCCGAAATCTGATCCGGCATCTCGGCTGCCGGTGTATCCTCCTCCGGCGAGTAGGTAAATACACCCAGACGCTCGAATTCCATCTGATCCACAAAATCCATCAGCTCTTCATGCTGTTCGTCCGTCTCTCCCGGGAATCCCGTGATCAGCGTCGTCCGAAGGGTGATGTCCGGAATCTCTTCCCGGAGTTTCCCGATTATGGAAATGAGCTGTTCTTTCGATGTCCTTCTTCCCATCCGCTTCAGGATCGCATCGCTTGCGTGCTGGATCGGCAGATCCAGATAATGACAGATCTTCGGTTCTTCCTTGATCACCTGGATCAGCTCGTCCGTGATCTCCTCCGGATA
>JBJENH010000076.1:47167-49639 GCA_051880095.1 Bariatricus sp. | reverse complement strand
CCGGTCGTCACCAGCCTTCCCTTCTGCGTCTCGGGAAGATAATCCACATCCTTCATGATCATCCTGGCATCTGCCCGTTCCATCGGGCTGTCACTGAACAGTCCGTCGATCACCTCCGCGATCTCATCGTAGGATGTGGTTCCGAGCACCGCATCCACTTCCGGGATCTCCTCCAGGATCTCCTCCTTATATCGCTGTGCCAGACAGCCTGTCACGATCAGCTTCTTAAGGACAGCCGTCTCTTTAAGCTGAGCCATTTCCAGAATGGTCTGGATACTCTCTTCCTTGGCATCGTGGATAAAACAGCAGGTATTGATGATCACAATATCCGCCTGCGTCTCATCATCGATCATCTGATGCCCCTTCTTCGCCAGAAGTCCCAGCATCACTTCCGTATCCACCAGATTCTTATCACAGCCCAGTGAAACAAATAAAATGTTCATGGCATGTTCTCCTCATATCATTAATTTCCAAGCCGCCAAAGGCAGCTTCTGTCGCCTCATCCTCTTCCCAAATAAAGCTCAGCAAGGCAGACACAGTCGCCTGCTTCTGCCTTGGAAATATAAATCTCTGTTTTTACGCTTCCGTATCCTCTGCAATGATCTTCAACTTTGCGTTGTTCAGCTCATCGATCGCAATGGAGAGCGGCTTCTCGCCCGCCTTCGTATCAACAAGAGGCATCTCGCCGTCGATCAGCTGTCTCGCGCGCTTTGCAGTGGCAAGCACGATGGAATAACGGCTGTTGACGATCTTGGTTGCTCCCTCTTCCACGTCCTGGTTAACTACTTTCATCAAATCACTATAAGATGGATGTAACATAAATTCTGCTCCTTTCAGTCTCTCTTCGTATCTAATCTGCATCCCGAACTTTACAATTCTTCCAGTTCTTTTCTGATCCTGCCGATAAATTCTTTATTCCGGCATACGCGGTCATGTTCCGCACGGATGATCCGGTGCATCTCTTTCACGCAGGTATCAAGGTCATCATTGATGACCAGATAATCATACTGATCCATGCCTTCCGATTCTTCCACCGCACGCTTCATCCGGCTCTCGATCACTTCCATGGTCTCTGTACCTCTTCCAACCAGACGATCTTTCAATTCCTTAGCTCCCGGCGGTGTGACAAACAGAAGCAGGGTGTCCGGATACTTCTCCTTGACCTTCAGTGCTCCCTGGATCTCAATCTCAAGGATCACATCTTTCCCTTCTTCAAGCTGCTGCATCACATATTCTTTCGGCGTACCATAGTAGTTGTTAACGTATTTAGCATACTCGATCAGCTCATCCTGTGCAATCATTTTTTCAAATTCCTCTACAGACTTGAAAAAATATTCTCTTCCGTCTTCTTCTCCCGGACGGGGACTTCTGGTGGTTGCCGAAACGGAAAGTGCATAATCTTCATAATCTTCCAGCAGCCTTTTCATCAGCGTTCCTTTTCCGGCACCGGAAAAACCGGAAACTACAATAAGTATTCCCTTTTTTTTACTCATAATCAGCTCTCCTGCCATTTTCTATATAAGCAAATATTTATTTTACCATAAATCCCAAGATTTTTCAAAGCTTTTATTCAATATTCTGAATCTGTTCCCGGACTTTCTCGATCTCGGTCTTCAGATCAATGGCGTGATTGGAAACTTCCAGGTCATTTGCCTTGGAAAGAATGGTATTCGCTTCCCTGTTCATCTCCTGGGCAATAAAATCCAGCTTGCGTCCGATTCCCTCCGCTGATTCCAGCGTATCTTTCATGTGTTTGATATGGCTTTTCAAACGGACCACTTCTTCATCGGTGCAGATCTTATCCGCAAAGATCACAACCTCCGCCGCGATTCTTCCCTCATCCATCTGCGTATCCCCCAGAAGCTCCTTCACCTTCGTCTCCAGCTTCTCACGGTACTCTGCCACAATCTGAGGTGAACGCTCCTCGATAAATGCCACCGTCTCCAGCATGCCGTCCAGTTTTGCGATGATGTCCTTCTTCAGATTCTCACCCTCCGCCGTTCTCGTATCAACAAACTGTCTGCAGGCTCCCTCCAGCGCCTTGGAGAGTCCATTCCAGAGTTCCTCTTCATCCACGACCTGTTCTTCCATCGTAAGCACTTCCGGGCATCTGGAAAGTGTGGACACGCGGATGTCATTATCCAGATGAAAATCCTCTTCCATTCTTTTAAAATAGTCCATATATTCACTTGCCAGCTTCTGGTTATATTTTAAAGTCACCTGAGCTTCTGACATGTCTTCATATGTAATGAATAAATCAACTTTACCGCGCTGGATATATTTCTTCAGCAAATTACGGATCGATGTCTCGAAGAAATTCAGCTTTTTCGGCATCCGGATACCCACATCCAGATAACGATGATTCACTCCCTTCATTTCTACCGTAAACTTACGCTCTGCCTCGGATACTTCACAACGTCCGAAGCCTGTCATACTTTTTATCATCTGATTTTCCCTCTTCTTACCGGCCGC
>JBJENH010000076.1:7088-47067 GCA_051880095.1 Bariatricus sp. | reverse complement strand
GTCCGAAGCCTGTCATACTTTTTATCATCTGATTTTCCCTCTTCTTACCGGCCGCCTGGCGACCAAATTTTGCTACGTTATATTATAGCCCTTTCTCCTTTGGCATGTCAACCTTTCTATAGCAGTTCAGATGCTCATGTACGAATGCTCATCCGAGTTTCTTTTGCAAAACACGCCGGGGCGTGGTATGATGGTACAAGGACCATGAAATCAGGCGGTTCATGTGCCGCCCACAATCAGCATTTTTATGGTCCCGCAAAACTTCAAGACGAGGTGTAATTATGGCTTTTGACGGCATAACAATCGCAAATATCGTAAAGGAACTGAATCAAACCATTTTAGACGGAAGAATTTATAAAATCGCCCAGCCGGAAACGGACGAGCTCCTGCTCACGATCAAGACTCCGAAAGGACAAAAAAGGCTCTGCATTTCCGCAAGCGCCTCCCTTCCTCTGATCTATCTGACGGAAGAGAATAAACCAAGTCCCATGACAGCGCCGAATTTCTGCATGTTGCTCAGGAAGTATGTAGGGAACGGAAGGATCGTATCCATCAGCCAGCCGAAACTGGAGCGTATTATCCATTTCGACATCGAGCATCTGGATGAGATGGGTGACCTTTGCAGGAAAACTCTGATCGTAGAGATCATGGGCAAGCACAGCAACATCATTTTCTGTAATGACAAAGGCATGATCCTGGACAGCATCAAGCATGTTTCTGCCCAGATGAGTTCCGTGCGCGAAGTCCTTCCCGGCAGGGACTACTTTATCCCTGACACCATGAGCAAACTGGATCCGCTGAATATGACGGAACCGATGTTCCGTGACGGACTTATTTCCAAACCGATGCCACTTGCGAAGGCAATCTACAGCAGCTTTACCGGTGTCAGCCCGGTCGCTGCCGAGGAGATCTGTCATCTTGCGGGTGTGGACTCATCTCTCCCGCCGCGGGAACTCTCCGATGACGTGATGGCACATCTCTACCGGCAGTTCACCTATTTCTTCGAGCAGGTGGCAAACGGCGATTTCTCCCCTCAGATTTATTATGAAGGAGAAGACCCGGTGGAATTTTCATCCATCCCGCTCACTCATCTGGAAAATTACCGTGTCCGAACCTTCGACTCCATTTCCGAAGTGATACGGACCTATTATGCTTCACGTGATACGATCACTCGAATCCGCCAGAAATCATCGGATCTGAGGCGAGTAGTCCAGACAGCCCTGGAGCGGAACCGCAAAAAATACGATCTGCAGCTGCGCCAGCTGAGGGATACGCAGAACCGGGACAAATTCAAGGTGTACGGGGAACTGATCCATACCTACGGCTACAACCTGGAGGAAGGCGCTAAAAAGCTGGAGGCACTCAACTATTATACCAATGAAATGGTCACGATCCCGCTGGATCCGCAGAAGACCCCACAGGAAAATGCAGCCCGCTATTTTGAGAAATACAACAAGCAGAAGCGAACCTATGAAGCACTGACCGGTCTGATCCAGGAGACCCACGACGAGATCACCTACCTGGAATCCATCGTGAATGCACTGGAAATGGCACGCGGGGAAGACGACCTGACGCAGCTCAAAGAAGAGCTGGTCTCTACCGGTTACATCCGCCGCAAATTTACCAAGAAGAAAGTCAAGATCACCAGCAGACCGCTCCACTATATTTCTTCGGACGGCTACCACATGTATGTCGGGAAGAATAATCTCCAGAACGATGAACTGACTTTCCACTTTGCCACAGGGAACGACTGGTGGTTCCACGCCAAAGGAGCTCCCGGCTCCCACGTCATCGTAAAGACCGGCGGAGACGAACTGCCGGACCGCACCTTCGAGGAAGCAGCCCGGCTGGCTGCCCATTACTCCAAGAATGCGAAATCCGAAAAGGTGGAGATTGATTATGTGGAGAAGAAACATGTCAAAAAACCGAACGGAAGCAAACCGGGATTCGTGGTGTATTATACCAACTATTCCATGATGATCGATTCGGATATCTCCGGAATTCAAGAGGTGCAGGGATAACCCCTGCACCTCTTATACTTATTCACGATCTGTCTTCTGATTCTCTTTCAGATACGCCTCTGCCGCCGGATCAACGAAAGCATATTTTCTCGTCCATTCTTTTGTCGCGTCATTTCTGACCGTTTCCGAGCGGTTCATGGAGAGGAACCGCACAAGCTCATATCCGCTGACCCAGATTTCATGATTTCCTTCTCTCTGTGATTCGTCAAAAATGAGCTGCAGCCCAAAATGAAGATGATATTCATCAATATTGTTAACATTTTCTTCCGAGCTGTATCCGGTGCGGCCGAGATAGCCGATCACATCGCCCGCCTGCACTACATCTCCTTCTTTCAGCCCTTCGGCATACGGACGGTTCTGTCTCAAATGCGCGTAATAGTAATATCGCTTTTTATCAAAACTGTCGATTCCGATTCTCCAGCCGCCATACTGGTTCCATCCGAGTGCCGAGACCACGCCGGATTCTACCGCTATAACCGGTGTTCCCACCTGTCCCATCATATCATGTCCCAGATGATTTCTGCGGTATCCGTAACTTCTGGAAACTCCGAAATCGTCATAATCCGAATATGGAAATCCTTTCGCGATCGGGTTAAATGCCTTGAGCCCATAAAAGCTTTTCATACTCCCGTCGGACTGCTCCAGCCGGTATTCTCCAACCATCCCGTCCAGAACCGCCCCGTAAGCCTCCCGGTAATATGTAAAATACTCCATCGTCTCTTCCAGCTCCTGCACCGATTGCTCGCCTGTCTGAAGCTTTTCGACCGTTTCGGCAAGATCCGAGCTTTGGTAACGTGAGAAATCTCCCCCGTATTTTGCTCCCAGATACGCAAGAAGATCAACCCAGTCCAGGTGGACCTCGCCGTCATATGTATCCACATCATACTGATATGCCTGTTTCATCGCCTCCGACGTGACATTAAATTCCACCCACTTGATATAATCCTCTGCCTCCGTTTCTTCTTCAATAACATATGCAGAAAAACTATCCTGCACCAGACTTCCGGCCGTATGCCCGATGTCCTCTCCTGCACTTCCGGCCTGCCCACTTATGTATGCGATCCCAAGAATGCATGCGGCCAGTGCTGCCACTATCACAAATCCATCCGGCGAAAATCTACATTTTCCCATGCACGGTCTCCTGCTGCGCCTTCATAGAATTCTATGCGGATCGACCGGGGAAAATGTCAAATCAAACAATGTCGTACATCTCATTCAAACGCTGCATACATAGCTTCACCAATTCCATCTGCGCGTCGTCCGCCGGTACCCCCGAGAAGAAATACTGCACAGAAGGTAAATTCTCTTCCTTCTGTTCGTTCATCCTCTCCGGCAACACCCGGATCAGCTGCCTCAGCGTTCCTTCATTCCCGTCCACGAAATGAATCTCTACCGGGAAAACATCCCGGAAATTTTGTTTGAAATAATTAAAGTGTGTGCATCCCAGAACGACTGCAGCATAATCTTCCAGTTGAAATCTGGACAGCTCTTCGCGGAGATATCCTTCGATTTCCCCGGATATAAAATCACCTTTTTCTGCAAACCTCACCAGTTTCGGAAGCGGGAGCAGATCCACATCATGCTCCTTGTCCACCCGCTCCAGCAGATTGTGAAGCTTATCCGAGGCGATCGTAATCGGTGTTGCCGCCACAAGGATCCGTTTCCCGGTGTCACAATACTGTTCCACCGCTTTCTTGACCGCCGGTTCCATCCCCACGATCGGCACCGGAAATCCGGCACGGAATTCCTTCGTCGCAACGCTCGTCGCTGTATTGCATGCGATAACGACCGCATCCACTCCCTGATCGATCAGGAAATTCAGATTATCTTCGTCAAATTTTCGGATCTCCTGCACCGTCTTCTCTCCGTACGGCACATGCTCGGTGTCCGCATAATAGACAAAACTCGCGTTCGGCATCATCTTCATCGCGCGGTGAAGAACGGATAATCCGCCGATTCCCGAATCAAAAATCCCAATTTTCATATGTATAACCTCTAATCCACCATTTTCTTTTCCGGTATCCCGCTCTCGCAGGGTACACCGGTCTGGCATTTTCCGCAGCCAAGACGCGGGGCAAAATCTCTCTTCGTCTGCATCAGCTTCTGATGACACAGTGGATGTTTCTTCCCTTCCTCGAAAGAAATCGCCTGCACCGGACAGCGCCTGATACATGCGCCGCAGAATATGCAGTAGTCATACAGTCCGGAATAATTTCTTACATCCGGCTTTGCCTCCATCACCGTAACCAGACTGCCGAAACGCCCTGCCATTCCTTTTTCCGTAATAATTCCCTTGGAAAGCCCGAATGTTCCCAGGCCGCACACATACGCCGCATGCCGTTCCGACCACCTGCTTCCGTAGGTCTTCTCATTGATATTCTCATATCCGGTGATTCCCTGTCCGCCCATGATACTCTGGAATCGTTCATCCAGCGCCGGAACAAGGCTCGTAACTCCCTGTTCGTTCATCCATGCAGCCAGCTCGCGCATCGTATCAGCCAGAAAAGCCTGACCTTCGATTCTTCCGTGAAGCCATTCAGCCGAAGGTTCTGCTCCTGTTTCACGGTTGCTTCTTCTCACTTCTTCCGTAAACGGGAAAAAAACAGAAACCACCGTGTTTGCTTCCGGCATCCATTCTTTCGGACTCATGTGCCACGGCCCGACCACACCTTCTTTTTTATATTCATCAAACAGAGGATCCTCTGCGCTTCCAATCCCCACCAGCGGCTCATCAAAAAAGTGAACACCCACCAGCTCCGGTCTGATAGCAAAATCTGCCGAAATCACATTTCCCGGGTGATGCTCCATACGATCCCTGAGCCATTTCTTTATCATTTCCTTCGTCATATTCTGCCTCCATTTCCTCGTTGTATTTTCTATTCCCATTATAATGTTCAAACCATAGGATTTCAACCCCGCCTTTTTAAGCATACCGCGGCCGTTTCTTCAGAATTCACGTACTTTCTGCACTTTTATTTGTTTTCCGCTTGACTTTACTTTAGTAAATTGATAATATTGTGAAGTAAATCACATTACATATATAATATAAGGAGAGAATTAGTATGAAAAAGTTAGTAGCAATGACGCTTACTCTTGTCATGGTTCTTTCGCTTGCTGCCTGCGGCGGTTCTGAATCGAAGACAGAAGAAAGCAAGGAAAATGAAGCCACAACAGAGACTGAAGATACTTCCAGCGAACAGACCGATATGGAATATGTAAAAGAGAAAGGAACTCTGGTCGTTGGTATCACAGATTTCGAACCGATGGACTATCAAGATGAAAGCGGTGAATGGGTTGGATTCGACGCAGATATGGCAGTTGCTTTTGCAGAAAGCCTTGGTGTAGAAGTAGAATTCGTTGAGATCGACTGGGACAACAAGATCATGGAGCTTGACGGAAAGACCATCGACTGTGTATGGAACGGTATGACCCTCACAGATGAAGTGACAAGCTCAATGGAATGTTCTAATGCTTACTGCAACAATGCACAGGTTGTCATCGTTCCTGCTGACAAGAAAGACCAGTATCAGGATGAAGACAGTATTTCCGGACTTACCTTCGCAGTTGAATCAGGAAGTGCCGGTGAAGCCATCATCAGTGAACTTGGAATCAATTACACTTCTGTGAAATCCCAGGCTGACGCACTGATGGAAGTTGCCGCAGGAACCTCAGATGCCGCTGTAATCGACTCTCTGATGGCAGCAGCCATGGTTGGTGAAGGAACAGGCTACGAGAACCTTACCTACACATTCGGACTGAACAGTGAAGAATACGGCGTTGGATTCCGTAAAGGTTCCGACCTTGCCAAAGCTCTGAATGATTTCTTCGCATCCAGCTATGCTGACGGCAGCATGATAGAATGTGCTGAGAAATACGGTGTTCAGGCAGCACTTATTGAACAGTAATGAATTTCCGGATAGAGAGCGGCTTCTCCGCTCTCTATTCATTTACAGTTTTGCTCACACAGATTAACGTGTAAAATACAATCTATTTTGGAGAAAGCAGGGTATCCCTATGAATCAGATTATGGAACAGATGCCGATTGTCATCAACGCTTTGAATGTCGGCTTTTTACAAACATTAAAACTTTTCTTTGTGACACTGATCGGCGCATTTCCGCTTGGACTTATCATCGCCTTCGGTTCCATGTCACGTTTTAAACCGCTTAGCTATTTTACCAAGTTTTTTGTCTGGATTATCCGCGGTACTCCTCTGATGATCCAGCTTCTCATCATCTTTTATTTTCCGGGACTGGTTCTTCACAATCCGATCTGGGGCGGCGGTGAAGGCGGACGTTTCGCGGCAGCATCCGTAGCATTTATCATCAACTATTCGTGCTATTTTTCGGAAATTTACCGCGGCGGGATCCAGGGTGTTCCGGTGGGTCAGGAAGAAGCCGGCCTGGTACTCGGCATGACAAAGAGTCAGATCTTCTTCAAAGTAACGCTCCTTCAGATGATCAAGCGCATTGTTCCGCCGATGTCCAACGAGATCATCACCCTCGTCAAAGATACGTCTCTAGCCCGCATCATTGCGCTGCAGGAGATCATCTGGGCAGGTCAGGCGTTCATGAAAGGTTCCCACGGTATTTCCGGTCAGATCTGGCCGCTGTTCTTTACAGCTGTTTACTATCTTCTGTTCAACGGTATCGTTACGATACTGCTTGGCCGCTTAGAGAAAAAACTGGATTATTTCAGATAAAGGAGAATAAAAGCAATGGCAATCTTAGAAGTAGAACACATTGGTAAAACGTTTAATCATACAGAAGTTCTGAAGGATATCAGTTTCTCTCTCGAGAAAGGAAAAGTCGTATCCATCATCGGTTCTTCCGGAAGCGGGAAGACGACTCTGCTCCGCTGCCTCAATTTTCTGGAAAAACCGGATGAAGGGATCATCCGTGTAAACGGAGAAACGCTTTATGATTCCGCGGATCCTTCTACATGGCAGGAATCTTCGGTGCGCAAAAAACGCCTGCATTTCGGTCTCGTCTTCCAGTCATTTAACCTGTTTCCTCAGTATACTGCTCTGGAAAATGTCATGCTGGCGAAGGAACTCCTTGCCAAAGAACAGCCGGATTACAAGTCACGCAAAAAGGAGATCCACGAAGAGATCCGTCTGCTGGCGGAAGATCTTCTTACACAGATGGGCCTTTCAAACCGGATGAACAATTATCCGCATCAGCTTTCAGGCGGTCAGTGCCAGAGGGTCGCAATCGCCCGCGCTCTTGCGCTGAAGCCGGATATCCTTTGTTTCGACGAACCCACTTCCGCGCTGGATCCGGAGCTGACCGGAGAAGTGCTGAAGGTCATCAAAGAACTCGCCGACAAAGAAACCACGATGGTGATCGTAACCCACGAAATGGCTTTTGCAAGGGATGTCGCACATCAAGTCGTTTTCATGGATGACGGATATATTGTGGAACAGGGTGATCCAAAGGAAGTATTTGAAAATCCGAAAGAAGAACGAACCAGACAATTCCTGTCACGATTTAATCAGGGATAAACTCCATAGGTTCTGATTTTAGTCTGAAATGAATGTGCTGACAGAGCCGGTAAATATAACACGGATTCAGAAAACAAATTAGCGTTTCTGAATCCGTGTTTTCTTTCTCTTCCCGGACGTTTTATTTTCATCTTCCCTTTTTGTCTCATTTTTACAACCGCAATTTTGTTACATACATGTAATATTTAGGATAAGTTGCAAAAACTGAGACTGACGGATGATAAATATGCGGAAAGAAAGGGAGTTGCATATATGCCAAAGCCAAGAACAAATACCGGAGAAAAGAATTTAGTCAGCAGACAACTAATCGAACTTCGAAAGCAGCACAATTTTTCGCAGCGCGATCTGGCATATCGCCTTCAGCTGGCCGGATACGATATGGATAAGAATGTGATCACCCGAATTGAAACGAACCAAAGATATGTAACAGACCTGGAACTGAAAGCATTTTCCGAAATCTTTGATGTATCTTATGATTATCTGATTGACGGCACGCCAGAAGAAGAACAGGACGATAAGTGCTGATGGCACCTGTCGTCCTGTTTTTTTAAAGCATTCTTGCGACCTCTTCTTTTGCGTTCTTCAGTTTATCGATATCTTCCTGAGTTACTTTGTCTACACGAAGTTTTGACAAGCATTTCTGGAGCGCGGAATTGGCGCTCTTGAGCTGTTTCTTATCAGCCCTCTCCATCTGTTTTCCTTCTTCTTTTAATTTCTGCTGTGCCCTGATGACGAGCTGATTTGCCTCACTCGACAGTTCCAGCGCTTCACGCCTTAAATTATCCTGTCCCGCATATTCCGCCGCATCCCGCATTGCCTGCTCAATTTCTGCATCGGACATACGGTCGTCCGCTGTGATTGTGATCGACTGTTCTTTTCCAGTATCCAGATCTTTGGCCGAGACTTTCAGGATTCCGTTCGCATCAATATCGAAGGTAACCTCGATCTGCGGAACACCGGCCGGTGCCTTGCGGATTCCTTTAAGTCTGAAATTTCCGATCTTCTTATTGTCTTTCGCCATCGGTCTTTCACCCTGAAGAACACGAATCTCCACATCTCTCTGATACGGTGCTGCCGTCGAAAACACTTTGGAATATCTGGTCGGAAGGGTTGTATTTCTCTCGATCAGCCGCGTTGCAACTCCTCCCACCGTCTCGATAGAAAGACTCATCGGAGTGACATCCAGAAGGAGCAGATTCTTTCCGGTTCCGGACGCCATGATTGCATTTCCGGTCAGTGTGCTTGCCAGAATAGCTGCACCCATCGCGACACATTCATCCGGATTGATATTTCTGGACGGCTCTTTTCCTGTCAGAGTCCGTACCTTCTCCTGAATGACCGGCATTCTCGTGGAACCGCCCACCAGCAGTACCCTGCCGAGCTCCGACGGTGCGATCCCCGCATCCTGCAGGGCACTTTGCACCGGTCCCGTCGTCCTTTCCACCAGATCATAGACAAGTTCCTGGAATTTCGCCCGTGTCAGGGTCAGATCCAGATGCAGCGCTTCCCCTCTTACCTGCGTAATATAAGGAAGATTGATATTCGTAATCTCCGCTGTTGAGAGTTCCTTCTTTGCCTGTTCCGCGGCCTCTTCCACGCGCCGCATTGCAACAAGATCCTTCGTAAGATCCGCTCTGGTCTGGGATTTGAATTCTCTCATGATCCATTCGGCGATCCGTTTGTCAAAATCATCTCCTCCGAGATGATTGTCTCCCGCCGTTGCCAATACTTCGATCACACCATCCGTGATTTCAATGATCGATACGTCAAATGTTCCTCCACCCAGATCATACACCATGACTTTCTGGGATTCTTCGTGATTCAGCCCGTAGGAAAGTGCCGCACTGGTCGGCTCATTGATGATACGAAGTACATTAAGTCCCGCGATCTTCCCGGCATCCTTGGTTGCCTGTCTCTGCGTATCGTTGAAATACGCCGGCACCGTGATCACGGCATCGGTGATGGTCTCTCCGGTAAATGCTTCCGCATCTTTCTTAAGCTGTGCAAGAACCATGGCGCTGATCGTCTGTGCCTTATAATCCCTGCCGTCGATCCGGACGCCCCAGTTCGTACCCATATGACGTTTCACAGAAGAAATCGTGCGCTCACTGTTCGTCGCCATCTGCCTCTTCGCTATATCACCGACCAGACGCTCACCGTTTTTCGTGAATGCAACCACACTCGGCGTTGTCCGTCCTCCGGTACTGTTCGGTATAATCACAGGCTGGCCGTTCTCTGTGATCGCGACACAGCTGTTAGTAGTTCCCAAGTCAATTCCAATTGCTCTTCCCATATTTTTCTCCTAGCCTTTCTTCGATTAACAGCATCTGCAAAATGTACAAAAAAAGTTCAAAAGACAGAATCCCAGACAGTACTGTTGCATTCTCTGGGCTGCATCCTGATATTCTCTTCCCACATCCTGATACTGGCTGGAGGTTCTGTTCATGCTGTTATATGTCTGTGTATAAACCGGATTGTCCGGCTCAATCTGCATTGCTTTCTTGATCTCTTCAAGCGCTTTGATCTGATTGCCCAGCCCCTGCTCGGTCAGAGCGGTAAGATAATGCCATCTCGCATTTCGCTCGATGCTTACCACCTGCTGCAGAATCTGGTTTGCATAGTCATAGCGCCCCATATTGATAAAATCAACAACCTGCCGGATCTGTTCCGAATCACCGGACTGATGAACCGGCTTCTGCATGGACTGCCCGCCTGTCCCGAAGCCAAAAAAATCATCAAAGCCGAACCCCCAGAAATCTCCTGCCCCGCCGTACCCTTGTCCGGAATCATTTCCATAATAAGACTGCCGGTAAGTCTGCTGCTGTGAAGTGTTGTTATAAGTACTCTGGGTCTGCTCTCTATGTTTATATTTTTCCGGATTTGAAAGCATGTCATATGCTTCATTGATCTCGTTCATTTTCTCTGTTGCATTCGGATCATCCGGATGAAGGTCCGGGTGGCATTCTTTTGCCTTTTTCCGATATGCCGCTTTTATCTCTTCTTTCGTTGCGTCCCGAGAAACTCCAAGAACACGATATGGATCACTTATCATTGCCTTCTTCCTTTCTCTTTACCTTTGCATAGTATTGCTGCCATACTCCACCATATAAAATGTTCCTGATCAGATTTACATCCTGGATGATCGGCAATTTTTCGAATTCCATCGCCACATTTCCGATTGCCTGTACCAGAAGAGGTTCTATTTCATCGGGTTTTTTATGCATGCCAAATAACGGATTAAAAGTTTTCTTCTTCTTATCCCTGTCATAATCCAGCGCTGCGTCCATGAGGTAAATAAAACGTCCCATTTCATAGCCAAGCTTTCTCAGCGAACTGCTCCAGAAATCTTCTCTATAAACGAAAATCTCTGACAGCATCTTCCCGGAACAATTCACGATCTCATCCGGTGTTGTGCCGCTGGAATTCTCCATATGATTCAGACGTTCAATACATTTTCTAACGCAGTTTGCCTGACGTGGGTAGATTTCTTCAATCCGCCTGACATGTTTTTCCAGCATCGCTCCATACGCTGCCTCCAATTTCTTTGCTTCGTCCTTCCAGTCATCCTTGCATTTATAGTAAGCGAGAAGAATCGTCATATCTGCCGCATAATCAATATACTGGTTTTCAAACATCCTTCGCTTCTGAAGAGGATGAAGCGGACAATGCATTTCTTTGCTGTCATTGTTTTCTTCATACAATCCGTTTAACAAGATGGCCACAAATGTCATATCATAATTCAACGACAGCCTCTCAATCTGGCCATAACGTTTCTTGATCGCTCTGCACAGTCCGCAATATACAGCCTGATATCGTTCCTGTTCTTCCTTAGTCAGCGCTTTCCTGTTGCATACAATCAGTCCAAACATCCTTTATGTCCTTTCATAAATTTCAAGATAAATGTAGATCCTTCCGAATCTTCCACTCATCATATCGGAGAAATCTAAACTGAAACGAAACTCAATTGCCATTTCACAAAAATTTCATAAACGCGCATCACTATCTGGCATCTTTCGGAAGTTCCACATAAAAAGTCGTGATTCCGTTCCTGCATTCCGCGTCAATATCGCCGTAATGCAGCTCGACCACACGCTTCACGATCGCAAGCCCGATTCCGTTCCCCTCAGAAGAATGCGATTCATCAGCCTGATAAAACTTATCGAAAATCTTCTTTTGACTTTCCTGTGGAATCTCCGGTCCTTCGTTCGCAACAGAAATCTGATAGTTTTCCCCTTCATCAATGATCTTTACAACGATCATCCCGTATTCCGGCGAAAATTTGATTGCATTGTCGAGCAGGTTGATCCAGATCTGTTTCAGGAGTTCTTCGTTTGCAAATATCTCATATTCATCAAATTCCAGGCTGAGTTCGATATTCTTTTTCGTCCATGCATTCTCAAGAAGCAGAACGCTGGAACGGATCTGCTCGGACAGATTGAATTTGGTGATATCGGTCAAAATCGTCTGATTCTCCACCTTCGTCATGTTCATGACATTGGTCGCCATCGCAGAAAGCCGCAGCGCCTCCTCCTCTATGATATCCAGATATTCTTTCGTCTGTTGTTCTGTGAGTTTTCCCCGTTTCAAAAGTTTTGCAAAACCTGCGATCGACACGATCGGAGTTTTAAATTCATGGGAGAAATTATTGATAAAATCTCCCCGCAGCACTTTGGTATTCTCCAGTTCCTCCGCCATTTTATTGAAGCTGTCCACCAGTTCCCGAATAGAAGGATTGCAGATCATCGGAGAATCATAATCCAGACGCGCTTTAAAATCGCCCGACGCCAGACGGTTCATCTGGCTGATAAAACGGTTCACATATTTCAGAGATATCTTACTGCTCACGCTGATTACAACCAGTCCGACGATCAGATTGATCACCACCATCAGGATCAAAGCAAACTGAGGATCCGGCCGGCCATCCTCTGTAGCCGGAATCATACCGGTTGCAATCAGTCCCGATACCCCCAGAAATGAGATGATCATCGTCACCAGCATGATCACAAACATATACCCAATGACAAAAAGTGTCAGATTTCTTCTGTATTTCCGTTCTTCTTTTCTATTCATACTTCTTTACCGCCTTATATCCCAATCCACGGACCGATTCAATCTTAAATTCATCCCAGTCTTCAAACTTTTTGCGCAGACGCCCGATGTGCACCGTAACAGTTTCCCATCCGGTCCCGCTGCTTGCTCCCCAGATCTCATCCATGAGCTGAATACGTGTGAAAATCTTGCCCGGATAAGATAGAAGCTTATACAGAAGAAGGAATTCCTTCTGCGGCAGTTCGATCACCTGCTCCCCCTTACTCACCGTCAGGGAATCGTAATCCAGAACGACCTCCCCGATCTCAATTTTCCGCTCCGTCGCTATTTTCGCACGACGCAGAAGTGCTTTGATCCGAAGAAGCATCTCCTCTTCATCCACCGGTTTGGTAATATAGTCATCCGTACCTACCAGAAATCCTTTCTTTTTATCCTCCGGAAGATGTTTTGCGGAGACCATCAGGATCGGAAGCGTATTCTGTGACTCCCTGAGTACTTTTGTGAACTCATATCCATCCATTTTCGGCATCATGACATCCAGAACGACGAGATCAATGTGCTCCCGATCCATCAATCTCAGCGCTTCCTCTCCGTTCTCAGCGGAAAACACCGTATAATTCTCGCTTTCCAGTACCGCTTTATATAAACGACGCGTATTCTTATCATCGTCGACAACAAGTATATGAACCATTTTATTCCTCCTCAAATTTTCTGTTATGATTATATAATAATAACTGGAAAAACTAAACTGAGTCTAAACATTCTTTCATTTTTCATCCCTATTACACCATTAACAGAAAAAAGCACTCTGCATGTTTCCCATACAAAGTGCTCTCTTTCATCTTACTATATTATCATCTCACATGAAATCCCAGTTCTTCCACCAGCGGAATTTCCAACTCCGCCGCATAATCGATCCGGATAAAATTCCGTGTCCTGAGCTTCTGTACCAGAAGATCAAGCTGTTCTCTCGTTCCCTGCGCTTCCATCACCACGGTGCCGTCCCATTCATTTTTCACCCAGCCGGTCACTCCGATCGCCTGCGCAAGATACTGAGCGCTGTACCGGAAACCAACTCCCTGTACATGTCCGGTAAAGGTATATTGTTTTCTGATCTTTTCCATCCGGAATCCCTAAAATCCCAATTCTTCATTGACCAGAATAATCTTGATTCTTTTCGGAATCTGACTGAATCTGGTAATCATCGTCTGACAGCAGATGCATCCCGGAGACTTGCAGTCGGAACATTGTCCGGTAACGGTACAAGGAGTCTTTCCGAAACGCTGCGCGTTGACCGGTGCCGCGATATGCTTTGCGCGGGCTCTGGCATCTTCCTCGGAACGTACGACTTTATTCATACCAATGATCATAAGTACATTCTTCGGCCCATATGCAATGGCAGCCACACGGTTGGCATGTCCGTCAATGTTGACCAGGATTCCGTCTTCCGTGATCGCATTGGAGCTTGCCAGGAAGAAATCACTGAAAAATGCCTTTTTGGTGATCTCAGTCCTCTCTTCCGGAGTCTTTGCCTGATCCCGGTCATAGACTTCGTAATTTCTTTCATGAACAGCTTTGATAAGGCCGATTTCCTTCACACTCATGGATCCGCCCCATGCAACAGAGCTTCCTTCCGGCATGAGTTCCAGAGCCTTATGAAGCGCCTCTTCTTTGTTCTCCGCATAATATGCTTCCATATTACGGGATTCCAGTGCTTTTATCATCTGCTGTGCCAGCAATTCATTTCTTTTTTTTGCATTCTGATCCATTATTCAACCACCTTGATCCATCCTTCCGGTGCTTCCAGATGTCCCATCTGAATTCCGGTCAGGGTTTCATACAGCTTCTTGGTAACAGGTCCCATCTCGTCCATTCCGCTCGGGAAGCAGATCTCTTTGCCGTGATCCACGATCTTGCCTACCGGTGAGATAACTGCCGCGGTTCCGCAAAGTCCGCATTCTGCAAAATCTTTCACTTCGTCAAAGAACACTTCTCTCTCTTCTACTTCAAGTCCGAGATATTCTTTTGCCACATGCAGGATCGAACGTCTTGTGATAGACGGCAGGATACTGTCTGACTTCGGTGTAACAACTTTATTGTCCTTTGTCACGAAGATAAAGTTCGCTCCGCCGGTCTCTTCCACTTTCGTTCTGGTTGCTGCATCCAGATACATATTCTCTGCAAATCCTTCTTCATGAGCGGTCACGATCGCATGGAGACTCATCGCATAGTTCAGTCCGGCTTTGATGTGTCCCGTTCCGTGCGGTGCTGCACGGTCAAAATCGGAAACCTTGATGGTGATCGGCTTTGCGCCGCCTTTGAAGTACGGACCTACCGGTGTTGTAAATACACGGAACTGATATTCATCCGCCGGCTTTACACCGATAACCGGGTTGGTTCCGAACATATAAGGACGAACGTATAAGGTTGCTCCTGAACCATACGGAGGTACATAGGCCGCATTTGCCTTTACAGTCTGTGCAACTGCCTCAATAAATCTGTCTTCCGGGAAAACCGGCATTTCCAGTCTTCTTGCGGAATCTGCCATACGTTTTGCATTCAGATCCGGACGGAACATTACAATATGTCCATCTTCTGTTGTATACGCCTTCAGGCCTTCAAATACAGTCTGTGCATACTGAAGCACTCCTGCACACTCATTTAACACTACATTCGCATCCGGTGTAAGTCCACCTTCATCCCACTTGCCGTCCTTAAAATTAGAAACATAACGCATGTCAGTCTGTACGTATCCAAACCCGAGATTTGACCAGTCAATCTGTTTCTTTTCCATTGTAATTCCTCCATTCCGCTGTCCTTCGGCAGTTGTATTTTTTATTCTTCTTTACTTATTTGATGCTATGGATTTCTCCCTGATTTCACACTCCCGAAATCTAAGATTCATTATAATACGACTCCGTATAAAATTCAAGAGTGCGCTCTGTTTTTTTATTCTAATCTGTTTTCTATCTCTTCGGCATGGTGATTGCTTCGATTCCTACGGTTCCGCCTCTTACAACTTCGATCGACTGGAACTCCGAACGCAGGAACTGAATGATCGCGCTGTTTTTGTGTGCCGTGTGAACAAATTCCAAAAGCACACTGTCCTTTCCGTAATCCCGCACCTTCGCCTGATAGGTCTGTGCGATCTGGAACAGCTCCGTTTTATCTTCCGGTGTGCAGTTCTTCACTTTGACAAACATAAGCTCCTGCATAACCACAGAAATCTCCGTGAAATCAATGACTTTGATGACTTCCACCATTCGGTTCAGCTGTTTCTTGATCTGTTCATAGGTCTCTTCGTCGCTGATTGTTTCGATCGTCATACGGGAGATCGTCGGATCCTCCGTCTTTCCTACAGTCAGGCTCTCCAGATTGTAGCATTTTCCGGAAAACAGGCCGGAAATCTTGGACAGGACACCCACCTGATTTTCTACATATAATGAAATCCATCTTTTCTTCATTGTATTATCCATTTCAATTCCTCCTTAATTATCCA
Source organism: Bariatricus sp. (assembly GCA_051880095.1). GTDB lineage: Bacteria > Bacillota > Clostridia > Lachnospirales > Lachnospiraceae > Allocoprococcus. The sequence continues at coordinate 30,996 of JBJENH010000076.1, read as the reverse complement.
GAATCATCTCTTCCAGTGTTCCGCCCGGCTGTACCATCGGATAAACCTGATCTTCCGGATCCAGTATGAATTCGATCAGTGTCGGTACCTTGAGAGAACGGTTTCTCTTTGCCTCTTCAAATGCCGGCTTCATCTCTTCCGGACAAGTTACGCGCAGTCCCTTTGCTCCGTAACTCTCAGCCAGCTTCACAAAATCAGGTGTATATTTCACCGGTGGTTCTTCTCCTCTTCTGGTCGCCGCGCCGGAACGGAGATCTGTCATGGAGTAACGTTTTCCATAGAATAATTTCTGCCACTGGCGAACCATGCCCAGATATGTGTTGTTAAATACACAAAGGATCAGCGGCAACTCCTCCAGAACTGCAGTTGCAAATTCCTGAATATTCATCTGCATTCCGCCGTCACCGGAAATTGCGATCACGGTACTGTCCGGATTGCCGATCTGTGCGCCGACCGCACCGGGCAGTCCGTATCCCATCGTACCAAGTCCGCCTGACATATACATTCTTGTCTTTTCATTCACTTCCAGATACTGGGAGGTGAACATTTGATGCTGACCGACATCTGTTACAACGATCGTATCGTCATCTTTGAACACCTCGTTGATCGTCTCGATGATATCCTGAGCCTGCATCACGCCATATTTTGGTTTCATCTTCAGTGGATGTTCTTCCTTCCATTCTCCGATCTGCTCCAGCCATGCCGCATTGTCACCCGGTTCCACATACTCAACAAGCTTTTCGATAGCTTCTTTCGCGTCTGCAACGATCGGAACATCTACTTTGATATTTCTGGAAATAGATGCCGTATCGATGTCGATATGTACGATCTGTGCATTCGGTGCAAATGCGTGCAGTTTTCCGGTAATACGATCATTAAAACGGGTTCCGATGGAGAAAAGGAGATCACATTCACCAACTGCCATATTGGATGCATAAGAACCGTGCATTCCAAGGTTGCCGATAAAGAGCGGGTGATCGGTCGGGATCGCGCCGCGTCCCATGATCGTGGTTACTACTGGAACATTTGTGATCTCAGCAAGCTTTTTGAAGCATGCATTGGCTCCCGAAATATTAACGCCTCCACCTGCAAGGAGCAGCGGCCGTTTTGCTTTGCCGAGCATTTTGACTGCCCGTTTCAGCTGACCGATATGTACACCGGTGCTCGGTTTGTATCCACGGATATTCACAGTCTGCGGATATTCCGGACTTCCAAGCTCTGCCATAACATCTTTCGGCAGATCCACAAGTACCGGCCCCGGGCGTCCTGTTCTTGCAATGTAAAATGCTTCTTTGATGATGCGTCCGAGATCCTCTCTATTACTTACCGTCACTCCGTATTTTGTTATACTTCTTGTGATGCCAACAATGTCAACTTCCTGGAATGCATCATTTCCGATCAGATGTCTTGCCACCTGACCGGTAAAGCATACCAGAGGAACACTGTCATAGTTGGCGGTTGCAAGCCCCGTTACCAGATTCGTCGCGCCTGGACCACTGGTTACAAGACACACGCCTACCTTCCCTGTCGATCTTGCATAGGCGTCTGCCGCATGAACCAGCGCCTGTTCATGTCTTGGAAGGATCACTTTTGTATGGCTCTGCTTATAAAGTTCATCGCTGATATCGATCGTGCAGGCGCCCGGATATCCGAACATAACCTCTACTCCTTCTTCTTTCAGCGCTTTTACCAATAATTTGTTCCCCGAAATTTTCTTCATGTAACTACCTCCTTTGTTCTATAAAGCAAAAAAACCGCCCCAAACTATTACTAGCTTAGGGCGAATCATCATCCGTGTTACCACCTAAATTCAGGAACCACAGTTCCTGCACTCTGTCAGTACGGGACATTTCTTCCGTCCGATACTGTTCCCATGTAACGTCGGAATCACGTCGAAGTCTACTGAGGCATCAGCCCGTTGGGTTCGCTGCTCGAAGGCTACTTCCATAATTCCGTCACGAAAGCTTACACCGGCCGCTTTCTCTCTTGGCATCAGGAAATTATGTACTCCTCCTTGTCATTGCATTTTCACATATTCTTGCTTGTTTCTTTACCGATTGAATCTATTATACTTACCATCCCTTGTCTTTGTCAATGATAGTTTTTTCATATTTTCTTGATGTTTTTTATTGTTTACGTTCATATGTGGTAAAGGCATACTCCAGATCAAAACAGGTCTGCTCTTCCCCTTCATCTGTCAGCTCCCATTCTTCATCCTCATCCAGATTCGGGAACCAGGTATCGGCTTCGTAAGCATAATCGATCCGCGTCACAAGCGCCGTGTCACAATATGGAAGCATCGCCCGGTAAATGCTCTCCCCGCCGATTACAAATACCTCTCCGTCATATTTCTTGCTCTCCTCGATTGCTTCCTCCACACTGTGGACGACGACCGCATCCTTGACTTTGTAAGACGGATTTTTCGTGATCACAATGTTCACCCTGTTTTTCAGGGGCTGTCCCTGCGGAAAGCTTTCCAGTGTCTTTCTTCCCATGATCACGACATTTCCCTTCGTCGTCTCGCGAAAGAACTTCATATCAGCCGGGATGCTCCACATTAATTTATTGTCTTTCCCGATGGCCCAGTTTCTATCGGCCGCCACAATCAGTTTCATTTCTTGTATCTCTCCTTTGTCCAGTATTTCTCCTCTACACAGCGATCGGGATATCCTTGATCTGAGGTCCCGTTACGTAGTTGTCCAATCGTACATCATCTTTCGTAAATGCATAGAAATCTTTAATCTCCGGATTCAGCCAGAAGGTCGGTGCCGGATGGGTCTCTCTGGTGATCAGTTCCTCGATCAGCGGAATATGGCGATCGTAAATATGTGCATCGGCGATCACATGGACGAACTCTCCGACCTGCATATCGCAGACCTGCGCCAGCATATGAAGAAGGACCGCGTACTGGCAGACATTCCAGTTATTCGCCGCAAGCACATCCTGGGAACGCTGATTCAGGATCCCGTTCAGAGTAAGTTTGTCACTTCCTTTTTCCTTCGTCACATTAAACGTCATGCTGTACGCACACGGGTACAGATTCATTTCATGCAGATCCTGATGCACATAGATATTGGTCATGATTCTCCGGCTGTACGGATTGTTTTTCAGATCGTAGATCACGCGATCCACCTGATCCATCATCCCTTCTTTGTACTGATGCTTGACGCTCATCTGATAGCCGTAAGCTTTCCCGATGGAGCCGTCCTCATCCGCCCAGCTGTCCCAGATATGGCTGCTTAGATCATGGATATTATTCGATTTTTTCTGCCAGATCCATAACAATTCATCGGTACAGCTCTTGATTGCTGTCTTCCTGAGCGTGATTGCCGGAAATTCCCTTTGCAGGTCGTAACGGTTCACAACACCGAATTTCTTAATCGTGTATGCCGGTGTGCCGTCCTCCCATCTTGGGCGTACCTTCTCCCCTTCCGTGCTGGTACCATGATCAATGATGTCCCGGCACATATCTATAAATACTTTGTCTGCATAACTCATGCCTGTCTCTCCTTTATCACTTTGAATCTGTCATTTACGGTTCGGAAATGTTGTACAGTACTTTTTCCAGTGCTTTTTTCAGCGCCTGCACTTCTTTCTGCGTCATTCCCATCGTAAGCTGCCTGTCACTCTTCTTCCTGCTGGCCTCCATCTTCTTCTGGATATCATAGGCCTTCTCAGTCAGATAAATATTCTTGCAGCGTTTATCCGTCGTACTGGGCACGGACAAAATAAATCCCTTCTCATCCAGCCGTTTCAGAAGCCCTGTCACCGTCGGGTTCTTCAGACTTAAGTGTCGTTCGATATCCCGCTGCGTGATCTCTTCCTTGCTGCTGTGAAACAGATAATCCAGCACCGCGCACTGGGAGGAAGTGATGCCGATCGACTTCAGAATGCGGTTGAAATCTTTTTCATAAATATTATTAATCTGTTTCACCAAAAAGCCTATCGTCGTGCGCTCGCGCATTGCTCCACTTCCTTTCTGTATGATTCCCCTAATACTCCCGGATAATACTACTGATCTCTTTAACGATCGGCATTTCCTTCAAAGCATCTACTGCATTTTTCATGTGATATTCCTTCACTGCCGCGGTACCGATAACCAGTTCGGCATGCGTTTTCTTCGCTTCTCTTTGTACGACCCGCTCGATGCTGACCTTGTGATCACCAAATACTTTCGCGATTTGCGCAAGAACTCCCGGTTCATTCGTCACCTGCATTCTCAGGAAAAAGCGGTTCTTGACTTCTCCGAAATCCTTTACCGGCAGCTCTCTATAACATCCGCAGCCGATCCTTCCTGTGCAGCCGTACTGCATATTCCTTGCCACATCCAGAACATCTCCCACAACAGCACTCGCCGTAGGCATCTCACCCGCTCCTCTTCCATAGAACATGGCGTCACCTACCGCATCTCCGTGCACGAAGACTGCATTGAAGGATTCCCTTACCGTAGCCAGCGGATGATTCTTATCGATGATCATCGGGTAAACTCCGACTTCAATACCCTCTGCTGTATTTCTTGCCACCCCGAGCAGCTTAATAACGCAGTCAAATTCTCTGGCATATGCGACATCTCTTGCTGAGATCTTTGTAATTCCTTCCGTGTAGACATCGTCGAATACAACTCTGGAATGGAACGCTGCGGAAGCCATGATTGCCATCTTACGCCCCGCATCCAGCCCCTCGATATCTGCGGTCGGATCCGCCTCTGCATAACCCAGTTCCTGTGCTTGCGCAAGAGCCTCACCAAAATCCATTCCCTCTTCAAACATTTTCGTCAAAATATAGTTTGTCGTTCCATTTACAATACCAACGACTTCGTCAATCTCATTCGCGGCAAGGCACTGTTTCAAAGGACGGATGATCGGGATTCCTCCGGCAACAGCAGCTTCAAAGAGAAGGTCTGCCTTGTTATTTCGGGCAGCTTCCAACAATTCCCTGCCATGCTCCGCGATCAGATCCTTATTCGCCGTCACTACACTCTTGCCTGCAGCAAGCGCCTCCAGGATCATCGTTCTGGCCGGCTCGATTCCTCCCATCACTTCAATGACGATCTGAATCTCTTCATTCTCAATAATGTCCTCCCAGCGATCTGTCAAAAGGCTCTGATCGATCCCTTGACGTGTCTTTTTCAGGTTATGTACCAGAATTTTCTCAATCTCAAGATTTGTTCCGATCTTCTGTTCCATCTCATCACTGCGGCGCCCGATCAGCTTATAAACACCTGTTCCGACCGTTCCCAGTCCAAGCAGCCCTACTTTAATTACATTATTTTCCATTGTATTCTAATCCTTTCCTGCATCTCGAGTAAATAGTCATTAATTGGTTCTATTCTATCACTTTTTTGAATACGTGCAAAGAAGTTTCTTGACTTCTTTTCCAGAAGTGATAACATTATATACGTATGGATATAAATACTATGTAAAGCAAAAGAGGAGAGATAACGAATGAAATGCCCCATTTGTAACAAAGAACTTGAGATCAGAAATAAGAAAGTCAGTGAGACTGCAGACGGTGAGGCTATCTACAACGAATTTGCCATTTGCCACGATTGCAAGAAACAGTGGAATTTAGATAAACAGCGCGCCAAAAAGGAAGTCGATACAGAGCCACCGAAGCCAAAGCGCAAAAAGCGTCCGGTGAATCCGAATCCTATTCCGGAGAGTGATACCCCGGTGAAGAAGGCATCCTTCTCCGATTCTTCTGCAGAACAGGCATCCCCTGTCAAGAAGAAGAAACCTGTTTCTTCTGAAGGTGAGACCAATACCCGGGAAATTCCACAGGAAAAGACTCCTGCTGCTGAGAAGAAAGCCGTTCCGAAGAAGAAGCCAGTTTCTCCGGAAGCAAAAGAGACAGCAGCCAGAAAGAAACCGGCAGCTCCGACAAAAGAAGAAACAGCATCTGAGAAAAAGGCCGTATCTGAAAAGAAAACCGTATCTGAAAAGAAAGCCGCTCCTCAGAAGAAAGTCGCTCCGGTAAAAGAAGGATCCGCTACTGAGAAGAAAGCTGCTCCTGTGAGAAAGAAAAAGGCAGTATCGGATGCGACCATTGCGATTGAGCGCCCCGTATTCGAAGAAGAGGCTCCTCGTCCGAAGAAGCAGCAGCGTCCGGTAAAACCGGCTCCGCGCGCTATGGAAGATCCGATTGAAGAATTTTCCGATGCACTGGACAGCGCCTTCGAGGATCAGCCGAAACCAGTAAGACGCAAACCGATCGACAACAGAAAACCGGAACAGACCTATTCCAACATCCCGCCGAAGCACGTGCGTGAGTCCCGCGAGAAAGAGATGCGCGAGAATTACCAGAACATGCTCGACGAGGACGATGAGGATGAAGGCGGACATTTCCCGGTTGTGCTGGTCGTGATTCTTGTGATCCTGATCCTTGCCGCAGCCGCATTTGCCGGATACTGGTTCTTGCTTCGGTAATCGGAGCTGACTGATGTCCGACGAATCTGAACCATTTTCTCATAATCGTCATAACTCAAAACGGTCCACCGGACTTTTTGACGTATACATGGTAACAAAAACAGGAGTCCTGCACAGCCCACTCACGGGCACTGCAGACTCCTGTTTTTTTAACTCTATTCATTTTTCCGCTTAACTGTATCTTCAATAATCCGGCACACTTCATCCTTGTCTTTTCCAAGTGCAAAACCAAGCTCGGAATAAAGGCTCTGTTCTGCTTTCTGAAAATAGCGTTCATCCACCATCATCGTCTTCTTCCCCTGAGCCATTCGCTTCTGTTTCCGCAAATATATCATTTTTATAATGCTGATCAAAGATACAGGATCGCCGCTTCGAACCGCCTCTTTATACCGCTGCTCCCTCATTTTCTCATTGTCTACCCACATTTCCTCAATCTCAGGAATTTTGTCGATCAGTTTTAAAGCTTCCTCTTCCGTCATAGCTTTTCTGATATTGGCTTTGGTATCGACGGGGACATATATTTTCTCCGCTTTCTCCCCTACCGGTATCAACAAATAATATTCTTTCTTGCGATCAACTCCAGACATGTTCAAATGCAGGATGTCTTCCACTTTGCATACACCATCTGTAGATTTTACAATGTAATCTCCAATTTGATACACACTCATACCTCCTTCATTCTCCGCACGATATTTGATGTGTTTCCCATGCTCTATCCACAAAAGGACAACAAAACAGCACCTTATATATTATGGTACCATTTTTACAGAGCAAATTTCAAAGGTACAAATTCACAAAATTTCTATGGATACTATTTGTCAAATTATCCAGTTATTAGCGCTGCATTCTATATTTCATTCAATATTCCAAAACATTCCTTCAGCGTATCATACTCTTCCCAACGAACACTATTAATTTGTTCATCAATCATACTGAATACCTTTTCAGGAAACTGCACAGCCCATGTAACACCCAAGTGGGCTTTCAACTGTAATCTTTCCGTTGATATATTTATCTGCCTCTGTTCTCATTTGCCGAACAAACACAGCTGTCTTATCTACGATATTCTTATACCAACTTATAGACTCGTTATCATTAGGCTGCTGAATTGCCAGTCCACTGGGACCTTTCTTTACAAATTTCCATCCTGCAGTCTTTCCCAAATAGTAGCTGAGTAAAATCGCATCCGTTTTACCTTCACATAAAATAAGTTTATTCATAGGCGTACCTCAAATCCGAAGGCTTCACGATTCTGTGCAACTTCTCTTCCGGAAAGAACTCTTGAATAAGTATTATTGGCTTCCCTCTTTAGTGTCACAACACTGATGCTATCCTCTGTTTTTTGCTTTTCATAATCCTGTGTAGCCAAAAGACCATCTATCGCCTCTAAACTATGCGTAGTAATAAACACTTGAACATCAAACGCCTTACACACCTTTACTATAAATCTGAAAATATCATCGTAATACTTCTTGTGAATAGCTGTTTCGATTTCATCAATTAATAAAATTCCTCCTGCCGCTTTAGCGATTGCATTTGATAATACAAGCACTTTTTTAATACCATCACCAAATGTGGACAATGGCATATTTCCCAATCTCTTATGCTTCAGATATTCGACCGGTCTATTGCTGATATCACTTTTGAATATCATCATGTCTTCTATCTCTGCATCAAATAATTGCAACGCTTTCAAACAAATTTCTTTGTATCCATCATTTTTTATAATCTGACTGATTACACTTCCCTTTAAATGTTCAAAAGGTGATACATAGATGATTTTAATTTCATCTGATTCGGATACAGGAGTTCCTGAAATTCCGGTTAAACGATTGATTTTCATCTGCTCTTCTTTGACCAGATCTCCATATTGGTAGGAAATGGCACCGTCAAACTCCTCTATTTTGGGTTCCGCCACCAGCCAATCCATGTTTTCCCTCACAAAAAATCTATCCAATTCCTTCACATCAATAAGGATTTGCTTTTCTTTTCCTTTGACACTATAAGCCATATCCTTTCCATTGCAGACTCCGGACACTCGAATTTCCAAGTTACTTCCATCATGCGGAAACATGCAAATAAAATTTTCATATAAAGAATTAGAATTCATCCAAAAAATACTTTCTCTTTGTCTTGCAATGGTATAAATATTACCTAATATCTCAGAAGTTCTAAACAATTGCAAAGCTTCCATCACACTTGTCTTTCCACAATTATTATCACCTACAAATAAGTTGATACGGTTTAAATTGTCAATTTTCAAATTGTTGATACCACGAAATCTTTCAACCATTAATCTACTAATCATTGCCATTACAACATCACCTCTCTCTCTCCGAATTGAATAACTAACCTTCTACCTGTTGCATCTGCTATCTTCTTAAGTGAATCTATTGTCGGACGTGTTGTTCCTTTTTCAATATTACTTATATTAGACTGAGTAAGTCCGCTCTTGGCAGCCAATTCCTTTTGCGTAAGCCCGGCTCTATCTCTTGCAGCTAAAACAAGTTCCCTAATCTCCTTGTAAATATCATATTCGTAAACTTCATTCTCTTCTTCCTTTATAGCCTCAACATCAATTTGAGTTAAGGTTTTATTTAAAAAATTTTGGAAATCGCTCATATTAACCACCTCTCTACACTTAATATATTCTATATTATTCGCAAAGTCAACGAAAATATACTTTACTAAATATATTTTATCACCAAATTATATCTAATTAAATATATTGTCCATCCTTCTAAAAACTGAGATGGATAATATTTAGAGACCAATGTCCAAATCCCGTAGAAAGCATTCTTCTCAAGGACATTCGCCTGATGAGCGAGGATGAACTTCTGGATATGAATAATTTTATATTTTCTAATTCAATAATCGTCTATATGTCGTGCCCGTCTCCGTACGGGCACGGGCACTTTTCAATTCAGGAAAACACCATTGTCGGTCTTTCGTATAAAGAAAAAAGACATCGAAAAAATCCGATGTCTCAAGAGCGACAGACGGGACTCGAACCCGCGACCTCCACCTTGGCAAGGTGGCGTACTACCAACTGTACTACTATCGCATGTATGTAATTGTGTTCCTCTGAACAGAATATAGTATACCCTATATACATACATTTCGTCAACCTTTTTTTGTATTTTTCATGTATGACTTTTTATTCATTTTAAACGAATTGTCAGCAAAATATCCATAAATTCGCAAAAAGTAAAACAGGCATTTCTTCACAAATCAGTTGACAAATGCTCATTCATAAGGTATAGTATATATTGTTCTGAGGAACGGAAATAACATATGCGATAGTAGTACAGTTGGTAGTACGCCACCTTGCCAAGGTGGAGGTCGCGGGTTCGAGTCCCGTCTGTCGCTCTTTGACCACTGAGATATCTCAGTGGTTTTTTTATGCATACGGGTTTTTGCAAAGTCCAAATCTTTTCCAGATAGCAAATCCTCTTCCGGCTCAAAAAGCACGCCAGCCTTTTTCGGGCCAGCGTGCTTCTCTTTTTTATTCTTATTCTTCTGTCTTCTCTTCCTTCGTACCGGAAAGTTCCAGTCCCAGCTCTTCCAGCTGTTTGCTTTCAACTGCTGCCGGCGCCTCAGTCATCAGATCGGATGCATCCTTCACCTTCGGGAAAGCGATCACGTCGCGGATGCTGTCCTGTTTTGCCATCAGCATAACCAGACGATCCAGACCGTATGCAAGTCCAGCGTGCGGCGGTACACCGTATTTAAACGCATTCAGAAGGAATCCGAACTGTTCCTGGGCCTGCTCCGGTGTGAAGCCAAGAACTTCAAACATCTTGCTCTGGATTTCCTGATTGAAGATACGCACACTTCCTCCTCCGATCTCGTTTCCGTTCAAAACGATATCGTATGCTTTGGCACGTACTCTTCCCGGGTCAGAATCAATGTACTGAAGGTCTTCTTCCATCGGCATGGTAAACGGATGATGCATTGCCGTAAAACGGTTCTGTTCTTCGCTCCATTCAAGAAGCGGGAATTCTGTTACCCAGAGGAATTTGTACTCATTCTTGTCCAGAAGCTCCATCTGGCGTGCAAGCTCCAGACGAAGTGCTCCGAGGACATCCCATACCACTTTATTCTTATCAGCCGCAAAGAGAAGCAGGTCACCGTTTTCTCCTCCCATGGCTTCGATCAGCGCTTTTAGCTGTTCTTCATTCATGAATTTTGCAAAGGAAGATTTGACGCTTCCGTCTTCCTGGATCGCAATGTAAGCAAGTCCTTTTGCACCGTAATCCTTTGCGAAATCAACCAGCTTGTCGATTTTCTTTCTCGGCATCGCACCCTGTCCTTTTGCATTGATACCGCGGACAGTTCCGCCATTTTCAATCGCATTCTTAAAGACAACAAATTCAAAATCTTTTACAACTTCCGTCACATTCTGAAGTTCCATACCAAAACGGATGTCCGGTTTGTCGGAACCGAAGCGGTCCATTGCCTCCTGCCAGGTCATTCTCTGAATCGGAAGTTCAACATCGATATCCAATACTTCCTTGAATAACTTCGCGAGAAGACGCTCATTTACATCAATAACATCGTCCACATCGACGAAAGATAATTCCATATCGATCTGTGTAAATTCAGGCTGACGATCTGCACGGAGATCCTCGTCACGGAAACATTTTACGATCTGGAAATAGCGGTCATATCCGGAGCACATCAGCAGCTGTTTAAAAATCTGCGGTGACTGCGGAAGCGCATAGAAATTTCCCGGATGCACACGGCTCGGAACCAGATAATCTCTTGCTCCTTCCGGTGTACTCTTGATCAGGAACGGGGTCTCGATCTCAAGGAATCCTTCTTCAGCGAGGAACTGACGGGTCAGCGTTGCCACACGGCTTCTCATCATCAGGTTTCTCTGGATATCCGGTCTTCGAAGATCCAGGAAACGATATTTCAGACGCAGATCTTCCTTCGTCTTGGAGTTCTCTTCGATCGGGAACGGAGGTGTCTCGGATTCGGACAACACTCTGAGTTCTTCCGGCTTGATCTCAATGGCACCGGTTGCCAGATTTTCATTTACCGCGCCGGAACGTGCCTCGACTTTTCCAACGACTGCAACTACGAATTCACTTCTCAGCTTCGCTGCCTTTTCAATAATTTCCGGAGCTGTGCTGCCTTCTTCGCATACGACCTGAATGATGCCGGATCGGTCACGCACATCGACAAAAACCAGTCCCCCTTTATTTCTGTTCTTCTGAACCCATCCCATGATGGTAACTTTCTCACCGATATTTGCCTCGGAAAGCTCCGCACAGCGGTGCGTTCTTTTGAGGCCCATCATTGATTCTGCCATGATCTCTTCCTCCTGTTTTCTCTATTTACAGTTCCATTACGGAATCTTTATAGCAGTCCGTAATATCCTCATATCCGTCCGCTATAAGCTGATCCTTCTGGAATTTTTTATTCTTCTTCATATTGGCGATCAGAACCTGCTTTCCGTTTGCACGGTCTTCTTTCGCCATGGCGAGCACTTTCAGGATTCCTTCCTGATGCATGCCCTTCTCCAGAAGATATGCCTTCTTCTGACGTTTTGACGGAATCTCATATCCATTTTCCAGAAGGAGCATTACGATACGCTCAAATCCAATGGAAAATCCGCACGCCGGGGTGTCCTGACCGGTAAATTTGCCGATCATCTTGTCATAACGTCCGCCTCCGGCAACCGCGCCGCCGAATTCATCCATTGTCACCTCGAAGATCGTTCCGGTGTAATAAGACTGTCCGCGCACCAGAGTCGGATTGAATTTTACTTTAAAGTCTGCTTCCCTGGCACTTTCCACGCATGAAATGATCGTCTCCATGCTGTCAGCCACTTTCTCATCCAGGAATCCTGTAAGTTTTTCACGGCAGAAACGGATTCCTTCCACATCCGGACTGATTTCATCGAAAAGTCCCAGATAGGTGTCTACGTTTTCTTTGGTATATCCCATCTCCTGAAGTTCTTCTCCGACACCTTCTGCGCCGATCTTATCCATCTTATCCAGAATGATGAATACCTCATCGAAATCTTCTTCTTTAAATCCGCTGTATGCCGCCATGGCTTTCAGAATATTCCGGTCATTGATATTGACTGTGAAGTTGTGGAAATCCATCTTGCCAAGCATCGTTGTGGTCGCAAGGATCAGCTCGATCTCCGCCAGATTGCCCGGCTCGCCGAGAATATCGATATCACACTGCATGAACTGGCGGAACCGTCCTCTCTGTGGGCGGTCGGCACGCCATACATTGCCGATCTGAAGTGCCTTAAAAGGTGACGGAAGCTCATTTGCATGGTTCGCGTAATATCTAGCAAGCGGCACGGTCAGGTCATAACGGAGACCTCCGTCCACCAGATCCGCCTCTTCTTTTGCCTCATCGATCTTCAGTTTCTCACCACGTTTTAAGATCTTGAAGATCAGTTTTTCATTGTCTCCGCCCTGCTTGCTGCAGAGATTCTCAATATGTTCCACACATGGAGTCTCCATGGATGTAAACCCGAAAGTCTTGTAAGTGTCTTTGATCATCTGGATCACATAATCCCTGATCTCCATCTCCTTCGGGAGCATGTCCTTCATACCGGTAACCGGTTTTTTCTTTAACGCCATAGCCATTCTCCTTTTCGTTCTATCATCTCGCGGACGCGTGAAATGTATTCTCCCACGTCCCTGACATTTTCTATTCTGATCAGATTCGTCATTCTGCCGTTCCTGCTGCCCGGCGCCGGAATCTCATAGGGAAGTACGATCTTGGTGGAAGCTCCCGCCCCCGCTGCAATGATCGATTGTTTTTCCTCCATAATTAGTATATTGTAAATTCCGGCTTTGTCAACCTTTGCATAGCCCACATTTTCAAAATTTCCGGCAATATTCTTCTGACGGTACAGATAATACGGATGCAGATCCATCTCTTTAGCAGCTTCAGATGCCATATCGATCATTTCTTCCAGCTCACGGGCCATCTGCGCATTCTTCATCTGTCCCTCTCCGGCATTCATGCCGTCCGTCTGCAGAGCCTTCTCCCTTGTAAGGCGGGATCCGTGCTTCATCGCAAGCGCATGCACGGTAAGGCTGTCCGGCTCCAGTCGGCGTATCTGTCTAAGCGTGTCCTCCATATCGCACGGATGCTCTCCGGGAAGTCCGGCGATGAGATCCATATTGATGTTGTCAAAACCGATCTCACGTGCCATATGAAAGACACGCACGATATCTTCCACCGTGTGATGCCGTCCGATGGTATCCAAAGTCCTCTGCTGCATCGTCTGCGGATTGATGGAAATTCTGCCCACATTGTGCCGGTAAATGACTTCCAGCTTCTCTTTGGTGATACTGTCGGGCCGTCCTGCTTCGATCGTGAATTCTTTCAAATCATCAAAGCTGAAATTATTTTCCAGGTGGGTAAGAACCCGGTCCATCTGCTCTGCGCTCAGCGTGGTGGGCGTGCCTCCGCCCATATAGATCGTATTCAATTTTTTCTTGCGTGACATTTCAGCGATGCCGGTCAGCTCCATGAGTAGTGCATCCACATACTCATCCGTCCGCTTTTCCCATTTCGCGATCGGATAGGACGTAAAGGAACAATAACTGCAGGTCGTAGGGCAAAACGGAATTCCGATATAAAGGCTGTACCCGTTTTCATAATCCAGCTTCCCGAGCTGTTCTTTCTCCCGTTTTGCGATCTCGATACCGAGACGGGCCTTCTTCTCGCCCACCACATACGTATCGGCCATAAATTGGACGATTTCATCATCGGAGCATCCTTCTTCCAGCTTCTCCATGATCATTTTCGTCGGACGCACTCCCGTCATATCGCCCCATGCATGGCTTTCTCCTGTAAGTTCTGACAGCCATGTATATAATTTTTTATTGATATATCTCTTTTTTTCTCTTTTATCTTCAATCGGATCCGTTTCAGACGTTTCAACCGTAAAGACTCCTGTTTCTTTACAGAAAAAACAAGAATCACCATCCACCCTGATCTGAATCAGTGATTCTTGTTCTGTATCCACCGTCTGGTTTATCACGGCATCCGGAAAGAACGATTTTACGATATGATACATATCGTAGGTATACCGTTCATTCTGACATTTAATCTGAATCATGCCCCATAAACCTCTTCTGCCTGTGTTCTTCCCATGTTAAACATACGGATTATTTACTTTTTCATTTCCGATCGTTGTAGCACCCATGTGTCCCGGATATACGATTGTCTCATCCGGAAGGAGGAACAGTTTTTCCTTGATCGAACGGATCAGATCCGATGTACTGCTCGTCGCAAAATCCGATCTTCCCACGGAACAGCAGAACAGCGTGTCTCCGCTGAACAGTGCATTTGCGTCCTTCACATAATAACAGACGCCTCCGGCTGTATGTCCCGGTGTATGAATCACCTGAAAATCATATCCGATCAGAGGAAGCACATCCCCGTCATGGATCACCTCACCGCCTGCATAGCTGTATCCGGACGTATAGGTCGTGGATTCGTTCAATTCCGCCCTGTGAAGAAGATCCAGATCATTTTCTTCCACATAAACCGGCATTTCACCGAACATGGCAATCATCTTATCGATTCCCATAATATGATCAAAATGTGCATGTGTCAGAAGGATGGCTTTGAGTTTTAATTGTTCTTCTTCTATATAGCTCACCATTTTCCGGGAGAGATTCGCCGGATCAACGATGACCGCTTCCTTCGTGTCTTCATTTGACAGAATATAGCAATTGGTACTGATGATACCTGTCACAAATGTTTCTATTTTCATATTCATATCCTCTTCTTACGACATAATTCTGTATTTAACCGACTGCACGTTCAATATCCAGTACACCCTGGAGCTGGCGGAGTTTTTCAATCACTTTTGCCAGTTCTTCACGGCCGTGCACCACAAATCCCGCTTCAATCGTTGCAGTGCCCTGCTTGCTGGTTCGCACATTCATAGACTTCACGTCTATATTCATCTCCGTCAGAACTCTGGACATATCCATCAGCAGGCCCTGACGATCATTTGCATACATTTTAATCTCAGCCAGATAACTTCCGTTGCCTTCACCGTCTGCCGGTTTTTCCCACTCAGCCGATATCAGCCGCGCGCGTTCCGGCTCAGACAAATGGATCATATTCACGCAGTCTGTGCGATGGATCGACATTCCGCGTCCTCTGGTGATAAATCCGACGATCTCATCACCCGGAACCGGATTACAACATCTGGAAAACCGCACCGCCATATCGTCAATTCCCTTGACCACAATTCCGCTTTTTGATTTGGCAATATGGACTTTATTTCTGGATGCCTCTGCGATCTTTTCCATTACGATCTCATCGGTGATCTCTTTCTTGTGATCCTTGCCGTATTCTTCAACAAGACGGTTAATCACCTGGCCTTCTTTCAGACCACCGTGTCCGACCGCTGCCAGGATGGAATCCCAGTCACGGAATCCATATTTTTCCTGCACGATCTGCATATATTTTGGTTTAAGGAGATCTGCCAGTACAAAACCTTTTGCCTTGCTGTAAGCCAGCATCATTTCTTTTCCACGTACAATATTCTCTTCCCGGAACTCCTTCTTGAACCACTGATTGATCTTATTCTTTGCCTGTGTACTCTTCACAATATTCAACCAGTCGCGGCTCGGTCCTTTGGAATTCTGAGAAGTGAGAATCTCGATCCTGTCACCATTCTGTATCTTATAATCAATATTGACCAGCTTACCGTTCACACGTGCACCGACCATTTTATTGCCGACAGCCGTGTGGATCGCATAAGCAAAATCGATCGGCGTAGAACCGTTCGGAAGGTTCTTCACGTCTCCGTTCGGGGTGAAGCAGTAAACATCCTCCGCGAAAAGATCCAGATCTCCTTTCAGGAGATTCAGGAATTCCCGGTTATCGGACATATCTTTCTGCCACTCCAGGATCTGTCTGAGCCAGCTCAGCTTCTCCTCTTCCTTCGCTTCCACACTCTTCTTGCCGTCATTTGATTCCTTATATTTCCAGTGTGCGGCAATACCGTATTCGGCCGTCTTGTGCATCTCTTTGGTCCGGATCTGGATCTCAAAGGGCTGGCCGATCGAACTCATCAGAGTTGTGTGGAGAGACTGATACATGTTCGCCTTCGGCATGGCGATATAGTCTTTGAATCGTCCCGGGACCGGTGTATACATCTCATGAATGACACCCAGAGCCGCATAGCAGTCCTTCACGGAATCTACGATGATCCGGACTGCAAACAGATCATAGATCTGATCCACGGTCTTATCCTGATTGACCATCTTTTTATAAATACTGAAGAAATGCTTGACGCGCCCGTTGACCTCCGCCTCGATGTTCGCATTCTCCATATGAGCAGATACTTCATCCACAATCTGCTGGACAAATTCCTCTCTCTCTGTCTTTCGCGCGTTGATCTGCTTCACCAGATCATAAAATACTTCCGGCTGGGAATATTTCAGTGCCAGGTCATCCAGCTCTGTCTTTATTTTGGAAATACCAAGTCTCTGTGCGATCGGCGCATAGATGTCCATGGTTTCCTTCGCCTTTTCCTTCTGCTTCTCCGGCCGCATGTACTGCAGTGTCCGCATATTATGAAGGCGGTCGGCAAGTTTGATGATAATAACGCGGATATCCTTTGCCATGGCAAGAAACATTTTTCTGAGGTTCTCCGCCTGAACATCCAGCTTATCCGACGAATAGGATAATTGTCCCAGCTTCGTTACGCCGTCCACAAGAAGGGCCACTTCATCTCCGAATTCCTTCTTGATCTCCTCATACGTCATGACCGTATCTTCCACCACATCGTGAAGGATCCCGGCTGTGATTGTCTCCTTATCCATCTCCAGCTGTGCCAGAATAATTCCAACCCAGAGCGGATGAATGATATAGGCTTCCCCGGACTTTCTCTTCTGGCCTTCGTGCGCATTTTTCGCGATGTGATACGCCTTCTCGACCATCGAAATGTCCGCCGACGGATGATATTTCTGAATCCGCGCGATCAAACTATTATACAATTCATCCGGGTTCTGATAGTCTGCAGGTGCCTTTACCGCATGGCCATCGACGATATCCAGTTTTTTATTACTTGCTTCAATCAGCGGCTCCTGACTGATGTCCCATCCATCTGCCATATCTTCCCCCTCCTTCTCATTAGTTTCCGGGATATTGGATCACGGATTCAACCGGATATCCTTCCAGTTTCTTCCGTCCCTTCAGCCCTTCCAGTTCGATCAGACAGAGAAATTCAACCACTTCTCCGCCCAGTTCCTCAACCAGCTTAATAATCGCCTCCGCGGTCCCGCCTGTTGCCAGAAGATCGTCCACAATAATCACTTTATCTCCCGGCTTGATCGAACGCTTGTGAATCTCGATCTCTGCGGTTCCGTACTCCAGTTCATAGGAAGCGGATATGGTCTCGCATGGAAGCTTCCCCTTTTTCCTCACCGGTACAAATGCTTTGTGATGATTATACGCGATCGGCATTCCGAAAATAAATCCCCTGGATTCCGGTCCGACGATCACATCAAATTCTCTGTCACCTATCTTTTCCTCCAGACCATCGATTGCAAGATGAAGTCCGTCGGCATTTTCCAATACACTTGTCACGTCTCTGAAAATAATTCCTTCCTGCGGAAAATCCGGTATACTCACTACATAATCTTCTAACTTTTTCATGAAACCTTCCACCCTTTGTACACATACTAAAATATTTTTAATTATATCACAAAATTCTGAATTTTCAAAATCTATTTATAATTTTGGATCACAATCTGTGGAGTTTTTATTCCCTGATATTCATTGATATCGGGATAGTATGTAAATGCCATCTCAATCCCCTGTTCTGCATGGTTTTTCCATACATTTCTCCCACTCATCATGTCCTGATATGCCCGCTCTCCGAACTTCTGTCTCACATAATTCAGAAAGCCTTCTATATCTCCGAAATACATCGCATCGATCTTTGTTCCTTTCGAGTCTTCCACCTGCAGTTTCAGCACATTCCGGTTGCGCCCCAGCACCCTTGCGTTCAGAACACGCACCTTTCTTTCTGCGAACAGAGGTTTGGCGTTCGCCTTTCCGAACGGCTCGAGAATACTTAATTCATCGACAAATTTTTCTGTCACCACGGAAAACGGAAGCTGCATATCGATCTGGATCTTTTCCACAAGATCGTCCTGCGAAAGCTGGGATTTCTGGTTGATCTCCCGACGGAACTGTTCCAGGTTTTCTTCCGGAAGAGAAAGTCCCGCAGCCATCTTGTGTCCCCCGAACTTCGTCAGGAGGTTGGCACACCGGTTCAATCCTTCATACATATGCCAGGTCTCGATCGAGCGTCCGGAACCTTTCAGCCCCTCCTGTGCACGGGTCAGCACAAACACCGGGCGGTAATATTTCTCCCGGACTCTTCCTGCCACGATTCCCG
Source organism: Bariatricus sp. (assembly GCA_051880095.1). Taxonomy (GTDB): domain Bacteria; phylum Bacillota; class Clostridia; order Lachnospirales; family Lachnospiraceae; genus Allocoprococcus. Next base: position 12,159 of record JBJENH010000076.1, on the reverse strand, counting down.
CAAGGCTTTCATGGCATTGCGGAAGATAGATAACCAGAACCTCATCATTCCGGATCTCCGTATTTTCCACCTGAATAAAAGCTTCCTCCACCGCCTGAGCCGTCATATCCTTTCTGCTGTCATTCAAAGCCTTCAGGTCTCCGGCCAGGACATCTGCCTCCTTCTGTGTCCCGGCCTCCAGAAGCTCCAGAGCCCGTTTCGCCGTATCCAGCCGTCCGCTGGCGTTCATACAGGGGCCCAGGACGAATCCGATATGATATGTGTTCAGCTTTGCCTCATTTACCCCTGTACATTCGATCAGAGCTTTCAGCCCTTTGTTCTGCGTTCGTTTCAACATTTCAAGCCCCTGTTTCACGAAAATACGATTCTCATCCACCAGATCCATCACATCCCCGACCGTGGCGATGGCGACATTTTCCATCAGATAATCCAGTTCGCACACATCTTTACCCATCGCTTCCGCCAGCGCTTCCACAAGCTTATAGGCGACTGCCGCCCCGCATAGACCTTTGAACGGATACAGGCAATCCACCCTTTTCGGATCAACGACTGCATCTGCCTCCGGTAGACAGTAGACTCTTCCCCCCTCTTCATCCCGATAAGGTACTTCATGATGATCTGTCACGACCACTGTCATCCCCATGCTTTTTGCATAGGCGATCTCCTCTTTTGCCGCGATCCCGTTGTCACAAGTCACGATCGTATCGACATCTGCATCAAGTGCCCGGTCGATCAAATGACGATTCAACCCGTATCCGTCTTTCATCCGGTCCGGAATATCACTGTCCGCATCAGCTCCCAGATACCGGAAGCCTTCCAGGAGAATATAAGTCGACTGAATTCCATCTATATCATAATCTCCGATGACACGGATATGCTTTCCCGCCCGAATCCGCTCCATCAGAACAGCGACGGCCTTATCCATATCCTTCATCAACATTCCGTCATAGAGATCCGCGATCGTTCCATTCAGATATTTCGCAATCGCCTCATCTCCGATGACCTCCCTGTTTCGGATCAGAGCGGCGATCCGCGGACTGATATGAAATTTCTCACTGATATGTGCGAAATCCGCACCTTTTCTCAAAAGTACCCAGTTCTCCATTTTATCCTTTCCTTTCGGCCTTTTCCCGATATATGGAAAAGGTGTCGGAAAACTCCAACACCTTTTCTCTATCAAATTTCAAAACACAATTTATTTTTTCTTGTTCCATTTGGTCTTCATCACATACCACAGGGCTCCCGTAATGCATACAGAAGAATATCCGCCACATACGATACCTACCATCAGAGGGCTTGCGAATTCCTTAATCGAACTTACGCCCAGGATATAGATCACCGCTACCATTACAAATGTAGTAAGTGAGGTATAAATACTTCTGGTAAGTGTATTGGTGATACTCTTATTTACCACATCTGCCAGGCTTTCATCACGTTTCTTCAAATGCATTTCTTCACGGATACGGTCGAAGATGACGATCGTCGCATTGATGGAGTATCCGACAATGGTAAGCATACATGCGATAAATGTATTTCCAACAGAAACTCTTGCCACTGCGTAGAAGGCCAATACGACAAGAACATCATGTAAAAGTGCGATAACCGCGCTGGTAGCAAAACGGATGTCTTTGAAACGGAACCAGATGTAGATCAGCATACAGATCGTAGCGATAATAACCGCGATAATCGCATCCGTTCTCATCTCCCTGCTGACAGTCGAGCTGATATTTTCTGCCGTGATCAGGGACTCATCTACTCCGAACTCATCAACAAGTGCCTGGTTCAGCGCTTCTCTCTGTTCCAGATCCAGTGTCGTGGTCTTAATGATCACCTGTGTGCTGTCTTTTACTTTCTGTGTCTGCACATTCTTATCACCGGTCACCTCTTCCACAACCGGCACGATCAGGGAATCAATTTCCTTGATATCATAATCTTCATTAAACGTTACATTGGTGGCAGTACCGCCCTTGAATTCCAAACTGTAATTCAAAGCACCGTTTCCGCCAGCGGACTGCACGCCCATCGTAATGAGACCAACTGCAATGACTGCAAGAGAGATCACAAAGCAAAGGTTCTTTTTGCCAAGGAAATTGAATACTTTGGTCTCTTTCTTCTTTCTTGCGTAGAATTTTTCGTCCCGAATACCGATCGCATAGAATGAAAATACAATCACTCTTGTGATGATAAGTGCCGTGAACATGGAAATCACAATACCAAGAGCGAGTGTCTGGGCAAATCCTTTGACAGAACCGGAACCCTTAAGTCCCAGCACGATTGCCGCGATCAAAGTCGTCACGTTACCATCGACGATTGCGGACATTGCCTTCTTAAATCCGTTTCTGAGTGAAGATCTAACGCTCACTCCGGCTGCAATCTCTTCCCGAACACGCGCGAAAATGATAACATTCGCATCTACCGCCATACCGATACCAAGAATGATACCTGCAATACCCGGAAGGGTCAGTGTAATGTCAAATGCGTTCAATAATACAATGACCAGTCCTGTATAAATCAGAAGTGCAAGACCTGCAGCAAAGCCCGGAAGCAGGTATGCGATACACATAAAAATGAAGACTAACGCAAGACCGATTGCACCGGCTTTCAAACTTGTGCTGATTGCTTCTTCACCAAGCTGAGCTCCCACTACATTGGAACGGAGTTCTTCCAGTTCCAGCTTCAGTCCGCCGATTCGGATCGTAGAAGCCAGTGTGTCAGCCTCCTCATAGTCCGCCATACCTTCGATAACAGCCTGTCCGTTCTCAATAACAGCATTGACTACCGGTGCACTGATCGTTTCACCATCGTAAACAATGGCAATCTGCTTTCCGAGATTCTCCTCGGTTGCCTTCGCGAATTTCTCTGTTCCTTCTTCGGTAAGCTCCAGAGCCACAACATACTCATTATTCTTTGTCGTACTGTTCTGCTGGGTCTGTGCCTGAGCACTCTTCACATCAGAACCGCTTAATACGACTTCTCCGTTCGGATCCTGAAATTCCAGCGAACCCGGTTTTCCGAGTTCTTCCAGAACAGTATTCGCATCGGAAACACCCGGAATCTCAATGCTGATCCGGTCATCGCCTTCCTGATAAACGGAAGCCTCTGTACTGTACTGTTCCACACGTTTCTGTAATTTGTAGATGGTATCTGCCATCTCTTCTTTGGTCGGATTCTTGTCCTTTGCCTGATAAGTAATGCTGACACCACCGGCAAGATCAAGACCCAGGTTAATGTTCTTTGCAGCACCGGAATGAGAAGATCCGAATCCCTGAACACAGGTGAATCCAAGCAGTCCCATAAGTGCTGCAATCAGAACAAGGCTGATAATCCCTTTACTTTTCTTCATGTCCTACTTCCTTTCTTCTGCCAAAGCAGCCTTTATCATGATTGCACATTCTACCCGCTTACGCTCCATCTCGCAGCCGATGTCATAAGAGTCATTCAGACCGCCTGCATATTTATATGCATTCGCCATACATCCTCCGCTGCAATAGAATCTGGCAAAACATTTCTTACATTTTTCCTTGGTATATACATTACAGCACCGGAATGCATCTGCAATCTCCGGTTTTGTAATTCCTTCTTCCACATTTCCCATCAGGAAATCTTCATCTCCGACAAACTGATGGCACGGATAGAGATCGCCCCACGGAGTCACTGACAAATACTCTGTTCCGGATCCGCATCCGGACAATCTCTTATACAGACACGGTCCGCCTTCCAGATCGATCATAAAATGGAAGAAATTAAATCCTTCTCCCTTTCTTTCCTTCTCGATCACAAACTGCGCCAGCTTATCATATTCTTCAAAAATCTTCGGCAGATCCTCTTCACGGATCGCATATGGATCGGAAGCATCCCCGACAACAGGTTCAATGGACATCTGTTTGAACCCAAGCTCTGCGAAATGCTTGACATCCTCGGAGAAATCCAGATTGTTTCTGGTAAATGTTCCCCGGATATAGTAACGCTCCTGATTTCTGGAATCCGCGAGCTTCTGGAATTTCGGCACGATCAGATCATAACTGCCTTTCCCGTTTCGGAACGGTCTCATACGGTCATTGACTTCTTTTCTTCCGTCCAGACTCATGACCACGTTATCCATCTCTTTATTGATAAACTCCTGAATCTCATCATTCAGCAGAACACCATTCGTTGTCACTGTAAAGCGGAAGTGCTTATTATGTATCTTCTCCTGTTCCCTTCCGTATGCAACAAGATCCTTGACAACCTGCCAGTTCATCAGCGGTTCTCCGCCGAAGAAATCCACTTCGAGATTACGTCTGCTGCCCGAATTGGCAATCAGAAAATCCAGGGCTTTCTTTCCCACCTCAAAGCTCATCATGGCTCTTCTTCCATGATATTCTCCTTCTTCCGCAAAACAGTATCTGCAGGCCAGATTGCAGTCATGCGCAATATGCAGGCACATCGCTTTCACAACCGTCTTGCGTTTCACAACCTCACCGATGAGCGGCTCATAAGTATCCTTCACAAATAACTGCCCCGACTCCGTGAGTTCTGTCACATCCTCTAAAATCTCTCTTAATTCTTCTTCCGGATATTTTTCCTTCAGCTCCGCCTTCAATGCCTCCCAAGTCTCATCCTGTCGAAGCGTCTCGGCTGTCTGGTTCTCATTCATTGTATTCAGACACGCAATCACATCATATGCCGCCTGATCCACCGTATGAACGCATCCGCTGTTGATATCCATCACGATCAAATATCCGTTATTCTGGTACTGATGAATCACAACCGGTACCCCTTTCTAATCTTTTTTCCATAACGCCAATAGACAGCGGCTTTTGGCCGCTGCCTTGATTCATACTAAGATAAAATTCTCTTATTTGCTGTGCTCGCAAGTCTGATTTCCTACGGTGCAGGATGTCTTACAAGCAGACTGGCAAGATGTCTGGCATTCTCCACATCCGCCTTTTTTTACTGTATTGTTCAGAGTCTGTGTATTCAATGTCTTGATATGCTTCATTGCAATCTCCTCCTTACTTTTCACTATGCACTATAGTATATCACAACACCCTTGACAGCGTCAACGTCAAAGTGTTACAAGTTTTCCTCT
>JBJENH010000076.1:0-6988 GCA_051880095.1 Bariatricus sp. | reverse complement strand
TCCTCCTTATCTAAAACATGTGTATGCAGATAAGTTTGAAATCAGAACGAAAAGCCGTTTCTAGTCGTACAGGAACTTTACATATTCGTAGATATCCGAAAAATCATGCCTTTGACAGTCTTTCCCCATGCAAAAAGGAATGCCCGCCAACCGGTAAGCATTCCTCTGATAATTCCATATTTTCTGCCAAATATATTATCTGCCAGATTCATTCTTTTCCTAATGGGTCGTTCCCATTACTTCCTGAATATCCTCCGTATTATTTACAGTCGCCTCAATTGCATATTCAATACTCTTCGCAATCATTTCAAGAGACATGAACGGAGTTCCGTTCGGTTTTTCAACTACCTGTTCTGCCGCAAACGGTACATGAATAAATCCGGCACGGATATTGGTATATTTTGTTGCCGCCATATGAAGTACGTTATACATCACACAGTTGCAAACATAAGTTCCTGCCGTGTAAGAAATGTGGCACGGAATTCCGTGGTCACGGATATTTTTCACGATCGCTTTTACAGGGATCGTTGCAAAATATGCCGGCGCGCCGTCTGCCTGAAGTGGTTCATCCATCGGCTGTTCTCCGGCATTATCCGGAATACGTGCTTCTGCAAGATTAACTCCAACCTGTTCGATCGTAACACAGGAACGTCCGCCTGCCTGTCCCACGTTGATGACTACATCCGGCTGGTATTTCTGAATTCCTGCTTCCACAGCAGGACCGCTTTTTGAAAATACGGTAGGAATCTCCAGCTTAATGATCTCTGCCCCTGCAATTGTGTCCGGCAATAATTTGACTGCCTCATATGCAGGATTTACTTTTTCTCCCCCAAACGGGTCAAAACCTGTTACTAATACCTTCATGTTCGTTTCCTCCTTACGACTTTTTTGACCATTGGCAAAAAGTCCCGCACGCGGAACTTTTGTACCACCGACGATATTAATATACCACCGGTTCCGGTATGATAATCTTCCCTTGCTGCATAATCTGTCTATTATCAGTATAAATGTCCGGCTCGAGACATACAAGGTCAAAATGACCATTTGCATTCTGCTGACCTCCCAGCGCCAGATTTCTTCCCAGGCCAATATGGAAAGTTCCATACGCCGATTCATCTTCAATATAACAGTTACCCAGACATTTCGAATACGAATTCAGTCCGATACCAAACTCTCCTCCGATATAAATTCTCGGATCTCTGTATTCTTCCATATATTTTTTCAGCCTTATGCCAGTATCCGTTTCTTCAATTTCTGTTATCCGCCCCTCGTGAAACAGAATCCGGGTCGTCTCTTTAGCCCGCCCGATATAGCCGAGAGATCCGTCCAACATCATAATGCCTTCTGTTTTCGTCTCTTCTATCGGAACGTATACCTCAATACTCGCAGAAGAATATCCTTTTCCATCTTTGATCACACCGTTGAAGAATCCGGGATTCCGGTTTTCTTTATGCATTACCAGATCCGTTCCCGCCGGTGTCGTCACATGGATTTTATTTGAACTGCGAAGGTACTTCATAATCACCTTCGCCATCAGACGGCTTTTCTTTGTATCCATCGTCATAAAATCATATTCCAGCATGGATCTGCCGTCATTCGTGGAAAGCGGAAGGGACAGGAACTTTTTGTGCTTTTGAATCGCGCGCTTCGCTGCTTTCGTTGTGACAAGAGAGTAATCCGTTGCCGCAATAATCGCTGTATAAGGGTCAAATACTTCTTCATTCGTATCAAAAAACACCCCTACCAGTCTTCCTGTATTTTCGACAGTAAGCGTATTTACCGATCTTACTTTGCCCATTGCACATTTGCGAAGCATCCGTGCTTCTTCCAAATGTTCTCTTGATGTCACGATCAGCAGCTTATCCCAGGGTTTCACCCTGACCCAGTCGCAGATAACAATTCTGGCTCCCCGTTCCATATCCCGAGTCATCTTTCCATCATCCTTTTTGTTAATGCTTATTTAAATGCGATCATGTAGCAGATCTGGAATACAAGCATAATCATAGCCACAACAACCTGATTCTTGATAACACCCCAGCGATCCTTCATGTTCAGGATAGCTACAGGTACGATGTTGAAGTTTGCTGCCATAGGTGTGCAAAGTGTTCCACAGTATCCGCATGTAAGAGCCAGCATACCGATAACAACCGGATTTGCTCCATAAGCCAGTACGAATGGTCCACCGATACCAACTGTCATTACAGTGATAGCTGCAAATGCATTACCCATGATCATAGTAAATAATACCATACCGATAGCATATACGATAATACCTAAATTTACATTTCCTTTCGGAACAACATTTCCTACGATATTAGCAACAACTTCTCCGACTCCTGCTGCAGTGAACACACCACCCAGACATCCAAGAAGCTGTGGGAGCATACAAAGAGGTCCCATCAGAGAAAGGAAACGTTCAGATTCCTTCAGGAATACAACCGGTTTGTTTTCAGATGAATTGTAGCCCATCAAAATAAAAATGGCTACAAACGTACCTAAAGTAACTGCAAGCATAGAGCTGATATTTGTAAATAACGCCATGCAAAGTGAGAAAATACCAACACAAACAGCCGGGAAGAAAATCTTCATACCAACTTTTTTGTACTGTTTCTGTGTATATTCCTTGGTAGGAGCTTCTGCTTTTCCGACTTTAACCTTTTTGAAAATCGGCGGGATACACATGATGATAACCAGAGCACCGGAAACTTTTGCCGGAAGCCATGTACCAAATGCACATACAATACCGAAAGAGCACCAGAAAATTGCAGTTCCGATTCTGGAAGGATTTTCTTCATCACGTAAGTTCTTAATACCTGCGTAAATAGTTACAAGTCCGATGATGATCCATACGATATTCACTAAGTTTGAGTTTAAAGTAGGGTCAATCTGAATAAATTTTAAAGCACTCATTTATATCTCCTCCCTATTTCTTTGTTGTCTTTGCTGAATTGCCATAGTATTTCTTCTGCAGTTTCTTATCCTTAAGGATTACGTATACACAAGCAACAACAACTGCGAAGATCGCTACCGGAATTTCTGTAGCGGCAAGATCGATCAGTTCTACTTCGTATCCAAGGCCTGCGAGTGTTGTCTGTACAAGAATGCCACCTGCTCCACCTACGAAGAGTACCTGGCAGAAGAACCATGTAATGTTCTCCATTGCAGATGCCATACCTTTAACATCTTCGTTATGTTCTTCTGTTGCCTTGTTTCCGCCATTTTCAATAGCAGCTTCTGCCATCGGAAGTACAACCGGACGGATGAAACCTGCAACACCACCGAAACCAACGTTGAATGCTCCGAAGATACCACGCATGATACCGTATGCAGCAACAACTTTACCTGCTGTAGCGCCTTTAACCTTCTTGATCAGGTCTGCAGCCGCTTCACGAAGTCCGTTTCTTTCCAGTACACCAGTTACCAGAAGAATCATGATGAAAATTGCCATACTTCTGTTGGCAACAAAGTTCGTTCCGATAGTTTCCAGCAGTCCGCCGATTCCAAGACCGCCAACAAGACCTGTTGTAATCAGGGCAAGGAAAATAATGAGGATTGAATCCAGTTTCAGCGCAAATCCTACAATTACGATTAAAACGCCAAGTAATTTGATGAGTTCCATAGAAATCTCCTCCTTTAGAATGTATTTGATTTATTTTTTCCAGATCCGCCGACAATCATTGGCCGTATTCGGCAGTATCTGGCAAAAACCGCATTGTCACGGCAGCCGCATTCGCAGTCGAAGACATTCTCTGCCTTCATCAGCATCTGCAGTGTCGCTTCGTCATGAGCCACATGGGCCCGGGCACATAAATTCAGGTATGCTCCCTGTGCTGTCTCGTCCGCCACTTCACTTGTGTAAGCAACCGTGGTGATCCACGGGAAACGGATCGACGGATACCGGTGGGTCGGATCTGACGCAAACGGAATCCAATAATTGATCATATTCTTGTAGTAATTTGCCGGGAAGAGCTTTGGCATCCATGCGTGTGCATATTTTTCAAACTGTGCACTCCACTCAAGATTCCATCTTGTCATCTCTGCATCCTCGGCCATCTTGTCTGCAATCACGTCTTCCATCTCTTTGTTCACCGGATAGTTGTCTTTGTATTCCGGATTGGTAACATACCAGAAATATCCGTATAACAGAGATCTCGGAAGCCAGAAACCTTTGTAGGACGGTGACGTATAACCGGAAAACTGCTGTTCCCACTCATGGCTCGGAACACCGTGATTATCCACGATCATGTCCGGCACATACTTTTCAAACAACCGTGTAAGTCCCATTGCCTCGCTATGTATCGTATCCTGAACGAAATGTTCGCGATAGAATTCCTTTCCGATCGCATTAAATCTTGCCACATGCAGTTTCCAGTTCGGATGTTCTCTCTGCAGTTCGTAATGAATCGCGGCGCCATCCACATTTTCCATCGGAACCAACACCAGATTCAGTTTATCAGGAAGCTCCCGGTAAATGTCCTCCGTCAGAAGTTTCTTCAGAAGGATCAGGGATGCGTTCGTGCTGGATACTTCATTTGCATGGTGGCGTGCGTTGATGATCTCACTCGGGCACCGGGTCAGACGTTTCGTCATGGACAGATATCCCTTGTACTCCGGCTTGAGCCAGATCGCATACACTTCTCTTCCGGCATAGGATACCGCTGTGCGGAACACTTCGATTCCCTCTACCTGTTTTAATTCTTCAATGATCTCACAATATGTATCATAACCAATCAGTTCCTGTTCATGCAGGTCGATCTCGGTAATCTTTTTGGACGGCCGTTCTTTCTTATCAGGAACTGCTGCCTCAAAGCTGTGACCGTCTTCATTTTGTAAAACAATACGATAACACGGATCCAGTCGATTTGCAATATCAAGAATTCCTTTATCAAAAAGTTCTGCATAAGCAGAAAGTACCTTTTCCGGAACACCTTCTGTGCGGATCAAAAGCTCCAGCCTGTCTTCCCGTACACGAATCCGCTCTGCCCATACCTGCATATCTTCTCTGTTTTTCTGTGAAACCACTTCACTTCCTTCACGCAGGAGGGCGGCAGATTCCCGAAGCTGCTCATACAGGGTCACCTTAAATACCGGCGCGCCTTCCCGGCAATGGATCTCCGGAAGGATAAGTCCCGGCGCATCAAGCATCACATCCGCTCTTTGCACTCCGTAGTTTTTAAAATAGTCACTTCCCACAAAATACATATCTTCATGCAGCGCATCCAGAGAGGAAATCAGATCTTCTCTGCTTCCGGTTCTGTAGTCCGGTTCGCTGATCGACACATCCAGTGAAAGCTTATTAAAGAACGGCTGCAGATCCTCGCGGATCTCTCCTCCGGTCTTCTTCTCGATATATCTGCGGCAATCCGGGAGTACTTCCGCCTGATAGACATCCCAAACTTCTTCCAGGTCTGTCTTGATCTCTTCGGAAAGCTTCTCTTCTCCATTTACCCACACACGGATGTATCCGGTCGCCGGATGAACCTTTCCCATCTGCGGATATTCGTCCATATACGGACGTTCCTCATTATGTACCAGATAAGAGAACTCACGGCTTCCCTCTTCTGCCGTCACGCGACAGAGGTAAGTAATATTCTCTTCACCTTCATACGGAAGGAACACAACATCCTCACGCGCGATCCCCAGTTTTTCTGTGATGATATCTTCGATCGGATAAAGTTCCTGCAAGTAACGGATCGGAAGATCATACCATTTATCCGGATCATCCGCCTTCAGGTTATGGTAAGACGGCGTTGCACCGTTCTCATCAAGCCATTCGGTCTGCCCTTCCGGAAGAAACGGCTTGAAATAAATCTCAACCTTTTTCACCTGTTCCTTTGAAGCTTCCGGAACGACAACTTCATCGATCCACGAAAATCCCTGCTTATACGCACAGATCAGCTGAGCCTGTTCGAGGGCTGCTCCTTTTTCTTCGAGTCGTTTCGCCACATCTGCGACGATGCGGCTGCGCACTTCTTTGTCTTCACTGAGTGCGCCTTCGATTCTGACCTGATCTCCGCATCCGATGCACGGATAGATCTTCTCTTCCAGAACCTGTGTAAATGTATCCACTTCCCACGGAAGTTCATATACTTTCTCATAGACCTTTCGGCCGGATTTATAATTATAAAATACAGAATCCGGGAAATATTCTTTCTGCTGATCGGTGATCTCCGGTGATCCGAACAGTTCATATGCTCCCGGCTCCGTCTGCTCATACGCATGCAGATATGCGAGCTGTCCGTCTACATTCCTCATAGCGAAATCATCCACCATTTCCATCAGCACATCCCGCCAGCTTCTCCATGCATCTACAATCGGGAATTTCTCACAGACAAGGGCGGAAAGCTTTTCCAGTTCTTCGCCGCGTCCTCTCACATGCAGGCGAACCGCATCCCCTTTCTGCTCCAATGCCATCTCTGCGCACTCGGCATCTTCAAACACAATTGCATTTCCCTGATAGGTATCATCTGCAAGGATCCGACCCTCATAAGCGGTGGTCTCCATTCCCAGACGAAATGCGATATTGCATGCAGCCGTGACCATAGCAAGATCCGCGTCCCCCGGCAGGATCATCCGCACGTCCAGCTTGTCCGGCAGGAAATCATAATCTTCATCCTTCAGGAATTCTCCGGCTCCAAAAAGGGTCTCAAGGCCTTTCTTCTCACGGAAATCCGTGTCAAATATAGGTCCTTCTTTCTTTGCCGGCAGATATCCTCCCGGTGCATCTTTGGCTTCCAGTCCCCATAGAGCGGTCAGTTCCTCTTCGGTTCCCGGAACCTCGATCTCTCCATCCTGTGCCGCTACCGGAAATTCTGCTGTTTCTGTCTGAAATCCATAAAGCAATGCCGCCTCAACGGCAAGCTGTTTTTCCTTCCAGTCCATGGAAGTATTCAACTTCAGTCTCTTCATTCCGCAACCTCCCTCGCAGATAAATTCGTACCAAATTCCGTACTGCGTTCTCTTTTTTGTTTTCTTATTGTACCAGAGA
>JBJENH010000075.1:0-2835 GCA_051880095.1 Bariatricus sp. | reverse complement strand
AACAGGTTATCATCAATACATGGTACGGCGGAGAGATGAAGAAAGGTATGTTCTCTATGATGAACTACTATCTGCCGCTGAAGGGCATCGCTTCTATGCACTGCTCCGCAAACACAGATATGAACGGTGAGAACACCGCTATCTTCTTCGGTCTTTCCGGAACAGGTAAGACAACACTTTCCACAGATCCGAAACGTCTCCTCATCGGTGATGACGAACACGGCTGGGATGACAATGGCGTATTTAACTTTGAAGGCGGATGCTATGCGAAGGTTATCAACCTTGACAAAGAATCTGAACCGGATATCTACAACGCAATCAGACGTGATGCACTTCTTGAGAACGTTACATTAGACGCAGAAGGAAAGATCGATTTCAACGATAAGAGCGTAACGGAAAATACTCGTGTATCTTATCCGATCAACCACATTGAAAATATCGTTCGTCCGGTTTCTTCCGCTCCTGCAGCCAAGAATGTTATCTTCCTGTCAGCAGATGCATTCGGTGTCCTTCCTCCGGTTTCTATTCTGACTCCAGAGCAGACACAGTACTACTTCCTGTCAGGATTCACAGCAAAACTTGCTGGTACAGAACGTGGAATCACAGAACCGACTCCAACCTTCTCAGCATGCTTCGGACAGGCATTCCTTGAACTGCATCCGACAAAATATGCAGAAGAACTTGTTAAGAAGATGGAAGTAAGCGGAGCAAAAGCATACCTGGTTAACACCGGATGGAACGGAACAGGAAAACGTATCTCTATCCGCGATACCCGTGGTATCATCGATGCAATCCTGAACGGAGATATCCTGAATGCACCTACCAAGAAGATCCCATACTTCAACTTCGAAGTACCGACAGAACTTCCGGGCGTAGACACAGGTATCCTTGATCCACGCGATACTTACGCTGATGCTGCTGAATGGGAAGCTAAGGCAAAAGATCTTGCTGAAAGATTTATTAAGAACTTTGCAAAATACGAAGGAAATGACGCAGGAAAAGCTCTTGTTCCTGCTGGTCCGCAGTTATAATTCCAAATTCTGCAAATGGGGCTGTCACATGACAGCCCCATTTTTCTCACGATACGTTTCCTATTCCGCATCCACATTCTTTTCTTCTACTTTTTTAATATCCATATCTTTCGGCAAAATCAGGCTCAGGATAATAGAGACCACAAATACAACCGCCACAACATTTTCCGCAAAGACCGTCTGTACAACCTTCGGAAATACACTCCAGATTGCATTTTCACTTGCGGAAGTAAATCCTATGCCGATTGCCAGTGAAAGTGCCGCTATCGTGGTATTTCTCTGATTGAATCCGCATTTAGCGATCATCTGAACTCCTGAAACCATGATAGTTCCAAACATCATCAATGTACATCCTCCCAGAACCGAATCCGGAAGAGATGCGAAGAAATTACCTACCGGCGGCAAAAGTCCTGCCAGGATCATGCAAACCGCCCCGGTCATAATCGTAAAACGGTTTACCACTTTTGTCATAGCAATCAGTCCTACATTCTGTGAAAAAGACGTAACCGGCGGACATCCAAAAAGCGCCGAAACGGAAGAGGCATATCCGTCACATGCCAAAGAACCAGAAATTTCTTTTCCTTCAATCTCACGATTCAGGCCTCCTGACACCATCGCAGATGTGTCTCCGATCGTTTCCGCTGACGATACCAGGAAAATGATGCATACGGAAATAATTGCTCCCAAATGGAATTCCGGTTTGAACGGAAGCAATGTCGGAAGTGAAATAAGTCCCCCGGACATGATTAGACTCAAATCAACTTTATGTAAGAAAATCGCCAGAATATATCCCACGGTAAGCCCTGCAAGCACCGATAACTGCTTTAAATAACCTTTTGCAAATATATTCCACAGCAAACAGGTTACTAATGTCACAGTACCCAGTATCAGATTCTGTACTGATCCAAAATCATCTGCATAACCACCGCCAAAAGATCTCGTCCCTACAGTAAACAAGGAATATCCTATAGCTGTTACCACAGTAGCCGACACAATCGGAGAAATGATCTTTCTCCAGTATTTTGCCAGAAGTCCCAATGTTCCTTCAAAAACACCGCCGATCAGTACTGCCCCGATCACTGACGGGTATCCGTAGCCTGCCGCAACTGTGCTGAGAACGGTTACAAATGTAAAACTGACTCCCATTACGATTGGGAGCCTGGAACCAATCCGCCACACAGGATATAGCTGAATTAACGTTGCGATACCTGCCACAAACATGGCATTTTGCAAAAGCATCGCGATCTGCTCCTGGCTCAGTGCCGGTTGTGCCGCTCCCGCAATAATGGTAATCGGTGCAAGATTTGACACAAACATTGCCAAAATGTGCTGCAGTCCGAACGGAATCGCCTTGCTCACCGGCACCCTTCCATCCAGCTTGTAAATATTGCTGATACTGCAATCCTTTGTACTCCCTCGCATCACATTTTCCTCCTTATTTAAAATTATGGTAACTGTTCAGAGCCAACCTCGAAAACACTTCGTGTTCCCTCAGTGTGGCGTATCCACCAAATAGATTTGTACAAAAAAGTGCTCACGAATGCAAGCATTCATCGCCCTTTTTTGACAAATCTGCTTGGCTCTGAACAGTTACAAATTATGTATAAATATTATAGAAAAAAACCCAGAAACATAGATTTCTGGGTTTTTCCTTAAAGGCGCCAACCAGATTTGAACTGGTGATAGAGGTGTTGCAGACCTTTGCCTTACCACTTGGCTATGGCGCCATATTCAATTGAGAGCTTACGCTCAATGACTCCGACGGGAATCGAACCCGTGTTACCGCCGTGAAAGGGCGATGTCT
>JBJENH010000074.1:11406-16262 GCA_051880095.1 Bariatricus sp. | reverse complement strand
CGGAAGTAGGAAGGGGAGATTGATCAAATGAGATATGTTTGGATGGATGAATATTTACTGAACAAAACAGGAGTAACCAAGGACCTTCAGAAGGATTGGAACTGGATCCGCTATCAGATCGGAGGCAAAATGTTTGCAGCGATCTGCCTTGACGACAAGGATGAACCTTATTATATTACTTTGAAGCTGGAACCATCCGATGGAGATTTCCTGCGGCAGCAATATGAGGACATCATTCCCGGTTATTATATGAATAAAATCCATTGGAATTCTATTAAACCGGATGGGAAAGTGCCGGATGATTTGTTAAAAGATTTATTGGACAAATCTTATCAACTTGTGCTCGGCGGCTTCAGTAAAAAGAAACAACGCGAAATTTTGGAAGAAATGAAGGAATCTGAGCATGCAGAAAATACTGATTGTAGAAGATGATGTAAATATCAATAACCTGCTTCGGGAAGCATTATCGAAAGCAGGTTATTCCTGTGAGCAGGCATTTTCCGGAACAGAGGCAAAGCTGCTTTTGAATATGCCTGAACAGAGTTATACATTGGTTCTTCTGGATTTAATGCTTCCGGGCATTACTGGGGAACAGGTTTTGGAAGAAATACGGAAGAGGGGAAATCTTCCGGTTATTGTGCTGACAGCGAAAGACGGGCTGGATGAAAAAGTTGAAGTTTTAACCGGCGGGGCCGATGATTATATAACAAAACCATTTGAAATCAGGGAGGTTCTGGCTAGAATTCAGGTACAGCTCCGGCGTATAGAGAAAAAGGCGGCGGAAGAAGAACATAACCTTTCGTTTAGGGATCTGGTGTTGAACAAGGATACATTTCAAGTCAGTATCGGAGGGAAGATACTTCCCAGAATAACAAAACAGGAATTTGCGATTTTAGAGTTGCTTCTCAGGAATCCGAAGCAGGTGTTCAGTAAAGAGGACATCTTCGAATACGCATGGGATGAACCTTATATGGGTGAGACCAAGACTCTGGATGTACATATCAGTAATATTCGTAAAAAAATCAAAGCAGTTACATCTGAGGAATATATCGAGACGGTCTGGGGGATCGGTTATCGCCTGCACGCATAATCTTTACTCTTTTTTTACGATTTATTTGCGCTTTATTAGGACAATTCCTTTATGATGAATGCAAATAAGAAAAAGGGAGATGGAAAACTTGAGTGAAATGCTGTTGGAAACAAGGAATCTGACCAAGCAGTATGGACACCATAAGGCGGTGGACAGTGTTGATATGCATATTAAGAAGGGCGCTGTATACGGATTTATTGGCAGAAATGGGGCTGGGAAGACCACTTGCCTGAAGATGATCAGTGGGCTTTCGAAGCCGACTTGCGGAGAAATCGAGATGTTCGGGTATAAGGGGAAAGATTTGCAAAAGGTGCGCTCCCGTGTGGGATGCCTGATCGAGGAACCGGGGCTTTATGGCAATATGACTGCATATGAGAATCTGAATATCAAATGTAAACTGTTCGGGATAAAGAAAGCAGGCTACATAGAGGAAATATTGAGAATCGTAGGTCTGGAAGATGTGGGGAAGAAGAAAACGAAGCATTTTTCTCTCGGAATGAAACAGCGATTGGGAATTGGACTTGCGCTGGTAGGAGAGCCAGATCTGTTAGTTCTTGATGAGCCGATCAATGGATTGGACCCACAGGGAATTGCGGAGATCCGTGATATGATACAGAGACTTCAGAAGGAACGAAATATGACGATCTGCGTTTCCAGCCATATTCTTGAGGAATTGTCCAAGATCGCAACAGACTATGGAATCATTCACAATGGAAGTCTGCTGCAGGAGATTACACGGGAAGAACTGATGAAACGGTGCAGTGAACGGATGGAGCTGACACTGGATCATCCCAAACAGGCGATTCCTGTGCTGGATTCTATGGGATTTACCAACTATCAGGTGACAGATAAGGAACATATTCATATTTTTGAACGTTTGAATGAAAGCGCGGCAGTGAATATGGAACTTGCAAAGGCGGGGATTCCGGTAAAAGGAATCTCCATTACCAGTGAAGAACTGGAGACCTATTTTCTGAATCTGACGGGAGGTGCTGACCATGCTTAATTTGATAAAAATGGATTTATACCGGATGTTTCGAACGAAAAGCCTGTATGTGATCTGGATCGTGCTGGCTGCGGCATTATTCTTTACAACCATTTTGTGTAAGACGGATTATGAGCTTGTAAATGAGGCGGATGCGGTGCAGCAGGAACAGGTTGCAGAGCCGACTACAGACAATATTAATGTAGGAATGATGGTAACACTTCCTACGGAGCCGGGAGAAAAGGTGACAGTATTTGACATCTTTTTTGGAAATTCGCAGGGAAAATTTTATGCACTGTTTCTGGTAATTTTTGCGGTTCTGTTTTCGACAGCGGACATCAGCAGTGGGTATATTAAAAACATCGGCGGTCAGGTTCAAAACAGAGGAACACTGATCATTTCCAGAGCGATCGCCTTGGCTGTCTTTACGATCATGACATTGGCAGGGGTGTTCTTATTTCAGGCAGTGGCAAACGGCGTTGTTTTTGGATATCTGGAATGGGGAGAGAAAAGGGCGATTCTGGCTTATTTTGCGACGGAGGTGGTTCTCCATTATGCGCTGGTGCTGATTTGTATGACTATTGCAGTTATCTTGAGGAATAATGTGATCAGCATGGTCATTGCGGTTTGCCTTACTATGAATGTCATGACGATTGTGTATGGGCTGGTAAATAATGCGATTCAAAAAATGGGAATTCAGAATTTTCAGATTTATGAGTATACGATAACTGGGAAATTATCACTGCTACCCATGGACCCAGGTGGTAAGGAATGCTTGGCGGCATTCGGTGTGGCGCTGGCTTTTATCATTGCGACGATTGGGGCAGGCAGCCTTGTTTTCCAGAAGAGGGATATTTGACAAATGTATATCGTGATTGGAATTTTAATTGGAATTATTGTGATACAATGGATCGTTTTGTGGAAATATCAGCGGCAGGTGAAAGACATCTGCCGCCAATTGGCGTTTTTGATGAAACACGACAGCAATATGATGATTAACCGGGAATTTGATATGGGAGGAATCGGAATCCTTTCCGACAGGCTGAATGAACTTCTGGAGCTTCGGAGAAAGGAAAAGCAGCACTATCAGGAGAAAGAAGCTTTGATTGCAGATACTTACACGAATTTATCCCATGATATTCGGACACCGCTTACTTCTCTTGACGGTTATATTCAACTTATGGAAGAGTGCGAAGATATGGAGGAACAGCAACGTTATTTAAGCATTATTCATGAAAGAATTCACAGCCTGAATGAAATGCTGGAGGAACTTTTCACGTTTACAAAGTTGAAAAATGAATCTTATAATCTGGAACTTACTTCATGTTGTATCAACCGAATTCTGAAAGAAACCGTTTTTTCGTATTATGATGACTGGTTAAGGAAGGGAATTCAGCCAGATATTCAGATTACAGAAGAACTGATCTATATTCAGGGAAACCCACAGGGGCTCCATCGCGTGATTCAGAATGTGATCAAAAATGGGTTGGATCATGGAGAAAAGAAGATTAGTATTGTGTTGGAGCGTGAGCAGAATCAGGCAGTGCTTCGGATTGGGAATCAGGTTACATGTCCGGAGCAGATTAATATTGATCACGTGTTTGAACGATTTTACAAAGCAGATGCAGCTAGAAGTAAGACTTCTACCGGCCTGGGGCTTTCAATTGCAAAGGAATTGGTGAGACGAATGGATGGAGAGATCAGAGCGAAGATTGAAGAAAAGGAATTTATTGTCGAAATAGTTTTTTAGGGACGTTTCTTTTGCCACGACCAGCGCCCATTGGCCCAAACCAATCTGGGCCAATGGGCGCTGGTCGTGGCAAAAGAAACGTCCCTATTATACAGGAATCAAAACACAGGCACAAAATCCCGGGCAAGGCTGATAGCAGTGGATGGTCAGAGTCTGTCCGATCTCAGGACTAAAGTCACGTATTACGCGTTTGGTTCCGTTAAGGGCGACATCGGCGTAAGTTACCAGCCATTTTTTGTCTCCATTTTTGAAGACTTCGTAGAAAGATCGGTTAATCATCTCGGAGACAGGGACGCCTTCTACGGTGGCCATTTCGTTATTGCAGTAGCGGAAAATGAAGTCTACACCGTGTCCGCATGCATCAAAGACCAGTTCAATGATACAAAAAGCCAATGGCATTTCGTCCAGCAGGCTACATTTCTCAAGCAGATCAAGAGGCATGTGCCAGTCTGTATCATCCTGCAGTGTATTGGGCAAATTCAAAGATTTCCGGATTTGTTTATGCTGGCTTATATTTCTCTTCCGTCCCTGGAAAATACTTTCATCTGCCATAGTATACAGACCGTCATCTGAAATGTGCACAATCTGATCTTTTCTCAGAGTGATCCCTTTAGAAACATTCAGAAAATCATCTGCGGGTAAATATGACGCAATTTCTTTCATGGGAATTGTGGTAATTAGGCTTTCTCCGTTTAGGAGAGTAATGATTGTATGAGGATTCTGGCGTGTGAGATACATGATGTCAGAAGCCTTTATTTTTTTGCGCTCAAAATAGCGCGGCACATTATAATTCATAAGATAACCATCCTTTACATCATAAATATATATTACTACAGATGAATCTAAAATACAATGAGGGAATTAAAACGCATAATTATTTTAAAATAATGTGACGATAAATATGATAATTCGCATATATGACTTGAAACAGTGAATTAAAAACAATTTAAAAACAACGAAATGTTGCCCATTAATTGAATCTGTGGTAAGATGAATACAATCATTCAGAGCGAAAGGAGGAGAGAAATGAG
>JBJENH010000074.1:0-11306 GCA_051880095.1 Bariatricus sp. | reverse complement strand
TCAATCAAAATGTCTCCGTATTTTGTGGCATTTTTTGCGTTTTGTTTTTCGATGACGGTTGGCGTTTTATGGGAGTTTTTTGAGTTCAGCATGGACTGGTTCTTTGCGATGGACATGCAGAAAGACTGGATCCTTCCGGCAATCAATTCTGTGAAACTGAATCCGACGGGGGCGAATGTTCCGATTCATGTGGACATTCAGTCCGTTGTAATTAACGGAGAGACATGGAACCTGGGAGGATATCTGGACATTGGCATTGTAGATACCATGAAGGATCTGATGGTTAATTTTGTAGGTGCGGTGGTATTCTCTGTTATCGGCATATTATATCTGAAACGCCGTGGAGAAGGGAAACTTGCAGCTTCCCTGATTCCACAGGTAAGAGATGATCTTACCTAAGCTGTTTGATCTTTTGTGAGATGGTTTCCAATTCTTCTTTGGAAAGGTCCGGAAGGTGTTCCAGTTTATCCATGAATACGGTCAGGGTTTCCCTGTCATGCATTTCCACCAGCTGGCTATAGAAATTGACAACAACACCGGTAACGATTGCAACCACAAAAATGGAGTAGACAGTCAGAAGAACGGAACATATTTTCCCAAGGAAGGTGACGGCAACTACATCTCCGAATCCGGCAGTAGAGATTACGGCATAGCAATACCAGAGTGCATCGCCATATCGGTTGATGCCCGGCTCTGCGAGCTGTATGATTCCGGCTGCTGCGAATAGAAAGAGAAAGAAACCGGAGAGGATTCGATCTGCTTTGGTTCTCTTTAGGATTAACCATAATACTTTGATTTTTTTCATATTGGACAGCCTCCTATAAATTAAGGTGTGTGAATTAATTGAAGTATAGTACATTTCTATTCATCGGGCAACAAAATGTCGCGAATGGTGAAGAAAAAAGTGAGACGAAAAATGCAGAATATGAAAGGAGCATGAAAGATGAAAGAAAAAAAGACAATTCACGTGATCACATGGATCACCGGTATTTTAACGGTGCTCTTAGGAGTCTATGCAATTGTAAGACCTATGCGGACATTCCTGGCTATAGGATGGATTCTGGGAGCACTTTTGCTGGTAAATGGTATTGAACTTGTGATTCTTGCCATGGCGAAAGAGAAGAAAGAAATTGGCGCATGTATTCTTGGTATTGTGGAAGGTCTGGCAGGTATTATTTTATTATTCAGCGGACTTCAGAGATTTCTTACAGATCTCATGGCGGCGTATCTGGTTGGCGCGAGCATATTGATTTATGGAATTTTCCAGATCGCAGGAGGCGTAAAGAGCTTGAAAGTTTCCAAGGGAAAGGGGATACTGGCGATTGTCTGTGGCGTGTTATCTGTTATTGTAAGTATTATGGCATTTAACCATCCGGTATTGACCATGTTCTCTGTTGGATATATGATTGCATTCTCGGTTTTGATGCAGGGGATCAATATGATCGTGCTTGCTGTAAATCTGGGAAAGGAGTAACGAGGAGGAAGAGGTTATGAAAAAAAGAGTTCTGAAAAAAATGATGGCGGCTTTACTGAGCCTGAGCCTTGCGTTCTCGGCGATACCTTTGTCAGCAATTGCCGAAGACGCACAAGATACTGCGGAAGCGCCGGCGGTTAAGGAAAATGTATTTGCGAAAACAGGAACCACCTTTGGTATTAACAAACTATACTCTACCGGACTTTCTCTTTGTGGAACAGTGCTTGTCAAAGTGGCTAATGCAACCGGTGATGAAGATTTTAAGAAGGTGGCTTCGATGCTTAATACATGGATTTTCGGAGGAAGCAGTACCGGACAGACACTGGCAGAGATTCAGGCACTTTGTAATGAGATCCTGAATGAGGTAAAAATCATTGACCAGCATCTTACGGATTATAATTCGGAAATAGAACAGACGCTTGCGAATTCAGATTATACATCGGCAAAAAACGCTCTTGATCAGCAGTGGTTCAGGGATGTCGAAATATTTGAAGATTCCAATAATGTCGGAAATGCATTAAAAGCTTATATGGCGTATATGGAAAAAGCAAAGGCCTATAATGAAGGTACGATAGATATCGATGAGGTAGATGCGAGCAAAGAGAAGCTATATAAAGCTTTCTGTGATGTTTATGAGTCGAAAGAACATGCCTTTGGAAGCGAAACAGAAGAGGAGATTCGTGAAATCATATTCGGAGATGGTACGATTGATGGAGTATTTGAGACTACGATTCGGAATATGACAAACGCTCTTGCAAAAGAAAAGAATTATGCGGATGCTGCGGCACAATTTGCATACAAGGCATATGGATTTTCAGATGATCAGTACAATTACATTATTACAAGCATTGATAAACAATTTATGGAAATCGTTACTCTGGAGTTGATGTACGAAGAGTTCCTATCACAGCGAGGGGAATATTTTGAAGAGAAATACGACGATGATGATGCGATCTGGAACAGTTACAAGAGATGGGCTGATGATTTAAATATTCTGAACGAAGAAGTTGCCAAGGCTATGAATGTCATGTTAGACAGAGAAGTTGTAGTCAGCGAATCAGCAGCCGGTTCGATTCGTCTCAAGCTGGAGGAGTTTGTAAAATCCGGAGATTTCGCAACGGTTAATCTGAAGAACGAAGATTACACAAGTGAATTTACTTCTGATGACTATAAAGCAGAGCAGACTATAATCGATGCTTATAATCTGGAAAATGGTGATGCCTCTGGATTGCTTGATGATGTTTCATCATCTTCCAATGTAACCGGTTCATACATGAAATTTAACAGGATAGCAGTTCCTGTACAAAAAACAGAAGCAAATCCGTCTGGAATGGATATTTACTATATTTTTGATACTTCGCAAAACGGCAATTCATCATGGACTTCAGGTGACCCTGTTCCGGAGAATCTGCGATTAATTAATATGGATCATAAAGAAGATTTTGCTGCTTCAAAAGATATTCATGTGCCCAGCTGTGATTTCTTCAATTTAACAAGAGGAAGTTACAGTGACGGTCTGCAGAACTTCAGTTGTGCAGTGAATAGTGCGGATTGCCACAGTTTATTTGCAACACAAGTATTCAGCGCTCTGGGCAGCATCCCGGCAAACTATTTACAGGAATATCTGCTGCAGGCAGACGATGCGAAAACATATTTTGTTTTTCCACAGTATGATATGTCTCTTGGCGGCGCATTTGGCACAGACTATCCGATTTTCTATCTGGCAGATACGAAGAGTCAGCATCCCGGAACGGATCTTGAGATTACACAATTGAATGCAAGTGATATTCAGCCGGACAGGGAGGATGGATTATACGATACAACGGCTTATTCGGTCATCCTGAAGCAGGACAGAGAAAGTGACGGTGATGGATACTACAAAACAAAAATCGATACGGCTGTAGCAGGATCGGGAATTGCAGAAATCGCATTGCTGTCAGAAGACGGAACCACTACAAGTGAAGCTGTTACGGTTTCTGCCGGGCAGGAAGTAACACTTAAGTTTAAAATAGGAGAACGTACGACATTTGAATCCCTTACACTGCAAAGACATAATGATTACGATAATCCGACGAAAGTAACCTCTGAGGAAACCATTCTGAAAAAAGAGCAGATCAACAACCTGATTCCGGATGCAGACGGATATTTTACGTATACATATCCGGCTCCTTACTCCAACGCAACGTTTGTGCTGAATACATGTGAAGGTTATAAAGTGTATACGGAGGGCACAAATCAGATATTTGATGATGCAATCACGTTAGATTCTTACAGCAATGTTTTTAAAGAAGGAGAGACCGTTGTTTTTTATGTAAGGGACAACGTAAAGAGTGTTGGCTATTATGAGGGGGACACCTATAAGGAAATCCAGTTAAAAACAAATTATGAAGGCGATAGAAAGGGAAGCTTTGTAATGCCGGGGCATGATATCACATTATACTATGAAGCATTATGTGTGGATCATCCTTATGAAAATGGATTCTG
This sequence comes from Bariatricus sp., assembly GCA_051880095.1. Taxonomy (GTDB): domain Bacteria; phylum Bacillota; class Clostridia; order Lachnospirales; family Lachnospiraceae; genus Allocoprococcus. The sequence continues at coordinate 7,348 of JBJENH010000074.1, read as the reverse complement.
TATGACTTGTGGTGAGTATCAGCCGGCAGACTATAACAAATCAACGGGCAATTATGAAATAGGAAATGGTGGTCAGATGTTCTGGTTTGCATCTCTTGTGAACGGAGATGATGAACATGCATGGATAGAGGAAGCCAGATTGGATGTGCATGGAACTCTGGTATCTGATATTTCCCTGAAAAATCCTGCAGATGAGGAATATGAGTGGAAACCTATCGGTGAATTCAGAGGATGCTTCGACGGCCAGGGCCATACCATTTCTGACTACAAGATAACGAAAGTGGATGCAGATACCGGATTTTTCCAGACTCTTGTCACGGCACCGGAGGTGAGTGAGAAGTCTGAAAAAGCGACGCTGAAAAATTTCACATTAAAGGGCAATGTCATCACAACCAAGAGTACAGCCAGTGCGGTAGGAGGTGTTGTGGGAACCGCTTCCGGTGGTGTGATCGAGAGAGTGAATTCCGAGGTTAATATTGCATCCGGAGTTCTGTATAGTGCCGGTGGAATTGTCGGTCAGATCAATGCGCAGACATCGATACAGGAGTGTACTTATTCTGGACACATTGCTCTGGATATGAATTTCTACGGAGTCGGTGGAATTGCTGGCGTTGTCAATCACGATGACTCCTATTCGGGCAGTACGATCATTAAAAATTGTGCGAACTATGGAGAAATTGACTTTTATCAGGTTGAAAGCATGGGAGGAGCCGGAAATTCAGGCGGTATCACTGGTATCATCAATATGAGTGGAAAAGATATCGTTCTTTCGGACTGTTATAACTATGGAAGTGTTGTTACACGGGATCAATCCTATTATGGGGCTATTTCAGGAACCTGTCATGTGAAGAAAGATGGTATAGAGAACTGCTATTATCTTGATACGATTGGAAGTAAGCCGTTTGTGGGAGATGCGGATATCGTAAATGACGGTACCCTTGCTCTTGCAAAGACGGAAGCGCAGTTTAAGAGCGGTGAGGAAACCTATCTTCTGAACCGGGAAGTGACTGATGGAACACAAGTCTGGTATCAGAATATTGATAATGGAAAAACACCGGATGACTACCCGGTGCTTGACAATACGCATGGTACTGTATACCGTTTGAGCGACGGAACCTATTCAAACTATAATACCGAGCCTGAGAAAGAAACATATGAGATCTACACGTTTGAAGATTTCAAGAAGATTCCGGAAATTGTCAAGAAGAATAACCGAGCTGATTTCAAATTGATGAATACCATTTTCGGAAATGGTGAAACATTAACAGAATCGATCGGATCAGCGGAATCGCCATACAATGGTACATTTGATGGACAAGGATATTACGTCTATCGATTTGATATGAAGCCGACAGAAGGAGACGCAGCACTTTTTGACACCATTGGTTCCATGGGGACCGTCAAGAACCTTGGTATCTTTTTCCAGACTGTTGAAGGAGAAAAAGCAGCAGGAATTGCCCTTACCAATTATGGATTGATCGATGAATGTATCAGCGGATCAAATCTTTCCGGAAGTTTTGTGGATAAATTATCAGGAGAAACCCTTCCGTTATCGGAAACAACAACCTTTGTAAAAGGTAAGTCCATGGCGGGCGGTGTTGTTGTAGAAAATAAGGGTGTGATTCGAAATACCGCAAACTATGCAGAGGCGACGGCGGCCTCTTCCGATGGAATTGCCGGTGGAGTTGCTGCAATCAATAGTGGAACCATAGAAAACTGTCTGAGTATGGGAAAACTGAAAGCGGGTGAAAACGGAATCGCAGGCGGAATTACCGGAACGCTGACAGGAAACGGGGCCATTCATATAGCATACTGTGCTTCTGCATCTATAGAAGGTAAGACCGTTGGAGCTATCTGTGGGCAAAATGATGTGGCGGTTGCTCGAAGTGATGAAGGAGCAATGTCAGATACTTATTATCTGAATACATTATCCGGAGGTGAAGGACAAGGAACAGCCAAGGAAAAAGCAGAGATGAGATCGGACGCTTTCAAGGATGAACTGAATACCCTGACAGAAGGTAAAGAGGGTCTCTGCAGTTGGACAAGGTCAGACAGCAAGAATTCTGGCTATCCGAAAATTTTATCCTCTCTGGTGGTGGAAACAGAATTAACCATTGCATCGAAAGGACTTACTGTAAAAGGTCTCATGCACAAAGACACACAGCTTCAGATGACAGAACTGGATAAGAAAAATGAGGTTTACCAGGCTTTCAAGAAGTATGCGGAGAATTCAGACAAACAGATACTCTACTGTGGAGAACCGACGTTAGTATACGAAGACGGACAGCCGGCTGCTTATGAAGAAATACTGAAGGTGAAACTGGAACTGTCAAAATATCGCGGAAAAGATTATAAAGTCCTTGTTTACCGAAACGATAAAGTAGAAGAAGTGGCAATCAATCAACAGATGATCGCTTCTAAAGAGGTGGAAGAACTTATTCCGTTTGCCGTATTAACGAAGAAGAGCATTTTATCCCAGGTGGTAAAAACCGGAGATACCAGTAATCTGTTCCTTTGGGTAGGAATTCTCATTGCAGCAGGCGCTGTATCTGCAGGTATCCTTTTCTGGAGAAGAAAGAAAGCAAATTAACAGAATGAAAAGAAAAAGAAAAACAATCATAATCATAATCATTATTGCGGCTGCTGTAGCAGCCGCAGGAATCTTCTGGTTTGTGATGAATCATAAGAAAGAAGAAGCAAAACATACATCTGCCCAGGTCGTTGCGTGGGATGTGGATATTGAACCGGAAAAACCCGCTGAGGGAAAGCAAATTATGATACCGGGATATACCAGTATGGTCATGAAAGCGAATACGAAAGAGCAGACCGTAAGTATCGGCAATCCGGCAGATAATACATGTAATTTTATAATCGTACTGAAGCTTGCAGACGGAACGAAACTCTTTGAGTCTCAGGAGTTAAAGCCAGGAGAAGGCCTGGAGGAAATTTCCCTCGAGCAGGAACTGGAAGCGGGAGAGTATCAGGCGGTTATAGAATATAAATGCTACGCCATCGAGGATAACAGTCCGTTAAATGGTGGAAGCGCAGAGTTTCAATTGTATGTGAAGTAGGAGGAATTCAGATGAAAAAAACAGGAATGAAAAAAATGATGGCAGGGTTGTGTATAGCAGCAACGCTGGTATCCTGCACAATGGGCGTTCTGGCAGCAGATATTGAGCTTGATCCGTCAGAAGAGACCAGGCAAAGGGGAGACACGGAAGTACACGCAAATGTTACGGATAATGATAATAAACCTGATTATCTTATTACCATTCCGGAAAGTGTTGACTTTGGAACGCTGCAGCAGCCTACGACAGATGCAGATGCCTATTCTTCTGTAGATATTACAGTCAAATGTATAAAAGCTGAAGGCTTAGCAGCTGGTCAGGGCATTGCTGTTCTGGTGAAAGATGAAACTGCAGAATCAATGAATGATCCATTTAAACTGCTGGGAGAAAATTCAGATTGTTCACTCACATATGAGATGTATGACCAAAATTCGAACGTTCAGGATGGAACGTGGTATCAGAATGGATTTCTGTTTATAACATTCACCGGTGCAGTTCAGGAGCACACGAATCAGTTGAGATTAAACTGCAACCAGTTATATGGCAAAGATCTGGATGTTTGGGGTGGCGCATATTCCGGAACTTTGAACTTCTATACAAGAATTGTAAATGTTAATGCACAGTAGAAAAGAACACATCTCTATAAAGAGGACTTTGATACGAAAAGTCATGGTCCTGGCTTTTCTTAGCTGTATCTGCTTCTTAAGTTTTCCCAAGGCCGCTCTGGCTCAGGAGGCGGAAGATGTGGACTATGCCGGGAGCACAAAAGTCAAAGCCTATGTGATAGCAGCTTCGGAAGATGTTCCGGAGAATGATGCAAAAGATGAGGATCAGCCACAGGATGGCAGTGAAACAAAGGTGGAAACAGGAGATCAGAGTCAGGCAGCATTCTGGATGATGATATTGTTGCTGTCGGGCACCGGATTCCTGTGTGAGTTCAGAAGAAGATTAGAAGAAAAAGAATAGCCGGGGAGTCAAATAGACTCCCCGCTTTTTTTGGTCACCTGACCGGCCAGAACAGCGGCAAGGAAAATCCATAATCCCATTTTAACAGGAAAGCAAAGAAACAGAAGGCATGTAACTGCCAGAGGTTTCCTCATGGATACGCTAAGAGTGGCTGCTGTGGTTATCGCAGCTGCAAAGGTTGCGTGGGCAGCACTTAGTGGAAATACAAGAAGGGAGATCCCGTATCCCAGGCAGACAGCCGAGAAAATCACTGGAAAGAAATGCCCTCCTTTGAGACCCATCTGGATGCACATATTTGTTATCAATATTTTCAAAAAAGCAATTCCGATCATTGCTAAAGGTGCATATTTGGCGTAATCGTTCATAAGCACTTCCATCTGACTTTCCCCGGAAAATTGAATAACCGGAAGATAAGCAACTACGCAGCCAAGAACCAGTCCGCCCAGAAGCTCACTTAAGATCGGAGGAATTTTTTCGGCAAGTTTTTCGAACCACACTTCTGATTTTTCGAAGAAAAGGCCAAGCAATATTCCGCAAATCAGATATACGAGCAACATTGCTATGTCCCATTTGTCGGGCTGGGCATTTTCAAAACTAGGAAAACCTTCGGAAACTTTGCCAAAAATCTGGTTGAGTAAGGTCAGAATCCCAAGCGAAGAGGCAATGGAAACCCCATAAACGAGTAGTTTTGATTTCGAATCTATCTTTTCTTTTTCCTCAGCCTGAGAGACGTCTTCATTTTCTACAGCGGAAAAAAATCCGAAGAGTGGGGAGTAGAATAAGGCGGATAGTGAAACTGCCACGCTGACTTTTGAGTAAAGTTCTGCATTATCCTTAGCAAATTTAACATTCTCATTTACCCAGCATCCCAAAGCAACGATTACACCTACCATTCCGGCTTCCGGACCAACACTGCTTCCGAAAATAAGCGGAAGAGCTGCGGCAATCAGAAGGATTATAATTTTACGATAAGGATAGGTGCCGGTTTTCTTTACTGTGCCGATGACGGTTACCATCGATTGCGGATAGTCACCGAAACATTTCCGAAATATGCCGATGATGGCACCGCCCACAGTACAGGCTACAATAGGATACCAGATAGGGCTGCCCACAGCAGACGGAAGTTTGCTCCATAAAAGCTCCGTCCCGAAGTGAACTAATCTCAGAAAGAGCCATAGAACTGCACCTGAGACTGAACCAAGGATGGCGCAAAACAGAATCAGTTTTAATTTGTTTGTAATCTTTGTTTTTTCCATATGTATACCACCGTTAATATAATATTAGTATTGTGTATTTATTATATAATAAATTGGGCGGTTTGTCGACTTAAGGGGTGTCTGGGGGACGAGGGGTGTCTGGGGGACGAGGGGTGTCTGGGGGACGAGTTCCTAGTCACTCAATTCTGAGGTGACTAGGAACTCGTCCCCCAGACACCCCTCGTCCCCCAGACACCCCTTAAGTCCCCTATTGAAAAGATAAAGTAAAAATGGTAAAATAAAAACAAAAAACTTATATATGTTCAAGATTGGTTGAACGTTTCTACAAACTACCATAATAGTTGACTATAAGTTCCCGCTGCTTTCATATCAAAGTAGTGGGAATTTCTACATTCAGAGAGAGGAGAAACAGAATGGGAACTGATTTTATTCTTAAAGGAAATATTTGCTACAGCCGGAAGAGTGATAATATTGAAGTGACAGAAAATCAATATGTAATTTGTGTGGAAGGCAGAAGCGAAGGTGTATTCAAAGAAATCCCGGATGCATATGAGAATCTGCCGGTTATTGATTATGGAGATCAGATCATTATTCCGGGACTGACGGATCTGCATATCCATGCACCGCAGTATTCATTTCGGGGCCTCGGAATGGACATGGAGCTTCTGGATTGGCTGGAAACAAATACGTTTCCGGAAGAAGCCAGATTTAAGGACTTAGGATATGCGAAAAAAGCATACAGATTTTTTACCGATAATCTTAAAAAGAGTGCAACGACAAGGGCGTGTGTGTTTGCAACGGTTCACCGTGATGCGACGATGCTTTTGATGGATCAGTTGGAAGAAAGCGGATTAGTTACGATGGTGGGGAAAGTCAATATGGACAGGAATGCGCCGGATTATCTTCGGGAAGAATCTTGTACAGTATCAGCAGAAGAAACTGTAAAATGGCTGACGCAAGTAGAGAGCCGGAAATATCGCATTACCTCTCCGATTTTGACTCCCCGCTTTACGCCAAGTTGCACGGATGAGCTAATGAATGAATTAAATAAGATCCAAAAGCTTTATAGGCTTCCGGTACAATCACATCTTTCGGAAAATCCAAGTGAAGGAGAATGGGTGAAAGAATTATGTCCCTGGGCAGAAGTATATGCAGATGCATATGCCGGATTCGATTTGTTTGGCGGAGAATGTCCTACAATAATGGCGCATTGTGTTTATAGTAATGAGAAAGAAATAAAAATGATAAAAGAGCGGGGCGTTTTTGTCGCTCACTGTCCGGAATCTAACGCAAATCTGGCATCGGGAGCAGCACCTGTGCGGCGTTTTCTTAAGGAAGGGATTCATGTTGGGCTGGGAAGTGATGTGGCAGCCGGCTCCTCTGAAAATATTTTTTATGCCATGACACAGGCAATTCAGGTTTCCAAGCTCAGATGGAGAATGCAGGATTCTTCTTTAAAACCACTCACAATTGATGAAGTATTCTATATGGCCACAAAAGGAGGCGGAGCATTCTTTGGTAAAGTAGGAAGTTTTGAGCCGGGATATGAATTTGATGCGGTCATTTTGGATGACAGCCGTTTGAAATATCCGCAGAAATTGGATGTGAAAAAAAGGCTGGAGCGACTGATCTATTTGGCGGATGACAGAGAAATTAAGGAGAAATATGTAAGAGGGAAAAGGGTTTTTGGCTAAAAATCGAGAAGATTCTAGCTGTTTTAAAATACTTCGTGAAACAACTCTGACCTGGACTTTTCTTCATATTTACTTTATTTTGTCAAAATGCTACAATACAAATGAAACATTTCGGATCAAAACATGAACAAATTTCTAAACACACAAAATATCTATAATGTTTGGATTGGAGGAACTATTATGAAAGAAAAGAAAGAAACAAACAGCATGCTTCCGGATGAAGAATTGACCAGAGTTAGTGGTGGTCAAGAAGAAGTAGAATGGGTTTGCCCACAATGTGGTAAACATTATACAATTTATAATGGGAGTGGTACCTTTCCGAGTCAATGGAATTGCCCATACTGCGGCTTTCTTAATGAACCAGCAGGCTAATTGCAGAGTGACCCGGGGACGGGTTCCTAGT
>JBJENH010000073.1:14964-16379 GCA_051880095.1 Bariatricus sp. | reverse complement strand
AAAGGAGAGGTTATGGTATTTTTTTTAGCAACAGTGAATTATGAAGAGGGAAATGACAGAGATGCTTATGCTGAGTACATTCAGAGAGTGAAGCCCATTGTGGAAAAACACCATGGAAGGTATTTGACTCGTTCGGAGGACATAACAGCGCTTCATCCGGAGTGGCAACCTGACCGGGTTATTTTGATTGCGTTTGAATCAAGGGAGCAGCTTGATGTGTGTTTTAATTCGAGGGAATACAGAGAAATTGCGCAGCTTCGGGAAAATTCTGTGACAAGCAGAGCGATCATTATTGAATGAAAGGAGAACAGTATGAAAATAAGTGAGCATGTACATTTGATCAGGCAGGAGTTTGATGTTACACCGGAGGTGAAGAGATCGGTTCATATTTATTTAATAACGGGTAAGTTTTGTTATCTCATTGACAGTGGTGTGGATGGTGCAAAGTCTCTGATTGAGGAATATATGAAAAATATAGGAAGAGAGCTTAGTGAGATTAAAGCAATATTTCTCACCCATTCGCACCCGGATCATATAGGAGGGGCGGCTGAACTGAAGAGGGCATCCGGATGCAGTATTTATGCTCCATATCCGGAAATATCATGGATCGAGAATATTCAGAAGCAGTTTGAGGAGCGTCCTATACCCAATTTTTTCAAATTGGTGCAGGAACCGGTCAAGGTGGATCGTGCGCTTGAGGATGGAGACGGGATTTTGCTGGAAGAAGGGTTCAATATGACAGTGGTTGCGACACCGGGGCATTCACATGGATCGATGTGCTATGCGCTGAATCGGGAAGCTGTTTTTATAGGGGATGCAGTTCCCGTATCGAACGATTTGCCTATATTTGTGGATTTGAATGAAAGTGTAAGAAGTCTTGACCGCATATGCCAATTGCCGGAAATGGAGCATTATTGTCCGGCATGGGATGTGATATATGACAGGAATACATTACATGCTGTAGTGGAAAGTAGTAAAGCCATGTTATACGGACTCAAAAACGCAGTCTTTGAGGTGGAAAAGGAAATGCCGGACAGTCCGGAGGAGGAGAAAAGAAGAGAAGCTCTCAAACGATCCGGTTTGCTTCAGTATTATGGAAATCCATTAGTAGGCAGAAGTATGGAGGCGTGTAAGGAAGGGGAATTGTAGAACAGAGAAGCTTTAGAGATGAGTTGCCAGTGCACTAGTCAGAAGAGGAAACTTTTACGGTAAAAAATGTAAATGGAGATGTAGTAGTTAGTTGTGGTTACGGACTAGATTACAAAAAAATCAATATGATACGTAGTAATTGGTGGTGGTTACGGTGGATATGGTAAAAAAATCAATATGGCACGTAGTAAAAGGGAACTGTTACGGACCAAATCAAGAAAAAATCAATATGGCACGTAGTGAGTGGGAATTGCTACGGACCAAAT
>JBJENH010000073.1:0-14864 GCA_051880095.1 Bariatricus sp. | reverse complement strand
AAGAAAAAATCAATATGGCACGTAGTGAGTGGGAATTGCTACGGACCAAATCAAGGAAAAATCAATATGGCACGTAGTGAGTGGGAACTGTTACGGACCAAATCAAGAAAAAATCAATATGGTACGTAGTGAGTGGGAATTGCTACGGACCAAATCAAGGAAAAATCAATATGGCACGTAGTGAGTGGGAACTGTTACGGACCAAATCAAGAAAAAATCAATATGGCACGTAATGAGTGGGAATTGTTACGTACCATATTATAAAAATATCAGCATGACACGTAATCGCTCCGGAAAACTACGGTATTGAAGAAATAAATCGCAGAACAGTATGTAAATGTGATAGAAGGCTATGATATTTGTTTGCTTTGCCTGTTTTTATACTAGGTACCTTGCAATTGGACTGGGAGTTGTGATATAATTACGAGGTACCTAGTAAAAAAGAGGAGGAAAGTGAAATGGATGAATCATTTAATCAGGAAAATGTGGATGAAAAACTATTCTGGAATCTCAGTGAGGCAGGTCATGTCATACATTATCTTTCAGCACATCGTTCAAGTCAGAAGAAAATCTTAATTATGCTAAATGAAAATGGTGCGATCACACAGCGGGAACTGACAGAGCGTCTTCGTGTCCAGTCAGCATCGTCCAGTGAGATATTAAGCAAAATGGAACTGGCCGGCTTGATCACAAGAATTCCAAGCTTGAAGGACAGAAGAACGATGGAGATCGCATTGACCCCGGAAGGGAAAGAAAAGGCCAAAGCAGCTAAAGCACAGATCATGGCTTTGCATCAGGAAATGTTTGAATGTTTGAATGGGGAGGAAAAGGAAATTTTTCTTCCGATCATAGAAAAACTGAACAGGGAATGGGACGGCAGGTATCGTGACAATGCAGATCGGAACAGTCACAAATCGGGAGAACAGTGCCGTCATGGATCCCGACATGAAAAGTAAGGGAGAATGGATTTATGTGGAAATATGTAAAAAAGTATGTACTTTTTGCTGTTCTCGCAGCTTTATTTATGGTCGGAGAAGTGTTGATGGATCTTTTTCAGCCAGAGATCATGAGTAAAATTGTGGATGAAGGCGTGCTGGGATTGAGCCGGAATGGAATAGGGGATCTGAATCTGATCTGGCATTATGGCATCATCATGATCGTACTCGTACTTTTCGGCGGATTGTGCGGGAGTCTAAGCAATTTATTTATACAGATTACAAGTCAGATGACGGGAAATGATATCCGGAAAGACAGTTTTCGAAAAATTATGACGTTTTCATTTGCCCAGGTGGATCAGTTCGGAACCGGGTCGCTGGTTGTACGTTTGACGAATGATATCACGCAGGTGCAAAATCTGGTTTCCCATGTGGTAAGAGGCGGAGTACGAACATGTATGCTGACATTTGGAAGTATATTTTTCATGTTCCGCCTGAACAGGACGTTTGGGATGATCGTGCTTTGCGCCTCTCCGCTGATTGTTGGCTGGCTTTCGTTCTGTCTCTACAGAGCCAATCCGCTTTTTACGAAACTGCAGGAACAATTGGATCATATGAATGCCATCATGCAGGAGGATGTGTCCGGAATCCGCATGATCAAGGCGTATGTCCGGGAAATTTATGAGAAAATCCGTTTTGGTAAGGCAAATGAAGAATTAATCGGGACACAGCTTCAGATGCTGACTATTTTTGCATTTATGAACCCGGTCATGAATTTTTTGATGTATGTGGTCGTGATTCTGATTCTTTTAACCGGTTCATTTGAAGTGCAGGCAGGGTGGACGACACCGGGAACGATCATGGCGGGAATTACCTATACCACGCAGCTTCTTAACGGAATTTTGATGCTCGTCATGCTGTTTCAAAATATTTCCCGCGGTCTGGCATCCTGGAAACGTATCAAAGAAGTGCTGGACAGCCGGTCTATTCTGAAGGACGGTGATTTTGAAGAGAAAGAATCCGCGGAAAATAAAAGCAGAGGGATGGTGGAATTCAGGGACGTTTCTTTTGCCTATCCCGGAAGCGGCAGAAATACGCTGGATCAAATCAGCCTGAAGATTTACCCAGGTGAGACACTTGCCATTATGGGTGTGACCGGATGTGGAAAATCTACTCTGGTAAATCTGATCCCGAGATTCTATGATGTGTCGGCTGGGGAGGTCTTGGTGGATGGAATCGATGTCCGCAAATATCGGCAGAAAGAACTGCGTGAGAAAATTGCGTTCGTCCAACAGAAAAGTGAATTATTCAGTTGTTCGATCGAAGAGAATATTCAGTGGGGCGAGCCGGGGGCATCAGAAGAAGCCATCCGGGAGGCGGCAATAGCTGCACAGGCCGATACATTTATCATGGATACCTCGGAAGGGTATCAAACGATGGTGGCAGAAAGAGGAATGAGTTTATCCGGAGGCCAGAAACAGCGCATTTCCATTGCAAGAGGACTTTTAAGAAATGCGGAAATCTTGATTTTTGACGATTCTACCAGCGCATTGGACTTGAAGACAGAAGCAAAGCTGTATGAGAAATTGAAAACGTACAGTCCGGATACGACCAAGATCATCATTGCCCAGAGGATCGCATCGGTACGTCAGGCGGATCGCATTGTGATACTGGAGAATGGAAAAATTGCAGCATGTGGTACGCATGAAGAACTGCTTCAAAACTGCAGGACGTATCAGGATATCTATGATTCGCAAATGGGAAAGGAAGGTGGATGCGATGACTGAGAAAATGCCTAAGGAACGCAGAATTCCGGGAATGACCCGCGGACCGAGATTTGCAGAGGTAGAACATGCTGAAAATGTCGGAACTACACTGGCAAGGCTGCTCACCTATTTTGCCGCGGAACGGAAAATGGTGCTCCTGATGCTGCTCATCGTGGTATTTGGTACTTGTTGCGGTGTTTATGCACCAAGTTTGCAGAGTAAAGCAATCGATATGATCGCACAGGCAAAGATGGAACATTTTGCCGGAATGCTCATCCTGATGTTGCTTGTTTACTTGCTGTACAGTATCAGCCAGCTCCTGCAAGGCATGATCAGCGCCAGGCTCAGCCAGCGCATTGTAGGAAAGATGCGCGAAGAGCTGTTTGGGAAAATTGTGGATCTGCCGGTTGCGTATCTTGATACACATTCACACGGTGATGTGATGAGCAGGATGACAAATGATATTGAAAATATTTCTTCCACGGTTTCGCAATCCCTGCCGTCTCTGTTTTCCGGTGTCCTTACGATCGCGGGAACCGTGTGCGTGATGGTATGGTATTGCTGGCAGCTTGCACTTCTTAGCTGTACGACCGTGATACTGACCTTGATCGCGACCAGATTTCTTTCAAAAAATGTGCGGAAATTTTCGCGGAAACGTCAGCTTCTGTTGGGACAGCTTAATGGAACGGTTGAAGAGATGGTTTCCGGATATCGGACGGTCGTTGCATACAATCATCAGGATATCACGACGGAATCTTTCTGTGATACATCCGATGCCCTGACCAGTGCCGGGATACGCACGGATGTTTTCAGTGGCATTATGGGACCGGTGATGAACTGCATCAGCAATATCGGTTTTGTGATCATCGCTGCATTCGGAGGATATTTCGCCATAAACGGACTGATTTCCGTGGGCGTGATATCGGCATTTATTGTCTATACCAAACAATTCAGCCGTCCGATCAACGAGATCGCCCAGCTTTACGGACAGCTGCAGACAGCAGTGGCCGGGGCAGAGCGGGTATTCTGGGTTCTGGATGAGACGAGTGAAAATCAGGAAGGAGAAGTCTTAGAAGCAAAAAACGGAGCAGAAGTTTCATTCCGCAATGTGAAATTCTCCTATGTGCCGGAGCATCCGGTCATTCATGATTTCACTCTTACCGTACCGCCCGGGAAAAAAGTGGCTCTGGTCGGAGCAACCGGAAGCGGAAAAACGACGATTGTAAATCTTTTGATGCGATTTTACGATCTGGAATCAGGAAAAATCTGCATAGATGGTCAGGAAATTTCAGAAGTGTCGAGAAAAAGCCTGCGCAAAAATGTGGCGATCGTTCTGCAGGACACCGTACTGTTTTCAGACACCATACGAAATAATCTGAAATATGCCGATGAAAATTCAGACGATGCGCGAATTGAAAAAGCAGTTGAAATGAGTCAGTGTAGAGAGATGATTCAGGCATTGCCTGAAGGAATAGAAACGATGCTGGCCGCATCCGGCGCAAATATCAGCCAGGGACAGAGGCAGCTCCTCGCAATAGCCCGCGCCTTCGTAGCGGATCCTAAAATTCTGATCCTGGATGAAGCAACTTCGAATGTCGATACCCGAACAGAACAGATGATCCAGGATGCAATGCAGCAAGTGATGAAAGAACGCACAAGCATCATCATCGCTCACCGCCTCTCAACGATCCGGGACGCAGATGTAATCGTAGTAATGGATCACGGAGAAATCGTAGAAAGCGGAAGCCACGATGCACTTCTGGAACAGAAAGGAAAATATTATGAACTGTATATGACACAGTATGCAGGGTTTGCTACTTAGGGTGACTGGTGGGGGGTGACTGGAGGGGACGGGTACATAGCCACCAGTCACCCGTCCCCACCAGTCACCTAATACTACAATTTCAGGAAATTGTAGTCTCCCATTTTATTGACGCCTATTTTCTGCGTTTTGTATAATATCCATAGTTTTGATATACGATGGGCGAAAGGAGAACCAGGAGAAATGCAGAAAGAATTCTATACGGGTCATTTGTTTGATGTTTACCGCTATTTTGGAGCACATAAAGAAGGGGATCATTTTATTTTCCGTGTGTTTGCACCGGGAGCGAGAGGTGTTACGGTCATGGGAGAGTTCAGTGGCTGGCAGGAGCTTCCGATGTATCAGGAGAAGCAGAGTGGTGTCTATATATCGGGGCCGATTGAGGCAAAGCTGGGGCAGATGTATAAATACTGCGTTTATACAGGAAATGGCTGGCGGGTGGAGCACGCGGATCCTTATGGATTTCAGATGGAGCTGCGTCCGGCAAATTGTTCGATTTTGACGGATCTGGATTCCTATCAGTTTCAGGATGAGGAATGGATGCAGTCGCGTACGGCAAGGCACGATGAGTCGTTGAATATTTACGAGCTGCACGCAGGATCCTGGAAAAAGAAAGGGGAAGAAGAGACGGACTGGTATGATTATGAGGAACTGGCGGAGCTGCTTATCCCTTATATCAAGGAAAATCATTATACACATCTGGAATTCATGCCTCTTTCTGAGCACCCGTTTGACGGTTCCTGGGGGTATCAGAATACCGGATTTTTTGCGCCGACTTCACGGTATGGGACACCGGATCAGCTGAAAAAGCTGGTTGACAAATGCCATCAGGCCGGGATCGGAGTGATTATGGATTTTGTTCCGGTGCATTTCGCGGTGGATTATTATGGCTTGAAGGAATTTGACGGAACATGTCTGTATGAGTACCCGAATGCCGCAGTCGGAGAGAGCGAGTGGGGAAGCTGTAATTTCATGCACTCCCGGGGTGAAGTACGATGTTTCCTTCAGTCGGCGGCGAATTACTGGCTGGAAGAATTTCATTTTGACGGGCTTCGGATGGACGCGGTCAGCCGCCTGATCTACTGGCAGGGAGATGAACGGCGCGGTGTGAACGGAACGACGCTGGATTTCCTGAAAACCATGAATCAGGGTCTGAAACAGCGCCATCCGACGGCGATGCTTATTGCAGAGGATTCCACTTCCTATCCTGGGGTAACAAAGCCGGTTGAGCAGGGCGGCCTCGGATTCGATTATAAATGGGATCTGGGATTCATGCATGACACGCTGGAGTATTTTCAGACGGCTCCCGAGTATCGGTCGCGGGATTATCATAAACTGACATTTTCCATGATGTATTTCTATAATGAAAATTATATGCTGGAATTCTGTCACGACGAAGTGGTACACGGGAAAGCGACGATCCTTCAGAAAATGAACGGTGATTACGATGGGAAATTTCCGCAGGCCAGAGCGATGTACATGTATATGATGGTGCATCCGGGAAAGAAACTGAATTTTATGGGAAATGAATTCGGCCAGCTTCGCGAGTGGGATGAAAAGCGGGAGCAGGATTGGGATATGCTGAAGTATCCGAACCATGATGCATTTCATCGGTACATGATAGAGCTGAACCGAATTTACCGGGAAAATGATGCATTCCATAAGGATTATGATACGGAGAATTTCCGATGGGTGGACTGCCATCAGGAGAAACGGTGCATTTATGCGATGGAACGTTTTGGAAGCGAACGGAAATATATTGCAGTATTCAATTTCTCGGATGTATTGCAGGAAGCGTATGAATTTGAGGTTGAGGAAGATGCAAAAATCAGAGTGGCACTGCATTCGGACTGGGAAGAATTCGGTGGCGGCACCGCAAAAAAGACATCACTAGCCCGAAATGAGCACAAAAATGGAAAGATCATTCTGGATCTTCCGCCATTTTCCGGAATATTACTGGAATTGAAATAAGAGAAAAAAGGGGCGCCTCCGTAAAAAGAGGTGCCCTTGCGTATCAGAGATTTCGTAATTTCCAGTTAATTCTTATCCAATTTGCAGACTTTCCGGTCATAGGTGAGAAGACCGTTTACTTCTTCTTCGATGTCAGAAACCTGAGTGTAGATGGCTCCGCAGAGCCCCTTTTCGATCAGCGGATCGATCTCTTCACTCATCAGGCGGTAGAAAGCGCCTCTGAAATCGCTGACGGCCGGAAAAACCTTGTACCCGTAAACACCGCGCGTGCTGACGTGATCTTTGATCTGGCATGCGTATCCGCCATATTCGGAAATGACAAAAGCGCGCCGCTCGGGATTTACAAACTGTTTATCAAAGTAATTATGCTCACTCTTGAAATCTCCCTGTCCGCGGTCGAACCATCCGCTGGCAGAGTCGATCAGCCGGTTGGGATCCAGTTCCCGCAGCAGCCGCGTGAGCTTCTTGGAGTCAAATTGTCCCCAGCCTTCATTGAAGATGACCCAGGTGCTGATACACGGGAAGCAGCCAAGTGCCTGAACCGTATCGCGGCATTCCTGAATGAATTCTTCTCTGCCCCGGATACTCCTGCGTCCAAGAGGAATGTGCAGCTTATCGCTCATACGTACCTTGAATTTCGGGAACAGAGCCGGGATCCAGGTCATGATTGGGGCATGATAGGAACCTCCATTTACCATATCCTGCCACACGATCATACCGAGGCGGTCACAGTGATAGTACCACCTGGCGGTTTCAATCTTCACATGCTTGCGCAGCATATTGAATCCCAGTTCTTTCATCTTGGTAATGTCATAGATCAGAGCATCGTCGGAAGGGGCGGTATAGAGTCCGTCCGGCCAGTAGCCCTGATCCAGGATCCCATTCAGAAAGAACGGCTTGTGATTCAGACAGAAACGGGAGATTCCTTTTGCGTCTTTTTCAATGGTATAGGTGCGCATGGCGAAATATCCGGTCACCTCATCCTTGCCGGCGCGGACACGCAGGCGGTACAGATATGGATGATCCGGAGTCCACGGCTCCATCTGGTCCACATCGCAGTAGCAGGAATAATCACAAAGAGAATCAGAATAATTGGTGCAGATCCCTTTGGAAATGATGTTGCCGTCGGCGTCAAGGACATGGCAGACGACCGCGTCCTGATCACGGCATGCCGGTACCGGACGGTTCAGTTTCAAAGAGACATGAACCGTTTCCTTGTCGTACTGAGGGGTCAGATGCAGTTCCGTGATATAGATATCCGGAACCCATTCCGCCCAGACTGTCTGCCAGATGCCGCTCTGGGCCGTGTAGAACATTCCGCCGCGTTTCAGCTTCTGCTTGCCGGTGCTGTGGAAAGAGTGGTCCGACTGGTCTCTGACGGACACTGACAGGATGTTGGAACGTTCGGTCAGTGCGTCGGTGATATCTACGGAAAACGGAAGATACCCCCCGGTGTGTTCGATGACGGTCCGGCCGTTGATCCGTACACTGGCCTGCTGGTCCACGGCACCAAAATGAAGAATACATCTCTTGCCGTATGGCGGAAGAATCTCATCGGGGAGTGTCCGTTCGCAGATCAGAGTATCATCCGGAAAAATCTGCTGCTGCACGCCCGAAAGGGGAGCTTCCGGTGAAAAAGGGACCAGAATTTTCCCTGAGACAGGATCGTGGCGTTTCTTTTTGGAAATGATGGTATAATCCCAGTAACCGTTCAGAATTATAAAATGTTCACGCACCATCTGGGGACGCGGATACTCTGCCAGAACATGTTCGGGATCCAGCGACTCGCCCCATGTTGTTGTAAGGGGAAGGAGACGCCTTTTGTAATTGAAAAAATGTGCACTTTTGAGAGCAGATAAAAGATCCATATCAATTCCTCTCTTTTGTAAATTCCTGTGCAGAAGCAGTCTGCACAATTCGCTTTTTATTAGTATACCATAGACCGGCAGATGCTTCTGCAATTTTATAGAATTTTTACAATTCCTGCTCATCTTTTTTGTCCGGAACTTCAGGAGGCTGATAGTGATAAACGTCTTCATAAGAATCCAGTTCCGCACGGGATGTAGGAAGAGAGGGAATCAGTCCCGTACAATCCTGGGAAGATGCTGCATTGGAAAGATAATCATAGGAATCTATGATGCAATTGTTTTGCTGTTTTTCTTTTTTATTCATGAAAATAACCTTCCTTTCTTTTATGATATTTTCTGCATCAGAGGAAAAACTATGTAAAATTCGTTGTAAAAACTTTATAAAGAGTTTATGATAATGTATGGAAATAAGTCATAAAAGAGGAGTAAATTGCAAAAATGAAGATTGTTTTAGATACACATGCACATACAGTGGCAAGTGGACATGCATATAACACGATAAGAGAAATGGCTAAGGCGGCTGCGGATAAAGGACTGGAGGCGATCGCACTGACGGATCACGCACCGGACATGCCCGGAAGCTGCCATTTGTTCTATTTTCAGAATCTGCGTATTGTACCAAGAAATCTGTTTGGGGTAAAACTTTTTCTCGGAACAGAAGCGAATATACTGGATGAAAACGGCAGTGTGGATCTCCCGGATTCGGTTCTTGCGGAAATGGATCTGGTCATTGCCAGTATTCATCCGCCTTGCTATAAAGGGGCAAAAACGAAAGAGGCTATTACAAACGCATATCTTGCAGCGATGGAGAACCCGCATATCGATATTATAGGGCATCCGGATGATGGGAGATTTATGGTAGATTATGAAGCAATCGTAAAGAAAGCAAAAGAGACGCATACGCTCCTGGAACTGAATAACAGTTCACTCCGTCCGGGAGGATTTCGTGTGAATACCAGGGAAAATGATTTGGAAATGCTGCGTTTCTGCAAAAAATATGAGGTTCCTGTTTCCCTTGGAAGTGACGCACATGTCGATGTGGATCTGGCAAGATTTGATCTGGCAATGGAAGTTCTGGAAGAATGTGAATTCCCGGAAGAACTGGTGGTAAATACTTCCCTTGAGAGGCTGGAAAAAATACTTGCTATCTAGTTTTCATTACTATATAATGAATATGTTGAGGTGAGAAATATGACAATTGACACGGAAGATTTGCTGAACAGTATCATGGAGAGTATCGGAAGAATCGATTATATCAAACCTGCTGATATCCCGAATATTGATCTATATATGGATCAGGTAACGACCTTCATGGAGGAACAGCTTAAGACGACCAAACGGTATCCGGATGATAAGATCCTGACGAAGACAATGATCAATAATTATGCGAAGAATGATCTGCTTCCGCCGCCGGTGAAGAAGAAATACACCAAGGAACATCTGCTGGTACTGATTTTTATTTATTATTTTAAGAGCATTTTATCGATTAAGGATATCGGAACTCTGCTCGACCCCATGATCAGCCGGTATTTCGGTTCGGAGTCCGAACTGGATATGGAGTGCGTCTATGAAGAAATCTGCCAGATGGAGAAGGGCAGGATCGGACAGACCCAGGATAGTGTCCGCGAGCTGTATAAGATTGCAGAGAATTCTTTCAAAGATGCTCCGGAAGAGGAAAAAGAGTATCTCAAGGTGTTCGCGTTTATCTGCAATCTTAGCTTTGACGTGTATATTAAAAAGCAGCTGATCGAAAAGCTGATCGACGGATTTCCGGAACATGAAGAAAAAAAGAAAAAGCATAATAAATAAGAACAGGACGCTTTCCCCGAGCGTCCTGTCTCTTCTCTCTTTTATTCTTCAGTTTCCTCCGGGTTCTTGTTAAGGCGGGCGAAAACCATGTCATATCCGTCATTTCCATAATTCAATGAACGGTTCACACGGCTGATCGTCGCTGTAGAAGCGCCTGTCTTTTCTGCGATTTCCAGATAAGTCTTCTGTTCTCTCAGCATCTTCGCTACTTCAAAGCGCTGTGAAAGCGATAACAGTTCATTTACCGTGCAGACATCTTCGAAAAAAGTATAACATTCTTCGCGGCTTTTCAGACTTAAAACAGCATCAAATAAAAAATCAACAGCTTCAGTTCTAATTTTCCGGCTCATGATGATCCCTCCGTAACTTTATTGACCTTACCATTTTAACACAGTAAATTTTTAAAGTCTATAAATATTTTCTTAAGATATTTCCGGATAAAGGGATTCTTGAAAAAATAAGAGACATTTGAAGGATTTTATATTATAATAAAAAGTACGTCTGTGAAGACAGAGATTAGACAGGAAAAGACAGGCTGTGACAAGCGGTTGTAGAAAAGGATGTAGAATATGAGTATTTATGATTCATTAAACGAACAGCAGAAAGAGGCTGTTTGCCATACAGAAGGACCGCTTCTGATCCTTGCGGGAGCAGGTTCGGGAAAAACGAGAGTGCTGACACATCGAATCGCATATCTCATTGAAGAAAAAGGAGTGAATCCCTGGAATATACTGGCGATTACATTTACCAACAAAGCGGCAGGAGAGATGCGGGAGCGCGTGGATTCCATCGTAGGATTCGGGGCAGAGAGCATCTGGGTGAGCACTTTTCATTCCATGTGTGTCCGGATCCTGAGAAGATACATTGACCGTCTGGGATATGATACCAACTTCACGATCTATGACGCGGATGATCAGAAGACTTTGATGAAAGATGTGTGTAAATATTTGAAGATCGACACCAAGATGCTGAGAGAAAGAACAATTCTCGGGGCCATCTCATCGGCAAAGGATGAAATGGTTACACCGGAGGAATTTGCACTAAGGGCAGAGGGGGATTATTTGCAGAAGAAGATCGCTCAGGCTTACACTGAGTATGAGAAACAGCTTCGGGCAAACAATGCGCTGGATTTTGATGATCTGCTGCTCAAGACGGTTCAGCTTTTCCAGACACAGCCGGATGTTCTTGAGGGCTATCAGGAACGCTTCCGCTATATCATGGTGGATGAGTATCAGGATACCAATACAGTACAGTTCATGCTCGTGAGTATCCTTGCGGGGAAATACAAGAATCTCTGTGTAGTCGGAGACGATGATCAGTCCATTTACAAATTCCGTGGGGCAAATATTAAGAACATTCTGAACTTCGAACAGGTATTTCCGAATACGAAAGTCATCAAGCTGGAACAGAACTATCGATCCACGACAACGATCCTGGATGCGGCAAACGCAGTGATCCGCAACAACAAAGGACGTAAGGCGAAGGCGCTCTGGACCCAGAACGGTCTGGGAACGCCGATCCAGTTCCGGCAGTTTGATACGGCATTTGATGAGGCGGAATACATAGTAAACAATATAAAAAATGAAGTAAATTCAGGAAAACGAAGCTATCATGACTTTGCGGTTCTTTATCGTACCAATGCCCAGTCCCGTATGTTTGAAGAAAAGTTGGTCGTATCCAATGTGCCCTATCGGATTGTGGGCGGCATCAATTTCTATGCCAGACGGGAGATCAAGGATCTTCTGGCATATCTGAAAACCATTGATAACGGAAGAGATGACCTGGCTGTGCGGAGGATCATTAATGTGCCGAAAAGGGGAATCGGCCTGACCACGATCAACCGCGTGCAGGAGTATGCTGCAGAGCGTGAGATCGGCTTTTATGATGCGCTGGTTGGCGCACATAGTATTCCGGCGATTGGGCGAAGCGCAGGGAAGCTGGAATCCTTTGTGGCACTGATCGAACAACTGAAAGCCGAAAGTGCGAACATGAGCATTTCCAATCTGATGGATGAGATCATCGAGCTGACCGGGTACGTGGAAGAACTGCAGGCTGATACCGATGAAGAGGCACAAAGTCGCATTGAAAATATCGAAGAATTCAAGAATAAAATCATAGCATACGAGGAATTATGTGAAGCAGAGGGAACGAAAGTTACTTTGTCCGGATTCCTCGAAGAGGTCGCGCTGGTGGCCGATATTGACAGTCTTGACGAGGATACCGATTACGTGGTTCTTATGACCTTGCATAGTGCGAAAGGACTGGAGTTTCCGCATGTCTATCTGGCAGGCATGGAGGACGGACTCTTTCCAAGTTATATGTCGATCATCTCGGAGGATTTGTCCGATATCGAGGAAGAAAGAAGACTCTGTTATGTGGGAATTACCCGGGCGAAAGAAGAACTGACCCTCACCTGCGCAAGACGGCGGATGGTCCGGGGCGAAACACAGTACAACAAAATGTCCCGTTTCCTGCAGGAAATTCCGCCGGAGCTCTTATCTACCGGAGAGGTCTTCCACAAAGAAGAGAAAAAGGCAGAAGAGGCAAAGCGGACAGCATATCAACAGGCGGTGATGAATTTCCACAAGAATGCCTATACCGCACCGAAACAGTTCCAGGTCAAAAAAGGCGAGGGACTTTCTTACGGTGTAGGAGACCGGGTGCGTCATATGAAATTCGGCGAAGGAACGGTGACACAGATCACCGAAGGCGGACGCGATTACGAGGTGACGGTTCAGTTCGATACGGCCGGTGTAAAGAAGATGTTTGCCATGTTTGCAAAACTGGAAAAAGTCGAATAGAACGATAAAGAATTTCTAAAAATGATATAATTTGGTAGAAATTTAGCAACGGGAATGATATAATAATTTCATATTGATGAGCGTATGATACTCAGTGTAAGAACTCTGAGTGAATGGCAGAAAGGATGTGAAGGCATGAGCAGAATAGAAGAAATGCTTGCTACAACAAAATTGAATGACTTAATCCACAAGAAAGAGGAAGAGGATAAGGCTCAGAAGACGATTCTCTGGGTTCTGGCTATTGTAGGAGCAGTCGCAGCAGTTGCAGCAATCGCATATGCAGTATATTGTTTCTTTACCCCGGATTATCTTGAAGATTTCGATGAGGACTTCGACGATGACTTCGATGAAGATTTCTTCAGCGACGAGGATGAAGTACAGTAAGTTGAAAAGAGTAGAGCGAGGCAGGAATTGAGAGAAAGGTTCCTGTCTTGTTTTTTGTCATGCCTGAGCTTTGATTATGTTTGTTCTGAAAATTTGCGTTGTTTATTAGAAAAATATTTATAGAGGTGTACGATGAAAAAAGGACAGATTCTGGAAGGAATGATTGAAAGCGTAGAATTTCCAAATAAAGGGATTGCAAGAATAGATGGGGAAGAGAAAAACGTGATTGTTAAAAACACACTGCCAGGGCAGAAGGTGAGCTTTGCAGTGAATAAAATCCGCAAAGGGCAGGCAGAAGGAAGACTCCTTCAGGTACTGGAACCGTCCCCGATTGAGATAGAACCGATGTGCCCACATTTCTGCCAGGTGCCATCTTTAGAAGAAAGTGATTTTCAAAAAGGCTGCGGAGGCTGCACGTATCAGAACCTCCCCTACGAAGAACAGATCCGCTTAAAAGCGACACAGATTAAAAACATGATGGATTCAGCGGTAAAAGGAGACTATATCTGGGAAGGCGTCGCAGAAAGTCCGGTGCGTGAAGCATACCGGAACAAGATGGAATTCTCCTTCGGAGATGAGTACAAAGATGGTCCGCTTGCACTCGGAATGCATAAAAGAGGAAGCTTTCATGACATTGTCCCTGTGACCGGATGCCGGATCGTCGATGAAGATTATCGGAGAATCCTTGCCGCCGTGCTGGAATTTGCCGCAGGGACAGGCCTGCCATACTACCACCGCATGCGTCATGTTGGATTCTTCCGCCACCTGCTGGTCAGAAAAGCGGTAAAGACAGGGGAAATCCTGATTGACCTTGTAACAACGACAGAGTATGAACTGGATAAAAGGGGACTGGTGAATTGCCTGACAGCCCTTGAACTGGACGGGACGATAGCCGGAATCCTTCATACGAAAAATGACAGCCTGGCGGATATTGTGAAAGATGAAGGAACGGAAATATTGTATGGGCAGGATTATTTTTACGAAGAACTCCTGGGACTTAAGTTCAAGATCACACCATTTTCCTTCTTCCAGACCAACTCCCTGGGAGCAGAAGTGCTGTATGAAAAGGTAAGAGACTATGTCGGCGAGACGAAAGATAAGGTGATTTTTGACCTCTACAGCGGAACCGGCACCATTGCCCAGATCCTTGCGCCGGTTGCGAAAAAAGTTGTCGGTGTGGAGATTGTGGAAGAAGCAGTGGAAGCTGCAAAGGAAAATGCGAAAATGAACGGGCTCGATAACTGTACCTTCTGGGCAGGAGATGTGCTGAAGGTGATCGATGACCTTGGTGAAGTGCCGGATCTGATCGTGTTGGATCCGCCCAGAGACGGCGTGCACCCGAAAGCGCTGGAGAAGATCATTGATTTTGGCGTGGAGAAGATGGTTTATATCGCATGTAAGCCGACCAGTGTGGCGAGAGATCTGGAAATGCTGCAGGGGAGAGGGTATCAGGTGGAACGGATTGGGTGTGTGGACCTATTCCCGGGAACGTATCATGTGGAGACGGT
>JBJENH010000072.1:0-2894 GCA_051880095.1 Bariatricus sp. | reverse complement strand
ATCTACGAACAGGATGATTCTTTTTTCTTTGATTGCAGCCTACGGCTGCGGTATGCTATAATGTCCACATAGGCACTTAAATTTGCATACAGCAAGATTAGAGAATTAATAGAGGAGAGTACCATATGAAATGCCCCAGATGTGGATCTGACGTACGTCCCAGTAAGAAATACCCGGGATATTATCTCTGCGATTCCTGTAGGAAACGTTACCCGGAGACATCCCTGATACCGGATGACACTGATGACGACGATTATACACTTTATGATACAGAAGATGCGATTGAACCTTTAGAGCCGAAGAAGCCCGACCGGAAGACTGACCGATCAGAAGGCAGCAGCCGAAAGTCAAAAGGTTCTTCCTCCAAATCCGGGAAACGTTCTTCATCGGGTCAAAGCAGATCCGTAAGAAAGTCCCAAAAGAAAAAGAAACGATTAGCAGGAATGATCCTTATCCTTCTGCTCGCAGTCATCCTGATCGTGATCATCGCTGTAAAATCCGGTCTGATCAGCAAAGATATACTTCCGTTTACAAAATCATCCCAGGATTCTCAGAATCCTCAGACGGATGACATCACGGAAACGGATGAAGATGGCGACACCTATGCGCTTGGCGATACCGCTACGCTGAATGATATCTCCATTCAGGTGACCGATTATGAGGAATCCAAAGGCGACGAATGGGCTTCCCCTCAGGAAGGCAACGTATTTGTATTTGTTAATCTTACGATTTCCAATCAAACAGAAAAGGACATCACCGTTAGCAGCATGGCAAGCTTTGAATCCTATTGTAATGAAGTAAAGCTTGACTACAGCGTCAATGCATTTACCGCTCTTGCCACGAACACAGACCGCCAGCAGATGGATGGCTCCATTGCTCCCGGTTCTTCGCTGAATGGGTATCTCTGTCTGGAAGTACCGACAGACTGGCAGGATCTGGAGATTCACTATACCGATCAGATCTGGAAGGATGAAGGGGTCGTATTTAAAATTTCAAAATAATCGTATACTCATTAGTTTATAAGCAAAAGTCGGGCGCTGCTTCATATATGAGGATTCATCTATGGAGTAACGCCCTTTGTATTATAT
Organism: Bariatricus sp.; assembly: GCA_051880095.1. Taxonomy (GTDB): domain Bacteria; phylum Bacillota; class Clostridia; order Lachnospirales; family Lachnospiraceae; genus Allocoprococcus. Next base: position 1,806 of record JBJENH010000072.1, on the reverse strand, counting down.
CCCTGATCTGAAAAACTCACAGATAAAGCGGTATTCTTTATTTACATATTTCTCTTATATCTACATATTCATAGCAGTCAAAACTGTCAGCCACATTCTTACATGTAAGCTTTCCGTCATAAGTATTGATTGCAGAATAAATTACTTCATTCTCCTGACATGCTTTTTCAAGCCCCTTATTCGCGATCTGAAGTCCATAACTTAAGGTTGCGTTCGTAAGCGCGATCGTGGATGTCCTCGGAACTGCTCCTGGCATATTTCCAACACAGTAATGTACAACACCGTCCTCAATGAAGATCGGGTCGTCATGATAGGTAACTTTCGTTGTCTCACCGCATCCTCCCTGATCTACAGCAACATCCACGAATACTGCACCCGGCTTCATTTCTTTCAGATACTTCTTTTTAAAGATCTTCGGAGCTGCTTTTCCCGGGATCAATACACAGCCAATAACCAGATCAGCCTCTTTTACTGCCTTTTCGATATTCGCATCCGTAGAAACCAATGTCTGTACGCGTGCCCCAAAAAGATCGTCAAGATAAGCGAGTCTCGGAAGACTGATGTCCATAATTGTCACATTTGCTCCCATTCCTACAGCAATCTTGCATGCATTGGTACCTACATTGCCGCCTCCGAGGATTACGACATTTGCTTTCGGAGTTCCCGGAACACCTGCCAGAAGAACACCTTCTCCGCCGAATCTCTTCTCCAGATATTTCGCACCTTCCTGGATACTCAGACGTCCTGCAATCTGGCTCATCGGAGCAAGAAGCGGAAGTCCGCCGTTCTTCGGATCAAACAAAGTCTCATACGCAACACCTTTCACCTTACCGTTAAGAAGCGCGTCAGTCTGCGGTTTATCGGCAGCCAGATGAAGGTAGGTATAAAGAATCAGTCCTTCGTGGAATAACGGATACTCTTCTTCCAATGGCTCTTTTACTTTGATCATCATCTCAACAGTATCCCATACCTCTTTCGCCGTATCGATCATCTCTGCTCCTGCTGCCACATACTCTTCGTCTGTAAATCCGGAACCGATTCCGGCACCTTTTTCAATATAAACCTGATGCCCGGCATTGACATAACTCTTTACATTATCCGGGGTCATCCCCACACGGAACTCGTTATTTTTAATTTCTTTTACACATCCAACTCTCACTTTTTTATCCTCCTGTTTTCATTTTGTTGTTTGATGGCGAGTTCCATTTTCGCCCTTCTTTTTTTGAATAATATTTTTCACAATTTATTTATTATGAAAATTATTATTCATTTATCTTTTTTTATACTACCACAAGATCTTATTGTATTCAATAAAAGTTATTTTTTTGACAAAACTTTTTATTTTGACTATTTCTTCACAATTGTATCAACAATTCTATTGCATAATTCGCGATTTCGTGTTTAAATTCAATTATACAAAATACCGTAAGGTACCGGAGGAAATAAGTATGAAAGAATTGAGAGAAATAATAAATAATACCCGTCTGACCAAAACACAAAAGATTATTGCGGAATACATTCTTGACCATGCTTCGGAGGCCTGTTTTATGACCTCAACCGAAATAGCCCAGACACTCGGAGTCAGCGAATCTTCCATCATTAGATTCAGCCGTTCTCTGGGTTTTGGCGGCTTTATGGATTTTCAAAAAACCCTTCAAAAGGATTATCAGGACAAGGTTTACAGCATTTCCAGTTCCATCACCGTTCCCTCACAAAGAATGGCACACCGTTCTAAAATAGGCACCAGCTCTGACCACATTCACCGGCATTATAAAAACGCCATCAACAATCTGGAGGCCGTATTTG
>JBJENH010000071.1:0-2962 GCA_051880095.1 Bariatricus sp. | reverse complement strand
CCAGGTAAATGTTTGTATCAATTCATCTTCACTTATACCTGTTATATTAATAATTGAACCATATACAGATGTTCCTGAATCCGTTGAACTTTCTGCGTTTTTAAATGCATCTATAAGAGCTTCCGCTTTATCTCTTGGCAAGTATCCTGCATTAATAGCATCCTCAAACTTATCTAAATTCAAAGTCCATTTAGCTCTGTACTTATCAAGTTCCTCCGATTGATAAGATGTATAAAAATCGATTGTTCCCGGCTCTTTTGCCTCTACATAAAAACTTCCCTCAAGTAAATCATTATTTTCTAATACAGGAACAATTATTTTATCATCTTCATTCAGATTAACTAAACCGATAGCACCATAACTTACTGTATTTGAACCAAATCACGCATGCTGCGTGATAGCCTTTCTATAGTTTCTATAGTTTTTCAACTCTGTCATTGTGTTGGCAGAGTTTTTATTTTACAATTAACTCATCTTAGGAAAGGAAAAGCCCCACGGATGAGTACCTTGTTTGGCGACACGTGCTCTCATTCCGTAGGGCTACCTACAATCATGAGTATACGGTCTTTTTCAGTTTTTTTCAAGGTAATTCGTTCACCTCCTGTAAAAATTTTTCCATTTTTCCATCCATCTTTCTTACAGGAGGGCTTATGCCATGAATCATAACGAGTACATCCAAAAACATTCCGATATCCTTTCTTTCCGCGAACTTGCGGATGGCACCATCGCTACTTATATTTCCTATCTCAGGATCTTCCTTGACTGGGTTGCTTCTGATCTTGACGGAAAACCTGTCACAGATGTTTCCTGGCAAGAGATACGTTCTTTCTGCCGGTATCTCAAAAACGTGAAACATTTGAACCCACGGACTATCAATGTTTATATTGCTCAGCTGCGGGACTTTTTTATCTATGTCCTTCACAAAGACTGGGACATCCGGGAAGTTCCTTATCTCCATTATGATGAGCCTCTTCCATCTTTCCTTACCGTTTCAGAAGTCAATCAGCTGATCGATTCCTTTACAAATATCAAACATAAAGCGGAGATTGCACTTTTGTATTCTTCCGGTATCAGGGTCAGCGAACTCTGCCGTCTTCATTGTGGGGATATCTTTCTTGCTAAGAAACATATCTATATTTCCAGAAGCAAGAACCGTTCTGACCGCTATGCCGTCCTCGCTGACCGTGTTGTCCCTATCCTGAAGCAATATATCCGGCTGGAGCACGCATCTGCTACGAAAGATGACTGGCTTTTCCCAGGGCAAAAGCCTGGCTGCCATATTTCTTCCCAGTCCATTTACAATGAACTGATCCGGCAGTATGCCTCCCTCGGCTGGAAGGGACGCGGCTTCAACTGCCATACTCTCCGACACAGCTTTGGGCTCCACCTTTATGAAGCAGGTACGGACCTCATGACGATCAAAGAGGCTATGGGGCACAAATCCATCTCCAGTACCACGGTATACCTCACCCTTGGTATCGGCAATGGAAGGAGCGTGACCAGTCCCTATGATCTTTGATCCTTCCACAGGCGTTGCTGTGCAATATCCTCTCCGGGAGATCTTCCAGAAGTTTTATCCCGGTTACTCCAGGCTCCATCCTGTAAATGGACAGCAGGCAAAAGCTGCTAACTGTATCAGGAACTGTAAATCAGGATCTCTCGGTTACAACATCAGTTATTGTAAAGAATGCGGCCATACGGAAATCCACGCTGTTTCCTGCAACAGCCGTGACTGTCCCTGCTGCCAGGCTCCACTGGAGAAAAAGTGGGTCATGGAGCGTGAGGCTGAACTGATCGAAGGGATCGCCTACTACCATGTCATCTTCACCGTTCCCCATGAGCTCAACGAACTCATATATGTAAACCAGAAGCTTCTGTACGGCCTCTTGTTTTCCTGCGCATCCGATACCCTGACCACACTTTGCAGAGATAAGCAGTATATGGGGGCCACTCCCGGAATCGTATCGGTACTACACACCTGGGGCCAGCAGCTCAATTTTCACCCGCATCTCCACATTGCCTTATCCGGCGGCGGCATTACCCCTTCCGGTAACTTTATTGAAACCAAGCATAAAGGGTTCATCATCCCGGAAGAGGTAATTGCAAAAATGTTCCGGGGAAAATACCTGGATGCACTGGAAAAGTACTACCGTTCCGGAAAACTTTCCCTTACCGGGATATGTGGACCACTCCGCAACCGTTATAACTGGCAGGAATTGATCGACACCCTTTACTCCAAAAAGTGGCGTCCCTTTATAAAAGAAACTTTTAACGGAAATGGCAACGCCATGGAATACCTTGCCCGTTATGCCTACCGTACAGCGATCAGCAACAGCCGTATCGAAAGCATTTCTGAAAAGGAAGTCTCTTTCCAATACACAGATTATTCCGACAGCAGCAAAAAGAAAACCAAAACAGTATCCGGTGAAGAATTCATCCGCCTTTTCCTGCAGCATGTGCTGCCAAAGGGCTTTCACCGGGTCAGGTTCAGCGGATATCTCTCGAACTGTCGCAAAACAAAGGCGCTGAAGCATATCCACAGACTTCGTGGAACCATTTATTCCGGAAACCCGGTAAAGGGGAAGGGGATAGCAGACCTTATGCTCCTGCTTTATGGCGTGAATATTTGCCAATGCCCTGTCTGCAGACACCTGATGATAAACATCCGGGGAATGCACCCACCGTCCAGATCCGCAGCTTAATATGTTTTTTGTTATAGGCCGCCTGTGTGGACGGTCTGTTTGGCATGCCCGGCAAGGTCGATTTTCTCCAATAAAGTAGCTCCGCAGGCTTTTTCGGAACAAAAAATGCTGTAATCCAAGTAGTCACCGAACCATTAAAAACTGCATAAAAGGTACGCATGCGTGACTTGGTTCAAACGGAAAGTACTAAATCCAGGGCTTGAAAGTATGATCGGGCTCTGGATTTTTGAGCCCTGGACTTAGAACTTTCCTAAGTCATT
>JBJENH010000070.1:0-17049 GCA_051880095.1 Bariatricus sp. | reverse complement strand
AGGGCTGTTCGGCAGGGAGTGGATTATGAATTGACTGAACTGTCAAACCGGCTTCATCGGGATTTCAGCAACATGCCGGATACGATCGAAACCGCAGAATATATTCATAGAGTGATCACAGAGACCATCTGCGAGACAATGGAAGAATTCGGGGAGGATTCCCATAGCTGCGAGGTCAGTATCTGCATAGCCAATAATCTTCTTGACGGGAAGATCGCGGACAGAGGATATTATAGAAGTCTGAGGCTTCTGGCGGATTTTTACGGGGAATATCTGGAAAAAGAACTTTCGGATCTGTTGAGCAGGGAAGTGAAAGTATGCATCACGAATGATGCCCAGGCAGTGGCAAATCTGTTTGGAAATTATTCGCCGCATGCTGCCGTTGTCACGCTGGGAACCAGAATGGGGATCGCATATCCATAAAAAAACGGACGCAAGTCTCGGATATCCTTTCACAATTCTATTGATTTTTAGAACAATGTTTAGTATTATAGTTTTTAGTTGTAAAGCATATCAGAACCGGGCTTTACACCGGTTAAGATATGTCAGGAGGTAACAGTATGAAGGAAATGACGAAGATCGCAGTGGACGCGATGGGTGGAGACAATGCACCGAAGGAGATCATCAAGGGTGCGGTCGAAGCTGTGCAGAAGCGCGATGATATTCAGGTAATTCTGACAGGAAAAGAAGAAGTCATAGCAGACGAACTTGCCGGATATACTTACAACAAAGAACAGATCACCATCGTAAATACGACGGAGGTGATCGAGACCGCGGAGCCGCCGGTTATGGCAATCCGCAGGAAGAAAGACTCATCCATAGTGGTCGGGCTGAAGCTTGTGAAGGAGAACAAAGCAGATGCGTTTGTTTCTGCAGGAAGTTCCGGAGCAGTACTGGCAGGAGGACAGCTTCTGGTAGGACGTATCAAAGGGGTCGAAAGACCGCCGCTCGCACCGCTGATTCCGACGGAGAAGGGATTTGCTCTTCTGATCGACTGCGGAGCGAATGTGGATGCAAGACCATCGCATCTGGTTCAGTTTGCGAAAATGGGTTCCATTTACATGGAACATGTAATGGGTGTCAAGAATCCAAAGGTCGGAATTGTGAATATCGGTGCGGAAGAGGAAAAGGGGAATGCGTTGGTGAAGGAGACATTTCCGCTTTTGAAGGAATGCAGGGATATCAATTTCACGGGAAGTATTGAAGCAAGAGAAATTCCGCACGGTCAGGCTGATGTGATCGTCTGTGAGGCGTTCGTCGGGAATGTCATTCTGAAACTGTATGAAGGAGTCGGAGCTGTTCTGATCAGTAAGATGAAGAAAGGAATGATGACGAGCCTCCGCAGCAAAATTGGCGCACTTCTGGTGAAGCCGGCACTGAAATCTACGATGAAGGATTTTGATTCCAGTGAATATGGAGGAGCACCGCTGCTTGGTCTTAACGGGCTGGTTGTGAAGACGCATGGAAGTTCCACTTCCAAGGAAGTCTGTAATTCCATTTTACAGTGCGTGACATTTAAGGAACAACGTATCAATGAAAAAATCAAAGAATGTATTCAGGCTGGTGAAGAACCGGCTAATATGTAAGGAAAGAAAGGGCAACAGTTATGGAATTTGAGAAATTAAAAGAAATTATCGCCGATGTATTAGGATGCAACCCGGATACGATTACTCCGGACACAACATTTGTGGACGATCTGGGAGCTGATTCCTTGGATATTTTCCAGATTATTATGGGAATTGAAGATACTTTTGATATTGAAATTGATAACGAGGATGCGGAGAAGATTGCAACTGTCGGTGATGCAGTTGAGCAGATTAAAAACGCAATTAATTAGGCATAATAAAGGAAAAGCCCGTAAAAGGGCTTTTTCTTTTAGAACGAGGATACTATGAGCAGAGATTTAAAAGAATTGGAGAACAAAATCGGTTACAATTTCGCCAATGAAGGCCTTCTGAGACATGCGATGACGCACAGCTCTTATGTGAATGAAAAGCGGCTGAAGAAGGCGGACTGCAACGAACGGCTGGAATTTCTCGGAGATGCAATATTGGAACTGGTCTCAAGCGAATATCTCTTTTTCGGGAATCCGACGATGCCGGAGGGGGAACTGACGAAGCTCAGAGCCAGTATGGTATGTGAAAAGGCACTCGCATTCTGCGCGCGTGACCTGGATCTTGGGGATTTCCTTCTGCTGGGCAAGGGAGAAGATGCAACCGGGGGAAGAAAGAGGGATTCGATTACTTCGGATGCGCTGGAGGCATTGATTGGTGCCATATATTTGGATGGTGGTTTTGCTAATGCAAAAGAGTTTATTTTGAACCATGTTTTGAATGATCTGGAAGGGAAAAGGCTCTTTTATGATAGCAAGACTATCCTGCAGGAGCTTGTCCAGGGAAATTCGGAGAAAGGAATCAATTACCATCTTGTAGGCGAGGTGGGGCCGGATCACAATAAATCCTTCCAGGTGGAGGTAAGGATCGGAGATACGAGTTACGGGCAGGGAATCGGCCGCACCAAGAAGGCCGCGGAACAGGAGGCTGCTTATCAGGCGATTCTGAAACTGAAAGACAGAAAGGCATAGCAGGTGAAGCATGTATTTAAAAAGTATAGAGATACAGGGATTCAAATCGTTTGCGAATAAGATCGTATTTGAATTTCATAACGGGATTACCGGAATCGTGGGCCCGAACGGGAGTGGCAAGAGCAACGTGTCTGATGCTGTCAGATGGGTTCTGGGAGAACAGCGCGTCAAACAGCTTCGCGGAGGCAGCATGCAGGACGTCATTTTCTCGGGAACAGAGAACAGGAAACCACTCAGTTATGCGTCGGTTGCCATTACACTGGATAATTCGGATCACAAGCTTCCGGTGGACTTTGAGGAAGTCAAGGTCACGAGAAAGCTGTACCGCTCCGGGGAAAGTGAGTATCTGATCAACGGAAGCGCCTGCCGTCTTAAAGATATCAACGAGATGTTCTATGATACGGGTATCGGAAAAGAAGGTTACTCGATCATCGGACAGGGACAGATCGACAAGATCCTCAATGGTAAACCTGAGGAACGCAGGGAGCTTTTTGATGAAGCGGCCGGTATCGTGAAGTTTAAAAGACGGAAAAATATGTCCCTCAAGAAGTTGGAGGAAGAACAGCAGAATCTGGTTCGAGTCAACGATATTTTGGGAGAGCTGGAGAAGCAGTTCGGCCCCCTCAAGAAACAGGCAGAGACCGCGAAAATCTATCTGAAGAAGAAGGAAGAACTGAAGCGGTACGACATCAATATGTTCCTTTTGGAGACAACGCGTCTGAAAGAACAGATGAGGGATGTTGATCAGAAGCTTGCGATCACGAAGGACGAGCTGGATGAAGCTAACCGGCAATATGCGGATATGAAAACAGAATACGAACGTATCGAGAATCAGGTGGATGAGATCGATGCGTCGATTGAGAAGGCAAAAAGCCAGCTGAATGAGACGACCCTCCTGAAACAGCAGCTGGAAGGACAGATCGAGCTTCTCAAGGAGCAGATCAAGAGTGCCCGTATGAACGATGAACACTACGAAAAGCGGGCCAGAACCATTGATCTGGAGCTGGAAGAAAGAAGGAAACAGAAAGAGACTCTGGAACATGAGCGCAGAGAAATCACAGAGAAACTTTCAGTGGAAGAGGCGAGACAGAAAGAAGCCGGCGCCGCTCTTGTTGCCGTGCAGTCTCAGATCGCCGAAAGTACGGCGCAGATTGAGCGTCATCAGAACGAAATCATGGAGGTTCTGAATATCCGTGCTTCTACGAAAGCAAAATTACAGCATTTCGACACGATGCTGGAACAGATCAAGGTTCAGAGAGCGCAGCTTTATAAACGTCTGGTGGAAGCAGAGAGTGATGCTCAGCGTCACCGTGATGAACGCAGAGTGTTTGAAGAGAAACTGAGACAGATTTCCAAAAAAATCGTGGATTCTGTCGATAAAGTGAAGGCTTATGAAGCCGATATCGAGAAACTGCAGAAAGAAATTGCCCAGAAGAATGAAAAACTCCGGATTGGGCAGACTGCATTTCACAGGGAACAGTCCAGGTTGGAGTCCCTGAAGAATATCACAGAGCGCTATGATGGATATGGCAACAGTATTCGCAAAGTTATGGAGAAAAAGAGCAGCGTTCCGGGACTGGTCGGAGTCGTTGCGGACATTATTAAAGTTGAGAAGAAATATGAGATTGCCATCGAGACGGCTCTTGGCGGAAGTATCCAGAATATTGTAACATCGGATGAAGAGACCGCCAAAGAGATGATTGGTTATCTGAAGAAAAATAAATTCGGACGCGCTACGTTCCTGCCGCTGACTGCAATCCGGCCGGGGCAGGGGATCGGCAGACCGGAAGTGTTAAAGGAAAAAGGCGTGATCGGAACCGCAGATACGCTGGTCAGCGTGGAACCGAGATTTGAGAAGCTTTCTGCACATCTTCTGGGAAGGACACTTGTTGTGGATCATATCGATACAGGAATTGCGCTTGCCAGAAAATATCAGCAGTCTTTGCGGATCGTAACGCTGGAAGGAGAGCTCATGAACCCGGGCGGTGCCATGAGCGGAGGTGCATTTAAGAACAGCAGCAACCTGCTCAGCAGAAGGCGTGAGATCGAAGAATTTGAGAAAACAGTTCGTCTCCTTGAGAAGGATATGAAGGAAGCGCAGGCAGAAGTGGATGCGCTTCGTTCCAAGCGTGCACAGCTTTATGCAAAAGTGGAAGAAATACAACAGAGCCTGCAGAAAGATTATGTGGAACAGAACACTGCGAAGATGAATCTGGATCAGGTGGATGCGAAGCAGAGATATACCCGGGAAAATACAGAGGGCATGCACAAAGAGAGGGAAGAACTGGAACGCCGTGTGCATGAGATCGAAGATAACCAGGAATCCATTCAGGTAGAACTGGAAACCAGTGAACAGCTGGAAAAAGAACTTTCTGCGAAAGTGGATGAACTGCAGATACGGTTGGAAAAAGACCGGGCACAGGAAAGTACCGCCGTACAGAAAAATGAAACGATTCATCTGGCAAATGCTGCGCTGGAACAGAAAAATGCATTTATTGAAGAAAATTTCAATCGTATCAACGAAGAAATAGCAAAATTTGAGGAAGAGCTTGCTGCTCTGGATGCCAGCAAAGGGGATAATTTCGGTGAAATTGAAGAGAAGGAAAAGCAGATAGCAGATATCCGCAGGACCATCGAAGATTCCGGAGAACTTTTTGTGGAATTAAATACCCAGATAGAAGAATCCCGTGAAGAACGTGAAAAGCTGAATCAGAAGAATAAAGCCTTCCTCGGGAAGCGGGATGAGCTTTCCAAACACATGGCAGAGCTGGATAAAGAAGTATTCCGTCTGGACAGCCGGAAGGCAGGCTACGAGGAAGCGTCCGAAAAACAGATCAATTATATGTGGGAAGAGTATGAACTTACTTACAACCGTGCCCTTGAGATACGGGATGAGAATCTGACGGATCTGTCGATGATGAAGAAACGGATTCAGGAACTGAAGGCGGAAATCAAAGCGCTGGGATCGGTCAATGTCAATGCGATCGAGGATTTTAAGAATCTGGCGGAACGTTACGAATTCCTGAAAGGCCAGCATGACGATTTGGTGGAAGCGGAGGCAACACTGACGAAAATCATCGAGGAACTGGATGAGGCAATGAGAAAACAGTTTACAGAACAGTTCGGGCGGATCGCGCAGGAGTTCAATCAGGTATTTAAAGAACTTTTTGGAGGTGGAAAAGGAACACTGGAACTGATGGAGGATGAGGATGTCCTGGAAGCCGGTATCCGGATCATCGCGCAGCCTCCGGGAAAAAAACTTCAGAACATGATGCAGCTTTCCGGTGGAGAGAAGGCGCTGACTGCCATTGCTCTGCTCTTTGCAATCCAGAATCTGAAGCCGTCTCCTTTCTGTCTTCTTGACGAGATCGAAGCGGCCCTGGATGATTCCAACGTCACCAGATTTGCACAGTATTTACATAAACTTACAAAATATACACAGTTCATTGTCATCACACATCGAAGAGGTACGATGACGGCGGCAGACCGTCTCTACGGTATTACTATGCAGGAGAAGGGCGTGTCCACGCTTGTGTCCGTCGACCTCCTGGAAAATGAACTGGATCAGTAGAAATGGGAGGCATTATATGGCTGAAGAGAAAATGGGATTTTTTAAACGGCTTGTGTCCGGACTTACAAAGACCAGAAATAATATTGTATCGGGAATTGACAGTATTTTCCATGGATTTACCAATATAGACGAAGACTTTTATGAAGAGCTGGAAGAAATCCTGATCATGGGAGATCTGGGTGTGAAGGCCACCTATGCGATTCTTGAAGATCTGCGCAAGAAAGTAAAAGAACAGCATATCAAAGAGCCGATCGCGTGCAAGCAGCTTCTGATCGACAGCATCAAAGAACAGATGTATGTGGGTGAAACGGCTTATGAATTCGAAGACAGAACCTCAGTCGTGCTGGTGATCGGTGTAAATGGTGTGGGCAAAACCACGACCATTGGAAAGCTCGCAGGGAAACTGAGAGATCAGGGCAAAAAAGTAGTCCTTGCAGCGGCAGATACATTCCGCGCGGCAGCCGGTGAACAGCTGAAAGAATGGGCAAACCGTTCCGGGGCTGATTTGATCGGCGGGCAGGAAGGAGCAGACCCGGCGGCGATCGTTTATGATGCGGTACAGGCAGCTAAGGCTAGAAAGGCAGATGTACTGCTGTGCGATACGGCAGGAAGACTTCACAATAAAAAGAATCTGATGGAAGAGCTGAAGAAAATCAACCGTGTGCTGGAGAGGGAGTATCCGGAAGCGTACAGAGAGACGCTGGTCGTACTGGATGGAACGACCGGTCAGAATGCACTTGCTCAGGCAAAAGAATTCAGTGAGGTTGCAGACATTACCGGTATCATTCTGACGAAGATGGACGGTACCGCAAAAGGAGGAATTGCCGTAGCTATTCAGGCAGAACTTGGAATTCCTGTGAAATATATCGGAGTGGGTGAAACCATCGACGATCTGCAGAAATTCGATTCGGATCAGTTTGTAAACGCTTTATTTACGACAGAAGAAGGAGAAGAGACATGTTAACGTTAGAGAAATTTGAAGAAGCAAGTGAAATTGTAAAACGAGTCACAAAACCGACCAAACTGGTTTACAGTGAACATCTCAGCGCCCAGACCGGAGGCAAGGTATATCTGAAACCGGAAAACATGCAGTATACCGGTGCTTATAAACTCAGGGGTGCTTATTACAAAATCAGCACACTTTCCGAAGAGGAGAGATCCAGGGGACTGATTGCTGCATCCGCAGGAAACCATGCACAGGGTGTGGCATACGCGGCAAAGGCGTTTGGATGTAAGGCAACAATCGTTATGCCGACCGTTACTCCACTCATCAAGGTCAACCGCACTAAAGGCTACGGGGCGGAAGTAGTGCTTCACGGAGATGTCTATGATGATGCATGTGCAAAAGCGTATGAATTGGCGGAAGAATATGGATATACCTTCGTTCATCCTTTTGATGATCTTGATGTTGCAACCGGACAGGGAACGATCGCGATGGAGATCGTGCAGGAACTTCCGACTGTAGATTATATCTTTGTACCGATCGGAGGAGGCGGACTGATCACGGGTATTTCCACACTTGCGAAAATGTTGAATCCGAAGATCAAAGTGATCGGTGTGGAACCGGCAGCGGCAGCCAGTATGAAAGCGGCCGTAGAGGCAGGACATGTTGTGACCCTTCCGAGCGCCAACACGATCGCAGACGGTACTGCTGTAAAAACAGTCGGTGAGAAGACACTTCAGTATGTTATGGAGAATGTAGACGATATCCTTACAGTTGAGGATGATGAGCTTGTCGGTGCATTCCTTGATATGGTAGAAAATCATAAAATGGTCGTTGAGAACTCCGGACTTCTGTCCGTAGCGGCTTTGAAACAGATGGATCTGACCGGCAAAAAAGTCGTTTGTATCTTAAGCGGCGGTAATATGGACGTCATCACCATGTCATCGGTCGTACAGCACGGACTGATCCAGAGAGACCGTATTTTCTCTGTTTCCGTTCTTCTTCCGGATAAACCGGGTGAACTGGTGCGCGTTGCGAAAACAATCGCGGATGAGCAGGGAAATGTTATCAAACTGGAGCATAATCAGTTTGTCAGCATCAACCGTAATGCGGCTGTTGAACTCAGGGTTACTATGGAAGCATTCGGAACGGAACACAAAAACAGGATTATTCAGGCATTGGAGAAAGAAGGATTCCGACCGAAAACCATCAGTGCCAAACTTTACTAGATGAGGGATGATGATCATGAAAAATGGCAGAATGCCGAAAGTCGGTGAGTGTTACAGACATTTTAAAGGGAATCGCTATCGTATCCTTGCGATCGCCAGACATACAGAACGGGAAGAAGAGCTTGTTGTCTACGAGGGGCTTTATGGAGAACACCCGGTTTTTGCAAGACCGCTTGATATGTTTCTGGAACAGGTCGATAAAAGAAAATTCCCGGATGTAGTACAGGAGTACCGTTTTGAACTGGAAGAAGAGACGGCCGTATCAGATGAAGAAGAACAGAGTCTGATCATCCGGTTTCTTGATCTTGACAGCAACGAAGAGAAACTGCGGTTCCTTCAGAAATACAAAACAGAACTCACAGACGAATTCCTTTCCGCTGCTGCACAGAGTATGGATTTTACAGAAAATGCACAGACGATGGAAATGCGATATCAGCAGCTTGTAAAATACATCAAAACATTGATGAAGTATGAAAAGCGGATGTAGCTTAAAAAAGTAAATTAGCCTATTGACAATAAATGTATCATTGTATACAATGATACAAAAATGAGCCAGGTTTACTTGGGTCAGATTTTATGATTGACCCCAACAAAAATATAGTTTTCAGGAGCAGAATCATGGACAATTATTCACTGAGGGGACAGGTTTTTCAGGAGATCCGCGAGGATATTCTGAAAGGAAAATTTAAGGAAAATGAAGAATTACGAGAGGCGACGCTGGGCAAAGAACTTGGAGTCAGCAGGACGCCGGTCAGAGAAGCACTTCGTCAGCTTGAGCTGGAGGGTCTGGTTCATATTATCCCGAATAAGGGAGCTTATGTGACGGGTATCACTGAAAAGGATGTACATGATATCTATATGACACGGTCTATGCTGGAAGGCTTATGTGCACGCTGGGCGGCTGAACATGTTTCTAAGGAGCAGATCCAGGATATGGAAGAGGTCCTGCTTCTCACAGAATACCATCTGGAACGTGGAAATACAGAACAGCTTGCGGAACTTGACGGCAAATTTCATGAGGTTCTTTATGATGCGAGTCAGAGCCGGATACTCAGACACATTCTTTCTGATTTTCACAAGTATGTCCAAGTGGCGAGAAAGAGGTCTGTGAAGAGAGAAGACAGGGCAAGAAAATCGCTCAAAGAGCATCGCGAAATCCTGGATGCACTTCGGGCCGGAGATGCACAGCGTGCTGAAGAACTGGCGCATATTCACATCCTGAATGTTATGGAGAATCTTCATATTGAGCAGGAATAACAGGCAAAAAGAAAGGAAGAGTAAGCATGAGCAAGATTCAGATGACGACACCAATTGTTGAGATGGACGGAGATGAGATGACGAGGATCCTGTGGAAGATGATTAAAGAGCACCTTCTTCTTCCGTACATAGACTTGAAGACAGAATATTATGATTTGGGCCTGGAACACAGAGATGCAACAAACGATCAGGTAACTGTGGATTCTGCGATCGCAACGAAAAAATATAAAGTTGCAGTCAAATGCGCTACGATCACTCCGAACGCAGCCCGCGTGAAAGAGTATAATCTGAAAGAGATGTGGAAGAGCCCGAACGGAACCATTCGTGCGATTCTTGACGGTACGGTATTTCGTGCACCAATCGTTGTGAAAGGAATCGAACCTTGCGTCAAGAACTGGAAGAAACCAATCACGATTGCAAGACATGCTTACGGGGATGTGTACAAAGGATCTGAGATGAAGATCCCGGGAGCCGGAAAGGTAGAACTCGTCTATACCGCAGAAGACGGATCTGAGACGAGAGAACTGGTGCATAATTTTGCAGGAGCAGGAATCGTTCAGGGCATGCATAACATTAATCAGTCAATCGAAAGTTTTGCGAGAAGCTGCTTTAACTATGCACTGGATACGAAGCAGGATCTCTGGTTTGCAACAAAAGACACAATCTCCAAGAAATATGATCATACGTTCAAAGATATTTTCCAGGAAATCTTTGATGCAGAATACAAAGAGAAGTTTGAAGAAGCCGGAATCGTATATTTCTATACACTGATCGACGATGCCGTTGCACGAGTGATGAAGTCAGAAGGCGGATACATCTGGGCATGTAAGAATTATGACGGTGATGTGATGAGCGACATGGTTTCCTCTGCATTCGGTTCATTGGCTATGATGACTTCCGTTCTGGTATCTCCGGAAGGATACTACGAATACGAGGCGGCACATGGAACGGTTCAGCGTCACTATTACAAACACCTGAAAGGGGAAGAGACGTCAACCAACTCCGTGGCAACGATTTTTGCCTGGACAGGGGCCCTCAGAAAACGCGGCGAGATGGATGGAAATCAGGAGTTGATGGATTTTGCCGATAAGCTTGAAAAGGCAACAATCGACACGATCGAAAGCGGAAAGATGACAAAAGACCTTGCACTGATCACAACACTTCCGAATCCGACGGTATTGAACAGTGTAGACTTTATCAAAGCGATTGCCGAGAGATTATAAAGAAAGACAGAAAAACGCGCCCTCGGGGGCGCGTTTTTTGAAACTATTTATTCTGCCAGCTCTTCCCATTTTTCATAGAGTTCTTCCAGTTCTTCTTCGTTAGCAGCCTTTTCTTTGGCAAGTTCCTGACACCGGACGGAATTGGTATAGACATCTTCCTGCATTAGAAGCGTATCGATTTCCTGGTTTCTATCTTCCAGCCGTGTGATTCGTTCTTCCGTCTTTTTCAGATCATTCTGCCTCTTACGAATCTTGGCCTGTTCTTCCTTCTGTTCCTGCCAGCTCATCTTGGACTGGGAGATCGAAGAAGTGTCCTCGGCAGAGACGTGTTTGTCTGCAGTACTGCCGCCTGCATATGCATTCGTGAGTTCTTCACGCTTCTCAAGATAGTAATCATAATTCCCGATATAGTTCACAAAGGTATGGTTCACAAGATCAAGAATCCGTGTAGCAGTCTGGTTGATGAAATAACGGTCATGGGATACATAGAGCACGGTTCCGGTGTAATCATTCAGCGCGTTTTCCAGAATTTCTTTTGAAGCGATGTCCAGGTGGTTTGTGGGCTCGTCCAGAATCAGGAAGTTCGCCTCGGAGAGCATCAGCTTTGCAAGAGACACACGTCCGCGTTCGCCGCCGCTCAGATCACCGATCATCTTGAAAACATCATCGCCGGTAAATAAAAATGCTGCAAGTACATTCCGGATCTGTGTATTCGTAAGTGTAGGATAATCGTCAGAGATCTCTTCAAATATCGTTTTTTCCATATGGAGTACGTGATGCTCCTGATCATAGTAACCGATATGTACATTGGTTCCCAGTGTAAAGCTTCCCGTATCCGCTACAATCACATTGTTCAGAATCTTAAGCAGTGTTGTCTTACCGGTTCCGTTATCACCTACGATGGCCACATGTTCGCCCCGCTTGATCTCAAAGCTGACATCATGAAACAGGTTCTGGGGAGGAAAGGATTTTCCTAGGCCCTCGACGCGGAGCACGTCGTTTCCACTCACACAGGACGGTTCGAGTTTCAGATGAATATCGGTATTCAGCTCAATGGGTTTTTCAACCGGTGTGATCTTATTCAGCATCTTTTCCCGGCTTTCCGCACGGCGGATCGATTTCTCACGGTTGAAAGAACGGAGCTTTTCAATGACAGCCTCCTGATGCTTGATTTCCCGCTGCTGATTCAGATATTCTTTCAGCCTTGCGTCCCGAAGCTGCTGCTTCTTCTGGGCGTAATCCGAGTAATTTCCCATATATGTCATCAGTGTGCCGCTTTCAATTTCCAGAACTTTTGTGACGACGCGGTTCAGAAAATAACGGTCATGGGAGACGATGAGCACGGCACCGGAATAATTTAGAAGGTAGTTCTCAAGCCATGCAATGGAATTCATATCCAAATGGTTGGTAGGCTCGTCCAGAAGTAAGATATCCGGCTTCGTAAGCAGAAGTTTTCCGAGCGAAACACGGGTCTTCTGGCCTCCGGACAGGGCGTCCACCGGCTTCTGAAATTCGTCTTCGGTAAATCCGAGACCTTTTAATACGCCGACAAGTTCACTTTTATAAGAATAACCGTCCGCGCGCTCAAATGCAGCGGTCAGGCGGTGATAGCTGTCCAGCTTCGTTTCCAGTGCCTCTCCGGTCAAGGTACTGATCTCCAGTTCCAGTGCGCGGATCTGACGCTCCATCTCGATAATATCGGATTTGGCTGTGCGGACTTCTTCGTAAATGGTGTTCCCGCTCATCAGATCCTGGTGCTGGGCGAGATATCCCATCGTTTTCCCTTTGGTCAGGACCACGTCGCCGTCATCACTTTTCAGTTCTCCGACGATCATTTTCAGAATGGTGGATTTCCCGGCGCCATTCAGACCGACCAGCGCGGCTTTCTCACGGTCTTCTATATGAAAGGAGCCTTTATTTACAATGACCTGCTCCCCGAAGGATTTTGTTAAATTGTGGCATGCCAGTATCATTTTCAAACCTCCTTATACTGTAGAAATAGGTACTGTCTACCTCATTATATCGGAAATACAATAAAAAACAACTATTAAGTTTGACTTTTTTATGTCATTTTTATATAATGAAATTTAGAAAAAGAATGGAAGGTGGATGTCAGGTGGAAGAAAGAGAAATATCTCAGGCAGTAATCAGAAGACTTCCGAGATACTATCGTTATCTTGGCGAATTGCTGGAGCATGGTGTAGAACGAATTTCCTCCAACGATTTGAGCAAGAGAATGAAAGTTACTGCATCCCAGATTCGTCAGGACCTAAATAATTTTGGTGGATTTGGACAACAGGGATACGGATATAATGTGAAATACTTATATACGGAAATCGGAAAAATTCTGGGACTGGACAGACAGCATAACATGGTGATCATTGGTGCAGGTAATCTTGGACAGGCATTGGCTAATTATGCGGCATTTGAAAAAAGAGGATTTGTTTTAAAAGGGTTATTTGACGTGAATCCACGACTTGTGGGAATTACGATCCGCGGTGTGGAAATCAGGATGATGGATGAGCTGAGCGAGTTCATTCAGAAGAATGATATTGAAATCGGAGTGCTTGCGATTCCGAAGGCGAGAGCCATAGATGTTGCAAATGTTCTGGTAGATAACGGTGTAAGGGCAATCTGGAATTTTGCACACACGGATTTGAATCTTCCGGACAATGTTATTGTAGAGAACGTGCATTTATCGGAGAGTCTGATGAGACTTTCATACAATGTAACACGTTATAATATGGAACATGCAGATAATTCATAATTAGACAGAATGTGCCGCTGGCACATTCTGCATGAATCGGCGTAATGAGGGAAGAGTTCCGGCGGCGGGACTCTTTATTGCGTATTGGAAGGTGAGATTATGAGATATATTTTGACGGCGGAACAGATGAAAGCGGCGGACGGCAGAATGATCCATGAGGTCGGCATCCCTTCGCTGGTCCTGATGGAGCGCGCGGCGCTCCAGTGTGTGGCGGGGATGAAGGAAGAACATGTCGATCTGTCTTACGCACTGGTGGTCTGCGGCTCCGGCAACAACGGAGGAGACGGATTTGCAGTGGCAAGACTGCTTGCCGGGGAAGGGCACCGGGTCGATGTCTGTTTTGTCGGGAAACCTGAATCCAGGAGTGAAGAGACGAAGCAGCAGATGCAGATTTTGGAAAATCTGGGCGTGTCTATAGGAAACACTTTACCGGAGAGGGAATATAGTGTTATTATAGATGCCGTATTTGGTATTGGCCTTTGCAGGAATATAGAAGGACATTACCGGGATGTGATTGAACAGATGAACCGTTATCTGGGATATAAAGTGGCGATCGACACACCGTCCGGGATTTCTGCGGATACGGGAGAAGTGCTGGGATGCGCGTTCCGGGCCGATCTGACGGTTACATTTGCATACGGTAAGGCGGGACAGATCTTTTATCCGGGCTGTGAGTATGCAGGAAAAGTTCTGGTGAAAGATATCGGTATTACGGATCCGGGCTTTGATGGCCGGGAAGATATTTATTTTACGCTGGAAAGACGGGATGTCCTTTCGCGGATGCCGGAACGGAAGCCGGATTCCAATAAGGGAAGTTATGGAAGAATCCTTCTTATAGCAGGAAGCAGAGGTATGTCGGGAGCGGCCTACTTAAGTGCCCACGCGGCGTACATGGTCGGTGCCGGTCTTGTCAGGATCTACACAGAAGAATCTAACAGGCAGATCCTTCAGCAGCTTCTGCCGGAAGCCGTGATCACGACGTATGACGAGATGTCCTTTGAATGTTTCCGGGAACTTCCGGATCTGCTTCAGTGGGCGGATGTGGTCTGCATCGGCTGCGGGCTTGGAATGTCAGAGTATTCGCGCAAACTGCTTAAGATGACACTGGAACTGAACCGGAAGCCTTGTGTCATTGATGCGGACGGACTCAATCTTCTCGCGGAATTTACCAACGAGGAGAAACGCAAATGGGCACGCAGAAAAGATCAGTATGTGCTGACACCTCATATGAAAGAAATGTCACGACTTACGGGATGTACGGTCGCAGAGCTTAAGAATCAGAGAACCGGTCTGCTCCGTTCATTTGCAGAAAACATGCAGGTCGTCTGTGCGATGAAAGACAGCAGGACGCTGGTTGCCGCAAGCGGTCATCCGACATTTCTGAATACGTCCGGAAATGCGGCTATGGCGAAAGCCGGTTCCGGTGATGTGCTGGCAGGAACGATTGCCGGCATTATGGCCCAGAACGTTTCGCCTTATGATGCGGCTGTTCTGGGAGTATATCTGCATGGGCTTGCCGGAGATACGGCGAGAGAAGAATGCGGATCATACAGTGTACTTGCCGAAGACCTTATCCGGGCTCTTGGCAGGACACTTAAAACTTTGGAGGAAAACTGAACATGAAGACATATAACAGACTGCGTGCAGTGATTGATCTCGATGCAGTAATGTATAATATGCAGATGATGCATGAAAATATTAAAGACGATGCACAGATGATCGTTGTCGTAAAGACAGACGGGTACGGACATGGAGCCGTTCCGATTGCAGACATGTTAGAAGATGTGGATTATGTGTGGGGCTATGCAGTGGCGACACTGGACGAAGGAATGGTGCTTCGGAGAGCCGGAATTAAGAAACCGATCCTTTGCCTTGGATGCATTTTCCCGGATCAGATGGAAGAGATGATCCGCCATCAGATCCGCATGACAACCTTTGACGGCGAACTGGCAGCTCTGGCATCGGCGAAGGCACAGGAACTTGGCATGAATGCGATCTTTCATATTAAGATCGATACCGGGATGAGCAGACTTGGATTTGCACCGGATGATGACAGTGTAAATGAGATCGAGAAGATCAGTCATTTGCCGCATGTTGAACTGGAAGGATTATTTACACATTTTTCAAGGGCTGATGAGAAGGATAAGGATATTACAGCTCAACAGTATGCTGCTTATCTCCGGGTCAAAGAAGAACTGGAAAAAAGGGGAATCCGTTTTCCGTTTCTGCACGTTTCAAACAGTGCAGCGATCATCGATCAGCCTGAATTCAATCTGAATCTTGTAAGAGCGGGCATATCCACTTACGGACTGTATCCGTCCGAAGAGGTGAAGAAAGATTCCGTACCACTGAAACCGGCGATGGAATGGATTGCCCATATCACCTACCTGAAATGGATTGAAAAGGGAACGGCTGTCAGCTATGGAGGAACCTTCGTGGCAGACCGCAGGATGCGGATCGCGACCGTTCCTGCCGGTTACGGAGACGGGTATCCGAGGAGTCTGTCCAATAAAGGATATGTTCTGATCCACGGACAGAAGGCACCGATCGTGGGAAGGGTCTGCATGGACCAGTTCATGGTTGATGTGACGGACATTCCCGATGTGAAATTCGGGGATAAGGCTACTCTGATTGGTGAAAACGAAGGGGCATATCTTTCAGTTGAAACATTAAGCGAACTGTCCGGAAGATTCAACTATGAATTTGTCTGTGACATCAATAAACGTGTTCCGCGTGAGTACATCCGCGGCGGAAAGGTGGTCGCGCAGACGGATTATTTTAACTAGTACACAAATCGAATGAAAAAGAATGCATGGAATACTTCTGACGAAAGATGGGAATACTTCTTGTATCTTGAAATCGGAGAGTGAATGAAGTGCAGGTAAGACGTGGAGATATTTATTATGCAGATTTAAGTCCGGTGGTCGGATCAGAGCAGGGAGGAATCCGTCCGGTGCTGATCATCCAGAACGATATAGGAAACAGACACAGCCCGACTGTGATCTGTGCAGCCATTACATCCCGAATGAATAAGGCAAAACTGCCAACGCATGTTGAAATCGATTCGGGAAAGTACAAGATCGTGAAAGATTCTGTGGTCCTTCTGGAACAGATACGAACGATTGACAAGCAGCGTCTGAAAGACTTAGTCTGCCATGTGGACCGGGAACTGATGAGAAAAGTTGATGAAGCATTGTGTGTCAGTCTGATGCTTCATACATAGTAAAGGAGAAACTGAAATAATTATGGAAGAAGGCAGTAGTTTACTTCAGAAAATGAGAAGGGTCTTTTCGGATAATGAAGACCAGGAACGGATGGCCGAGGAGATTATCGATAAGATCGAGGAAGGCTACAACAAAGGCGTACTTGCGAAACGTGAGATGAATATGATCTGCAACGTGTTCGGATATATGGATTCTGAAGCAAAAGATCTCATGACCCATCGGAAAAATATTGTGGGTCTGGACGGAAATAC
>JBJENH010000069.1:0-17214 GCA_051880095.1 Bariatricus sp. | reverse complement strand
CCGCACCTTGATAAAATTCGTTTCCGGCCGCTAGCCGACCCGCAGGTGTGGAACAGTGCCGAGACCAACGGTATTTTTGCCCGCTTTGGCAATGTGGAGCTGAGCCGCGATGAAACACTGTCCACAGCAGAGCAGAAACATAAGCCCCCCAATATCTGAATGAAACGAGAGGAGAAAACGAACATGAAATGATGGAAAAGTATGCGGCGCTTTAGAAGAATTTGATGAAGGTATTATCATCTGGAACGATGAATACGATTATTACCGGATAGTATTGATAAAAGGAAGGAGATAAAAATGATGAATCTTTTGAAAAAGCATCTTGCGCTTTTGCTGGCAGTAATTCTCTGCCTGAGCCTGGTAGCTTGCGGCGGTTCAGATGAACCAGTTGAACCAGTGGGCGATGACTGGCGCAGCAGCGGCGTGGTAGTCGGCAGCGGCACCATCACGCACGAGGGCGAGGGCAGCGTGCATGTATTGGTCACGGTGGACGAGAACAGCGCGGCCTTTTACCGGGATGAAGCGGAGCAGATCCTGTTTGACAGCGTGTCCTTCCCCATGACGATCCCCGATGCGCAGGAGTATTTTGACGGCATCTCCTTTGACGACATCAACGGCGATGGAGAGAGCGATGTGAGCGTTGGCTTTGTCTATGGCCCAGGCGACAGCACCTCGCTGATTTGGATCTGGGACCCGGAAGAACGCTATGTGTTCCAGGAGGATCTGTCCGTGCTCACAACCAACAGCGGCGGCATCAGCGATTACGTTGGCCTGTGGGAGTATGTGGGCGAAGATCTCTGGGTCAGGATCTGCGAGGATGAGACATGGGAGCTTATCAACGATGAGGGACGTGGCTTCACAGCCGGCACGGTGGTGTCGGTGGATTCGACTAGTATCACGTTGTATTACGAGGAGACCGGCGATGTTATATATTTTGAACGCACGGCGAGCGGCGACCTCATTGACAGCGAAAATGACGGGATGCTCGTTCCCGCGTACGATGTCCAGTTCGAGGATGATTCCTACGAAGGTTTGCGCGGTGACGCTTCGGGACTCAGTAAGGACGATTACAGTGTGTACCAAGGCGTTTGGTTGTGCGATACGGACAGCCAATTCGATTTCATAGACATCAATGCGGAGGGAGACTGGGAGATCTATTCCAACGGCGATGTGATAGACGAAGGTTATTTTTGGTATATACCGGAAGATGATGTCACCTATGTCTACTCCCACGTGGACGAAGACGTAGACGACGGTTACGTCGAACTGGATGGCGCCCAGCTTTACATCAGCACGATCGGCTCTTTCCACTGCCTCGGCCGTAGTATTTCGGAGCTCGAGGGGGTTTGGTGTCTCGATAACAGACTTTTTGCAGAAACGTACATCATAATCGACAGTTCTGGCTTCTGGGAATACTACCAGTGCACATCCGGTGACACGGAGAGTACGGAAGTGGACACCGGCACCTTCACCTACGACATGGATGTAGGCGGTATCTATTATGCGAATTCTATGTATGATTTCGATACGTCGTATCGGGTGGACTGCATCGATGATGGCATTCTCGTCTGGGGCGATGAAGGCACTTTTTACTGGGGGGGTTTGGAGTAAGCCGAAGGAATTTTTTGCCGCAGACGCAAGTAAGCGCAAAGATATAAAAATGACGTTCTGAAAAAGGAAATGATGATGGAAGAAAAGCAGATGACGACAAACAAACAGCTGGAGGCCGAGCTCCAATCCCTGCGCAGCAAGGCAGCGATTGCCAAGGTTCTGACTTACGGCTCCGGTGCGGTGATGATCCTTTGCTTTATTACGGGATTGATCCCTCTGGCAATTCTCTTCCTTGTGCTTGCGTTCGTAGGAGGATACCAGCTGGAAAAGAACAGCAGCAAGCTCAAAAAGCTCCTCAGCGACGATGTCGTCAGCGGTGTGCTGAAAGAGGTGCTGGGTGATGCTGTGGAGTATAACCCATGGGGCAAAATCAACCCCGGCAGCATGGTGTTTCCGTTCTCCTATAACTGCGCCGATGGCAGCGATCATATCAAGGCAGTCTACCATGGGCTGAACATTGAGCTGGGCGACATCGAGCTGATCGACGAGTCAGAGTTCACCGACGAAAACGGGCAAACAGAAAAGCGCAGAAATACGCAATTTAAAGGGCAGTGGCTCACCTGTGATTTTGGCAAGGAACTTGCCGGCGAAGTATATATCTCCGAGTGGGGCAAAAAAGACCGCAGACTGATGAAAAGCAATGTCACGATGGATAACGAGCAGTTTGGCAAACGCTTCTGTGTCAGAGCGGATGATCCGCAGGAGGCGTACTATATCCTCACACCGCACATGATGGAATATATTACCACCATGGCGGATAAGAGCGGCAGCACTGTCTATCTGTCTTTCCTGCGAAACGGAAAGATGCACGTTGCGGTCAAGACCGGGCGCGACTTCTTTGAACTTGGGAAAAGCAATGCGAATGTGGGAGAACTGCGCCAGAAATTCCTGGATGGGCTGCGCTGGTTCACCGTTATTGTCGATACGCTGCGTGTAGAGGATACCCTCTATAAGAAGGAGACAAACGTATGACGCTGGGAACTGCCGTTCTGCTGCTGGCACTGGCTGTGGCAGGAATCGTGCTGGCCTTTCGATATTTGCGGGAAAAGCCGAAACTGCGCATCGTTTGTCTTGTCCTGTTGTTTCTGATCGTATTGGTTCTTGCTGGATATATCGCTCTGACTTTGGTTTTTGTAGGAGCGGCCAGCAATCAACCGCCTGCGTGACGGGGCGGAGTAATCAGAATTGAGAAGCGAAGAGCGGAAGGGTCCTTCAGGATACTTTCGCTCTTTGCTTATGCGCTGCACACCCGGATCTGTCAGCCAACTGGGATAAGTGTGAATTACTTCCTTATCACTGTTAAGCCAAGGCTTTCCGGGGTTTTCCCTATAGATAAAAAGCGAAAAAAGGAGATAAAAAATCCGTTAAAAGTTGGCTATCCCGTATATTGCTGGAAAAACAGATTTCTGCTATAGTACAATAGCGGATCAGGGATTGAATGCATATTGGAAATGTGAGGAAAACTATGACGGAGATATTGATAAGGGCCGCATGCTTTGTGGCCATTATTTTTTTGGGCTTTATACTGAGAGAAAAGGGCTTTTTTAAAAAAGAGGATTTTCATATTATTTCGAAAATTGTTCTGAAGATCACTTTGCCAGCGGCGATTATTTCAAATTTTTCCCGTGCGGATATCTCTCCGTTTATGCTTTTTATCAGTTTGCTGGGATTCGGCGGTGGCATTGTGATGATGATCGGAGGTGCCTTGCTGTATGCCGGAAAGGACAGGGAGAAACGGGCGTTTGCTGTATTAAATATTTCCGGATATAATATCGGCAATTTTGCCATGCCCTTTGTTCAGAGCTTTCTGGGGTCCGTAGGAGTAGTTGCCACCAGTCTGTTTGATGCGGGAAACGCACTGATCTGCCTGGGGGGAAGCTACGGAGTTGCTTCCATGATCAAATACGGTGAGGGAAAGGTATCCTTCCGGCTTATAGGGGAAAAACTGCTGAAATCACTGCCGTTTGATACTTATTTGGTTATGACGGTGATTTCCCTGCTTCATATTCAGCTTCCGTCCCCGATTACAACGTTTACGGGAATAATCGGAAGCAGCAATACATTTATGGCGATGCTGATGATCGGAGTTGGATTTGAACTGTCGGGCGAACGCAGCCAGATCAAGGATATTGTAAAAATTATCGGTATGCGGTGCGTCTTGTCAGCTGTTTTGGCGGCAGTATTCTTTTTCCTGCTTCCTGTAGGGATAGAATACAGGAGAGCTCTGGCGGTTTTGGCGTTCAGTCCGGTTGCATCGGCGAATCCTCCCTATACGGCAGCCATGAAAAGTGATTTTGGTCTTTCCAGTGCTGTTAATTCAGTATCCATTATCGTAAGTATGGTGCTGATGACAATAGTGCTTATTGCTGTATTATAAAATTCGGACAGTATTATGAATAAATCAGATACAAGTGAACATAATAGGAGTATACACAAAAGAGAAAGTAATTAATACTTATCCTCCCCTTTTTATCCGGTTCGTCTGCAGAGAGGCAGGCGGGCCGGATTTTTTCTTGGCTGTAAGGTTTCTGAAAGTTCTTTATTGCGGGTATACAAATCATGAAACAAATGTCATGTTAACGATTTCACAACAAAAATATAAAAAATAGACAACAAAAGCAGATGGAACACGCTGATCTTCAATGAAAAACTGGGCATAATTTATAAAAATCAAAAAAATATATAACATTTATTGACTTAAATATGGAAAAGTGC
Organism: Bariatricus sp.; assembly: GCA_051880095.1. Classification (GTDB taxonomy): domain Bacteria; phylum Bacillota; class Clostridia; order Lachnospirales; family Lachnospiraceae; genus Allocoprococcus. The sequence continues at coordinate 12,888 of JBJENH010000069.1, read as the reverse complement.
TATTTTATAGATACATGATAACGATTGCACAAACGATTTCACAAAAAAAACGGGGTAAAATCAAAAGTGCACGGCAACATGAAGAACATATTCAGAGGAGGAAAAACATGAAGAAACGTTGGTTAAGTGTAGCAATGAGTGCGGTGCTGGTATGCTCTATGGCAGGATGCAGCCTTAAATCTCCGGCTCCGTCGACAACTGCAGCGACGACAGCGGCAGAAGCAGCTCAGGAGAAGGCAGAGGCTCAGGGAGAAGCTGAAGCCGAAGCTCAGGAGGGGAATGACTATTCAAATGTAGAGCCTGAGATAACACTGGTTTATGCGGAGGTAAATCCGCCGGATACCATTATGGGACAGATGGCAGAGAACTATGCCGAGAATGTGGCAAGACTTTCTGAAGGAAAGATCAAGATCGATGTTCGTTCCAGCGGCGTGCTTGGATCGGAAAATGATGTGGTGGATGCGATGTTCGGAGGCAACGGTACAGTTGATATGTCACGAATCTCAGCGTTTATTTTAAATGCTTACGGCTGTGAAAAATCGGTGCTTCTTTCATTGCCGTATACCTTCAGAGACAGAGATCATTTCTGGGCATTTGCGGAAAGCGATCTGGCAGATGAATTTTTATCTGAGCCTCATGAGATTGGATTAGGCGTAAGGGGACTGTTCTATTGTGAAGAAGGCTTTCGTCATTTCTTTACCACAAAGGAGATTTCCGGTCTGGAGGATTTAAAAGGACTGAAGCTGCGTGTGTCCAACGACCCGATTATGAACGGAATGGTTGAAGGTCTGGGCGCAAATCCGACAGTCGTATCTTATAATGAGCTGTACTCCGCTCTTCAGACAGGCGTAGTGGATGGCGCGGAAAACCCGGTAAACAACTATAAATCAAATGCGTTTACGGAAGTAGCGCCTTATCTGATTCTGGACGGACATACGCTGGGTGCTTCTGAGGTTATTATGACAGATGAGGCCTGGGACAAGCTGACAGAAGAACAGCAGAATATCCTGATGGAGGCTTCTGCCATGACTGCTGATTTTAATCATAAGATGTCTGAGGATGCGGAAAATGCCACTCTGGAAGAAATTAAAGCGGAAGGAATCCATGTAATTGATGTGAACGATAAAACTCCATGGCAGGAAGCCTGCAAGGATGTTATTGATGCATCTACCACTGAGACCAGAGATCTTTACGATCAGCTGATTGCCTTAAAATAATGCTTTTGTGAATTCCGGACAGGAAGGCTGACAGCAGAGGTACAGAGGAAATTCACATATCCTCTGTACCTCTTTGCAGAATTGGATATAAGTTTGGAGCTGTAAATTTAAGAAAGGGGAAATGATATGCCAGAAATATTTGAGAAAATTGACAAAATAAAACCAGCGTATGATGCAGCGTATCGTTTTGTAATGCTGCTGTGCAAGCTGCTTTTGATTGCTGATATTCTGATCGCATCCGTGTCTGTTGCGGGACGGTATATATCTTTTATTCCGGATCCGGCCTGGAGTGAGGAAGTGGTATTGACCTGTATGTCATATATGGCAGTTTTGTCTGCTGCATTATCTATTCGCAGAGGAGCTCATATCCGGATGACCGCACTGGATACCTATCTGCCTAAAAAACTGGTTAAGGTGCTGGATGTTCTGGCAGATGTAGCGGTTTTGATTCTGGCGGTGATTATGATAACAGTTGGATGGAGCTATGCGACTGGTATGGGATCAAAGGGCAGCTATGTAAGCATGCCGAAAGTATCCAGATTCTGGATGTATTTTCCGATCCCTCTGGCGGGAGCGGCGATGCTGGTGTTTGAACTGGAATCTTTGTATAACCATGTGAAAAGTATTTTTGTAAAGAAAGGAGTTTAGAAATGGGCGCAGAAAATTTTGCAATTTTGGTGCTGCTTGGCAGTTTTTTTATCATGGTATTCCTGCGATTTCCCATTGCCTATGCTGTAGCTCTTTCATCCGTGCTCTGTCTCTGGGTACAGGGACTTCCGTTCGGAACCATTTGTCAGCAGATGGTAAAGGGCATCAGTTCGTTCAGTCTGATGGCGGTTCCTTTCTTTATTACAATGGGATGCCTGATGGGATCCGGCGGTATTTCGGAAAAGCTGATTGCGCTGGCGAATGCATGTGTGGGATGGATGCGCGGCGGCATGGCCATGGTGAATATTGTGGCATCCTACTTTTTTGGAGGAATTTCCGGTTCAGCAGCGGCAGATACAGCGTCTCTGGGTTCGATCCTGATTCCAATGATGGTTGACCAGGGCTATGATGGAGACTTTTCTACCGCGGTAACCATTACTTCCTCTTGTGAGGGATTGCTGGTACCCCCCAGTCACAACATGGTAATCTATGCTACTACAGCAGGCGGCATTTCCGTGGGAAGCCTTTTCCTGGCAGGTTATATTCCGGGAGCGCTTCTGGCAGCTTCTCTTATGGTCGGTTCTTATATTATTTCTGTAAAGAGAAATTATCCTAAGGGTGAAAAATTCAGTGTGATGAATCTGATCAAACAGCTGAGTATTTCCATCTGGGCTCTGGCAGCTGTACTTATTGTAGTGATCGGCGTAGTGGGCGGTGTATTTACTGCCACAGAGTCTGCGGCCATTGCGGTTATTTACAGCCTGATCGTCAGCGTGTTCATTTACCGCGGACTGGACTGGAAAGGCGTGTGGAGAGTTCTGGAAGAGTGTGTGGAAACACTTTCTATTGTGCTGATCCTGATCGCCACCTCCAGTATTTTCGGTTATTGTCTGACCCGCCTTCATGTACCGGATCTTGCGGCAAATGCCATTACCGGTTTCACAAATAATCCTGTTGTGCTGGCGCTGCTGCTTAATCTGATTCTGCTGGTATTGGGATGTATTATGGATATGGCTCCTATTATTCTGATCGCCACTCCTATTCTGCTGCCAATTGCCACTTCTATCGGTATTGATCCCATTCAGTTCGGCATTATGGTTATTCTGAACTGCGGTATCGGACTTCTGACTCCGCCGGTAGGAGCAGTGCTGTTTATTGGTTCAGCAGTCGCAAAGCTGCCGATCGAAAAGGTAGTAAAAGCGACACTCCCCTTCTATTTATGCATGATCGTGACGCTTCTGCTGATTACCTTTGTTCCGGGAGTCAGCTTATGGCTGCCGCATTTGCTGGGATGATTTAAGAGAGAGGAGAACAATTATGAGCAGGAGCACTATTTGCATTAATGGAAAAAATTATCCTCTGTATTCTGTACAGACTGTTGTAGTAGGCAGCGGAGCAGCCGGATTGAATGCAGCCGTTTCACTTTTCAAAGAAGGACAGAGTGATGTGGCGGTATTGACAGAAGGAAGCCTGATGGGAACTTCCAGAAATACCGGTTCGGATAAACAGACCTATTATAAGCTTACAACCTGCGGAAGCGAGCCGGACAATGTGCGGAAAATGGCACAGACTCTTTTCGATGGACAGGCAATGGACGGGGATCTGGCATTGGCGGAAGCAGCACTGTCCGTTCGGGGATTTTATCATCTGGTGGATATTGGCGTTCCTTTTCCCTGCAACGGTGGAGGAGAATATGTCGGTTATAAGACGGATCATGATCCCAATCAGAGAGGAACCTCCGCAGGGCCCCTGACTTCCAAATTTATGACCGAGGCTCTGTGGGAAGAAGTAAAACGTTATCAAATACCTGTTTTTGACGGATACCAGGTAATTGAAATACTGACTGAAAAGACAGAAGAAGGAATTCGTGCAAGAGGTGTTCTTGCTTTAAATGTGAAAGAAACGGAGGCGCAAAAGCAGTATACTGTTTTTTCCGCAGATAATGTGGTGTATGCGACAGGCGGCGAGGCCGGCATGTATGATACTTCCGTGTATCCTGTAAGTCAGACCGGCGGTATGGGAACGGCTTTCCGCGCGGGAGCCAGAGGAAAGAATCTGACAGAATCCCAGTACGGGATCGCGTCTGTTAAGTTCCGCTGGAATCTGTCAGGAACATATCAGCAGGTCATTCCGCGGTATGTGTCTACAGATCAGGAAGGAAATGACGAGCAGGAATTTCTCGAACCCTACTTTAGAAATCCGCAGGATCTTCTGTATGCGGTTTTCCTGAAAGGCTATCAGTGGCCCTTTGATCCGAGAAAGACTGTCAATTATGGTTCTTCCCTGATCGACCTTCTTGTGTATCAGGAAACGGTTATGAAAAAGCGCAGAGTCTTTCTGGATTACAGAAGGAATCCGTCCTGCAGTATGAAGGAAGGCTGCTTTGAGAAGGAATTGCTCTATCAGGAGGCTTACGATTATCTGAAAAGCTCAGATGGTCTGTGGGAAACTCCTATTCTTCGGCTGGAGCATATGAACCCTGCTGCGATTGAACTTTACAGGTCACATGGAATCGATCTTTATGAAGAAATGCTGGAGATCGCCGTGTGTGCTCAGCATAACAACGGAGGGCTGGCAGGAAACTGGTGGTGGGAAAGCAATGTCCGTCATCTGTTCCCTGTAGGAGAAGTAAACGGCACCCATGGGGTATACCGTCCGGGAGGCAGCGCTTTAAATTCCGGACAGGTCGGAAGCCTGAGAGCGGCGCAATTTATTGCGCACTGCTGTAAGGACGCCCCGCTGGATGCGAAGGAGCTGGCGGCGGTCTGCGGCAGACAGATAGAAAAGGCTGTGAGCTTTGGAATGAGTGCCTTTGAAGCAGGACGCCCGCAGCTTGACCTGAAGGCAGAGAAAAAGAAGCTGGGAGTTAGAATGTCGGAAAGCGGCGCTAATATACGTTCGGCGGTAAGTGTAGATAAAGCGTTAAAAGAAAACCGGATTCAGAGGGAAGAGATCGAGTCTGCCGGTATTTCTGAAGCAGCCCAAATGAAACATTTGTATCGCCTCAGAGATCTGTTGGTAAGCCAGCAGATGTATCTGGAAGCAATTTCTGATTATATTGCCCGGGGAGGAACCAGCAGAGGCTCTTATCTGATTTATGATGAAAAGGGAATGAAGCCTCTTGACAGCCTTCCGGACAGCTTCCGTTTTTCACTGGAAGATAAGGGAATGGCGGGGCAGATACAGGAAATTGAGTATGACAGCGGAGCGTGTCGCTGCAGCTGGAGAGTTGTCCGTCCGATTCCGGAGGAGGACAGCTGGTTTGAGAAGGTCTGGAGAGATTATCGGGAGGGCGTTTATTTCTGCCAGTGAAAAGAGAGGAGAGCGAAAAATGAATAAGTTTATGACTGCTGAGGAAGCAGTGAAGCTGGTAAATGATAATGACAGTATTGCCGTATCCGGTAATGGCGGCGGCATTATGGAACCTAATTTCCTTTTTGAAGCGCTGGAGAAAAGATTTCTTGAAACAGGACATCCCACAGGTCTGACATTGACTCATTCGGCGGGAATAGGAGACAAAGAGAATGGAGGTGTCAGCCGTTTTGCCCATGAGGGAATGATTAAACGCGTGGTAGGAGGACACTGGGGATGGTCGCCGAGAATGCAGCAGCTGGCAAATGACAATAAGATAGAAGCATACAATTTCCCGCAGGGTATCGTGGCGATGCAGTATCGCGAGGCGGCTGCTCACCGGCCGGGTCTGATCACCAAGACGGGACTTAAAACTTTTGTTGATCCGCGTGTCAGCGGAGCGAAGCTGAATACCTGTACGAAGGAGGATCTGGTGGAGCTGATTCATATGAACGGGGAAGAATGGCTTCATTATAAAACATATGATTTTTCCTGCGCGCTGATACGGGGAAGCTATGGCGATGGTGCCGGAAATATCTCCATGGAACAGGAGCCGGCTTATTTGGAGGCTCTGCAGATTGCGCAGGCAGTACACAACTGCGGAGGAAAAGTAATCTGTCAGGTAAAATATGCAGCAAAAACAGGAACGATGGATCCGAAAAATGTTCGCATTCCGGGTATTCTGATCGATGCGGTAGTTGTATGCCCCGATCAGGTACAGACGATCGAAGGCGAGTATAATCCGGCTCTGACGGGAGATTTAAAAATCCCGGAGGACAGCATTGCTCCGATGAAGCTGGATCAGAGGAAGATCGTAGCCAGAAGAGCCGCCATGGAGATGAGAAAGGGCATGGTTATGAACCTGGGCTTCGGCATGCCTGATGGGGTTGCGAAGGTTGCGGCTGAGGAAGGAATCGGCGATTATGCGAAAATGACCATTGAGCAGGGGATCATCGGCGGCATTCCGGCCAGCGGCGCTATTTTTGGTGTGGCGTACAATGCAGAAGCCATGATAGACGGACCGTCTCAGTTTGATTTTTATAATGGCGGAGGTCTGGATATGACCTGTCTTGGCCTGGCTCAGGCAGACAGTCACGGCAATGTAAATGTGAGCAAATTCGGACCGACGATTTCCGGAGCAGGAGGATTTATTGATATTTCCCAGACTGCAAAAAAATGTGTATTTTGCGGAACCTTTACAGCAGGCGGTCTGAAAACGGAGATAAAGGACGGAGAGCTCCATATTCTTCAGGAAGGAAGGGCAAAAAAATTTTTGAAGGATGTTGAACACATCACCTTCAGCGGAGAATTTGCCAGGGAAACCCATCAGCCGGTTTTGTATGTTACTGAGAGAGCGGTTTTTGAAATGACCGGGGAAGGTCTGGTATTAAAGGAAATTGCTCCCGGCGTGGATCTTCAGAAGGATATTCTGGATCAGATGGATTTTGTGCCGCTGATGCCGCAGCCGCCGGTACTTATGGATGCGAGAATCTTTCGCCCTGAAATAATGGGCATCCGGAACGATGATTGAAGTTAATGGAGAGAAAAAGCTGTATTTTTATAGATTATCTTGATAAGTCTCGGGAGGAAATGAACAATGATTGAAGGAATCAAACTGGAAAAGAAAGAAAACTACGCAATTTTAACAGTGGATATACCGCAGACCAGAAACGCGCTGAGTGTTCCGATTGTTGAGTATATGACTGAATTGGTAGATGAGGTTATTGCTGATAAGAATATGCACTGTCTGGTGCTGACGGGAGGAGGTCCGAAGTCCTTTATTGCAGGCGCTGATATCTCGGGACTTGTTAAAATGTCTCCGGAGGATTCCCGTTATTCCATTGAAGTAGGACATAAGCTGTTTACAAAGATTGAGACAATGGATATTCCATCTGTAGCGGCTGTCAATGGATACTGCCTGGGAGGAGGTCTCGAGATCGCCATGTGCTGTGATATCCGTATCTGTTCGGCAAACGCGAAATTCGGTTTGCCGGAGATCAATATCGGTATGATCCCGGGATGGGGCGGTACGCTTCGTCTGGCAAGATTAATTGGTGAAAGCCGGGCAAAGAATATGCTTCTCCGCGGAAAAATGATCACTTCTCAGCAGGCTTTGGATTATGGTTTGATAGCAGAGGTTTACGAGGATGTGGATACGATGCGTGTGAAGGCGGAAGAGCTGGCACAGGAGCTGGCCTTCAAGGCTCCGATTACAATGAAGTTTGACAAGCATCTGGTATACGACGCGGCAGGCAAACAGCCCACTGATATTGCACAGAGGGATGCCAATACACTGGGATTTCTGTTTACGACCCATGACGCGATCGAGGGTCTGACAGCATTTCTGGAAAAGCGTGCACCAAAATACGAAGGGAGATAATTGAAATGAAAAAGTTTAATATTTTTGAAGATATTGAAGGCATGGAGTTTCCGGCTGGAAGAAAAAGCCGTGTGATGTACGGCGAGAACGGAAAGATCAACGGGGAGTATTTTGTACAGGGTTATTCTGTTGTATATCCGGGAGGCGGTATTCCGATCCATGACCATGAAACAATAGAGACCTATACGATTTTAAGCGGCACCGGCGAGATGTATGTTGACGGCGAGACACAGCCCCTTAAGGCTGGTGACAGTGTTTACATTGACCGCGGCCTTCCTCACGGGCTGAAAAATACAGGCAGCGAAGATATGCATGTAATGTATGTATATGCACCGAAGATGATTGTGGATCACTGGGCACAGGAAATGTCCGGAGAATTGAAGTAAAACCGGCAGCAATAATGAAACTATATTGTAGTGAAAGGCAGTTATTATGAGAAAAACAGCAGTAATTACAGGCGGAAGCCGCGGTATTGGATATGGTATTGTAAAGCAGCTCGGTTCGGAAGGATATAATGTGGCAGTATTGGATGTCAACAGTCTGGATGATTATAAGGAAAATTTTGACGAGCTGGAAAAAATGGGGGTTGATTACCTGTATTTTCAGGGAAGCGTTACGGAAAAAACGGACCGCGAAAACTTTCTGAAGGCAGTTGTGGAAAAATATGGAGATATTGATGTCCTGGTGAATAACGCCGGTGTGGCTCCGCTTGTGCGTCAGGATATCCTGGAAATGACGGAGGAAAGCTTTGACCGTGTTCTGGGTATTAATTTAAAAGGGGCCATGTTCTTTACTCAGCTGGTGGTTAAAAAGATGCTGACTCAGGAATATAAGGGCAGTATGCGGGGAACGATCGTAAATATCTGCTCCAGCTCTGCATACATTTCGTCTATCAGCCGTGGGGAATATTGTATGTCCAAGGCAGGAATGGCAATGATGACGCTGCTTTATGCGGATCGTCTTGCGGGAGAGGGAATTAATGTGTATGAGATCCGTCCGGGTGTGATCGATACGGACATGACAAAGGTTGTACATAAGAAATACAGTGATCTGATTGAAAAGGGAGCGTTCCCGATCGCAAGATGGGGGACCCCTCAGGATATTGCGGACGCGGTCAGTGTTTTTGTCAGCGGAAAATTATCCTACTGCACCGGTAATTATCTGGATCTGGACGGCGGCTTCCATATTGCGAGATTATAAAAGCTGTAATATATTTTGAACATAATTAAATTTTATCTGTGAGGTGAAAAGTTATGACAGCAGAAAGAAAATATTGGCTGGATACCATGCTTGAAATCGCGGCGCCTGTACTGAAAGCAACGGCAGAGGAGCGTCTGCATCGTGATATGCCCTGTGAATGTCGGGTGACAGAAGAGAAGGAAGTGGAGATCCGCAGGAAATTTACGCACCTGGAGGCTGTGGGACGTACCATCGACGGTGTTTCAGCCTGGCTCGGGTGTGAAGGCCTGGAAGGTGAGGAGGAGATTCTGCGCAGAAAATATGCGGAGATCACAAGAAAAGCCATCATTAACTGTACGAATCCCGAATCACCGGATTTCGTGAATTTCGGGGAAGGAAGACAGCCTTTAGTAGATGCGGCATTTCTTGCTCATGGAATCCTGCGGGCACAGAAAGAGCTGCTGGACCCGTTAAGTCCGGAAGAAAAGGATCGTCTGGCGGAATGTATGACTGCTTCGACCAAAATTAAATCCGGATTTAATAACTTCTATATGTTCCTGGCTATGATTGAGACATTGCTCTATGTTATGGGAAAGCCGTATGATAAAAACCATATTGATTCAGCACTTCATTTTCATGAGCTGTGGTACAAGGGCGACGGAATTTACGGAGACGGAGAAGAATTCTGCATGAATTATTATAACAGCTTCGTTATCCAGCCGATGTACTATGACGTAGCCAGAATCATGGGTCCCACGGATCCGGACTGGAAGCTGCTTGTGACCAGGGTTCCGGCCCGCGCGAAACGATATGCGGGAATTCTGGAGCGTATGATCAGTCCGGAGGGGACTTTCCCGGCAGTGGGACGTTCTCTGGCCTACCGGTTCGGCGCTATGCAGCATTTGTCGGAAATGGCGCTGATGCACAATCTGCCTGAGGATATTACTCCCATGCAGGTGCGCTGTGCTCTGACCAGCGTAATTAAAAATATGATGAAGCCGGGAACCTTTGATGAAAACGGATGGCTGAAAATTGGCTGGTGCGGAGCACAGAAGGGCATCGGCGAGGTTTATATTTCCACGGGAAGTCTGTATCTGTGTACTACAGTCTTTCTTCCTCTGGGCCTGAATGAGAAGGATCCTTTCTGGTCAGGTCCGGATACTGAGTGGACAAATAAACGCCAGTGGGGCGGCGGCATCTGTACGATTGATGAGGCACGTCACGAGAAAGTGCATCAGACGATTTACGATCATGATGAGTATGTGGCAAAGGGCGGTCATTGATCCGGAATCAGAATTGGAAGGATAGAGTCCTGGAGGTGCGGTATGAAAAAAATAATGGATGCCCGGTCGGCAGCAGCCTTGATTCGGGATCGGGCTTGTGTCTGGCTGGTAGCCGGGGGCGGAGGAATCAATGAACCCTACTATTTCCTGAAAGAACTGGAAGCCTGTTTTGTGGAAACCGGTCATCCCGCAAATCTTACGTTGTGTCACAGTGCGGGGATCGGTGACAAGCAGGGAGGAGGAGCAGACCGCTTTGCCCATGAGGGAATGGTAAAAGCAGTGATCGGAAGTCACTGGACCTGGTCTGTTAATATGCAGGAGCTGGCACGCAGGGAAAAAATCGAGGCATATGTGCTGCCGCAGGGAACCATGACTCAGATGGCGCGTGAAATTGCCGCGGGAAGACCCGGTGTTGTTACAAAGGTAGGTCTGGGAACCTTTGTGGATCCCAGAGTGGAAGCCGGGGCCATGAATAAATGCTCAAAACGTCTGCTGACAGAGGTGGTTGAGCTGATGGGAGAAGAGTATCTTCTGTATAAGTCTTTTCCTGTAGATGTTGCCATCATCCGCGCAACAACAGCAGATGAAGATGGAAATCTGACGTTTGAGCAGGAAGGTATTATTCCTGAATGTCTGTCAGCTGCGCAGGCGGCGAAGAATTCCGGAGGAATTGTGATTGCGCAGGTAAAGAGAGCAGTTCAGAAGGGTACGTTATCTCCTCTGAATATAAGAGTGCCCGGAATTCTGGTGGACGCGGTGGTGATCGATCCCGGACAAAGACAATCCATGCTGACAGATTATGATCCGGCTTTTTCGGGCGAATGCAGGATGCTTCTGGAACAAAAGCTGAACCCCATGGATCTTACAGAGCGCAAGGTGATAGCACGCCGTGCTGCTATGGAGATAAAGAAAGATTCTGTAGTAAATCTTGGTTTTGGAATGCCGGCAGGAGTGGCATCCGTAATCAATGAGGAGGGCGGCGAAGATTATATGAAGCTGTCTGTTGAACAGGGTATTACGGGAGGAATTCCTTCTTCCGGAAGTAATTTCGGTCTGGTTTACAACCCGGAGGTGATTTTGGAGGCGCCAAGCCAGTTTGACTGGTATGATGGGGGCGGACTGGATATAGCGGTACTGTCATTTGCTGAATTTGATCAGAAGGGAAATGTAAACGTAAGCCGGTTTGGAGAAAGAGTGAATGGTGTCGGCGGTTTTATCAATATTTCCCAGTCCGCGCGAAGGATGATTTTCGTGGGGACTCTTACTGCAGGCGGCTTTCGGGCGGATTTTCATGACGGAAAGATGGAAATTGCCGCGGAAGGAAAAATCAGGAAGGCTGTGGAAAAGGTTGCCCAGATCAGCTTCAGCGGTGAATATGCCTTGAAACGGAAGCAGCAGGTTCTGTATGTGACGGAGAGAGCCGTATTTGCTCTTTCGGAAGAAGGGGTAGTGCTGATTGAAATTGCTCCCGGAATGGATCTGAAAAAGGATATTATTGATCAGATGGATTTCGTTCCTGTTATCAGCAGGAATCTGAAGAAAATGCCGGAAAATCTGTTTGAAAATAAAAAAATGGGATTATTTGCATAATTTTATAGAAATTACAGAAATCTTCTGATAATTATTTTCCCTGCCAGGGCGGAGGTGATTATTCACCCCGCCCTGTCTGTATCTGCAGCTGCGGTATCCTACATAATGCTTGATTTTCATAAGGATTCTGGTATATAGTATAAATAATATCTGAAAGGAAAATGATGGATTTATATGAGTACAATAAAAGATGTTGCCCGAGCGGCAGGTGTTTCAGCCAGTACGGTGTCCAGAACCCTTTCAAACCGTGTGTTTGTGGAGGAAGAAACCAGACAGAAGGTGTTGAAAGCAGTAAAAGAGCTGAATTACCAGCCAAGCGTTATTGCCAGGGGGCTGAGAGAGGGAAAAACTCATACGCTGGCATTTTTGGTTCCCGACATTAACAGCCTTTTTTATCCTATGGTGATGAAAAGTATTGAGCGCTGGGCATCGGAAAAGGGATATTCAATTATATTATGCAATAATGATGAGAAGATCGAGAATGAAAAACGGGCGATCGATATGCTGGGAGGCAGAGGGGTTGACGGGATTCTCTGCATGAGTGTGGAGGATGATATCGGTCATCTCCTTCGTTTTCAGCAGGAGCGCAATATACCGATACTTTTGGTAAACCGTAATGTTACTGAAAATATAAGCTGTGTGTCAATGGATAATGAACATGGCGGATATCTGATGACAAAATATCTTTTGGATCAGGGACATCGGAAAATTGCCGGAATGTTTGGCGATTTTGGGCGGCAGAGATTCCGCGGACGTTACGTGGGCTGCAAACAGGCCATGGAAGAGTATGGGATCAGTGATTATAAAAGATATTTTATTTATGATGTAGATACCATTGAGGAGGCTTATCACAGAACACGGGAGATTCTGGCAAGAGAGGACAGACCTACGGCATTTTTTGCAACGATGGATATTCTTGCCATTGGTATTTACAGCGGGATCAGCGACAGCGGTCTGAGGATTCCGGAGGATATTTCCGTAGTGGGTTTTGACAATATTTTTATGGCTCAGTATATGATTCCTCCGCTGACGACATACAATGCACCTATTGATCTGCTTGCCAGAACCAGTGTGGAATATATCCGGGAGCTGATTGATAATCGGGAAAACATAAAAAAAACAGTTCTCAAAGGAGAACTGATTGAACGAAAATCCGTAAAACGAATTGTTTCGGAGTAGTATTTTGGGGGGATGGCCCGGCGCTGCCTCAGTAATGTGTGATGTTTGGCTTTGCCGGACC
>JBJENH010000068.1:0-17273 GCA_051880095.1 Bariatricus sp. | reverse complement strand
AAATCGAGCGTCTGGAAAATGAACTTAAGATGGTTTCTTATCATCTGACCAAAGGAGAACAGTTGGAAGCGATTTTGAATAACACATTCAAAACAATCGAAGATATCACGGATGTTCGCCAGATGACAAACATACAGTTAAAAAAACTGATTCAAAAGATTGAAGTGGATAAAGATGGAAATGTTGATATTTACCTTCGCCTTCTGGGAGATTTGGGGTTGGACGAAACGATCCTGATAGAGGACGAATCCAACCACAACAATAAAACCGTTCCTGATAATAACGACTATACATAAAGACTGTACTGAACGTCTCCTCCAGATCAACCCGGCTTTAGCAGCAGATGCACGGAAGATACTGGATCTCAACAAGTCCGAGCGCCATATCCGCGGTGGACTTGCCACCCGAGAAAAATATTTACATATGGAACATCATTAAAGAAAGTGGTTGGAAGCCTGCTATGCTCCCAACCATTTCACATTTCATAACCGGAACTTAGTTCCTCCCAATAAATAGTTCTCAGTACTGCAATATTTATGTTTCCCCTATCCCATAAAAAGAGTATAATGAAAAATAGGAGCAATTCTATCAAACAGTAAACCGAGTTGCTTACTTACACATATGGAGAAAATAATATGCAGAATAAGAAATGGAAAACATTCAATAAACTGACGGCAAAATGCTATAACAATATGATTGGTGCAGAAGCGGATGGAAACTGCTGGCAGCAGGCGTTTGAGCTTCTGGTGGAAATCATTCGCGAAGAAAGACTGAATAATCCGAATTTTGCATCCGAAATAGAAATGATCGATGATATTACCGATTATGAATACGATATTCAGGGATGGCTTGAGGATTGCTTTGATGAGATGGATATGAGAGGCGAGCATGAGATACTGCTGAAAATGTGTGATGATTTGCTCACTATGTTCAGCTGGCCGGACTATACCGGTTCTGATTTGAAATTCAGAAAATCATCTGCGCTCGAATCGCTTGGACGAACAGAAGAAGCTGTCAGATTCTGTAAAGAGTGGATGCAGGAAGAACCTGAAAATATTATGGCGGCAGTGGCAGGCGTTTACGCTTATATAAAAACAAAAGAGTTTGATAAAGCGGAGAAACTGGTGGATCAGTTTATTTTTGATAAAACAGATTGTTCCGATGAAAATGATATTATGTTTACGGCTGCATCCAGATTATATGAAGCAGAAGGAAAGAAAAAAGAGAAAAAGCAGATCGACAAGGCGCTTCAGAAATACGAGGAGTATCTTGAGAAATATTTTGATTTCCCAGATTTTGATGAGGAAGATGATGACTTTGATTTCTTTGATGAAGATATGCCGTTTATGTAAAATTGCTTTATATAAAATAAGCGGTCTGGAAACAATTTGAAAACCGGGGAACAGAGGATACAGGAGATGAAACAAGTAGAAATACAGAAGCGACTGCGTTTTCGATTTACGAAAAACGGATTTTTGTTGGATGAGCGGGAAGGGGAGTTTTCGGAGAAAATTCTGCCGTGGAAGGAAAAGTTTGAAGCAGATAAATGGAAGGCTTTATATGAGATCGGTTTTGAGGAGAAGCCGGACTGGCTGGATGCGGCGGGAAGTTTTTTGTATCTGCTTACGGATCTGTTTCAGAAGCAGCTGACAAGGCAGCCGGATCTGGAACTGGCAAGAGAAAATACGGAAGTAATTCTCGATACGGATACGATGGAACGGCTCCTGAATTCCGTGCCGTTTACGTTGGGATCTGAGTTTGTGACAGCGGACTGGCTGAAGGCCGCGTTTTTAAATCTGAAGCATGTTTTTGTCGAGGAAATAACAGTCTATGAGGGAACCGTTTCGCTTTATCTGGCAGAGAAGAGCCAGCATCTCAGGGCACCGGAACGGATTTTCTTTCATCTGGTAGAGAGCAATGAGGAAGATTATCCATTTGCATTTCTGGCGACCTACGCTACAAAGGGAGAGGACGATAAAGTGCGGCATATGCCGCTTCGATATGCACTGACAGAATATGAAGCGAAACGGGAAAAGCTTCTGGAGCTGCTTGCCTGCCTGAACCGGGCGGCAGAAGTTTCTACGATTATCAGGGAATTTGTGGAAAAAGGAGAATTATTTCATCCGCTTCGCCTGACTTCCGATGAAGCGTATCAGATATTGAAGGATATTCCGAAGATTGAAGAGACGGGAATTGTATGCCGGATCCCGAACTGGTGGAAGAAAAATGCATATGGCGTGACGATGTCTGTCAATCTCGGGGAGGATAAGCCGCCGATGCTGGGACTGGGGACGATACTTGGTATGGTGCCGCAGCTTGTAGTCGATGGGGTGGCTCTGACGAGAGAAGAGATTGATCGCCTGCTTCACCAGACAGAGGGGCTTGCATTTCTGAAAGGAAAATGGATCGAAGTGGATCATGCGAAGCTTCAGAAGCTTTTGGATGACATGGAAAATTACAAGGGCGAGCTGACACTGGCGGAAGCCCTGCGCATGGGATTGGAGGAGCAGAAATCCGGGGCCGATGTCGGGCCTGTCGTTACGAATGGAACTTGGATGGCAAAATTATTTCAGGATTTGAGGAATCCAAAAAGAATTCGTTCTGCAGTTGTTCCCAGAAGTTTTCAGGCAACGCTTCGTCCTTATCAGAAAACCGGATTTACCTGGCTGAATTACATGAATCAATTGCATTTCGGCGCCTGCCTTGCGGATGATATGGGACTCGGAAAGACGGTGCAGGTGTTGGCATTTCTGGAAAAGCTTCGAAAGAGTAATAAAGAGGCGCATGTGCTTCTTGTCGTTCCGGCATCGCTGCTTGGAAACTGGCAGAAGGAAGTAGAAAAATTTGCACCGCAGATGTCGCTGATGATTTTACACGGAGTCAGTGCAAAGCAGCTTGGAAAAATCATTAAGGAAAGTCAACAGTTTTTAACGATTACGACATACGGCATGGTGGCAAGGATTGAAGAACTTTCGGAAATAGAGTGGGATTGCCTGATTATTGATGAAGCACAGGCGATCAAAAATCCACTCACGAAACAGACAAAGAAAATAAAAAGTTTAAAAAGCAAGATGCGAATTGCCATGACGGGAACCCCGATTGAAAATGATCTGACGAACTTGTGGTCGTTGTTTGACTTTCTGAACAAAGGACTTCTGGGCAGTTCGGGAGAATTTCATGATTATTGCAAAAAACTGGAGGAACGCCCGGAAGGCTATGCGAAGCTGAAAGCGATGATTTCTCCTTTTATGCTCCGCCGTGTGAAGACGGATAAGGAGATTATTTCCGATCTTCCGGATAAACTTGAGCAGGTCGATTATGTGGGACTTTCCAAGAAGCAAACCGTTCTGTATCGGAAATATGTGGCTGAACTGGCAGAAAAACTGGAAGAATTAAGCGGAATCCAGAGAAGAGGGCTGGTTCTGGCATCACTTACCAAGTTAAAACAGATTTGCAACCATCCGGATCAGTATCTTGGGCAGACGACATATGATTCCAAAGAAAGCGGAAAGTTTGAAATGCTCCGGGAGCTGTGTGAGACCATTTATGAGAAACGAGAGCGGGTACTTGTATTTACACAGTTTAAGGAGATCACACCGTATCTGGATGAATTTCTTGCGGAGATTTTCCATTGTCATGGTTATGTGCTGCATGGAGGGACTGCGGTTTCCCGGAGAAATGAGATGGTGGAAGCATTTCAGGGAGAAAAATATGTTCCATACATGATTCTGTCTGTGAAGGCAGGAGGAACCGGGCTGAATCTGACCAATGCAAATCATGTGATCCATTTTGACAGGTGGTGGAATCCGGCTGTTGAGAATCAGGCAACGGACCGGGCCTATCGGATCGGGCAAAAGAGCAATGTCATGGTCCATAAACTGGTATGCAAAGGAACCATTGAGGAAAAGATTGATGCGATGATCGAATCCAAGAAAGAACTTGCCGCAAATGTAATCGGAAGCGGCGGCGAGAACTGGATCACGGAGATGAGCAATGAAGAACTGTTGTCTGTACTGACACTGGATTAGGAGAACATATGAGCAGAAGTTATTGGAATACAGGTGAGAGTTATAAACAGCCGGACGCGGCACAATTAAAGAAAAATGCCAGACAGACAATCCAGAAAGAAAAGTCAAAAGGCAAACAGATGGAACCTGTTGTGATACAGGGAAGAAATATCGTACAAAGCTGGTGGGGACAGGCATGGTGCGATAATCTGGAAAAGTACGCGGATTTTGAGAGCCGTCTGGAGCGGGGGAAACGGTATGTGCGTACCGGAGCGGTGGTAGATCTTAAAATTCAAAAAGGTAAGGTTCTGGCCAGGGTTCAGGGAAGAAGAAAGACCCCATATAAAGTGGAAATCCGAATCAGCCCTCTGTCCGAGGAGAGATGTCAGTATGTAATCGAACAGTGCGGCAGAAAAATCGGGAATCTGGAGCGGCTTATGAAAGGAGATTTCCCCCAGGAACTGAAGGATGTCTTTCTTGGAGAAAAAGGACTTTTCCCGGAGCCCAGAGAGATCAGTTTTAGCTGCAGCTGCCCGGACTGGGCGTTACTGTGTAAACATGTTGCAGCGGCGTTATATGGAATCGGAGCCAGATTTGATGAAAATCCACTCCTTTTCTTTGAACTACGCGGTATTGATGTAGGACGGTTTGTAGATGTAACCTTAGCGAATTGCGTAGAAAGTATGCTTGAAAATGCAGATGCGCCCAGTGAAAGAATCATAAAGGATGACAACTGGGAGAGACTGTTTGGCGTATTGTAGTGACTGGGGGACGGGGACATAGCCACTTTTGTGGCTATGTACCCGTCCCCCAGTCACTCGTCCTTCTCCGCTTCTTCTTTCGTGCGGTGAACCGTTCCTGCCGGGTGGTGGGGCGGTGCATAAATCGAAGATACTTTCAAAGGCGTTCTGCCGATATTGATCACATTATGCCATGTTCCGGCTGGAACAAAAATGGTATCGTCCTTGCAGACTTCCATCTGAAACTTCAATTCATTTTTGCGCTGTCCCATTTTCACCAGCGCCATGCCCTGTTCGATCCGAATAATCTGATCCGTTTCCGGATGAATTTCCAATCCAATATCTGAACAGACAGGAATGCTCATCAGAGTCATCTGTGCGTAGGAACCCGTCCAAATGGCAGCGCGAAAATTGGTGTTGCTTATTGCTTTTTGATCGACATTTGTTACATATGGTCTGAAATCGCTAGATATATGTGGTGTGCAATTGCAGGGTATCATAGAAATAACCTTTGACGCTTTTGATATATTATATGTATTTGTTTCGGGTTTGGTGACTGGGGGTGACTAGGGGACGGGTACATAGCCACTCTTGTGGCTATGTACCCGTCCCCTAGTCACCCCCAGTCACCCCGTCACCCCATTAATTCTGGTTTCGACTCAATCCCCTCAAAAATAGAATTGTTTTTGGCAAATCGAAGCTTTTATAATTGCCTTAAGTAAGACGATACAGAGAGAAAACGGAGGTAAATGAAGTGGCAGATAAAGTGAGAGATTTGCGAAGTGCGCTGGAATTTTTAAAATCTATGCCTGGTCAGTTGATTGAGACGGATGTAGAGGTAGAACCGAGAGCTGAGCTTTCCGGGGTATACCGTCATGTCGGTGCGGGCGGGACCTGTATGCGTCCGACGAAGGAAGGCCCGGCAATGATATTTCACAATGTGAAGGGGCATCCGGATGCGAGTGTCGCTATAGGGGTACTTGCAAGCCGCAAAAGGGTGGCGGCGCTTTTGGACTGCAGACCGGAAGAGCTGGGAAAGCTTCTATATAAGAGTGTAGACCATCCGGTGCCGCCGGTGGTTGTGACGACACCTGCTCCGTGTCAGGAAGTCGTTCACAGGGCTTCGGATGCAGATTTTGATCTGCGCAGGCTGGTTCCGGCACCGACGAATACGCCGGATGATGCGGGACCGTACATTACACTTGGAATGTGCTATGCGACGCATCCGGATACCGGGGTAAATGATGTTACCATTCACAGATTATGTGTTCAGGGGAAGGATGAGTTGTCGATTTTCTTCACACCGGGGGCCAGACATATCGGTGCGATGGCGGAGCGTGCGGAGGAACTGGGGCAGAAGCTCCCGATTTCGATCAGTATCGGAGTGGATCCGGCGATTGAAATCGGTTCTTGTTTTGAACCTCCGACGACGCCGATGGGATATGATGAGCTGGCGGTTGCGGGAGCACTTCGGGGAGAGCCGGTGGAACTGGTACAGTGTCTGACCGTAAATCAGAGAGCGATCGCGCGTGCGGAGTACGTAATTGAGGGGGAAGTGATCCCGAATGTGCGCGTGCAGGAGGATCAGAACAGTCACACAGGATATGCCATGCCGGAATTTCCGGGATATACAGGGCCTGCAAGCAGCGACTGCTGGCTGATCAAGGTGACGGCAGTGACGCACAGAGAGCATCCGATTATGCAGACCTGTATCGGACCAAGTGAAGAGCATGTTTCCATGGCGGGAATTCCTACCGAAGCAAGTATTTACGGAATGATTGAGAAGGCTATGCCCGGAAAGCTTCAGAATGTATACTGTGCAACACCGGGAGGAGGTAAGTTCATGGCAGTCCTGCAGTTTAAGAAGACGGTGGCAAGCGATGAGGGAAGGCAGAGACAGGCGGCACTTCTGGCATTTTCCGCATTCAGCGAATTGAAGCATATTTTTATTGTAGATGAAGATGTGGATCCGTTTGATATGAATGATGTTTTGTGGGCAATGAATACGAGATTTCAAGGGGATGCGGATATCATTACGATTCCAGGAGTTCGCTGTCATCCGCTGGATCCGTCTAATGATTCATCTTGTTCCGCAAGTATTCGGGATCATGGTATCGCATGTAAGACTATTTTTGACTGTACCGTGCCGTTTGCGGAGAAGGAACGGTTTGCAAGGGCCAGATTCATGGATGTGGATCCTGAGCATTGGGTGAAAAGTCATGAAGAGTAGAATCATCGTGGGAGCTACCGGTGCGAGCGGTCTCCCACTGCTTATAGAGTGTCTGAAAATGATCCGGGAAGACGGAAATTATGAATCCTGTCTTATTATGAGTGAAAGTGCCAGGATTACCCTGCGCCATGAGACAAATTTGACAGAAGAAGAGGTCTATGCTCTGGCAGATGATGTGTTTGAGCCGGAAGAAATCGGAGCCGGTCCGGCGAGCGGGACTTACCGTACGGCGGGAATGCTTGTGGTGCCGTGCAGTATGAAGACTCTGGCGGGAATTCACAGCGGATACGCGGATAATCTGCTTTTAAGGGCAGCAGACGTGACACTGAAAGAGCAGCGCATGCTGGTTCTTGCAGTCCGGGAAACGCCGCTCAGCCCGATACATCTGCGTAATATGCAGGAGCTTTCCATGATTCCGGGCGTTCGGATCATTCCGCCTATGCTGACCTACTATATCAGACCGCAGAGTGTGGAAGAAATGACCTTCCACAGTGCGGCAAAGCTGTTAGAACCATTTGGCATGGAAGTGCCGGATTACAGGCGTTGGAAAGGCCTGTAACGGAAAGTCATTTTCACTCTTCCTCTCTGGAGAAGCAGAGATTCTTGCAAAACCGGACGAAATTCTGCGCGGTGGCGGACAGTTTACGGTTTTTGAGATAACACAAAGAAATCTGCGAATAGATCCGAGGTGCGATATCTATGGAAATCCATGGCACATCCGGTGAATACAGAGCATTTTCAGGAGGCGCGCTGTGCCAGTTCATAAGAAGGGCAGCATAGCCTCCTGTTGCTACCATATCGAAAATACTTTCCAGACGGTGGCTGGTGAAGCCGATTTTCGGAATGATGTTGGCAGACTGACAGGCATCCACGCACAAATCGTACATCATGGAAGGTTCTTTGATAAAACAGAACGTTTCATCTTTTAAGCTGCGGAGCGTAATTTCCGGTTCACCGGCCAGCGGATGCGTTTTCGGAAGCAGGGCAACCATGTGGTCACGGACATAGGGGATTCGTACTACTTGTTCGTCGTGCAGGAAATTCTTTTCAAAATTCAATTTGGATTCTCGTGTAAAAATCAATTCGCATCGATTATCATATAACATATTCATAAGATTTTTCGCATCGTCTTCAATAATTCTGACTGTGCTGTCAGGATATTTCTTCTGGAAAGCGGTCAATATATTCGTAATATTATACTGGGCCATCGAAGGAATACTTCCTAAAGTCACGGCTCCTCTTTCTTCATTCTGCATCTGAAGGAGAAGCGTAGAGTATTCGAATTCCGTTCTGACGATGGACTGGGCATAAGGAAGAAAGGCTTCCCCGTATTGCGTCAGTTCCACACGTCGTGTCGTTCGCGTAAAAAGCGGAACACCCAGCTCATTTTCAATAAATTTGATATGCTTGGAAAGCGTGGATTGATTCATGAAAAGCCTCTCGGATGCTTCCCAGTAGTTTTTTACTTCCGCCAGTACCGTAAATTCCTTCAAATAAAGTGTATTCATAATCTGTAATCCCCCTTTTTACAGCAGATGAAAAATCGTGTTTCGGATTGATTCCAACCTTGACTTAATCCTAGTGGAAATCGAATTGTTTGTCAAGAACTCCAAACTTATAATGACAAGAAGAGAGAACCTAAGGGATTAACAAAGGAGGTAAATTTAAAATGAATGAGAATCAAAGGATTCCAATGTGGAAGAAAATCTGTTATGGATGCGGCGCAGGCGGCGGCAATGTTATGAGTACTTTGCTGGCATCCTTTCTGCTTGCGTACTATACAGATACAGCACTGATCAGTGCGGCAGCGATCAGTACAATGTTCGTCATCTGCCGTTTGCTTGACGGCGTGACGGATTTCGTGATGGGCGGAATTGTCGACAAAACGAATACGAAACTGGGAAAGGCAAGGCCATGGCTGATTCTTTCTGCGCCGCTTATGTGCATCGGTCTGATCCTGATTGTCAGTGTACCGCAGGGCTGGAGTGAAGCCATGAAACTTGTGTATGCATATATTACATACATTTTCTTGAACTGTATTGTATATACCATTTTCGGTATCGCACACAGTGCGCTTCTGGCCCGCATGACGAGAGATGATAAAGAAAGAAATACAACCAGCGTTGTGTCATCGATCTGTAACAACATCGTAGGCCTGGTAATCGGTACTGCTATTACAGGTATGCAGATCAAGTTCGGATGGACTGTAACGGGAATTATCCTCGGAGTTGTCGCGGGGGTACTGATCCTGATTCCGGGGCTCACAATTCAGGAAGTTATTGGAATGGGAGAAGATGGAAAACGGGAGAAAAAAGAGAGCGCTCCGATGAAAGAGCAGCTTCCGGCAGTGTTGAAAAATAAATATTTCTATCTGTCATTGCTGATCGGAGCATTGACACTTCTCATGAATGCAAATGCGATCGGATCTCAGATTTTTTACTGTAATGTGGTTCTGGGAGAGCCAATGTTCATGGCACAGCTTATGTCGATCGGACAGCTTCCGGGAATTATTGTTCTCTTCTTCATGCCGTGGTTTGCGAATAAATTCTCAAAGCGGAATTTTATGCTGATCGGTGCAGGATGTTTGATTGCCGGATTTGGAGTGCTCGGTTTTGCCGGCACCAATCACACGATGATCCTGCTCGGAACCATTCTTCGTTCAATTGGTGCAGGCCCGATGTTTGCAGGTATTTATGCATTTATCGCGGATGCCTGTGATTACGGCGAATGGAAAACCGGCATCCGTTCCGAAGGATTGATGGCTTCTTCCCAGTCCATCGGTTCCAAGATCGGTATCGGATTCGGAAGCGCACTTACCGGATGGATCCTTGCCTTTGCAGGATATAATCCAAAACAGATGATGCAGTCAGAGGCGGTTGTAAGTGCAATCAGATTTGATTTCTCCTGGCTGGGTCTGATCATCAGTGTGGTACTTCTGATCTGCGTATTGATGATGGATGTTGAGAAATATTTACCACAGATTCATGAAGCACTCGGAAAAGAACCTGGAAAACCGCAAATGTAATTGGAAATGAAGGAGTATGCATAACAGCATGAACGAAGAGAAAAAGATTATAAGTGATTATGGAAAACTGGAAGGATCGCTTCAGTTTGGGAAACCTGAAGCGGGTATGGATAAAGGTCCGGGAGGACCGCCGATTGATTTTAGACCGCCGATGGCCGACATCAGTTGGGTAAAAAGAAAATATCTGGATATCCCATATGCATTCGAATCACCGAAACAATGCATGGATATTTATCTTCCTGAGGAAGGGGAGGGGCCGTTTGCGGTCCTCTTCCATATCCACGGAGGCGGCTTCGCTTTGGGGGACAAACGGGATGATCACATGGATACGTATTTAAAGTTTTTGGAAAAGGGAATCGCAGTAGGTTCCATCGAGTATCGCCTGAGCGGCGAAGCTATTTTCCCGGCAGCAGTTCTGGACTGCAGACAGGCGATCCGTTTTGCCAGAGAACATGCGGCAGAATATCAGATCGATCCGGAGCATATCGGAGTGATCGGTGGTTCTGCAGGAGGCAACTTAAGTGCAATATTGGGAATGAATATTCCAAATGGGGAATTCCCGGGAGAAGAAGGCGGTACATTCATCGGAAGCTGCCGGGTCAATGTGGCGGTGGATCAGTTTGGACCGGTTGATTTTAAAATCATGGATGAACAGGCGCGGGAAAACAAGATCAGCTTTGCGGATCACGATCAGCCGACTTCCGCAGAAAGCAGTTATATGGGAGGACCGATTCAGGAACTGGACGATGCGTATGTAGCGAAAGCAAATCCGGTGACCTATATCAATCCGCAGATGGCACCGCTTCTGGTGCAGCATGGATGTGTGGATCGACTGGTGCCCTATCAGCAATCCGAAGTGCTTGTGAATGCGGTCAAGGAAAAACAGCCGGAAGCAATCATCGAGTTTACAACGCTTCCGACGGCAGACCACGAGGATAAGCAGTATGGCTCGAAAGAGAATCTGGAGCTGGTATGGAAGTTTGTTGAGAAATATTTGTAGAAGAGTATTTGAAGAAAAAATGGGAGGGAGATTATGAGAAAGTTAATTGCAGCATTGCTTGTGTGCATGATGTGTGTAGGACTTGTGGCGTGCGGAGGCGGACCGCAGGCACAGGATGGGGGTTCGACGGGAGCGCCGATAGAAGGGAATGTGTATACTTATGAGGAAGAAGCAAGCTTTAACGGAGACAGCTTTAAGGTACCGTGGGAACTGACACTCGGAGAAGACGGAACTTATAAGATGGTAACAGAAGGACCGATGGGAACAGATACCTATACCGGTGAGTACACGATAGAGGGAAATAAGGTTACAACCGGTACTCCAAATGAAGATGAGATCAAAATTATGGCAGGGTGGTTTAACAACGACTATACCTGTGAATGGATTCTTGATGAGGAAAATGGTACCTGTGTTCCGGCAAAGCTTGCAGGTGGAGAAGATATTAAGGAAGGGGACGCTGTAAATGCAATGGGAATTCCGGGATTGGGCGGCGAACCATTTTCTTATGACGGTGAAAGCTTCACAGAGGTTCCGTATGCGAGTGTATCCGAGTCCGACACCATGGACATTTATCTCCCAAAGACGGAAGAAACGACTCCGGTTGTCCTTATGATTCACGGAGGAGCATTCCAGTTCGGAGATAAACAGATGGAAGCGGTCACAAAATGTTTCCAGATCCTGCTGGACAACAATTATGCAGTGGCAACCATCAATTACCGGCTGTCAAATGAAGCGACTTATCCGGGAGCGGTGGCAGATACCAAAGCTGCCATCCGTTATCTGAAAGCAAATGCACAGAAGTACAGGATCGACTCTGAAAATGTATATGTGTGGGGAGAAAGCGCCGGAGCTTACCTTGCATGCATGGCAGCCATGACTTCCGATGAAGAGGAGTTAAACGGCGATGTGAAGGATAACCTGGACCAGTCTTCTTCGGTGAAAGCGCTGATTTCATTCTTTGCACCAATTGACTGGTACAATATGGACCAGGACTTCGAAGCACTTGGTGTGAAAGAATCAGATCGCCCGATGGGTATTACTTCCACGGACAAATCCGCCGAAAGCGCATTTCTTGGCCAGAATGTAGCGGCAGATGAGACAAAGACAAGTGCCACAAATCCGATCAACTATGTGGAAGCAATGAGCCAGGACGCTTTTTATGCATTTATCGAACATGGAAACGCGGATACGAATGTACCGTATGTACAGTCCCAACGGCTTTATGACGCCTTAGTCGGAAGATACGGAACCGACAAAATATCGCTGACGATCCTGGAGGGGGCCGTCCACGAAGATGATGCTTTCTACACAGAAGAAAATCTGAACAATATTATTGAATTTCTGAATTCTGTTCCCCGGTAGGGAATGGACATTGAAAAAGAGGAGGTATTTGCATTGTTTGACGAAATTCAGATTACAAACACTACGATGGAGCTTGCAGACTGCAAAGAGGCATGGTTTTTTGATGAAACATATAAATGCTGGTGCCTGGAGGATATTCTGTATACCCCGAATGCGACGACGCCGAAGTTTCAAAGACTCAGTATTTTTGTCCCGGAGCCATATATGAAAGAGCATGGAGAAATCAATCCGGGAGGAACAATGAACGGATATACAGCTGCGACCGTGCCTGTGATTTTTGAAAATAATTCCGCCGGATATATGCAGATGCCTCATACATGGCTGGAAGGACCTAGATGCTACGCGCACCAGTATCTGGAGAAAGGGTATGTATATATTACCTGCGGAAACAGAGGACACGAGTCCAGAGACCGGGAAGGAAGACTCTGCGGAAAATCTCCGATCAATCTGGTGGATCTGAAAACCGGAATCCGGTTCATTCGTCACAATCGGGCATGCATTCCGGGAAATATGGATCGCATCATTTCGGTTGGCTGGAGCGCCGGCGGCGCCATGTCCACACTTCTTGCAGTGACGGGAAATAATGAAAATTTCATTCCTTACCTGGAGGAAAACGGGGCATTTATGGAAGAAAGCGATGCCGTATATGCGTCACAGATCTACTGTCCGATCGTGGATCTGGAGCATGCCGATCTGGCGTATGAGTGGCTTTTTGGTGCAGATAAAGAAAATGAAGCTTCTCCGGCTGGCCCGGCCGGTGTGATGACGCCTTTCCGGGAAGCATTATCCGGAAAATTAAAAGAAGAATATATCCGGTATTTTAACAGCCTTGAACTGAGAGATCCGGAAAAGGGGGAACTCTTGCAGATCACACCGGATGGACGCGGCGGCAGCGGATATGCGTATCTAATGAAGAAATTAAATGAAGCGGCAACAAAGTATCTGACAAAGCTGGAACATGGAGAATTGCCGGAAGCATATTCAGCGGCAGACTATCTGAACGGAAATTACACATATATGGCTCCGGCAGCGCCGAAGGGACCTGAAAAAGATGAGGCCGATCTGATGCAGGGACATGCAGGCCCCGGAGTGGCATTTCAGAAACCGCCGATCGGCATGGATAAGAAACCAATGGAACCGCCTTCACTTGGTGATATGGTATCCAGACCACCGAAAGGGGTACCGTTCCATCCGTTTCGCCCGCCGATGGAAGAGGTAAAAGGCAAGGACAAATCTCTTTGGCTGAGCTGGGATGGAAAGAATGCCGTCATCAAAGATCTGGACAGTTATGTACTGAACCACAGAAGAAGGATGAAACCGTGTACGTCATTTGATGTTCTGGAAAAGAACAGCGGAGAAAATAAAGTGTTCGGAACAGCAGATCAGCCGAATATGCATTTTAATAAAGAGATTGCAAAAGCAATTTCGGAGCTGAAAGAACAATTTCCGGAAGAATATGACAGGTATTACACAGAATACGCCGCTGTGGAAAATGATGAAGAACTGGCGCGGCGCATTTATCTGATCAATCCGCTGAATTACATTGGAACAGATGAAAAGAGTGATACTGCCGGATACTGTCGTATCCGGGTAGGTGCATCGGACGCGGACACTGCATTTTCAGTCAGTATGACACTGGCGTTAAAGCTTGCGGCAGCAGGAATCAGGACGGATTATCAGCTCGTATGGGAACAGCCGCACAGTGAAGCGGATTATGCCGGCGAGGTCATTGACTGGATAGAAAGTATTATCTAAGGCAAAGGGCAGAAAAGGAGCAGAAAGAAGAGGGAGTTCATGATAGAGATGAAAAGAAGCCTGTCCTGTGCAGAATTGATCTGCAAAGCGGACCGGATCGGAAATGAAATCTGTGTACAGGTGAGCGGGGGAGATACGCCGCATATCGGTTGTGTTGTTCTGGCGATACCAAGGACATCGCTTACAGGAAGCGGAGAAAAAAGCGCCACCTCTTCTGTTCTGAACGTGACCGGGCATAAAGACGAAGAGATCTGCCGTTACATAGCAGAAGAAATTGCGAAAAAAAGAAATGTAATTACGGTGTGTGCGGGCGGATTTCACATAGATGGAATCAAAAAGGAGCAGATACAGGAAGTGCTGGGAAGCACCCGGAACATGACAAAAGAACTGATTGAACGACTGGAACAGGAGGAAATGTAAGTGATTGATTTGGCAAAAAGACCATTTTATCTAAATAAAGTAAAGATCAGATGGGTGGAAGAAACACTGGATAAGCTTACTACAGAACAAAAAGCAGGCCAGCTGTTCTGTGTGATGGGTGGAGATTATGAGAAAAACCGTCTGAAGAATATGGTGGAAAAAGGCCGGGTCGGAGGAATTCTGTTTCGCCCGGATACGACAGAACGGATCCTGGGACATTACAGGCCGCTTGACGAAGCAGCGCCAGTGCCGCTTCTGAAGGCTGCCAATCTGGAAGAAGGAGGGGCCGGAGCTATCAGCGACGGTACCCTGTTCGGGTGGCCTATGATGGTGGCCGCTGCCGATGAGGATAGCATGGTGGAGAAATTTGCAAAGGTCTGTGCGGCAGAAGGGCAGAGAGTTGGTATTAACTGGACATTTTCACCGGTGTGCGATCTGGACTTGAATTATCGGAATCCGATCACCAATGTGAGAACATACGGAAGTGATGCAAAACGTGTGAAAAAGAATACCGAACTCTTCGCCGGGACGATCCAGAGAGCAGGGATGGCCGCCTGCGCCAAGCATTTTCCGGGAGATGGAGTGGATTACCGGGATCAGCACCTTCATCCAACCTATAACAGCCTTCCGGCCGAGGAATGGTATGACACTTATGGCGCAGTTTATCAGAATCTGATTGAGCACGATCTCATGAGTATCATGGTGGGGCATATCGTGCAGCCAAATGTTGCGCGGGATATCAATCCGGAACTGCGTCTGGAAGACTGCCTTCCGGCGTCGCAGAGTAAGGAGATGCTGACAGGAGTACTGCGGGAAAAATTCGGATTTAACGGAGTGATCACAGCGGATGCGACCATCATGGGCGGGTACTGTATGGCGATGGAGAGGAGACGCGCACTTCCGACAACCATTATGGCCGGCTGCGATATGCTGGTATTCAACACCGATTTTGAAGAAGATTATCAGTATATCCTGGATGCGATTCATGAGGGGATTCTGTCGGAAGAACGTCTTGACGAAGCCGTCACCAGAATTCTGGCGCTGAAAGCATGCGTATGCGAGATACCGGAAGTGAATACTCCGGGAAGGCTTCCGGAAACGGAGATCCGGGCACAGAGCTGGCATCGGGAATGCGCGGAAAAAGCGGTCACGCTGGTAAAGAATATACAGCCGGATGTATTTCCGGTTTCTTTGGATCAATATGATGTCGTTCGCCTGATTACGCTCGGCAGAGATCAGATTCCCGGCGGCAGTATGACCAAAACAGCGAAAGAAATTCTGGTAAAGAGAGGATTTACGGTAGAAGAATATCAGCCCTTTGAGGATGAACTGCATGGATGCGGGAATTTGTCAAAACGGCGTCTGACGCTGTACCTGGCAAATTATGAGCAGGCCAGCAATCAGACATCGGTAAGAATCCGATGGTGTGAGAAACATGCGCTGGATATGCCTCGGTTTTTAAATGAAGAAGACTGTATCTTTGTTTCTTTTGCAAATCCATATCTGCTGCAGGACGTGCCGAGAATCAAAACTTATATCAATGCATATACAGCAACAAAGACAACGGTTGAGGTCGTGATCGAGAAGATCATGGGTGAAAGCGCATTTGGAGGTGTGAGTCCGGTCGACGCATTCTGCGGCCTGCCGGATACCAGAATATAGCGGAGCGGAGAATCAGAATCCGCTCCGCTTTTTAAACGAAAGGAGATTGTATGATGAAATATCAGGGAATTATATTTGATCTGGACGGCGTAATCTGCCATACAGACCGTTACCACTATCTGGCATGGAAAGAGATGGCCGATGAGATCGGAGTCTATTTTGATGAAGAGATCAATAATCGTCTTCGGGGCGTGAGCCGGATGGCGAGTCTGGACATCATACTGGAGAAATCAGAAAAAAATTACAGCATTTCGGAAAAAGAAAACCTGGCAGAAAAAAAGAATGAAATATATAGAACGCTTCTATTTCAGATGTCAGAAGCCGATTTGTCTGATGAGGTAAAAGATACGTTAAATGAACTCCGGCAAAGAGGCTGCCGGCTTGCAATCGGTTCTTCAAGTAAAAATGCAAAAGTAATACTGCAGAGACTGGGGCTCGGTGATTTTTTTGATGCAGTCAGTGATGGGACGAATATCAGCAGATCCAAACCGGATCCGGAGGTGTTTCAGAAGGCCGCAGAATATCTGGAGCTTTGCCCGGAAGAGTGTCTGGTGGTGGAGGATGCATTGGCTGGGATTGAGGCGGCAGCTGCAGGCGGATTTGACAGCGCCGGTATCGGAGAAGCAGCAACACACGGAAAGGTAACGTATCCGCTCACGACATTTTCTGATTTATTAAAAATAGAAAAAAATATAATTAGGTACCTTGACAAATGAAAGAATATGTTATAATATTTAGGTACCGAATAAAAAGGAGGAGCCATTATGACATTAGAGAATAAAGAAGTAAAAGTATGCGACCAGTGCCCAAACCATTGCCCAGTTACAGAACTGAGATGCCCGAGAGGAAGACGGGCCATGCTGGGAGAGAATCAGGCGGAACAGATGCAATATGAAGGGCATCATGGACATGGGGAGCATGGACACCCAGGAGAATTTCATGGACACGGAAACCATGGCGGACATGGAGAACACGGCGGTCACCACAGACATGGCGGACATCCGGGAGAACATGGTGGTCATGGACGAGGATTTGATGAAGATAGTCTGTCCGGACTCATGCAGGCATGCGG
>JBJENH010000067.1:0-3036 GCA_051880095.1 Bariatricus sp. | reverse complement strand
TTATACGGTATCCTTCGGAATACTCCGTCCAGGAACGGTGCCAGGAAATACACGATTGCCATGCCTCCGACTCCGAATACCAGCAGTCCTTCCGCACAGATTCTTCCGTGCAGATTCAGGAAATATCCACTGTAATCCCACCATTTCGTTCCTCCGTGGGTGGTCTCCAGATAGAACGCGGTAAAATACTCGACACATCCGCATAGAACGATTGCCATCACAAATTCCAACGCCGGATTCTTACGGAATTTATTCAGAAGCACCAAAATCAGCACACTTCCCATTCCATAGATCGGAAGCCACGGGCCGTGAAGCACACCACGATTCACGAACACACCGTCGGTAACTAGATGGATACTCACTTCCCATATCCATCCGACAAAGGACATGGCAAAGAAAATCCAGACCATAGACCAGATGGAATAGCATCTGGTACAGTTCAGACTTCCCGCCCAGCTTCGTTTCTGATGCTCCGGAATCGCAGAGAGCCTGGTTGGATAACTACAGCCGTTCAATTCTTTCCTCGCATAATAAGACCGGATCTGTCTTGACTGGTACGCTTCGAATTGCCGTTCCATTTCGCTGTTTCCAAACGTAATACCGAATACCACTGCAAAGAATTTGCGAACCTTTGGAATTTCTCCCTGAATTTCGAAGGTCTCCTCCTGCATTTTCACAACATCATCATAGGCTTTCTTCCGAACCTCTTCATCAGGGACTTCAAACAAATAGGTATCATTTAACAAATCTGCGTTCGGAATCTGATTTTCCTTCGCAAGTCGTCTCAGCTCTGCATAATACTCGGTAAATGCAGCCATTTTATATGGATTGGAGTAGAAAATCTCTGAAAGGCTGAACGTAAACATGCCAAGAAGTGTCCATCCCAGAAACGACATTTCAAATTTAAAGCACTCCCATTTGTGTCCGTTCATCATCTTTCTGGAAAGTGTGATCGCATCATTGGATTTGATCCCCGGATTTTCAGCCACGATGTACGGAACCATAAAATAGGAGTATCGTTTGATGATTCCTCCCACAATGGTAAATGTCCACATCATGTCATAGAATCCCATAAGACAGATCGTCATCGATGCGCGGAACCATTGCTTAACCTTCACCAGGAATAAGGCACGGTTAATATGTACATCGTCGTAATTCATTCCTTCAAGAAACATTCTCCGCATGATCACACGATAAGGCCAGATTCCGAAAATGTAAACACTGATATAGAGTGTCAGGCCCAAAATAATCAAGATCACGACCGCAACATTGTCCGAATGAACGATCGAACTGAGCGCCACCGCCATGGAAACGAACGCATTTCCGGACGTAACACTGTTGACAACGGAAGACAGCACGCCTCTGCTCCTTCCCATAACCGCCCCCATATTCTGCTTTGACTGTTCCACGTTGGAATCAATCTCGTTTTGCGTTTTCTCCTGTACGGCTTCTCTGTTTCCTGCAACGATTTCCTCCATTACTTCAAGAAACCGTCCGGTGATCTCGCCTTCTCCTGTGACGTTCGTTTTCACATCCTCAACCACCGCGTCATATTCCAGATCCGGATCTGACTGGGCATCAGTCAGTGACAACGAAAAATCCACCCCGATCACACCGGCCAGAAGGCAAAGTGCCACAAACACGCCATAATGTTTCTTCAGTACCTTCCGTGCAACCTGTTTCATTTCCTTCCTGTTTCTCATTTGTTTCACCTCTTCATCCCTTATAATTTTATGATAACTCTTATGCAGAATTACTGAAACTCCACATCGATCACACACACTTCACTCTTCGAGTTCACCCTCATCGCCGGTCCGTAAACACCGATTCCCGAAGTCACAATACTGTGCAGATCTCCCTTTTTCAAATACCCGTAAGGGTTCTCCCAGAACAAATGAATCGTCCAGGTACCTGGCCACACCTGACCGTCATGCGTATGTCCGCAGAGCTGCATATCCGCCCCGGCTTCTGCGAGCTCCTCAATCTCTCTTGGCTCATGCTCCAGAATAATAATCGGTTTCGATTCATCCAATTCATACATGATCTCTTCCGGTGATTTGCGCTGCTCGATTCCTCTGCCAGGCCTCTCATAATCCGGACGCCCCACAAGATAGAAGGAATCATCAATCAGCAAACTCTCATCTCTAAGTAACGTGATCCCTGCATCTTCCAGAAACTGATCCATTCTCGGATCACTTTCCTTCTTCTTATCATTCGGAAACGTAAATCCCACCAGAATCTTTTCCTCAATATCATGATTTCCATAGCAGGCATACACACCATATTTGCTTTTAATTTCCCTCAAAATACTGCATATCTCATCCGGCTCCTCGATTGCCTCATATTCATTGTCAAAAATATCACCGGCAATCAGAACAATATCCGCATTCATCGCGTTTATCTTATCCACCATTTCTCTGACATGATACACACCAACGCTGTATCCGAGATGCAAATCCGCTGCAAGTGCAATCTTCAAATGATCAATTTTCCCTCCGTCCTTTTCAATTTTCACTTGGTAAGATGTCGTCCGCACATATCTCGCATTGCAGATCCCATAAATACTAAAAGCTGCTATGATACAAATACACAAAGTCCCCGACACCACAACAAATTTTCTTGACCGGAGCGTGTCCGTCGAAATCCGATGAGAACGCTTGATCACGAACCGCAGCAGTTCCACAATCAGAACAGCAAGGACAATATACAGAAGCACTCCCAGCCAGTAATTCCCGATCCGCTTCAATAGTCTCTGGAACGCAGACACCGGCATAAGAAAACTGATCAGAATCGAGGCCGAAAAAAATGAATAGACTACAATCACAGCAATCTTCATCCATCTTTTCTGAAACATACGATGGCATGCACTCATCCAGTAAAACAGCCACCGGCATACAAAAATACTAAATACGATGTACACCGGTATTAGAAATAATGCAATCATAAAACAGTTCCTCATCCCTCATAAAATGTCTTCATACACAAACATTTTATCATTCACAATACTATACGACAAGGATATATCCACATTATGTT
>JBJENH010000066.1:0-17662 GCA_051880095.1 Bariatricus sp. | reverse complement strand
CTGCCACAATCTTACACATTATATCACAGCAAGTCCATAGTTGCAAGGGAAAAGTTACCCGTCCCCCAGTCACCTCCCGTCACAGAAAAGAGAGCATCCCACCCAGTGAAATGCTCTCTTTCGCTTTATGATCCTAATTACTTTCTCAGACCTAATCTTTCAATCAGTGAACGATATCTTTCAATATCATTCTTCTTAAGGTATGCAAGAAGTCCTCTTCTCTGTCCAACCATCTTAAGAAGTCCTCTTCTTGAGTGGAAATCCTTCGGGTTAGCTTTGAAGTGGTCGTTCAGGTCATTGATTCTTGCTGTCAGAATAGCAACCTGTACTTCCGGAGATCCTGTATCTCCTTCTGTTCTTCCGTATTCCTTAATAATCTGTTCTTTCATTTCTTTTGTGATCATTTGTCACTACCTCCTGATATTCTAATAATTGCCAGGTATTAAGCAGCGGTTGGAGATTCCGTCTGCCGAACACCGGTTTTCACACCGCTTTAATATACCACAACAGCCGTATGAAGTCAAGCACTTTTAATCGTCATCGTCACTGTAATCGTCCGGCTGATGAATCGCGAATGCAATATTGGTCGCATGGTCCGCCACACGTTCCAGACCGGATACCGTATCGGAGAAAATCATACCGCCTTCCGGTGTACATCTGTTTTTTGTGAGACGTTTTACATGGGCTCTCTGAAGCTTTTTCTCTTTTTCATCGATCGCGTCCTCAAGATCCAGGATCTCCTGCATATGTTCCTGATTGTTGTGGGTGAACATATCCAGAGAATAATCCAGAATTTCCATAACCATCTCTGTCATGTCCTGAAGCTGCTGTTTTGCCTTATCACTGAGCTGGGCCTCTCCGTTCTTGATCATTTTTGCTGAATCGGCGAGGTTCTCCGCATGGTCACCGATTCGTTCGATATCGTTTACCACATGGAAGAGTGCTCCCACCATCTGGGAATCGGCGATCGGCATTTCCATCTCGCTGGCCTTCACAAGATAATCGGTGATCTTATGATTCAGGAAGTTGATGTACCGCTCTCTTTGATAGATCACATTGATCTCATCCTCGTTCGGATCGCAGAGGGTTTTCATTCCAAGCTTCAGGTTGTCACAGGCAAGCGTGCCCATATGCTCGATTTCCTGGATGGCATTTACGGTTGCGGTACTCGGCGTCATCATCTTTCCTTCTCCGATGTAAAGAAGCTCAAATTCATCTTCCGGTGAAGGATCCTTGCCTTTGATGATCTTGTAAGTTGCTTTGACCACCCAG
The DNA here is from genome assembly GCA_051880095.1 of Bariatricus sp. Classification (GTDB taxonomy): domain Bacteria; phylum Bacillota; class Clostridia; order Lachnospirales; family Lachnospiraceae; genus Allocoprococcus. Next base: position 16,390 of record JBJENH010000066.1, on the reverse strand, counting down.
TTCATGAATGGGAACAACAGAATTACTTCTGTAATCTTAATGATCGTATGTGCGTTAGCAACTGCACGGGACGGATTGTTTCCTGAGAATTTCAGGATTGCCGCCGTAATCGGATCGGTCGCGATCATCAGGACGATGAAAATAATCAGCGATCCGATAATGTTAAACAGGAAATGAATCCATGCCGCCCGTTTTGCATCTTTCTTTCCTCCAAGGCTGGCAAGAAGGGCTGACATACAGGAACCCATATTACATCCCAGGATCAGGAACGGACAAATGGAAAATGCAAGGAGCCCCTGTCCTGCCATCAGAATAATGATACCGACCGTAGCCGATGAACTCTGAAGAATGGATGTGATCACGAATCCGACCAGGATCGCCATCAGCGGATTGGTCAGTGACTGCAGAAGTTCCATAACCTGAGGCGAATTTTTCAGGGAAGTCATGGCATCTCCCATGGTACTGAGTCCCATGAATAGGATACCGAATCCCAGGATCACCACACCGATTCGTTTGATATTTGTCTTTTTGCAGAACAAATACATGACCACGCCGATCATGACGAACAGTGGTGCCACATCCGAAAGGTTAAAAGCAATCAGCTGACCGGTCACGGTCGTACCGATATTAGCTCCCAGAATCACTCCGCTGGCCTGGTACAGATTCATGAGTCCGGAATTTACAAAACTGACAACCATGACAGTCGTCGCACTGGACGACTGTACTACCGCTGTGAAAAGAATTCCCACCATCATTCCAATAAAACGGTTCTTTGTAAAGAATTCAAGAATTCCCCGCATTCGGGCACCGGCCGCCTTCTCAAGTCCGTCGCTCATAAGCTCCATACCAAACAAAAACAGGCCAAGGCCGCCCAACAGCAGAAAAATCGTTGTGATATTCATATCGTTTTCTCCTTATCCTCTTTTGTGACGAAAATACTCTCTCCCATAAGAAATATCAGAATCTACCTGCTGCCGCATTTCTTCAACAGAGGCGAACTTTTTCTCAGGTCTGCGGAATTCGTAAAGCTGGATCTTCACATTTTTCCCATAAGCATTTCCTTCATAATCAAACAGATAGCTCTCTATCAGCATCCGTTTTTCGTCTGTTACCGTCGGCTTGACACCTACATTGCCGATTCCGTCATACCACACTCCGTCCAGCCGCACACGGTCGATATAGACCCCGTTCGGCGGAAGCAGTTTTTCTTTGGCAGGATGGACATTCAGTGTGGGAAATCCCAGTCTTCTTCCAAGCTGTTTTCCATATTCCACAATTCCGGCAACCGTATAGGGATACCCAAGCATCTCATTTACCGCTTTCATATTTCCTTTGCGCAGCTCTTCTCTGACGTAAGTACTGCTGATCTCACGATCTCCGTACATTTCTTTCTCGACTACGAACAGTTCATAATCATATTCTCCGGCATATTCTGCCAGCATGTGCACATCTCCACGTTTATCGTGCCCGAACCGGAAATCGGTCCCGACCACAACATACTTTGCGTGAAACAGCCCTGAAAGAACGTCACGAATGAAGACTTCCGCCTCCATACTGCTGATCTTCTCTGTAAACGGACACTCTACCAGCGCATCCACCTCATCTTCCAGATGCATACGCCGCTCCTCATTCGACATGATCCCGTCTCTGGGCAGTCCGAGCCGCTCAAAAAGCGGTGTCATGTCAAAAGCAAACACTACCGACTTCACATCATACGCTTCCTTCAGCTGACGCACCTTATGAACCAGCTTTTGGTGTCCGCGGTGAAGTCCGTCAAATTTTCCAAGTGTAATCGCTGTCCTTCCGTCTCCCCGGTAGGATGCAAGCCCTTTGAAATACTCCATTTCATTTCCTCTTTATGTCATAGTATACAGTCTTATTGCTCTTTTCTGTCAAAAAACATTTTTACGATTTTAAATAACTTATTTTCTTTTTCATATTCGTACACGGCAATAAAATTCCGTTCCTCATCATAGACCCGTACTCTTTCTGCATTCTGAAATCCAGAAATTTCCGACATCCAGATCACATCCCCCTGGCGAAATGAATTGCCGTTCCTCACAGCGTCTGCAGCTACAGGCGAAAGATACACCTTCTGATAATCCTGAAACATCTCATCCACTTTTATCATATGTTCCTGAAGTGTTCCCTCATCCATAAGCTGTTCCACTTCGGAAAGCCGGAGACTTTCTGCCATGCAAAACCGCTCCACTCTTGTCCGGAGCAGGGATTCCATGCATCCTCCGCATCCCAGTTTCTCACCGATATCGTGGCACAGTGTGCGGATATAGGTTCCCTTGGAGCATGTTACTTCCATGCGGACACGGGGCAGATCGATCTGAAGGATCCGGATACGATAGATCTGCACATGCCTAGGCTTTCTCTCCACTTCTTTCCCGTCTCTTGCGAGCTCATAAAGCTTTTTCCCGCCGACTTTCAAAGCGGAAAACATCGGCGGTATCTGATCATAATCGCCTTCAAAGGATAATACCGCTTCGCGCACCGCTTCTTCCTTCAAATTCGTCGTGCTTTTTTCCTCCAGGATCTTTCCTGTGGTATCCTGCGTATCGGTTGCAATTCCCAGAAGCAATACTGCTTCGTAGGTCTTATCCTTGTCAGTCAGAAGATCACATAATTTGGTCGCCTTCCCGAGGCAGACCGGTAGGACACCTTCGGCTTCCGGATCCAGTGTCCCGGTGTGGCCGATCTTCTTCTGCCCCACGATCCGCCTCAAACGGGCAACGACATCATGAGAAGTATATCCTTTTTCTTTATAAATATTCAGCACTCCGTGTATCATCTAAGCTTCGTTCCCGCCTTTCATCTGCAGTTCGATCCTGCGCGACAGATTATTGATCACATCATGTACGGTTCCCGACATGGTGCAGCCTGCCGCCCTGATGTGGCCTCCGCCGCCGAAATATCTGGCAACTTCACTTACATCCACGGCCTCAGTGGAACGCAGACTGACTTTGAATGTACCATTTTCCAGTTCATACATGAAGATGGCGACATCCACACCTTTCGTCAGCTTCAACTGACTGACGATGCCGTCCAGATGCTTGGGCTGTACCTGATAGAATTCCATATCTTTCTTCCGAAGAGATGAAACGATACATCTTCCATCCATGAACCGAATGCTTTCCAGAAGAGCACGGCCCAAAACCTGGTTCTGGACATAGCTCTTTTCGTCAAACGTCTCCGTAATGATCCTGGAAAAATCAATCCCTTTTTCCATCAGAACTGCTGCCGCGCGCATCGTAGACGGATGGGTATTGGTGTACCGGAATACGCCCGTATCGTGCACGATACCCGTATACAGACACTCTGCCGCCTCTTTCGAGATCTTTTCATGGTCCAGAAGATCATAGATCAGTTCGGACGTAGAACTTGCATCCGGACGGACATAATTCTCCTCCGCAAAAGCCTGATTGCTGATGTGGTGGTCCACACACAGCGAATGCCTGGCTCTCTCATAAAGAGGCGCTGAAAATCCCAGTCTGTCCGGTGATCCGCAGTCCAGAAGGATAAACAGATCGTAGATCTTCTCCTCCGGGATCTCATGACGGATCTTTTCTGTCCCCTTCATAAATTTGAAGTTATTCGGAATTTCCTCCAGATAAACCTGAATCTCTTTTTCGGGAAAATTTTCTTTCACATAAAGCCACAATCCCATACAGGAGCCGACACAGTCTCCGTCCGGCCTTATATGGCCTCCGACGGCGATCGTCTGTGCTCCCTTAATTGCTTCCTGCAACATGCTATTCATCCTCTTTTTTCAAATCCTTTGTCAGATCATCAATCTTCTTTGACATATTTACGCCGTACTCGATCGACTGATCCAGCACAAACCGGATCTCCGGTGTGTTTCTCATATTCAGCGTATGCGCAAGTTCACGGCGGATATAGCCTTCTGCACTCTGAAGTCCTTTTACCGTATCCGCCTGTGCCTTCTCATCGCCGAGAACGCTGATATATGCTTTACAGGTCTTTAAGTCCGGTGCGACTTCAACCGCCACCACCGAAGTCATGGGTGCAACGCGGGGATCCTTGATCCCGCCGCGCAGAATATTGCTCAGCTCACGCTGCACCTCGGTATTTACTCTTGTATTCTTAATACTGTTCTTTCTCATATTTCAAAACGCCTTCCTTTATTATCTTGGGATTTCGACCATCTTGAATGCTTCTACCTGGTCGCCCTCCTTGATATCATTGAAACGTTCAAATACAAAACCACATTCATAACCGGCTTTTACTTCCTTCACGTCATCTTTGAAACGTTTGAGGGATGCCAGTTTTCCATCATAGATCACGATGCCGTCACGTGTGATACGCACCTGACAGTCTCTTTCAAATACACCGTCCAGCACATAAGAACCTGCAATGGTTCCGACTCCGGAGGCTTTGAATGTCTGGCGCACTTCGGCATGGCCCAGAACCTTCTCTTCGAATACCGGCTCAAGCATACCTTTCATGGCAGCTTCTACATCTTCGATTGCATTGTAAATGACACGGTATAATCTCATGTCAACGCCTTCACGCTCTGCCGTCTCTTTAGCAGACACATCCGGACGGACATTGAATCCGATGATGATCGCGTTGGATGCCGCTGCCAGTGTAACGTCTGATTCGTTGATCGCGCCGACACCGCCATGGATGATCTTCACAACAACTTCATCGTTGGACAGTTTCACAAGACTCTGCTTGATTGCCTCAACAGATCCCTGTACATCGGCTTTTACAACGATACCAAGTTCTTTCAGATTACCTTCCTGGATCTGATTGAACAGATCATCCAGAGACATCTTTGTCTTTGTCTCATCCAGCATCTTCATTCTTCCCTGGCTGATAAATGTCTCTGCAAAGCTTCTCGCTTCTTTTTCATTGCCGCAGCCTACGAAGACTTCGCCCGCATTCGGCACATCATTCAGTCCGAGAATCTCGACCGGAGTAGACGGCCCTGCCTCTTTCACACGGCGTCCCTTGTCATCCATCATGGCACGTACTTTACCATAGGCTGATCCTGCCGCAACCGGATCTCCTACACGGAGCGTTCCCTTCTGTACCAGAACAGTCGCAACCGGACCTTTTCCTTTGTCAAGCTCTGCTTCGATCACAAGTCCTCTTGCGCGGCGGTTCGGGTTTGCCTTAAGTTCCATCATTTCCGCGGTCAGAAGGATCATTTCCATCAGATTATCAATACCTTCTCCGGTACGTGCGGAAACCGGTACAAAGACGGTGCTTCCGCCCCAGTCTTCCGGGATCAGTTCGTATTCGGTCAGTTCCTGTTTTACTCGTTCAATATTTGCACTTGGTTTATCAATCTTGTTAATTGCGACAACGATCTCAATTCCGGCTGCTTTCGCATGGTTGATCGCTTCTACCGTCTGCGGCATCACACCGTCGTCTGCAGCAACGACCAGGATCGCGATATCGGTGGAATTGGCTCCACGCATACGCATTGCAGTAAATGCCTCATGTCCAGGTGTATCCAGGAAGGTGATCTTCTCACCGTTCATTTCTACCACAGACGCACCAATGTGCTGGGTAATTCCGCCGGCCTCGCCTTCAATCACGTGGGTATCACGGATTGCATCCAAAAGGGAAGTCTTACCGTGGTCAACATGACCCATAACACAGACTACCGGAGGACGTTTCTTCATTTTCTTCTCGTCCTCTTCTTCCTCTTTCAGAAGCTCTTCGATCACATCGACTACTTCTTCTTTCTCGCAGAGTACTTCGAATTCCATCGCGATTTCTTCTGCAGTGTCGAAATCAACTTCCTGATTGATCGTCACGATCTTGCCCTGCATGAAGAGTTTCTTCACGATCACAGACGGCTGGATCTTCATCTTGTCAGCCAGCTCCTGAATCGTCAGCTTCTCAGGAATTGTGATCTGCTTAATCTGTTCCTCTGCCGCTTCTTTCTTCGGCTGTGGTCTCTCTAATTTCGGCTGCGGAGTATTATTCTTTCCTTTTTTGCCTTTTGGCATTCTTTCTTCGTTTTCATTATCGTCATTTCTGTATTCTTTTTTCTTATGAGCATCCTTCGGTTTTGTCCGGCTCGGTTTCTGCTCAGCGATTGCAGGTGCCGGAATAGCCGGGCCGGATTTTCTCCTGTCATCACGGCGTCCTTCTCTTCTGTCATCTCTGGAATCCTTGTCACGGAAATCGCGGCCATCTTTATCGCGGAAGTCACGTCCGTCCTTGTCGCGGAAATCGCGGTTCTCTCTGCGGTCATCGCGGTCTCTTCCCTGGAAGCCTTCTCTTCTTCCCTCGAATGAGCGGCTCTGTCTCTGGTCGTCGCGTCCTCTTCTGTTATCGTCGCGATCTCTTCTGTTGTCATCACGGTCTCTTCCCTGGAAGCCTTCTCTTCTTCCTTCACCTGTGCGGTTCTGTCTCTGGTCATCGCGGCTTCTTCTGTCGTCGCGGTCTCTTCTGTTATCGTCGCGATCTCTTCTGTTGTCGTCACGGTCTCTTCCCTGGAAGCCTTCTCTTCTTCCTTCAAACGGACGGCTCTGAGCACCGCTCTGCGGACGGCTTCCCTGCGCATTATTATTTCCCTGCGGACGGCCTCCCTGTGCACTGTTATTTCCCTGCGGACGGCCTCCCTGCGCACTGCTATTTCCCTGCGGACGGCCTCCCTGTGCGCTGTTATTTCCCTGCGGACGGCCTCCCTGTGCATTATTATTTCCCTGCGGGCGGCCTCCCTGCGCACTGTTATTTCCCTGAGGACGCGCTCCCGGGCGCTGTCCCTGCGGACGGCCGTTTCTTCCGCCATTCTGCGTATTCTGCGGGCGGAACACCTGAACAATATTTTTCTTCTTCGGCACATCCGTCTCTTCTGCCTCTTTTTTCGACTGTGCCTCTGCCGTCTTCTTCGGCGCTGCCGTTTTCTTCATCATATCGATCTGCTCATCCGAAAGAGTGCTCATATGACTTGCAACTTCGATGCCCTTTTCCTTTAACATGGAGAGCATCTCCTTGTTCGTCTTATTCAGCTCCTTCGCGAGCTCATATACTCTTAATTTTGACATATATAACTACCTCCTATGCAACCGTATCCTTCTCTGTATCCAACTGCTTTCTGATCCCTTTCGCGAATCCCGCATCTGTTACTGCGAGAGACGCTCGGAATTCCTTCCCCATTGCATGCCCCAAGGTATCTTTATCTCCATAAAAATAGATTGGCACTTTATAAAAATCACACATATTCTGAAATCGTTTTCTGGTATTGTCCGATGCATCCGCCGCGACGATCACGAGGTATGCATCTCCTTCCTTGACTGCTTTTTCCGTAAGAAATTCTCCGCTTTTTGTCTTGCCCGCTTTCGTCGCAAGACTCAGAAGGGACAGTGATTTACTCAGTTTCAAGATTCTCCAGCTCCTTTTCCAGATTCTCATAGACTTCCTTCGGAATCGTCTGCTTGAATGACCGTTCCAGACCTTTGTTCTTTCTTGCCTTTTCCAGACATTCCTTTGAGAAGCAAAGGTACGCCCCGCGTCCGTTCTTTCTTCCGGTCGCATCGAGAACAAATTCATTCTCCGCTGTTTTCAGAATACGCAGCATTTCTTTTTTACTCTTCATTTCCTGACATCCCACACACTTGCGCATGGGAATTTTTCTCGTAGCGCTCAACGTATCACTCCTAATTATTCTTCATATAAATCCAGATCATCGGACATATAATCTTCCCCGGAATAATTCTCAGCAGGTTCTTCCTCCTGATAGTCCTCCTCCATGGCCATTTCCATATAATTTGCCGGGAGTTCGCCGGATTCGATTGCCTGGGTCTCACTCTTGATATCGATCTTATATCCGGTCAGACGGGCAGCCAGTCTTGCATTCTGTCCTTCCTTACCGATAGCAAGGGACAACTGGTAATCCGGAACGATCACGCTTGCCGTCTTTTCATCCGGATCGGCCGCAACCGAAATAACCTTCGCCGGGCTGAGTGCGTTCTCGATCAGGAGCGCCGGGTTCTCATCCCAGTTGATGATATCGATCTTCTCGCCGCGGAGCTCATTGACCACCGCTCCGACTCTGGCGCCGTTCATACCGACACATGCTCCGACCGGATCCACATCCGGGTCATTGGACCACACAGCGATCTTGGTACGGGATCCAGCCTCTCTGGCAATGCTCTTGATCTCCACGATACCGTCCTTTACTTCGGTAACCTCTGCCTCGAAAAGACGTTTTACCAGCTCCGGATGAGTTCTGGAAACCAGGATCTTCGGTCCCTTTGTGGTGTTCTTCACTTCGACTACATATAATTTGATACGTTCGGTCGGCTGGAATACTTCGCCCTTTACCTGCTCGTTCTCTGTCAGCATCGCGTCCGCCTTGCCAAGGTTGATGCTGATATTCTTGCCGACATAACGCTGTACGATACCGGTCACGATATCCTTTTCTTTTTCAAAATACTGATCGTAAACGACTTTTCTCTCCTCTTCACGAATCTTCTGAAGGATCAGGTTCTTCGCATTCTGTGTTGCGATTCTTCCGAAAGACTTGGACTCAACCGGGATCTGTACGATATCACCCAGTTCATAGGACGGATCCATCATCTTTGCATTGGTGAGACTGATCTCTTCCACCGGATCCTCAACCGTCTCAACGACTGTCTTCTCCTGGAACAGAGAATAGTCGCAGGTCTTGCGGTCCATAATCACTTTGATGTTGTCAGCTTTGCCAAAATGGTTCTTGCATGCGCTGATCAGAGAATTCTCAATTGCATCCATCAGCGTTTCCTTGCTGATGTCTTTCTCCTGTTCAAGAATATTAAGCGCTTCTAATAATTCGGTGTTCATTTTCTTTTTTCCTCCTGTCACTAGAAATCAAATGCGAGACGAATCAAAGCAATATCGGATCTTTCGAATGTCTTTGTCTCTTCGTCCTCATACTCAATGGTAACTGTATCTTTATCATAGCTCTTTAAGATTCCAAGAAATTCCTTCTGTCTGTCGATTGCCCGGTATGTCCGGATCTCTACTTCCTCGCCCAGGCTTCGCTCAAAATCCCTCTCCTTCTTGAGCGGACGCCCCAGCCCCGGAGAGCTGATCTCCAGAATATACGCTTCATCAATAAAATCCTTCTCGTCCAGAATATCGGACAGTTCACGGCTGACCACCTCACAGTCATCGACCATGATCCCCCCCGGTTTGTCGATATAGGCTCTGAGATACCAGTTGCTCCCCTCTTTCACATACTCCACATCCCAGAGTTCAAATCCATGCTTCTCAAGGATCGGAAGCAGAATTTTTTCCGTTTTCTGTTCATACACTTCTCTTTTTGACAATCTGCAACTTCCTTTCTTTTTGAATCCGTCCCTTCATCGGGTACTTCGTAAAAAGAAGAGTGAACTTTCGTCCACTCTTCTGCGCATTTCCTATGTTACTGTTACTAACTATAGCACTTTCAAAACTCAAAATCAAGTATTTTCCGCTATTTTCTCATTTTCGTTCCGTTTCCGTCCCGCCTTGCCAGCTTCAGACGGTTCAGCGAGATCTCTTTTTCATGGAAAATGACCTTCGCTTCCGTTCCTTCTTCAAACAGCACGACTTTCTCCACGGCATCCTTCTTCTGGAGACGTATTCCCCGTACACCGACCGCGCCCTTTTTCTTCTCGGCCACTTCCTCCGCCGCAAACCTAAGTACATATTCGTTCTCCGTCATCAGCACCACATTCTGGCTGTCGTTCACGATCTGAATACTCACGACCGCATCGTCGTCCTGAAGCTTCGTCGCCGCAATCGTCCTCTTCGCCACCTGGAACTCGCTTCCGTCCACCTTTTTCAGCATTCCCTGCTTCGTCACAAACAAAAACTTCGCGAAATACAGCTGACGGTCATCGCAGATATAGATGATCTCCTCTTTCGTGCTGTCGTAATTGCTTACGTTGTCCACCGGAAGCCCTTTATCCCGGAACTTTCCACAGGGCAGATCCTGTACCTTGACCTGGTGCATCTTGCCGTCCGCCGTGAACAGCATGAGCTTGCCGGTATTCATACAGGTAAGGATGTATTTATTTTCCTTGTCGGCCGCTTCTTTATTTCTTTCATATGTGGAAATATCCACCGTCTTCGCGTAACCGAAACGGTCCATCAACAGCACGACTTCCTGTTCCTCGACCTTCTTTTCCTCAAAGACGGCCTCCTCGGCGTTCTCGATCACCGTCCGCCTCTTCACTGCATATTCCTTCTTCAGCGCATCCAGATCTTCCATGATAACCTCAGACATGGAGTCATAATTATTCAGGATATCCTCATAGCGTGCTATATTTTTCAGCGTCTCTTCGTGTTCTTTCATGAGTGCTTCGATCTCCAGACCGATCAGCTTGTAGAGACGCATTTCCAGAATCGCCGTTGCCTGACGCTCGGTAAAACGCAGCATGGATGCCATCTTCTGGGAAATCTTTGACTTGAACTTGATGTTCTCCGTGATTCCCTGAGTCAGGCACGCCTTTGCCTCCTTCACCGATTTGCTCCCTCGCAGGATCTCGATGATCAAATCGATCACATCGCAGGCCTTGATCAGGCCTTCCTGAATCTCCTTTTTGTCTCTTTCTTTATTAAGAAGCGTCCGGTACTTTCTGGTCGCCAGTTCGAACTGGAAATCCACATGGTGTTCGATGATCTTCTTCAGTCCCAGAACTTCCGGCCTTCCGTCCGCGACCGCAAGCATGTTGACACCGAAGGTATCTTCCAGACGGGTTTTCTTATAAAGCATGTTGATGAGATTCTCCACATCCGTATCCTTCTTCACTTCGATCACGATGCGGATTCCTTCCTTGGAGGACTGATTGGAAATGTCCACGATATCATTCGTCTTCTTCGTCTCGATCAGATTCGCCACGTCGTTCAGGAATTTTCCGATTCCCGCACCGATCATGGTGTACGGGATTTCGGAAATGACGATCTTCTTGCGTCCTCCCTTGACCTCTTCCACATCGACCTTCCCGCGGATCTTGATCTTCCCGGTTCCGGTCTCATAGATATTCAGAAGCTCATCCTTATTGACCACGATCCCTCCCGTCGGAAAATCCGGGCCCTTGATATATTTCATGAGCTGCTTTGTGGAAATGTCGTTGTTCTTCATGTATGCCTTCACCGCATCCACGATCTCTCCCAGATTATGGGTCGGAATGCTGGTTGCCATACCGACCGCGATTCCCTCAGCCCCGTTGAGCAGCAGATTCGGCACACGCACCGGCAGCACAGACGGTTCCTTTTCAGTCTCGTCAAAGTTCGGCACAAAATCAATGATATCCTTATCCAGATCCGCCAGAAATGCCTCCTGCGTGATCTTTGCAAGCCTCGCCTCCGTGTAACGCATGGCCGCAGCACCGTCTCCCTCGATGGAGCCGAAATTGCCGTGACCGTCCACGAGCACCATGCCTTTTTTAAAATCCTGAGCCATTACGACCAAAGCTTCGTAAATAGAACTGTCCCCGTGGGGGTGATATTTACCCATAGTGTCCCCGACGATACGGGCGCATTTCCGGTAAGGCTTGTCATACCGTATTCCCAGTTCATACATATCGTAAAGTGTTCTTCTCTGTACCGGCTTCAATCCGTCTCTCACATCCGGAAGCGCACGGGACACAATGACACTCATCGCGTAATCGATATATGATTTCTTCATCAAATCCGAATATTCTGTCCGGATAATCTGTGAATTCTCCAAATTGCCTTCCCTCCTAAATATCCAGTTCCGCTTCCGTCGCATTCTCGTAGATAAATGCGCGGCGCGGCGGTACTTCCGTTCCCATCAGCATCTCCGTCACGCTGGATGCCATGCGGGCGTCTTCTATTTCAATTCTCTTAAGCAGTCTTCTCTCCGGGTCCAGTGTGGTCTCCCAGAGCTGCTGGGCGTCCATTTCTCCGAGACCTTTGTAGCGCTGAAGGGTAAATGGTCCCTCATGCGTCTTGCGGTATCGTTCCAGTGCCTTGTCGTCATAGAGGTACTCTTCCTCACCTTTCTTCGGCATCGCTTTATAGAGCGGCGGCATCGCCACATACACATGTCCCTCGTAGATCAGTTCCGGCATAAAACGGTAAAACAGCGTCAGAAGCAGCGTGGAAATGTGCGCGCCGTCCACATCCGCATCGGCCATGATAATGATCTTATCATACCGCAGTTTCGTTATGTCAAAATCGTTTCCGTACCCTTCGGAAAATCCGCACCCGAAGGCATTAATCATAGTCTTAATCTCTGCATTTGCAAGAATCTTATCGATGCTGGCCTTCTCCACATTGAGGATCTTTCCCCGGATCGGAAGAATCGCCTGATACATCCGGTTTCTCGCCGTCTTCGCGGAGCCTCCCGCCGAATCCCCCTCGACGATGAAGATCTCACATTTGGACGGATCCCGGCTCTCACAGTTCGCCAGTTTCCCGTTGCTGTCAAAGGAATATTTCTGCTTCGTCAGAAGATTGGTCTTCGCCTTCTCCTCAGTCTTGCGGATCTTCGCCGCCTTTTCCGCACAGGAAAGCACTTTTTTAAGCGTTTCCAGATTCCGGTCGAAATACCTCGTCACCTCATCGCTGGTCACCTTTCCGGTGGCTTTTGCAGCATCCTGATTATCCAGCTTGGTCTTCGTCTGCCCTTCAAACCGCGGATCCGGATGCTTGATGGATACGATTGCCGTCATTCCGTTCCGGACATCCGCGCCCGTAAAATTACTGTCCTTTTCCTTCAGAATTCCCAGCTCTCTCGCATACTGGTTCATGATCGTGGTAAATGTGGTCTTAAAGCCGGTGAGATGGGTTCCGCCTTCGGCATTGTAAATGTTGTTGCAGAAACCGAGTACATTTTCATGAAATTCATTCACGTACTGGAATGCGACCTCCACTTCGATGCCTTCCGCCTCTCCCTTATAATAGACCGGTTCGTGCAGAGTCTCATTCTTGGAATTCAGATCCTTGATAAATCCAATGATTCCGTCCGGCTCATGGTATTCGATCCGTTCCTCAGGTTCCTTTCTCTTATCCGTAAAAAGGATGGTCAGCTCCGGATTCAGATATGCAGTCTCATGCAGACGGCTCTTGATCTCCTCCTCCCGGAATCGGGTCTTTTCAAAAATCTCCGGATCCGGCAGAAAATTGACACAGGTTCCCGTCTTCTTCGTCTTCCCGATGACAGGGAGCAGCCCGTTTTCCAGCTCGATCACCGGGTGTCCCTTCTCATACCGGTCGTGATGTACCGCGCCCTCCCGGCTGATCTTCACATCCATATATGTGGAAAGCGCATTGACGACCGAAGATCCCACCCCGTGCAGACCTCCGCTCGTCTTGTATGCCGAATCGTCAAATTTTCCACCCGCATGCAGTGTCGTATATACAATTCGCGCCGCCGACACACCTTTTGCGTGCATTCCAACCGGTACCCCGCGGCCGTTGTCGTTCACCGTCGCCGATCCGTCCTTCTCCAGCGTCACCTCGATCCGGTCACAAAATCCCGCCAGATGCTCATCCACCGCATTGTCCACGATCTCATAAACCAGGTGATTCAGTCCCTTCGTGCTGACACTTCCGATATACATACCCGGACGCTTTCTGACGGCCTCCAGTCCCTCCAGTATGGAAATACTATCCGCATCGTATGTAGATTGTTTTGCCATATTTACCGTTCCCTTTCTTTTTTCGTATGTTATGAATTTTATCCTAATCTTTCCTGTTTTGTCAAGTAACACGCAAATTCACTTCAGCACATCATTCAGGAGCTCGGCCAGCGGTTCCATGGCATTTCTCATTTCTTCAACCGTGTTCGTCTGTGCCCCCGCTTCGATCAGCAGCATCTTCGGGCAGAGATCCATGTTATATTTGTAGCCCTTCAGATAAATCCGTCTCGCAAATCCGGGATATTTCGATTCCGCAGCAATTTTCATCTGCAGAGAAAATGCCAGATTATCCTGTATATACGGGTTCGTCATCCCCGTCAGATTACCGTTCGCTCTGGTTCTGCACATGCCGTTAAAAAACATGACCTGCGCCGTCTGCTTTCCGTTAATCTCCGTCACCAGATGCGTGGTGCTTTTCACACCGTCCCGATGCAGGTCAATGACGACTTCGATTCCCGGATTCTCCTTCAGGATCCGCTCAATCTCCGGCTGTGCAAGCTCGTACGCCTCACTCCGATCCAGTTTGCCATCGATCAGATCATACACCCCTTCATGATGGAGCGTCTCGATATGGTATTTGTCTGTGAGAAGTTCCGTCAGATACCTTCCGATCCCCACAATGCTGGTCGAGGGATCTCCGTTGGAATCGATGAAGCTTTCCTGTGAATGGGTGTGGAAAATGAGGACTTTCGGGCCTTCCGCATCGTTCTGTATCTTCATATCTTTCTGAAGAAGCTTTGCTGCATTTAAATCCGATTCTTCCACATAGGTCACACTGTCTACCGTGTAGAAATTACTGACCAGATACTCAAAATCAGACAGTTTTTCCAGAGAAATATCTGCCGCTGCCACGGAAGGCGTCTGCGTCTTTAGACTTTCATCCTCCCCGACAAAATTTCCGTTCTCGTCCACCTGATTTTCATCTTCAGCCTGTCTTCTCACCAGCATCTCATAGGTCGCCTCATCCTCCACCGCAGACTCTGCATCACTTTTGCTTCCTATATATTTTCCAAGTGGATACAGATTCATCGCCATCCCGGAAATCCATTCATTTACCGATCGTTTCTCCGACTGTTTTTCGCTGCACGCGATTCCGGGAAAATACATCATCTCCGCATGTTCCTGAATATCCTGCACGATCTGCAGTTTCCATGAATCCCAGATCTGACTGCTCCCCCGAAGAATCACATAACCTCCGAGTATACAGATGATGATTCCCGTAAGCAATGTGCTCATCCGCCATTTTTTCATACTTTCCGCCTCGATTTCAAACCTGCGACATTATGTTCGCTTTCCCATTTTATGCGGCACACCGGCGGATTATTCATTCTCCTACTCTTCTTCATGTGAAAACAGCATATTTAAACTCTCCGATATCGTATAGCTGATCCTTTTTACCGTCTCGTCGATGTCTTTTGGCGTCACAAACATCCCATTTAAATGCGGGGAAATCAATTCCCTGACCAGTTCATATTTTTCCGCAGCGTTATACCCCTGCAGCACCAGGCCGACTCCTTTGAGCGTCTCGGATTCTTCCAGCGCCTGGAGAAAATTTTCCATCGTATCATTGACAATGGTCGCGGCATCCACCACCGTGGGAACTCCGATTGCGATGACCGGTATCCCGATCGTCTCTTTCGTTATAGCATTACGCTGATTCCCCACACCGGAGCCCGGGTGGATTCCGGTGTCTGCAACCTGGATCGTCCGGTTCAGCCTTCTGGAACTTCTCGCAGCCAACGCATCGATGGCAATGATGAAGTCGGGATTCGTTTCTTTAACTACACCGCGAATGATCTCGACCGTTTCCATTCCGGTCTGCGCCATCACCCCCGGCGCAATGGCACTGACGCTTTCCGCCTTTTCCTCCCCCATCGCATATTTTCCATACTCCCTGAAAATATGACGTGTGATATTCAGATTGTCCACAACATACGGTCCTAATGCATCCGGCGTCACCTTACGGTTCCCCAGCCCCACGATCAGCACCTGATAATCGTCTTTTTTTGCGGGCACCATATCCTTGATAAATTTCGCAAGCTCCCTGGAAATCTCCCGGTGGTACTCCTCGTCCGGCACAGCCATATTCGGCGCTTCCATAGTGATATAGCTTCCAACCGGTTTTCCCATGATCTTCGCGCCTTTCTCCGTCTCAATCTTCACCGTGGTCACACGGATCTCCAGCTCTTCATTGTACTCTTCCGTGAGTGATACTCCCTGAACCTCGACATTGTCCGATTCGAAACGTTCCTTCTGCTCCAAAGCCAGATCTGTCCGGATACTGTATTTCTCGATCATACTGTTCCCCCTTGCCTCCTGTTTTGAATTACCGCATTTATTACTAGTTTTTCTCAAAAAACACAAAATATGTATTGACAAGAAATATTTATTCGAATACAATAAATAAGTGTGTTCGGCAGATGTTCCGTGTCACGTTCTGTCGGCAATGAAAGAAATGAATCAGAGTTTGGAGGTGTCGGAAAATGGCTAACATTAAATCTGCTAAGAAGAGAATTTTAGTAACTGAGACAAAGACAGCTAGAAATAAAGCAATCAAATCTAAAGTGAAAACTTATGTGAAGAAAGTAGAAGCTGCTGTTGCAAAGAAAGATGCTGAAGCTGCTAAGGCTGCTTTAAAAGAAGCAATCTCTGTAATCAACAAAGCAGGAACGAAAGGTGTTTATCACAAAAACACTTGCGCAAGAAAGATTTCCCGTTTAACAAAGGCTGTTAACGAGATTGCTTAATTTAGTTTCGAGATAAAT
>JBJENH010000065.1:68462-73539 GCA_051880095.1 Bariatricus sp. | reverse complement strand
AAACCAGACGTTTTTTGGAAAGCCTTGGGTTTGTAATGGGCGGATTTGTCACTGTTGTATCAGAAATCAACGGAAATCTGATTGTGAAAGTGAAAGATTCACGAGTTGCGATCAGTAAGGAAATGGCAAACAAAATTATGATATGAAAACAGGGGATAAAATGTGAAACAGAGTCCAGATATCATAGAGTAAGTCATAAGGGAAAGAGGAGGTAAAGCATGGCGACGCTGAGAGAAGCAAAATGCGGGCAGACCGTAAAAGTTGTAAAGATTCATGGCGAAGGCGCGGTGAAACGGAGAATTATGGATATGGGAATCACGAAAAATGTTGAGATATACATAAGAAAGGTTGCACCGCTGGGAGATCCGGTAGAGGTAACGGTAAGAGGATATGAATTGTCTTTGAGAAAAGCGGATGCAGAAATGGTAGAAGTACAGTAGGTACTTATTTTTTTGAGGCGTAGTTAGCATTAGCTAAAACAAGTTCGTCAAGATTAAATGGAAAGAGAGGAAGAGTATGAGCGTTAAAATTGCACTTGCAGGTAACCCGAACAGTGGGAAAACAACATTGTTTAATGCGCTTACCGGATCAAACCAGTTTGTGGGTAACTGGCCGGGAGTAACGGTTGAGAAGAAAGAAGGAAAACTGAAAGGATATACTTCAAAGGGAGACGAGGCGATTCTTGTGGACCTTCCGGGAATCTATTCTTTGTCTCCGTATACACTGGAGGAAGTGGTTTCGAGAAACTTCCTGATTGGAGAAAAACCGGATGCGATTATCAATATTATTGATGGAACGAATCTGGAACGAAACTTGTATTTGACCACACAGCTTACTGAACTTGGAATTCCCGTCATCATTGCGGTAAACATGATGGATCTGGTTAGAAAGAACGGAGAAGAGCTGAATGTGGAAAGGCTCGGCAAGGATACAGGCTGTAAAGTAGTAGAAATCTCTGCGCTGAAAGGAGAAGGTATTGATCAGCTTGCGCAGCGCGCGGTGGCGATTGCGAGAAGCGGAAAGAAAAATCAGCCTGCGCACAGCTTCGAAGGCTGCGTGGAGCATGCGATTGCACATATTGAAGAAGCAATCTGCGGCAAAGTAGAACCGAGTATGGAACGCTGGTATGCGGTGAAACTTTTTGAACGCGATGAGAAAGTGCAGGAGAGCCTGAAACTGGATCAGGCATTGCTGGCACACATTGAAGAAGATATTGTGAGCTGCGAGAAGGAAATGGATGACGATGCTGAGAGCATTATTACAGGAGAACGTTATAATTATATTGGAAGTATTATCGAAGACTGTTACAAGAAACGTGTAAAGAAACAAATGTCTGTATCGGATAAGATCGACAGTATTGTGACGAATCGATTTCTTGCACTTCCAATCTTCGCGGTTGTTATGTTCCTTGTATATTACGTATCTGTCACAACGGTGGGCTCGATCCTGACAGACTGGACGAATGATACACTGTTCGGTGAATGGATTCTTCCGGCCGCACAGAGCGCATTGGAATCTATAGGCTGCGCGGACTGGCTGACGGGCCTGGTGGTAGATGGTATTATCAGCGGTGTGGGAGCGGTGCTTGGCTTCGTTCCGCAGATGCTCGTGCTCTTCCTCTTCCTCGCATTTTTGGAAGGATGCGGATATATGGCGCGTATTGCATTTATCATGGACCGTATTTTCCGTAAATTCGGACTGTCCGGAAAATCCTTTATCCCGATGCTGATCGGAACCGGGTGCGGTGTGCCGGGGGTTATGGCGTCAAGGACGATTGAAAATGACAGAGACCGGAAGATGACGATCATGACAACGACATTTATCCCTTGTGGGGCGAAATTACCGATTATTGCGCTAATCGCAGGAGCCCTGTTTGACGGAGCAGCATGGGTTGCACCGAGTGCTTATTTCGTAGGTATTGCAGCAATCATTTGTTCCGGTATCATTTTAAAGAAAACGAAAATGTTTGCCGGAGATCCGGCGCCGTTCGTTATGGAGCTTCCGGCCTATCATTTACCGACTGTGGGAAATGTGCTTAGAAGCACCTGGGAGCGTGGGTGGTCTTTCATTAAAAAGGCCGGTACCATTATTCTTCTCTCTACGATCTTCGTATGGTTCGCTCAGAGTTTCGGCGTAGAAAGCGGAAGCTTTGGCATGGTAGAGGATATGAATAACAGTATCCTGGCGGGAATCGGTTCTGCGATTGCATGGATCTTCGCTCCGCTGGGATGGGGAGACTGGAAAGCAGCTGTAGCGGCGATTACCGGACTGGTTGCCAAGGAAAATGTTGTGGGTACTTTTGGAATCCTGTATGGTTTTGGCGAAGTTGCTGAAGACGGCGCAGAAATCTGGGGATCCCTTGCAGGTGCGATGACACCGGTTGCGGCATACTCTTTCCTGGTATTTAATCTTCTTTGCGCACCTTGCTTTGCGGCGATGGGAGCAATTAAACGTGAGATGAACAATGCGAAATGGTTCTGGTTTGCAATTGGTTATCAGACTGTTCTTGCATACGCAGTTTCTCTTTGTGTATACCAGATCGGAACGCTGGCTACAACAGGGGCATTTGGAATCGGAACGGTCGCCGCATTCGTGATTGTGATCGGTTTTGTATATCTTTTGTTCCGTCCGTATAGAGAGAGCCAGAGACTCAATGTGCCCAGGAGCGTGGCAGGAAAGATCAGGGCATGATAATGATCAAACAGGAGGTGCAGAATCTATGGGAACAGCAATCGTACTTCTTGCACTGGCAGGAGTTGTTGGACTTGTTATCCGGAGTATGGTAAAGGATAAGAAAGCCGGGAAATCCTTACAATGCGGACAGGACTGCAAACACTGCAGCGGACATTGCCATTAACGCGGCAGGAAAAATGGATAAAATCAGAAAAATACCCGGTGTAATAAAAGAAAACATGGAATTCCAGGGATATCAATCCGTACACATGGAGAAGGATAAGGTGATCGAACTCCTGAAAAATCAGGGGTTCCGAATCACCAGACAGAGAAAGCTTTTGATTGATATCATACTTGGAGAACAGTGCAGCTGCTGCAAAGAAGTCTACATCCTGGCATCGAAAAAGGATCCTGGAATCGGAGCAGCAACTGTGTACCGGACAGTGGATGCGTTGGAAAGGGTGGGAGCCTTAAAGAGAAGAATTCCTTATCAACTTTGTGGGAAGGAAAGCAAAGCATGCAGGAGTTGTCTGGTAGAAATGGAAGACCATTCAACCATTGAACTTGATTATAAAGCAATGGAAAAAATAATTGAGAGTGGAATGAAACAATGTGGTTTTTTAAATGGAAAGCGTGTGAAAGGAATCACACTTATGCAGGAAGAATGATGCAGAGAGGATAGAACGGATGAAACATACTTGGAAAATATTTTGGACCATACTGGGATTTCTTTGCCTTGGATTAGGGACGGTGGGAGTTGTCCTTCCGATTTTGCCTACAGTACCATTTTATATGGCGACCGTATTCTGTTTTGCAAAGAGCTCCAGAAAATTGCACGACTGGTTTGTGGGAACCAATTTATACAAGAAGCATCTGGATAGTTTTGTGAAACAAAGGTCAATGACCATAGAGACAAAAGTACGAATTACAGGAATGGTGACGCTGGTGATGGCAATCGGATTTTTCTGTATGGAAAATGTACCGGTTGGAAGAATCTGCATCGCAGTGGTCTGGGTCGGGCATATGCTGTATTTCTTCCTGCGGGTTAAAACGTTAAGAATGGAAATGTAAACAGGAGAAAGTATGATTAAAAAAAGGCTTGTGGGACTTTTGTCCCAGGCAAAAAAATATATTGTGTATACGATTTTGTGGCAGTGGGCGGCACTTCTATCACAGGTACTGGCAGTTTTTACGATTGCGGAACTTCTCGAAAGCGTTGTGTATCGGGAAGTTACAATAGCGATAATCTGGAAAACGACGATAGTACTTGCGGCGGTTGTGCTGATCCGCTTTCTTTGTGAGCGGATGGGAGCCAGGAATTCCTATCTCGCATGCGTAGATGTAAAACGGATCTTAAGGGAAAAAATTTATGAAAAGTTGTTAAAACTTGGTGCGTCCTATCGGGAGCAGGTATCATCTTCGGAGGTGGTTCAGGTATCCACAGAAGGGGTAGAACAGCTGGAAACGTATTTTGGAAAATATCTTCCGCAGCTTTTTTACAGTTTGCTTGCTCCGGTTACGCTGTTTGTTATTCTGAGCAGAGTGAGCATGAAAGCCAGCGTGATCCTTCTGATCTGTGTGCCGCTGATTCCGGTTTCTATCGTGGCTGTTCAGAAATTTGCGAAGAGGCTTCTGAATAAGTACTGGAGTATCTATACAGAACTAGGAGATTCGTTTCTGGAAAATCTGCAGGGACTCACGACATTGAAGATCTATCAGGCAGATGAGAAGAAGGCCAGAGAGATGGATGAGGAATCACAGCGTTTTCGCAGAATTACCATGAAAGTACTGACTATGCAGCTTAATTCAACCAGTGTCATGGATATAGTGGCATACGGAGGGGCTGCGATTGGCATGATTGCGGCTGTTTCAGAGTTCTTAAAGGGAAATCTGTCGGTATCGGGTACTCTGTGCGTGATTCTTCTGGCAAGCGAATTTTTTCTTCCGCTCAGACTTCTTGGTTCTTTTTTCCACATTGCCATGAACGGAATGGCGGCCAGCGATAAGATTTTCCATATTCTGGATCTTCCTGAGCCGAAAGAAGGAACAAAGAACCTTCCGGAAGGACCACTAGATATTATCATGAAAGATATTCATTTTTCTTATGAAGAAGACAGAGAAATCCTGAAAGGAATCAGTCTGGAGCTTCCGGCAGGAAGTTTTGTGTCGCTGGTCGGGGAATCGGGATGCGGAAAGAGTACCATAGCAGGACTTCTTGCGGCAAAGAATCGGGATTTCGAGGGTACGATTTATATTGGCGGCGAGAGCCTGCCGGAAATCTGTGAACCGGATCTGATGAAACATGTAGTTCTGGTGCGACACAACAGTTATTTATTTAAAGGTACCGTAGAGGAAAATCTGAAAATGGCAAAACCGGATGCTTCTGTGGAAGAAATGGAGTCTG
>JBJENH010000065.1:43245-68362 GCA_051880095.1 Bariatricus sp. | reverse complement strand
GTACCGATACGGAATCTGTGGCCTTTCTTTCAGACAGCGAAAGAGCTTATGATCGTGATGATTGTTATTGCAGTACTTAGGGGGATTCTTCATTATGCAGAACAATATTGCAATCATTTTATTGCATTTAAATTGTTGGCAATCATCCGGCACAAAGTATTTGCCGCACTCAGGAAACTTTGTCCGGCCAAATTGGATGGAAGAGATAAAGGGAATCTGATTTCTATTATTACGACTGATATTGAACTTCTGGAAGTTTTCTATGCGCATACGATATCTCCGATAGCTATTGCAGCGATCACTTCATTGATCATGGTGATATTTATCGGACATTATCATATTTTTGCAGGAGCATTTGCGCTGGCTGCATATCTGATCGTCGGAGTCGGAATACCGCTTGTAAATGGGAGAAGAGGAAGTGCCAAAGGGATGGAATTCCGGACTGCTTTTGGAGAAATGAACAGTTTTGTGCTGGATTCACTCCGGGGATTGGACGAGACGATTCAGTATGGGCAGGGAAGCAAAAGGAAGAAGCAGATGTCCGGGCGCTCGAAAATGCTTGCCGGAATGCAGGAAGATCTGAGCAGATTGGAAGGCTCTCAGAGAGCATTTACAAATCTTACGATTCTGCTGGCATCTTTCGGAATGCTGGCACTGACTCTCTGGCTGTATGAAAAAGGTGAGATGGGATTTGACGGAATGCTGACCTGCACCATTGCGATGATGGGATCTTTCGGCCCGGTTGTTGCGTTGGCAGGCCTTTCTAATAATCTGAACCAGACACTGGCAAGTGGAGAGAGAGTATTGTCATTGTTGGAAGAAAAACCTCTGGTGGAAGAAATGGATGAACCGGTAGAAGGGGGCTATGCGGGGGCAGAGTTTACTGGAGCTGATGTGAAAGAGGTTTCGTTCGCTTATGAAGAGGAAAGAATTCTGACGGATTACTCTCTGAAACTGGAACCTGGCAGGATCACGGGGATTCATGGCGCCAGCGGTTCCGGAAAATCCACGCTTCTCAAACTTCTGATGCGATTCTGGGATGTGGACTGGGGAACTGTATCTGTAAACGGTGATGATGTGAGGAAGACGCCAACGAAAAGGCTGCGGGACATGGAAAGTTATGTTACGCAGGAGACGCATCTCTTCCATGATTCGATTGCCAGCAATATTGCGGTAGGCAAACCGGGAGCAACAAGGGAAGAAATCATAGAAGCGGCAAAAAAAGCCTCGATTCATGAATTTATTATGACACTTCCGGAAGGTTATGATACAGAAGTCGGAGAACTGGGAGATACGTTGTCCGGTGGAGAAAGACAGAGAATCGGAATCGCAAGAGCGTTTCTGCACGATGCACCGTTGATTCTGATGGATGAGCCGACCAGTAATCTTGACTCACTCAATGAAGGAATGATCCTGAAAGCATTGAAAGAAGCGGCTGAAAAGAAGACCGTGGTTCTGGTATCTCACAGAAAATCTACGATGAACGTGGCTGATGTGGTATTTGAGATGGAGCAGGGACGTTTATCATAGAACAGGAAAATTGAATAAAGCAAAACAGCGAAGGATGCTTTACATTTCTATCGGTTTGTGATAAGGTATGTTCGTCAGGTTCAGACAGATGAAGATGTCTGATTAAAAGGGAAACAGGTGGAAGTCCTGTACGAACTCGTCACTGTAAACGGGGAGTGCAAGGCCAGGAATGTCACTGAGCGATCGGGAAGGCGGCCTTGGATCAAGATCCGTAAGTCAGGAGACCTGCCTGCGGAAAACGGAGTGGGAGGATCCCACAGGCCACGAGTAACTGGTCGCAACCGATAATAGTAATGTTCCACATTCTCATCATCAGGCACCGGTGAAGCCGGGCTGTTTTGGAGAGAGTGCTGTTTGCGTATATTATTATGAAGTGTGCCTTTTACCAACGATATGGATAGGGGCACATTTTTTATGCATTATCGGGAGAACGACAAAATAAAAGGGAGGAGATTCAGAAAAGGAAGATGGGCAAAAAAGAAATATGGGATGATCCGAGAAATCAGGATGGAATCGGAGAAAATGAGATTCTGGCAGTCAGCTTCGGAACTTCTTTTCATGACAGTCGTGTAGAGGATATTAAAGGAATCGAAGATGCGCTGCAGGAAGCAAACCCTGGCTGGTCCGTAAGAAGAGCGTTTACATCAAGGATCATTGTCAAGCATATACAGGCGAGAGAGGGAATATGTATTGATAACATGGATCAGGCACTGGAGCGCGCTGTGAAAAACAAGGTGAAGAAGCTTGTGGTGCAGCCGACGCATTTAATGCAGGGAATTGAATATGATGAACTGGTCAAAGCGGCAGAATGTTATCAGGACAAATTTGAATCGGTAAAAATTGCGAAGCCGCTTTTAGGTGAAGTCGGGAGTGATGCTTCGGAAGTAAATGCCGACAAAGAAGCAGTGGCAAAAGCAGTAACGGAACAGGCAGTTGAAACGGCAGGCTATGACAGCCTGGATGCGGCAGAAAAAGACGGTATTGCTTTCGTATTAATGGGACATGGTACTTCGCATACGGCAAAAGTTTCCTACAGTCAGATGCAGAAACAGATGCAGATGCTCGGTTATGATAATGTGTTTATCGGAACAGTAGAAGGAGAGCCGGAGGATACATCCTGCGGGGCAGTCGTTGAGGCAGCAGCAAAGGCAGGATATAAAAAAATTGTCCTTCGTCCATTGATGGTTGTGGCAGGAGACCATGCCAATCATGATATGGCCGGAGAGGATGAAGATTCATGGAAGAGTCTGTTTGAGGCTTCCGGGAATTTTGAACATGTGGACGTGCAGATTGCCGGACTTGGCGGGATTAAGGCTATTCAGCAAATCTATGTAGATCACACGGCAGCAGTCATCGAAAAATAGTTGGAGGATTAGAAGTATGAAGAAAAAAATAGCAGCGATGCTTGGCATTGCAGTTTTGGCATCCGCGTTGGTATTCGGATGTGGAAGTAAAGAAGATGACACTAAGACAGAGCAGGATACGGTTACGGAAGAGACGGATCAGGAAGAGAAGATGAATGAGGCAGAACTGGAAGACGGAACTTACAGTGCAGAATTTCATACGGACAGCAGCATGTTTCATGTAAATGAAGCCTGCGACGGAAAAGGAACCCTGACGGTGAAGGACGGGAAAATGACGATTCATATTTCACTTACATCAAAAAACATCGTCAATCTCTATCCGGGACTTGCAGAGGATGCCGGGAAAGAAGGAGCCGAGCTCCTTACGCCGACCGTGGATACCGTTACATATAGTGATGGGACGACGGAAGAAGTTAATGGGTTTGATGTTCCGGTACCGGCGTTGGATGAAGAATTCGACCTTGCGCTGATCGGAACGAAAGAAAAATGGTATGATCATAAAGTCAGCGTATCGAATCCGGTTCCGGCAGAATAAGAATAAAGTGTTATGATAATATAAAAAAATATTAAAGTTTTCTTAATTTTTTGTCTTGGAAAAAAATGTAAGAACATGTATAATAGGTACATGATGGACAAAGGCGTTCTTTCATAAATAAAGGGCGCTTTTTCTATTATTATATGCGTTCTTAGAAAGTCCGGCGGATTTTCTTGGACGGCGAAAGAAATAAGGAGGATTTACAATGAAAAGGCAAAGGTTTTTTAACCGAGTGGAAAGTGCTGTACTTGCTTTGGTGATGGTAACTGTGCTGTGCATATCGCCCTACGCATCAAAGACTGTTTCAGCGGATTCCTCAACTGACATCTCAGAAGATGTCGAGATTGTAACTACGCAGGTTAATCCGACGATCGAGGAAGAAGAAGCCGGAGACATGTCTTCGTATTTTACGTTGTATTACAACGGTGCGGAGGCAGGTGCTGTATGTGATCCGGAAGAGAACTGGTACAGCAACGAAGAGGGCTATACTCCACTTTCCGAGATGTTTGAACTGAGCTACAGTGAGGTCGTGGATGGCACGGAGATCGAACTGGAAGAAGCTCCAACTGATGCAGGAAGTTACAAGGCTTATGCGATACTTCCGGAAGAGTATTATTATGTATATGACTGGGATGCAGGCGATTACAGCGGTTATTTTTATTCCGCAGATATTGAGACCGGAGTTCTTGAGTATACGATTGAGGGCGAAGAGGGCGGCGATGATGCCTATGAAGCGGAAACCTTGAAACTGATTTATGGTGATGAAGAACTTCCGGATGAAGATGCATTCGTTCTTCTCATGTTCGGAGACGGATTCACAGCCGATGAGCAGCAGAGCTTTTATAAAAATGCAGTAAAGATTTCTGATTACGTTATGGAAACTTCTCCGTGGGATGAATTCCAGGATACAGTTAAGATCTATGTATACGGCACCGTGTCCAATGAGTCAGGGGCAAGAGCTGATAAGGCAGAAACACAGGCAGAAGCAGATGCGGATGAACGTGATACATATTTCGGAACCTCGTTCTGGACAGGCGGTATGCAGCGTCTCTTGTCTGTCGGATCAGAGGGAGTGAAAAAAGCCAATGCACTGAAAGAGGAGAATTGTCCATATGCTGATTACAGTGTGATCATCGTAAATTCTGATACATACGGAGGAAGCGGAGGAGATATCTGTGTGGCTTCCCTTAACAGCAGTTCTCTGGAAATGATGCTCCATGAGCTGGGCCATACAGTAGCGGATCTGGCAGATGAGTACTGGGCAGGCAAGAGTTATGCAGCAGAATCGGCAAATATGACGCAGGAATCTGACCCGGAAAAGGTAAGATGGGCTCGTTTTGTGGGAAAGAACGGTGTTGGTGTTTACAAGTATGATCAGACTGAGACTACAGACTGGTATCGCCCGAGTGAAAATTGTAAAATGGAATTCCTCAGCAAGGATTCTCCATTCTGTGAAGTCTGCAAAGAAACACTCAGAAAAGCCTTTTGTGAAGATTCAAATGTGACGAAAATGTTCTTCCAGACTTATGCGGATGAGTTCTATCAGTCCGATGAAGGGAAAGATATGAAAGAATATTTTATTCTTCGGAGAAACGGTGAGGAAGTCACAGGAGATCAGCTTGGCGATTCATTGACTCTTACATATTATGATGCAGAAGGCAATCTTATGGATGAGATTCCGTCTCAGGAAGGTACATATACAATTGTCGCAGATTATGTGGCAAATGGTGCATACTCATTTGACAGTTGTACGATGACTGTGACTTATGATATTGAACTGCCGAATCTGATCAGCTTTGAAGGTGTTGAGGACAAGGTTTACGATGGTACTCCTGTTGAACCGCAAAATATTCAGGTAGATTATGACGGAGAATATACGGTATCTGTACATTATACAGGAACTATGCCGTATGCGAACGGTGTTTCTTATTCTTATGACGATGATGCGGCACCGATCAAACCAGGTAAATATACCGTAACAGTAACTGCGATGGATGAAGAAGGCACTGTGATCAGTCGTAAATCCAAAGATTACCAGATCAGAATTAAAACCACTGCTATTGTAAATAATAACAGCGCAATCTATCCGGGTGCTCAGGACTGGTATAACAATAAACATGTTGCCATTGTTGGAGAAGGATTTACAGCAGAGGAACAGGATAAATTTGAAGAACTGGCTCAAGAATATGTAGATTATATTTTAAATACAGAACCTTTTAAAGAGACACATCTGTACTTTAACTTTACATCTGCAGAAGCGATTTCTGATGAATCCGGTCTTGGCGGAGATAGTTACTTCCAGCTGAGCTGTGATGAAAACGGAAAGATTATTCCGGAAAACCTTTCTGCAATTTCAACAATCGGATATAACAATGTATCTCAGTATTATGCAGCGAACATTATTATCGTAAACGATGACCGTGTAACGGAAGGTGCTGTTGCAGATGACGGATACAGAGGTTATTTCTACGGCGGTGCAGATGAAGATGGCATGGAATATGTTGCAAGAGAGCTTCTGAATTATCTGACCGGACATGAAGAAGGATATACAGCACAGACGAAAGAAGAGAAAGAAGCACAGCGTACAGAGCTTTTGAATGTTCTCTACTATACATGGTATGGCGAGGATTATGCTATTGTAGTAAGCCGTGCTTATGACGAAACATTCGTTGAGAATGGTTCTCCGATCGAACTGAATGATTACTTCCAGACATACATTCTTGGCAAAGAAGTGCCGAAGTCAGAAATCAATTATACATTGACCTATTTTGACAGCGAAGGAAATGAACTTGACGGTGCGCCGTCGAAAGCAGGATCCTATTATGTACTTGGTGAACTGATACCAACGCAAGGCAAATTATATGCATCTGACGATGATGGAAATGTATGGGAACTTCGTGAAGGCGAAACATATGACGAAGAAGGATATGTATATGATGCTGATGGAAATGTCATCGGGTATCTGTTCTGGGATGATGTTGAGGAAGTGGTAATGGATGGAACTACCTATCATGTCACACGCGCCAGAGCTTATGTTCCTTATACGATCCAGCCGTCAGGAAATGCAGGTGGAACCGATAATAAGGGGAATGCTTCTGACAAAACAGCTGAAGCAGGCACTGTGAAGACAGGTGATACGGCGTCATGGATGATGTATCTTGCACTCATGATTGGTGCTGTAGTTATCAGCGGAAATGTTGTTGTAAAGAGAAGAAGAAAATAAAGTGAATGACCGGACGTTACAATTTACAGGATGAATGAAATTGTAACGTCCGTTTTTTTTATTCTAAATTGTATATTGAGAATGGGGAAAAAGTGATATACTGGATTAAACTAAGGAATGGAGGACAGAGGAATGAGAATATTTGACATTTCACAGGAAGTTTTCGGATGCAATGTATTTCCCGGAGATCCGGCTCCTGAAAAGGAAATCTTATCCGTACTGTCAAAGGATTCGCCATGTAATTTATCGGCATTTCGAATGTGCGCCCACAACGGAACACATGTGGATGCTCCATATCACTTTTACCAGAATGGGAAAACGATTGACCAGGTAGAACTGGAAAGATTTATCGGAACTGCTTATGTGGCGGAACACAATGGAATACTGAGTGCTGAAGATGCGGCTGCCATTATGGAAAAAGCAAGGCGGATCGGGCGGGATTCAGAAAAGAGGATTTTGATTAAGGGAAAAGCTGTTGTGTCGGCAGAGGCGGCTGATGTCTTTGCAGGAGAAGGGATTCTTCTGCTTGGGAACGAATCCCAGACGGTAGGACCAGAGGATGCGCCCATGGAAGTACATCTTAAGCTTCTGGGAGAAGAAATAGTATTGCTGGAAGGAATCTGTCTGGATGAGGTCTCCGAAGGATGCTATTTTCTGAATGCGGCCCCGATTAATCTGGGCGGCGGAGATGGGGCACCATGCCGGGCAGTTCTGGTGGAACTGGAATGATTCATGTTACAATTCATTCTGCAGTATTTTCAAAAAGAACACGAAATTTGCCCATTTGTGGATTTATGTGCTATAATAGTATAGGATTCTAAAAATTACAAACAGTGAACAGTTAGAATTTTTTATGGAGAGGTATAAAATGGCAAGAAAACAAACTACCAAAACTACAGTAAAGAAAAGTACCCCGGCAAAAAAGACTACCAAAAAAGCAACGGTTGAAGCTGCTTTGACAACGGAGCCGGGAGAAGAAATCGTGAAAGAAGAAATTGTAAAGGAAACTGAGAAAACAGAAGGGACAGAAGCAGTAAAGGCAGAAGCTCCTGAAGAAAAGAAAACTACAAAGAGAGCAGCTGCAAAGAAAACGACTGCAGCAAAGAAGACGACGACAAGAAAAACTACCAGGAAAAAAGCAGAAACCGCAGAAAAAGAGGCGGAAGAAGTGAAAGTTGAAGAGCCAAAGGCAGAGGAAGTAAAAGAAGAGAAACCGGAAGAAGTTAAGGCAGAAGCGGTAGTAGAAGTAAAAGAAGAACCGGCAGTAGAAGAAGCACCGGTAGAAGAAGCTAAGGAAGAACCGGTAGCAGAAGAAGCACCGGTGGAAGAAATTAAGGAAGAACCGGCAGCAGAAGAAGCACCGGTGGAAGAAATTAAGGAAGAACCGGCAGCAGAAGAAGCACCGGCGGAAGAAACAAAAGAAGAATCGGCAGCCGAAGAAGCATCGGTAGAGGAAAACAAAGAAGAACCGGTGGCTGAGGAAGTGCCGGCGGAAGAGGTAAAAGAAGAACCGAAACAGGAGGTATATATGAGTCCTAGAAGAAGTATCGCATTTATCGGTTCAGAATGCTATCCATTCGTGAAGACCGGTGGCCTGGGTGACGTTATGTACGCGCTTCCGAAAGCGTTAGTTAAACAGAATTGTGATGTAAAGGTAATTCTCCCACGTTATAAATGTATTCCGCAGAAATACCAGGAGAAGATGGTATACAAAGGATCCTTCCAGATGAGCCTGTGTGAAGACGGAAGATCTTATTATGTGGGTATCATGGAATATGTATGGGACGGAGTTGTATATGATTTTATTGATAATGAAGAATTTTTCGGCACCGGAAATCCATACACCAATCTGATTGATGATATTCCGAAGTACTGCTATTTTGCAAAAGCCGCACTTGCAGCTTTGAATTATATGGACTGGATTCCGGATATTATTCATTGTCATGACTGGCAGGCAGCTCTGGTTCCGGTATATCTGAGAACATTATTTGAAAATACAAAGCTGACGACTGCAAAGACGATCTTAACGATCCACAATCTGCGTTTCCAGGGTATTTACAATATTCCGACGATCCGCTACTGGTCAGGACTTCCGGACTACGTATTTAACAAAGATGCACTGAAAGTAAACTACAACGACGCAAATATGTTAAAAGGCGGATTGACTTACGCTAATGTTATCACAACTGTCAGCAATACATATGCCGGTGAGATTCAGACAGCATATTATGGAGAGAAACTGGATGCGCATATGAGACATCACTGGAGAAAATTAAGAGGTATTGTAAACGGTATCGATTATGATATCTGGAACACCAGCACAGACTCCAGACTGTATGCAAACTATGACATCACGAATGTTCTGG
The DNA here is from genome assembly GCA_051880095.1 of Bariatricus sp. Taxonomy (GTDB): domain Bacteria; phylum Bacillota; class Clostridia; order Lachnospirales; family Lachnospiraceae; genus Allocoprococcus. The sequence goes on along the minus strand of JBJENH010000065.1, from coordinate 59,344 downwards.
AGAAGAAGAAAGAAAACAAGCGTAAACTGCAGGAAGAACTGGGACTTGTTCAGGATGATCATAAATTCGTCATTGGTCTTATTTCAAGATTGACTGATCAGAAGGGGCTGGATCTTGTAAATACCATTCTTCGTCAGGTTATGGACGAGCATACCCAGTTCGTTGTTCTTGGTACCGGAGATGATGTATATGAGAATTCTTTCCGTTATTATGAGAATGCATATAAGGGAAATGTATGTTCCAACATCATGTATGATGAAACAAGAGCCCACAGAATCTACGCAGGTGCAGATGCATTACTGGTACCTTCACAGTTTGAACCTTGCGGATTGACCCAGTTGATCGCTATGCACTATGGTACGATCCCGATCGTTCGCGAGACAGGCGGACTGAAAGATACTGTTGAACCATATAACATGTTTGCAAATACAGGAAACGGATTCACATTTGACCGTTATGATGCAGGCTTGTTATTGGATGCTATCAACAGAGCAAAGACATTATTCTTTACAAATCGCTGGTGCTGGGATGAGATGGTTCAAAGAGACATGGACAAGAACTTCTCATGGGATAATTCAGCTAAGCAGTATAAAGATCTGTATCTGGAATTGACAAGATAGTCTTGTGATTCCTGAAAAAGAAGAAGATGGGATACCATTGGTATCCCATCTTTTTTTAACTGATGATGTTGACAAGAAATATTGCACCGCCCAAGATGGTAAGTACAATTCCGGTGGAACGATTGAGTGTTGCCGCACTTGCTTTGTTTGCAAATTTGGCAGCGACGCGAGCCCACAACAGTGTTGAGAGAATACAGAGAACCAGAGGGAGCATTTCCGGCATACCGCCGATCATAAAGTGGCTTCCGGCTCCGGTTAATGCTGTAAAGGTCATGATAAATACGCTGGTACCGACAGCTGTTTTCAGTTCGTAACCCAGAACACTGGTCAGGATCAGAAGCATCATCATTCCGCCGCCGGCGCCGATGAAACCGCAGATAAAGCCTACGATCATGCCGCTTAATACCGATTGAACAAATCGTTTTTTAGGACTGACAGATGCCATTTTTTCTTTGGTTGTCATAACCGGTTTTACGATGAACTTGATGCCGACCAGAAGAGTCATGCATGTGGAGAAGCTTCCCATTGTCGAATTAGGAACTTTGCTTGCTACAAAGCTTCCGACAAACGTGAAGATCAGGACGGTGATCATCATGACCAGACCGTTTTTGATATCCAGATTTTTATTTTTGCCGTAAGTATAAGCGCTGACAGCACTGGCAAGGACGTCACTTGCAAGTGCGATCCCAACTGCCTCATATGCAGGCATGCCCAGAAATGTAATCAGCATGGGACTTATGACAGCGGCTGCACTCATTCCGGCAAATCCGGTCCCCAGTCCTGCGCCCATTCCGGCAATAAAACAAATGATAATTTTGTAGAGTATTTCCATTGTTATTGTACCTCCTTGATCCCGAAACGGGCATTGTCACACATTCTGTGAAACAGTTCAATGCAGAGTTCGAATTCATCATTTGAAAATCCCTGAAACAGCTTCTTACCGAATAATTGCTGGGCATTTCGCCCTGCTGCAATAACAGGCTTCGCAGCATCCAGTATGGAAATATGCACAGTCTTTTTATTTCCGTCATGGAAAGCAGTCTGAATAAAACCTTTGTTTTCCAGTTGTTTTATGGCGCTGGAAACGTGAGATTTGGTCAGTGCCCGTATGCGGATAATATCGGATGCAGTATCATACTGCGGATTATTTGCAAGAAACATTAGAATGGCAAATTCTATTTTGGTTAACTGAAATTGTTCACATACCGGTTTCATGCACTGGCAGTAGAACGTTGTGATTACTTTCTGATTTTCCCAGAACATCATATTGCTCTCCTTTCTAAATAGTTCAAATTAGAACTATTATATCGCCTGAAAGCGGAATGTCAATAAAATTTCTATAAAACTGACACATTTCTCTGTATACTGTCTCTAGTCGGGTGAAAGAAAATAAATTACAATAGTATCATAAGGAGTGAGAATATATGATTCGAATGAAAATTGCATAGAGATTCAGGTGATCGATACAGGAAGTGGATTTGAAGAAGGAAAAAAAGAAAAAATTGAAGAGCTGCTTTTACATTACGATAAACAGGATCCGAAACTGGAAGGCAACAGTATCGGTATCCTGAATGTACAGAAACGGATCATATTATTATGCGGAAGAGAATGTGGCCTATGGTATACTGAAAATGAATCAGGCGGGCTGACAGCGCATATGCTGCTGTCCTTGAGTGGGGAGGAAGTGCGATGAAAAAGCTTAAAGTATTGCTGGTGGATGACGAAATTATGATACGGGAAGGATTTAAACGTCTGTTTGACTGGGAGGGGCATGACTGTGAAGTTGTTGGCGAAGCAGCTGACGGAATGGAGGCGCTTGCACGGATCGATACCCTTTGCCCGGATATTGTGATCATGGACATTAATATTCCGATTATGAACGGGCTTAAGGTCATTCAGCTCAGCAGGATCAAACATCCGGGGATTGCGTTTGTCATTGTGTCCGGGTATGATGATTTCTCGTATTGTCAGCAGGCGCTTCGGCTGCAGATCACGGATTATATTCTGAAACCGGTCGATTATGAAGAATTCGGAGTGTGTATTGATAACCTGAAAATATCGTTGTATGAAAAGAGGGTGTCGGAGGAAGGAAGAACTGGAGAGAAGACAGAGCGTGTAATTACCGGAATAACCAGATATATGCAGGAACATCTGGCTGAAGAAGTGAGCCTTTCGGTACTGTCGGAAGAATTTCATCTGAATCCGCAGTATATCAGCCAGTTATTTAAGAATGAGATCGGAGTAGGTTTCTTATCTTATCTGACAAACATCCGCATGGAGAAAGCGAAGAAACTCCTTGTGTCGACACAGCTTTCTATGGCGGAGATTGCAGACCAGACCGGATATGGAGATTACCGGGTATTTACCAAGGTATTTAAAAAAACAGAAGGAATCACGCCGTCCCAGTATCGGCGGGAATTCCTGGAGGAAAGGTAGAATTGAGGAAATATAATTGGAAAGTTCTGGACTTTATACAGTGATTCTGATAGAATTAGCTACAGATTTATGAGATGAAAAGAATGAAACGGCATCGGCAGGCAGGATGTAAGGTTCCCTGTTCACCGATGCTGTGTTGTATTACGAGGAGGACAACTTTCATGTATGAGATTATGAGTGCCGATGAGGCAATTCGACTGATCCGGGACGGAGATTGTATTTGTGTAAATTCATTTGTAGGAATTGAAAATCCTGTAGCACTTCACGAGGCACTCTTTGACAGATACAAGAGGATGCAGTCACCCAGACACCTGACAATTGTTTCCAGTGCCGGCTTCGGTGTGTGGGATGAGAACCGTAATGCGGAAGGGTATATTCGGGAAGGTGCTGTAGACCGTCTGATCTGCGGGCATTTTGGCGCCATGATGAGCACGAAAAAGTTGGTTTTGGAAGATCGGTTTGAGGCATACAATCTGCCGTTGGGGTGTATTTCCCACGCGATTCGTGCGCAGGCAGGAGGACTTCCGGGAGCTCTTTCCAAAGTGGGTCTGGATATTTTTGTGGATCCGAGAATGGAAGGACCGGGAATCAATCGGATTTCAATCGATGATTCTCTTGTCAAACATGTAGAAGTGGATGGAGAAGAGTTTCTCTATTATAAGTTGCCGAAACTTACAGTTGCGCTGATCAAGGGAACGGCAGCAGACCGTAAGGGAAATATTTCTTTTGATGACATGTTTATGTCCGGTGATGCATTGTCCATCTGTCAGGCAGTCAAGGCAAATCATGGAAAGGTGATCGTGCAGGTGGACCGTCTTGTAAATACACCTTCCCGTCCGCGAAATGCAATCATTCCGGGATGTCTTGTGGACGCTATCGTTGTGACAGAGCCGGAAGAACGGAATGAAGCATACACCGCTCTGACAGGAAGCTTTGAGATCCCATATGAGGATTGGAGTATGTGGAATGAGAAGATCGATACGGTTTCTTCGAAAGCATCGAAGAATAACACCGTCGGAAATATTATCGGCCGGAGGGCTGCAATGGAACTGCGCCTGGATGATATCGTGAATATCGGAATCGGTATTCCGGAAATGGTTTCCAGACATGCAAGAAAGAGCGGTATGCTGGATATGGTGACGCTGACTGTTGAGTCCGGAGGAATCGGCGGATTCCCGGTATCCGGGGAAGCGTTTGGAGCCATGATCGGTGCGGCATCAGTTTATGACATGGCCAACCAGTTTGACCTTTATGATAACGGCGGGTTGGATATTTGTTTCATGGGTGCATTGGAAGTGGATGGACAGGGAAATGTTAACGCACATCGTGGCCCGGGGGCCTTCGCAGGAATTGGCGGATTTGCTAATATTACAGCGAAAACACCTACGGTTGTGTTCTGCCTGACGTTTAATACCAAGGGACTCGAGGTTTCGCAGAAGAAAGGGGTTGTTACAATTGATAAGGAAGGAACAATCCCGAAGTTTGTAGAGGAAGTAAAAAGTATCAGTTTCTCTGCTAAGCGGGCCATTGCCAACGGTCAGAAGATACTATACGTTACGGAGCGGTGTGTTTTCCAGCTGACACCGAAAGGACTCAAGCTGATTGAGGTATACCCTGGAGTAGATGCCGAGAAAGATATCCTTTCACATTTGCCGTTTGAGGTGGAACTTTAAAGTGTATCATGAGATTTTTTAATGCCTGTGGATTTCTTCGCATGTATGCGTTTGAAATCCACGGGCATTATTCTATTATCCTGTCAGTACTTTTTTATAACGCTGTCTCCGTTTTCCCACCATTCTGAATGTTTACGTGTTATAGGATTGAGTTGCGCATGGTAAAACAGTCATGATTTATAGATAAGATAAATAAATAGACAAAATCTATCATTATTTTGAATTTGATACAGTCATGTATATTTATTATAATTTATAAATAAATGTAACTGTTCAGAGCCAACCTCGAAAACACTTCGTGTTTCCTCAGTGTGGCGTATCCGCCAAATAGATTTGTACAAAAAAGTGCTTACGAATGCAAGCATTCAACGCCCTTTTTTGACAAATCTGCTTGGCTCTGAACGGTTACAAATAAATACAAACTTGGGAGGAAATAAAGTATGAAACACAAAACATTGTCACGCATTCTTGCAGTTGTTATGTGTGCGACGCTTGTTCTGGCTGGCTGCGGCAAAAAAGAAAGCAGTTCAGATAACAAGTCGGATGCATCCGATGCAGCGACCACAGAACCGATTGAGCTCAATGTAGCGATCGCGGCCAATCCGCCGTCACTGGATCCGCCGACTGTCAATTCTAATACGGTTGGAGGAATTGGTGTACATATTTATGAATCATTATTCCAGATGAATGAAAACTATGAACCGGTTCCGGTGCTTGCTGAATCCTATGAAGTGAGCGATGACGGAATGGTTTATACATTCAAACTTCGTCAGGGTGTGAAGTTCCATAACGGCGAAGAAATGAAAGCCGATGACGTAGTTGCTTCTATGAACCGCTGGCTGGAGCTTTCTGCTAAAGCAAATACACTGATCGGTGGTTCTGTATTTGAGGAAGTAGACGATTACACCGTAAAAATGACAGCGAATCAGGCTTCTTCTGACATTATCATGATTCTTGCAAGTCCGATTCAGTTCGCAGCGATCTACCCGAAAGAGGTAGTGGAATCTGCTTCTGAAGAAGGCATTAAGGAATACATCGGTACCGGCCCGTACAAACTGGCTGAATGGAAACAGGATCAGTATGTAAAGCTGGAACGTTATGAAGACTATCAGCCTTCACCGAATGCTTCTACAGGTCTTGCGGATGCGAAGGATGTTGTATCTGACGTGATCTATTTCCGTGTAGTAACCGATTCTGCAACCCGTATTGCAGGTGTAGAAAATGGTCAGTATGACATTGCAGAGGATGTTCCGCTTGAGAGATATCAGGAACTTTCTGAAAAATCAGGTTTGAAGCTGATCATTCAGAGCGGTGGTACACTGAACCTGTTCCTGAATACAACAGAAGGCATTATGGCAAATGAAAAAGTAAGACAGGCAGCACTGGCAGCTCTGAACTGTGATGATGTTCTTCTGGCATCTTACGGAGATCCAAGTCTGTATGAAATCAATGCAGGCTGGTGTAACCCGGATGACAAGCAGTGGGGAACCGATGCAGGTAAAGAATATTACAATCAGAATGATGTTGAGAAAGCAAAAGAACTTCTGGCTGAATCCGGATATAATAATGAGAAGATCGTTCTTGTAACGACTCCTGATTATGAAGAAATGTATAACGCAACACTGGTTGTTCAGGAGCAGCTGAAGCAGGCAGGATTCAATGCCGAAGTAGAAAGCTATGATTTCAGCACTTTTATGGAACATCGTTCTGATCCGAAGCAGTTCAGCATGTTTATCACCAGCAACAGCTACAATATGCTTCCGATTCAGCTCTCTGTACTGGATAAAGGCTGGGCAGGATTAGACCGTCAGGAAGTAACAGATGGAATTGCAAAGATCCGTTCCGCAGCATCCGATGAAGAAGCTGCTGCAGCATGGGCAGATCTCCAGACATTCCTGTATGAAGACGGCGCAGCAACCGTTCTCGGACATTTTACAAACGTTATTTTGACAAATGAGAAAGTGGACGGAGTCGGCTATGTAAGATTCCCGATCTACTGGACCGCAACAAAATAGTTTTATCTTGAAAATATGCGACAGCAGGATGGCGGCGGTGCTTGTATGCAACCGCCGCTTTTCCTGATTTTATCTTGAATTGGAAATAGGATTTTCCAGAACGATATCGAGAGAAAGGAGTAAATCTCTTATGTTAAAATACATTGGGAAACGTATCTTGTCCCTGATTCCGGTCATGTTCGTTGTATCCGTGGTTGTCTTTCTGGTAACATATCTGATTCCGGGAGGTCCGGCAACGGCGCTTCTGGGGCTGGAGGCAAGCGCGGATCAGATTGCCGCTCTGAATGCAGAACTTGGATTTGACCGCCCGTTTCTGGTGCAGTATGCGGACTGGTTTATGAATGTACTTCATGGGGACTGGGGAAGATCGTATTTTCTTCAGCAGTCTGTACTCGAGGCCATTGCCGAATATTTTGGCCCAACGATCAGTCTTGCCATTCTGGCGCAGATTATTGCTTTGATTCTTTCTGTTCCGCTTGGAATCGTTGCGGCATATAAAAGAGGAACCGCGGTGGATGTGACGGCGGTAACGGCATCTCTTCTTGGAACCGCAATCCCGGGATTTTTGCTCAGTATGTTCCTCATGCTGTTTTTTGGTGTCTACCATCATTGGTTCCCGGTTTCCGGGTATGCCGGATTAGATCAGGGACTTTTGGAGCATCTGAGGTATCTGTTTGTTCCGGCATTGTCTCTTGGAATTGTACAGGCGGCCTATATTACACGAATGACCCGTTCCTCTCTTCTGGAAGTATTGTATAAGAATTTTATCCGGACAGCCCGTGCAAAGGGACTGAAAGAAAAGAAAGTGCTTCTGACCTATGCGCTGAAAAATGCGGCACCGGCAATTCTTACGGCTGTCGGACAATCTTTTGGAAGTCTGGTAACAGGAACGATCGTAACGGAGACTTTGTTTAATATCCCGGGAATCGGAATGCTGACAATGGGAGCAATCAACCGGAGGGACATTTTCCTGATACAGGGTGTGGTTCTTTTCGTGACACTTGTTTATGTTTTGGTCAATCTGGTTGTGGATATATTGTATGGCTTCGTTGATCCAAGGCTCCAGCCGGGACGCAAGTAGGAGGTGGAGATATGTATTTTACAAGAAAAAGTGCTTCGGATGCCAGTGCGGCGATTCTGAAGGAACAGCGCCAGCTCCGCAAAGAACGCCTTCTGGCAAGCCCGGGACTGATCATCGGATTTACCGGATTTATGATCATTTTGCTGTTTGCGGTTCTGGTTCCGATTCTTAATAAAACAGATCCGAACGCCATGGTAGTGGCAGATCGTTTGCAGCCGCCAGGGAAAGGGCATCTTCTGGGAACCGACGAGTTGGGACGTGACCTGTTTATCCGCGTGATGTATGGTGCGAGAGTTTCCCTCTGGGTTGGAGGATGTGTGGCCGCATTTTCCTGCATTCTGGGAACGATTATCGGTCTTTATGCCAGCTATTTCAAAGTTTTGGATCAGATATTGATGAGGATTTGTGATGGTTTGATTGCGATTCCCGGAATCCTTCTTGCGATTGCGTTGATTTCCGCATTTGGGACATCGAGCTGGAATGTAATCTGGGCGCTGACGATTGTGTACACGCCCAGCGTTGCAAGGACTGTCCGCGCAAGTGCAATGGTTATACGGGAACAGACCTATGTGGAAGCTGCGCAGGTACAAGGGGCAAGCAGTTTCCGTATTTTGTGGAAATTGATTCTGCCGGGCGTTGTTTCTCCTTTGACGGTTCAGGCATCCTTTATTTTTGCACAGGCAATCATTTCAGAAGCTTCATTAAGCTTTCTGGGAGCGGGAATTCCGGCACCGGCTGCGAGCTGGGGCAATATGCTGCAGGCCAGTAAGCTGGTTCTTTCCAAAGCGCCGTGGACGATGATCGTACCGGGAGCCGCTGTGATCCTCTGCGTACTGAGCCTGAACCTTCTGGGAGACGGTCTTCGGGATTTCCTTGATCCGAGAACAAAAGGAGGGGCAAAAAGGTAATGAAAGAGAATATGAATAAAACAGCCAAGGAGCCGATCCTTGAGATTAAGAATCTTCGGGTATTATTCCCGGTTCATAAAAAATGGTATCCCGCGGTAGATGGCGTGAATCTGAACATTCGTCCGGGAGAAATTACCGGTGTGGTTGGAGAGTCCGGATCTGGGAAAAGTGTGATGTCCCAGTCCATTCTCAGACTGAGAGATCATGACACGGCAGTGCGTTATGAAGGAGAGATTGTTTTTGAAGGCCAGGATCTTCTGAAACTTCCGCTCTCGAAGATGAGAGACATCCGAGGTGACCGGATCTCAGTTATTTTCCAGGATCCACTGACCTCGTTAAGCCCGGTGCATACGGTTGGCAAACAGTTGAGTGAAGTGTTGATTCTTCACAGAAAGCTGTCAAAACAGGAAGCAAAAAATCGTGCAGTCGAGATGCTGAAGATCACAGGGATACCAAATCCGGAGAACTGTTACAGACAGTATCCGTTTGAGCTTTCCGGAGGTATGCAGCAAAGAGTTATGATTGCCATGGCACTGGCATGTGAGCCGAAGCTCCTGATCGCGGATGAACCAACCACTGCATTGGACGTGACGATTCAGGAACAGATTCTGCAGCTGATACGGGAATTAAATGATAAGCTGGGAATGTCCGTATTGTTTATTACACACGATATGGGAGCTGTTTCACAGCTTTGCCACAGTGTCAGAGTTATGTATCTTGGGCAGGTTGTAGAAGAGGCGAAGACAGAGGAATTATTTGAGAAGCCACTTCATCCGTATACGCAAGGGCTTCTGGCATGTATTCCGCATCTGGGTGTGGAGAAAGGCAAGCATCTTCCGGTTGTTCCAGGAACCGTACCTCCACTTACAAAAATCCCGGAAGGCTGCCATTTCTGTACCAGATGCAAAGACGCGGATGAAAGATGCAAAAATCATCAGCCGCCGCTCTGTGAGGCAGCACCGGGACATCTTGTAAAATGCTGGAAATATGCGGATGCAAAGAAGCAGGAACAGGAGGGCTAGGTATGGGTACACATTTACTGGAAGTAAAGAATTTGAAAAAGACATATCCGCTTCGGGGAACTTCGAATAAACTGTTTGCACCAAAAGAGCATATGATTGCCGTCAATGACATGTCCTTCTATATTGAAGAAGGAGAAATCTATGGACTTGTGGGAGAATCAGGATGTGGGAAATCGACCACCGGTCGCGCCATCGTAGGTCTTAACAAGATGGACAGTGGGAAAATTCTGTATAATGGGAAGGATCTCTGCCAGTTGAGTGAGCGGGAGTTCAGACCACTTAGAAAGGATCTGCAGATGGTGTTTCAGGATACTTTGTCTGCACTCAATCCGAGAGGACGTATCGGCGATATTCTGGAAGAGACCCTGATTATTCACGGTATGGGCGATGCTGCGAAACGCAGGGAGACGGTGCTTGAAATCCTGCAGAAAGTGGGGCTGTCGGAAGAACATTATTTCCGCTATCCGCATGAACTTTCCGGTGGGCAGGTACAGCGCCTGGGAATCGCAGGGGCACTGATCATTCAGCCGAAGCTGATCGTGTGTGACGAACCGGTCTCTGCACTGGACGTGTCCATTCAGGCCCAGATTCTGAATATGTTGATGGATCTGCAGAAAGAGCTTCGTATCAGTCTATTGTTTATCTCACACGACATTGGTGTTGTGCGGTATATTTCAGACAGAGTTGGAGTCATGTATCTGGGTTCCATGATGGAGGAAGCGGACACGGAGGAATTATTTGAGAATCCTCTTCATCCGTATACGAAAGCACTCTTTGCGGCGGCACCGGATCCGTATATACAGAGAAGAGAAGTGGCGGCACTTAATGGGGAACAGCCTGTGAGGACAGAGAAGTTTACCGGATGCGCGTTCTGTACGAGATGCCCGTATGCGACAGAGAAATGCAGGCAGGAGGAACCAAAACTTAGAGAGGTAAAGAGTGGGCATAAGGTGGCATGCCATCTGGCAGAATAATAAAAATAAGAACGGGAGTGTGACGAAAGTTCCACTCCTGTTTTGGATGTGGGAGAGTTTTGAACTTTACATCTGTGGGAAAGTTTGATTTAATATAGAATATGAAGAAAATCAGTGGAAAATAGAAATTTTATATGGATTTTGTAAATATGATATGCAAATGATGGGAGAATAAGCAATGGAATTACAAGAACTTATGAATAAGATTCGTCTTCCGGAGGAAGCGCAGGAGACAGCAGTCAGCTTTCTTCCGGATGAGGAAATCTATAACGCAAAGAAAGAACTTTTTTACAAAGATACGAGAGCATTTCTAAAGGAATGGAAGGAAAGTGAGAATCATTTGCAGTGGCTTCTCTCTTTTTATTTAAAATTGGCATTGGAAGTCTATGAAGAATATAAGAGACAGGGCATAGCAGAACAAATATATGTGGACACATTCTGTGACATTACGATCTGGTGTGAGGAATGCAAAAGAAAATACGGTGTCTACGGAATAAATGAAGCCGGATGGATCGCATTCTCGATCAAGATGAAATTATTCCGTCTGGGCAGACTCCAGTTTGAACCTATGACACTCCAGGAAGATATGACAGGAAAGAGCGAACACCTGAAAGCCGGTACGAAAGTACTCAATGTACATATCCCGACGGGCGAGAAACTGGATATTACAGAGTGCAGAAAATCCTTCCTGCAGGCAGAAGAATTCTTTGGAAACAGTTATGAAGCTTATGTTTGCGATTCCTGGCTGTTGGCGCCGGCACTTAAGGAGATGCTGCCGGAAACAAGCAATATTATTCAATTCCAGAACCTGTTTGAAATCGTAAATGTGCATTATCGTTTTCCACAGGCAGAACAGCGTATTTTTGCGGATGTCAGGGAAGATAAAGAGAATTATCCGGAAGACACCGTACTTCAGAAACGGGCAAAAGAATATATCCTTTCCGGAAAGGACATCGGAATCGGAGTCGGATTTTTCAAAAAGAAATCTGTGACGGGGAAGTGATGACAGCATGGAGTTAGAAACATGTAAAGCGATGTGTTATAGCCTGGCGAAAGCCTATACAACCGGTGTACGGCTCTATGAAAATAACACTTGTTTATATTATTATTCTCCCTATGATATAGAACCGGATCCTCTTGGCCCATATCTATATAAAATACTTGCATCCGGACATAAAGTGGGAATCATTACAACACCATTGAGCCAGTATTATGCATTTCTTACATTGGAATCTGGAATTTATATGATTCTTGGTCCGACTTGTGCATTATTAAGACAGGAAAGAGTAGTAGATAAGATGCTTACGGCGCTTCAGATTCCTGAAAATGAAAGAGATGCGTATGCCAAATTATTATTTAGCTTGCCTGTTATTAACATAGAACGGCTGGCCTGGCTGTTGGTTTCTCTGGAGATTGTTTTAGAAGGAAAGGATTATCCAGTAGAAAATGTATGGATTGAGAGCGTTCCAGAGAATGTACATCAGTCGGTGAAAGTGGAATGTACAATGAGTCAGATGAATAATCTGGAGGATCTGGGGATAGAAAAGGCTATTTATCAGAGCCTGAATTTGGAGGATCTTATTTTAAATTATGTAGAAGAAGGAGAGACAGGAAAGCTTCGGGAGTTGTTTAAGGCACCACCCAAAGCATATCTGGGGAGATATGCAAATACGGATATTAAGCAGAGGAAGAATAGAGCGATTGTTATGATAACCAATGCGTCGCGTGCTGCAATTCGTGGCGGATTGGATGCAAGTCAGGCATTTGTTGCAGCGGAGCATTATGTTCAGAAACTGGATTTCTTGCAGGACATTCCGGCAGTAGAAAAGTTTAGCCAGGAGATGATTATTGATTATGCAGAACAGACAGAACAATTGAAATGCCCTCACGGAAACGAAATACCGTTTTGCAGGAAGTGTTTTCAATACATCTCCCGGAATATAAATAACGCAATTCGCGTGGATAAGATGGCCGAAGATTTTGGAATCAGCAGACAGCACCTTTGCAGCCGGTTTAAAAAGGAAACAGGGGTTTCGGTGTCACAATACATTCAGCAGGAGAAGATAAAAGAAGCAGAAAGAATGCTGCGGTTTAGTGAGCGGGCAGTGAGTGAGATTGCGAGTATTCTCGGATTTTCCTCCCAAAGCCATTTTCAGACTGTATTTAAAAAGGTTACCGGGGAGACGCCGCTTCATTATCGGGAGAGAATGAACAGTATTTAAAAATTCAATACTAATTGACAGTTATATTATACTTTTTTATATATTACATATTGAAAAAATATATGACAAATCTGAAATACAATGAAAAAAATGCATGATAAAATCCTTTTGGTTGCGACATATATTGGCAATTATGCATAGAGGATATCGCAACCAATAGTATTTCAGAGAGGATGAAAAAGTATGAAGAAGAAATTACTGAGTGTGTTACTGTGCGTATCCATGCTTGCATCGCTTGCAGTTGGCTGCGGAAGTAAGACTGAACAGGCAGAGGAGAGTACGGACAAAACAGAAAACACAGAAACAACAGAAAAGACCAAGCTCACATTCTGGTGTCATGAAAATGAACCGTGGTTTAAGTCCTATGAGGCAATGGCTGCGAAGTTTGAAGAAGAATATCCGGAATATGAGGTTGAAGTTCAGAGCTATCCGTTCCAAGTGTATACGGAAAAAATCCAGACGGCACTGACTTCTCAAGGCGAAGAGTGTCCGGACATTATTGCAGTATGGGGCGGTATGGCACCTTCTTATATTGAATCCGATGCACTTGCAGCAGTACCGGATGATTTCGAAAAAGAATTAAGAGAAGATTATATGGAGCCGACATTAGGCGTTTACCAGAAAGAGGGCAAAATCTACGGAGTACCGATGGAATATAACCTTGAGTATGGCGGAATGATCGTAAATAAAAAGTTATTCGAGGCGGCAAATCTTGAATATCCTACGACATGGGAAGAACTTAGAAAAGTATCTCAGGAAGTATCTGTTTCCGACGGCGATATCGTCGAAATGGAAGGCTTCGAGATGATGGACAGTGATTCTTTGATCTGTAATTACCTGGCTATGATCCTGCAGCAGGGCGGACAGTATATTGAAGAAAACGGTGACATTAATTTCGCTACACCGGAAGGTGTGAAGGCATTAGAAGAAATTCTCAGCATGGTTGACAATGGCGAGACAGATCTGGAAAACCTTGCAAATGGAGAATACTGCTTTAACGATGTATATCAGGATAAAGGATACATGGCTTCTGTAGGTTCATGGGGAATCGGAGAAGGAACGACTTATGAACTTACATATGGAGAAGATTACGAATATGTACCGGTTCCGCAGTATGGTGAGAAGATGGCATTTGCTTCTGAAACAGGATGGGGACTTATGGTACCGGCCAACGGAGCGAATGTGGATGCTGCATGGCAGTTCATTGAATTCTTCAGCCAGCCGGAAAATCTTGTGGAACACAATATTGCATGTAATCAGCTTCCTCCAAGAAAATCTATGCTGACTAACGAGAAATATATTGAAGCCATGCCGGATGTTGTATTCTTATTGGATATCCTTCCGGATGGACAGTGGATGGGACCGTACAATACCTCAGCAATGCGTCAGATTTTTAATCAGATGTTCCTCGATCTCTGTGAAACAGAAAATCGTGATGTGGAAGGGGCTCTGAAAGCTGCATCAGAACAGATCTCAAGTGAATGTAAGATGAGTTATTCAATGGATTAATTCGTCTTGAAAGAAGATACAAAATGGCAGAGGATTCAGAAGATGGGTTCTCTGCCTTTTTGGACTGAAAGGAAGAAAAGAATGAAAAACAAACGATTTGTCTCGGCTGTCATGATTCCAAGCGTAATCTATATTTTTATTTTCGTAGTATTTCCGGTAGTGTATGGTCTGGGAATTTCTTTCTTCAACTATAATCCGGCAAATAGTCACAATACGTTTTTGGGACTGGAGAATTATCAAAGAATGATCCATGATGATACGTTCTGGCTGGCGCTGAAAAATACGATTTTTTTCGGGATTGTAACGTTGATCTTGAATTTGATCGTTACCCTGTTTTTGGCAGAAATCATATCTGCTATTCCGTCAAAAAAACTCAAAACTCTGTTCCGGACGATTCTCTTTATACCGTGTATTGCACCAGTTGTAGGTACATCTATGATCTGGAAGCACGGAATTGTTGCGACGGATGGAATGCTGAATGCATTTTTGAAACTCTTTGGTGTGAAACCACATAACTGGTATCTGATGCAGGGGCCATTGCTGATCATCATTGTCGTATATACATTGTGGGCTGACATGGGATACAATGTTGTCCTGTTTTCAGCGGGCGTGGAAAATGTACCAAAGGATTTTGAGGAGGCGGCTGCGATCGACGGAGCAGGACCTCTCCAGCGTTTCTGGTATATCAAGCTTCCGCTTATGGGAAGAACCTTTGCTTTTGTTGCAGTTATGACGATGGCGGATTATTTCCAGACATTTACGCAGTTTAATATTTTTGCTGCAAACGGCGGCAGAAATAATTCTGCGATGGTTTTAACAAACTATATTTATCGAACAAGCTTTTCTAATTTTAATATGGGCTATGCATCGGCGCTTTCAGCAGGTCTGTTTGTAGTTGTATTTACAGTAGCGCTGATTCAGAATCGGTTAATGCGGATAGATTGGGGATATGAGTAGTGAGAAAAATGAGAAATCGAAGGAAAAAAGAAAAAGAAATTGTAACGTATAAAAAGCATCATTATGTGATTATTACGTTTTTGAGTATCTTCTCTGTTATTATGATGTATCCGATGGGATGGACGATCATGACAGCATTTAAAACGAATGCGGATATCAGGTTGAACAGGACGAAATTCTTTCCGCGGGAATGGAGCATTGACGGTTTTGTGACGGCATTTGCAAAGGCACCGATCGGGAAATGGTTTCTTAACAGTGTGTTTATCACGGTGGTTGTTACCATTGCGGTGATTCTTACCAGTACGCTGATAGGATATGTATTTGCAAAATATGAGTTTAAGGGGAAAAAAATGTTGTTCTTGCTCCTGCTTGCAACGATGATGATTCCGGGGCAGATTACGATGATACCGAGATATCTTCTGGTTCAGAAACTGCATCTGTTTAATACACAATGGGCACTGATTGTACCGAATGTTATCAGTGTATTCTCGGTATATCTTGCAAAACAGTTTATAGAAGATATTCCAAGCAGCCTTTGTGATGCGGCTAAAATAGATGGGGCGGGACCGATACGGATATACTGGAGTGTTATCCTGCCGAATATCAAACCTGCAATCGGTTCGATTGGAATCTTTACGGCAATGAGACAATGGAACGATTACTTAAACCCACTTTTAATGTT
>JBJENH010000065.1:8807-43145 GCA_051880095.1 Bariatricus sp. | reverse complement strand
GAAAATTATTTCCATGAATATGTGGACAGAGGATGCAACATGATGCTTGTACCGCTCTTTACTTATCCGCTCGATACAGCGGTTGGAAATGACCGGACAACGACACAGCTTATTGATGTGGAAGTGAAAGACGGCGAGTACATATTTGGATTTGGCAAAATGAAACGCTGGGTCGATCTCTGCAAAAAATGCGGAATTGAGTATTATGAAATGTCCCACCTGTTCTCACAGTGGGGAGCAAAGTATGCTCCGAAAGTCGTTGCCACGGTGGATGGAAAAGAAGAGAAAATATTCGGATGGCACACACCGGCTGTGGGTGAGTATACCAGATTTTTGCAGGCGTTTTTGCCTGAACTGGTTGCAAAGTTAAGAGAATGGGAGATCGCAGATGTGACCTATTTCCACATCTCGGACGAACCGAGAGAGATGCATCTGGAGTCATTCAAAGCTGCGAAGGAATCTTTGGGAAATATGCTGGATGGATTCCATACATTTGATGCACTTTCCAGCTACGAGTTCTATAAACATGGCCTGATCAGCAAGCCGATACCTGGAAATAATGAGATTGAAGAATTTCTGGCACATGGTCTTACAGATATGTGGACCTATTACTGCACAGGACAGTTTTACGAAGTAAGTAACCGTTTTATGTCCATGCCATCTGCAAGGAACCGTATTTACGGTGTTCAGTTGTATAAATATGATATAATCGGAATTCTGCACTGGGGTTATAATTTCTATAACAGTCAGCATTCTTTTGAACATATCAACCCATATCAGGTAACAGATGCGGGGAATGCATTCCCATCGGGAGATTCTTTCCTTGTATATCCGGGAGCAGACGGATATCCGGAAGAATCCATTCGTATGATGGTACACTATGAAGCATTGACAGATCTTCGGGCACTGGAGCTTCTGGAAAGCCTTACCAGCAAAGAGCATGTTATGGAACTGATTGAAGGAGAACTGGATGAACCGCTGACATTTAAGAGATATCCGAAATCTGATATGTACTTGATTTCACTTAGAAACAGAGTGAATCAAGAGATTGCACGACTGACAGAAAAATAAGTCAGTTCTTGGAGGAAAAATTCATTGACCCTCGGCAAGAGAACGGTTATAATTAACTATATGTTAAAAAAATAACAAACAGGAGGGCGATGAAATGAGTCGATTAGAAGGAAAAGTAGCGATCATTACTGGAGGAAATTCCGGAGTAGGTGCTGCGACAGCAAAACTTTTTGCAAAAGAAGGAGCAAAAGTTGTGATCAGTGCCCGCAGAGAAGCGCAGCTTAAGGATGTTGCTGATGCAATCCGCGAAGCAGGAGGAGAAGTCCTTCCGGTTGTAACAGACATTTCCAAAAAAGGAGATGCTGACAAGCTGGTAGCAAAAGCTGTTGAGGCATATGGAAAAGTAGATATCCTGATCAATAACGCAGGGGTTCTTGAAGAAGGTCTGAAGCCGATCGATCGTTTCAAAGACGAAGATCTGGACCGGATCGTTGAAATCAATCAGAAAGGAACCATGTACTGCATGCGTGCCGCTACAGCAGAAATGTCAAAGACCGGCTATGGTTCTATCGTAAATGTGGCTTCCATTGCAGGTGTTATGGGATGCGGTGGTGCAGCGTATGTATCTTCCAAGGCGGCAGTGATCGGCGTGACACGCCATACAGCTCTCCGTTTTGCAGGAACCAATATTCGTTGTAATGCAGTGTGCCCGGGTACGATTGTGACTCCTATGGTTGCAGGAACCGATCCGACAACTCTTGATCCGGACATGATGGGACAGATGGCAAAACACAGTGATCTGAGAGTTCAGCCGTGTATGCCGGATGATGTTGCAAATATCCTGTTGTTCCTGGCAAGTGATGAGTCCCGCGCAATTACCGGTCAGGCAATCTGGACTGATTTTGGAGGCACATTATAAAACATAGCAGACGGAGAGGTGCCCGATAATCATGAATCCCGAATTAATCAGGAAAATGCAGGAGATATCCCCGGAAGAACAGAGCTATCTGGACGGAAATGCAACTGTCAACAAAGAACTTTATACCAGTGAAAATAAATTTGAAATTGATCGTAACCGTTTCCTGAAAGAGGGACGCCTGATTACGGTGCGCCCGCACAGTCGGTTCATTGATTTCCCGGCACATCGTCATAATTACATTGAGATCATGTATGTGTGTCAGGGAACGATCACCCACTATCTGGATGGAAAGGAAGTAACCTTGCAGAAGGGAGATATGCTTCTTTTGAACCAACATGTACAGCACGGAGTCAGGCAGGCAGAATATGAAGATATCGGGATTAATTTTATCGCACTGCCTGAGTTCTTTGATATCCCGCTCCAGATGCTGAAAGAGAATAATACACTGGCGGAATTTCTTGTTAACACACTTCGACAGAATCATCCGGTATCACATTATCTGGTGTTCCGTCTGGGAGAGGATCAGGCAATTGAGAACCTCATGGAAAATATGATCAGTTCCATGCTGAATGATGATCAGAACGAAGACAGTATCAACCAATATTCTATGGGGATCGTTTTTCTGTATCTGCTGCGCCATGTTGATTGTCTGACACAAAGTTCCTCACAGAGCTATAAGGATGTGGTTGTGCAGTCAACGTTATCTTACATCGATACCTGGTATAAGACGGCGACTTTGTCAAAAATTGCAGAAGATTTTCACCAGTCGCTCTCGGTCCTGAGTAAAATGATCAAACAGAGCACAGGATTTACATTTCAGGAGCTGCTGCAGCGCAAAAGATTCCAGAAGGCGGTCATGTTGCTTGTAGAATCGGATCTTCCGATTGAAGAGATTGCGGTGGCAGTCGGATATGAGAACCAGAGTTATTTTTACCGCCAGTTCAAAGAACGGTATGGAATGACGCCGAGAAAATACAGGCTGGAGCATAAGAACGATCGTACAATAAGAATTTAGCAAAAGATAAATAAACAGAATGGGTGACAGACACCGGTTCTGTTTATTTTTTTTGCTTTGCTTAATGGAAAATAAGGACAGTTTTTTGGTCAAAACAGAATCTAAAATATCAAAATGATTTTTGATATATTTACCTTAACAGGAAGGGAAAAAGAAAGGAGAAAATGAAATGCAGACCTATTATTTGGCAGTTGACATCGGGGCTTCCAGCGGACGGCATATTCTGGGACATCTGGAGAACGGCAAAATGATCCTGGAAGAAATCTATCGTTTTGAAAATGGAATGACCATCCGGGACGGGAAAAAGTTATGGGATGTCCGGAGATTGTTTTCAGAGATTATGGCAGGTATGAAAAAATGTAAAGAGATCGGGAAAATTCCGGTAAGTATGTCCATTGATACATGGGCGGTCGATTATGTATTGCTGGATGAAAATGATCAGATCCTTGGAGACACATATGGCTATCGAGACAGCCGGACAACCGGAATGGATACGGAAGTATACAAGATCATACCGGAGCCGGAATTATACCAGAAGACCGGAATCCAGAAACAGATCTTTAATACCATTTACCAGCTTATGGCTGTGAAACAGAACACACCGGAACTTTTGGAAAAAGCAAAGACATTCTTGATGCTGCCGGATTATTTCCAGTTCTTATTGACCGGAAATAAATTGTCGGAGTATACGAACGGAACATCGACACAACTTGTGAATCCATTTTATAAACAATGGGATGAAGCTTTAATTCGAAGCATGGGATATCCTTCCGAGATGTTCCTTCCATTGTCTATGCCGGGAACCGTAGTGGGAAATCTGACAGAAGAAATGCAAAAAGAAGTCGGATATGATCTGACGGTCGTTCTTTGTGCAAGTCATGACACCGCATCAGCCGTGATGGCGATGCCGAAAGCCGAAGGGGAAGGGCTGTATATCAGTTCCGGTACCTGGTCACTTATGGGAACAGAGGTGGCAGATGCAATCTGCACAGAACAGAGCCGAAAAGCCAATTTCACCAATGAAGGTGGGTATGATTACCGGTTCCGCTATCTGAAAAATATTATGGGACTCTGGATGATCCAGTCTGTACGGCATGAACTGAATGATGGGTATTCGTTTGCGGAGCTTTGTGAAATGGCAGAAGCATGCAAAGATTTTTCGTCACGGGTCGATGTGAATCATGAAGTATTTCTGGCGCCGGACAGTATGATTCAGGCAATCAAAGATTATTGTGCAGATACCTGTCAGAAAGTACCGGAGTCCGTCGGAGAGATCGCGACAGTCATCTATCAGAGCCTGGCTGAGTGTTACGGAAAGACGGTACATGAGATCGAAGAAAACACACACAGGGAATACGATGAAATCTATATCATCGGTGGAGGCGCAAACGCGGCTTATCTAAACCAGTTGACGGCCAACGCAACAAAGAAAACAGTATATGCCGGTCCGGGAGAAGCAACTGCCATCGGAAATATGATGGCTCAGATGATAAGGGACGGAAGATTCCACGATCTGTTTGAAGCAAGAAAGTGTGTGCGGGAATCTTTTGATGTGAAAGTATACGGACCGCAGTTATAAAATTCACTAAAAAATCAGAATGGAAAAGGAGAATGATTATGGCAACACGTTATGAATCAGCAAAAGAAATTTATGCAAAACTTGGTGTAGACACAGAGGCGGCAATTGAGAAATGCAGGAATATTCCTGTTTCTCTCCACTGCTGGCAGGGAGATGATGTTATTGGATTCGATCATGAGGGACCGCTCACAGGTGGAATCCAGACTACGGGAGATTATCCGGGAAGAGCAAGAACACCGGAAGAGCTGATGGCTGATATGGATAAGGCAATGAGTCTGATGCCGGGAAAGAAAAAAATCAATGTGCATGCATGCTATGCCATTTTTGAAAACGGTGAATTTGCAGACCGTGACAAACTGGAACCAAAGCATTTCCAGAAATGGGTTGATTTCGCAAAAGAGAGAGGAATGGGATTGGACTTTAACCCGACATTTTTCTCACATGATAAAGTGAAAGACGGCCTGACTTTGTCCAGCCCGGATGAAGAGACAAGAAGATTCTGGATCGAGCATGGAAAAGCATGTGTACGTATTTCCTCATATTTTGCAGAGCAGACAGGCATTCCATGTGTCATGAATATCTGGACAGGTGATGGATATAAGGATATTCCGGCGGACCGTATGGGGCCGAGAATGCGCTATAAAGAATCAATTGATGAGATCCTTTCTGAACCATACGATCCAAAGATGGTAAAACCATGTGTAGAGTCTAAGGTGTTTGGTATCGGAGTTGAGGCATATACAGTAGGCTCCGCAGAATTTGCACTCAGCTATGCAGCAGCAAATATTGATAAGTGCCTGCCGCTTATGGATAACGGACATTATCATCCGACAGAAGTTGTCTCAGATAAAATTCCGGCATTACTTACATTTTTCCCGGAGATTGCTTTGCATGTGACACGTCCGATCCGCTGGGATTCCGACCATGTGGTTCTGTTTGATGATGAGACAAAAGAAATCGCAAAAGAAATTGTCCGCTGCGAAAGAGGTATAGAGCGTACTTATATCGCACTGGATTACTTTGATGCATCCATTAACCGCATTTCTGCATGGGTAACCGGATTCAGAAGTTTCCAGAAAGCACTCTTAAACGCACTTTGCACACCAAACGAGATGCTTAAGGAACTTCAGGATACGAAGCAGATGTCTAAGAAAATGGTACTTCAGGAAGAAATCAAGACACTTCCGCTGGGAGATGTCTGGGAAGAATACTGCAGAAGATGCGGTGTGACAGCAGAAGGCTGGTTTGAAGAAGTAGAAAAATACGAAGCAGAAGTACTCAGCAAGAGAAACTAAATTTGAAAGGAGAAAGAATCATGAGTATTATGGATGTAAAATTTGTACAGGGGTTTATTCGTATGTGTAATGACGGATGGGAGCAGGGATGGCATGAGAGAAATGGCGGAAACCTGTCCTATCGCATGAAAGAGGAAGAGGTTGAAGAAGTAAAAGAATATCTCAGTTTTGACGGAGAATGGAAAGAAATCGGAACTTCTGTACCTGAACTGGCAGGAGAATTCTTCATGGTAACAGGAAGCGGAAAATATTTTCGCAATGTAATCCTGGATCCGGAAGACAGCATCTGTATCAT
Organism: Bariatricus sp.; assembly: GCA_051880095.1. Taxonomy (GTDB): domain Bacteria; phylum Bacillota; class Clostridia; order Lachnospirales; family Lachnospiraceae; genus Allocoprococcus. The sequence continues at coordinate 37,031 of JBJENH010000065.1, read as the reverse complement.
TGAGCTGGATGAAAAGGGTGAAAACTACAGAATCTGCTGGGGGCTGGTAAACGGAGGAAGACCGACCAGCGAACTGCCGAGTCATCTGATGAACCATGAAGTGAAAAAGTTGGCAACCAATGGTGCGCACAGAGTCATTTATCATGCACATACAACGAACGTCATTGCACTGACATTTGTTCTTCCGCTCAAAGATGAAGTATTCACAAGAGAACTCTGGGAAATGGCAACAGAATGTCCGGTCGTATTCCCAAGTGGAATCGGTGTGGTAGGCTGGATGGTTCCGGGCGGACGTGATATCGCGGTAGCGACAAGCGAACTGATGAAAAAGTATGATGTTGCAATCTGGGCTCATCACGGAATGTTCTGCTCCGGAGAAGATTTTGATCTGACCTTCGGTCTGATGCATACGGTAGAAAAATCCGCAGAGATACTTGTAAAAATGCTGTCTATGCGTCCGGATAAACTGCAGACCATTACACCGCAGAATTTCCGTGATCTGGCAGTTGACTTTAAAGTGGAGCTGCCTGAGAAATTCTTATATGAGAAATAATTTAATCATAAAAAATCCGCCGGTTGTTTTTAAACCGGCGGATTTTTGATTTAAAACTATTATTTTAACTCCTAAAGTTTATAATTATAGAATCTTTTCGAGAAGATGTTATTTCTAATGCGTTCCACCAGATGGAACGCCCGTTCCGTTTGGCGGGATACCTCGGTTGTTTGTGTAAGGTGACTGATTTACAATAAGAACAAATAAAAAGTTGTTCGTTTTACACAAAAAGGAGGAAGAAAATATGATGAAAGGAAATACTGGTTCCAGTATCAACAGTAACCCTAAGATGGCGGGTGCAGAGGCGGCTGCAAAGGCGAAGGCAGGACTTGATTCTGTAAATATGGCGTATGTGTATGCAAGCTGTGATTATGATCTTGATGCGATGCTGGCCGGAATCGCAGATGAGCTTCCGGGAGTTCCGGTGATTGGTAATACATCTTTTACCGGTGTGATCACTCCGGAAGGATACATCAGTTCACCGGATGGATTTGTAGGAATCATGGCCATTTCCGATCCGGATATGAAGGTGGGGATTGCAGCAGTGGAAAGAACCGGATGTCCGGTTACAGCAGGTGAAGAGGTTGCAAAGCTTGCGATGGAAAGAGCCGGAAAAACGACTCCTCCGGATTACTATTATATGGCAGCACCTTCCGGAATGGAGGAATTTTATGTTAAGGGTATTACCAAAGTAATCGGCAGAGTACCATTCTATGGCGGAAGCGCTGCAGATAACAGTATCGAGGGAAAATGGAAACTGTACACGGATAAAGGGGTATTCGCGGATGGTGTTGCAGTAGCATTTTTCTATACAGATAAGAAGATGACCAATAAATTCACAGGCGCTTATCATGAGACGAAGGATGTTGGAGTGATTACCAGAGTTGTGGATCATCGTGTACTTGCAGAAATTGATGGTGTACCGGCACTTCAGAAGTATGCCGAGTGGAGAGGTATGGATGTGGAAGCATTGAAAGGCGGCGCCCTTCTGTCTGAGACGATCACATCACCGCTTGGCGTTAAAGATCGTCTGGGTGATTTAGTTGCAATCCGTCATCCGATGAATGGAAATGATGATCTGAGTATGAATATCGGAAATAATCTGGCAGAGGGAACAGCGGTTATCCGTATGGAAGGTTCTGTAGATGAATTGATCGAGTCAGCAGGTAAAACACTGGGAGATCTGAAAGAGAAGATGCCGGCACCGGCAGGAGCTTATCATCTGGTACACTGTGGCGGAAGAAGAGCCGGTATTGGAGATCGGATCGATGAAGTGGCAGCACTCCTCAAAAAAGAAGCCGGAGATGTTCCGTTTATCGCAGAATTTACATTTGGTGAATATGGATTTGAGGATGATGGTCTTAACACATGTGGAGGATTGATGTTATCCTTCACCGCATTTGAAGCATAGTTTGTCTTTACAGTTGAGAGCAGAGAAAGGAGATATTGGTTATGAAGATGTTTATAAATGGTCAGGCAGTGGATGCTTCGGACAAACAGACGATAGATGTAATCAATCCGGCAACAGGGCAGGTTGTAGATACGATTCCTTCTGCAACGAAAGAGGATGTTGATCTTGCAGTGGAGAAGGCAAAGGCTGCACAGAAGATCTGGGCAGAAGTTCCTGTTTATGAAAAAGTCGAGATTATGTATAAGTTTCTGGAACTGGTAGAGGCGGGTAAAGAAGATCTGGCTCAGACATTGTCGGCTGAAACAGGAAAACCGATTGTAGAAGCAAGAGCGGAGATTGGAAATATTCCGATTGCATTTAAGGCATTTTCAGAGAGAGCAAAACACCTTTATGGTGAGACAATCCCTGCAGGAATGGAAGCCGGACAGGATAAAAATGTGCTGATTACCAAGAGAGAACCGATTGGAGTGATCGCATGTGTTATTCCGTTTAACTTCCCATGTGATCTGTTCGACCAGAAAGTTGCACCGACACTTCTTGCAGGCAATGCAGCAATTGTGAAACCGTCTACGGACAATCCGCTGACACTCTGCAAACTGACGGCAATGTTTGGTGAAGCAGGGGTAACTCCGGGAGCGATTGAGATCGTGACCGGACGCGGATCGAAAGTAGGAAGCTGGCTCTGCGGCAATAAAGATGTGCATGCCATTACATTGACCGGTTCTACCGAAGTCGGTATTGAAACAGCAAAAACGGCAGCAGATCACCTGGCACATATTGCTCTTGAACTTGGCGGAAATGATGCGTTTATCGTATTGGAAGACGGTGATGTTGATCTTGCGGTAGAAGAACTGATCTGGGGACGGATGTACAACACCGGTCAGGTATGCTGCGCTTCCAAGCGTTTCCTGATTCATAAGAATCGTGTTGGAGAATTTACGGCAAAGGCCATCGAAAGAATCAAACAGCTTAAACAGGGCATGCCTTCGGATGAAAGTACTCAGATTGGTTGCCTGATCAGCGAAAAGGCAGCGATCGAGGTAGAACGTCAGATTAATCTCACCGTAGAGCAGGGCGGCAAAATCGCTTTAGGTGGAACAAGAAACGGCGCATTTATCGCACCAACCGTGATTACGGATGTACCGAAGACGGCAGATGTAGCAAGTGATATGGAAATCTTCGGACCGGTTGTCCCGATCATTACGTTCGAAACGGTAGAAGAGGCGATTGAGATTGCAAATAGTTCCAAGTTCGGTCTTTGCGGATGTGTATTTACCGAGAATATGAAAACGGCAATGAAAGTCTGCAATGCACTGGAATGCGGCGGAACCGTAATCAATGGAGCAAGCTTCTTCAGAAGTTTTGAAATGCCGTTTGGCGGTTACAAGTATTCCGGAATCGGAACAGAAGGTGTTATGTCCACCTTTGATGAGGTAACGAGAACCAAGACGATTGTTCTGAAAAACATCATTTAGTCTCAGATAAAAAAGGTATGATGCTATAAATGGCAGGAGGCGGAGAAATTTGATTTTCTCCGCCTCAGATTATTTTTGAGAAGATTATCCCACATACCCCATTTTGCGCGAAATGCTTGCGGCAGACTGCTTTACCTCTTTAATGACGGCTTCAAGATTACGATCAGATAACTGAGTGATCGAGCCGCTGGCACTGATGGCAGCGACCGGAGTCCCCCGGTAATCAAATACCGGAGCACCGACACAGCGGTGTCCAAGCTGGTATTCTTCATTATCCATTGCCCATCCTTGACGTCGCACAACACGCAGATAACGTTTGAATTCCCGAATGTCAGTGATCGTATTTGGTGTATATCGTTTGAATTCACAGCCGTAGAGCGCATCTTCCAGCTCATCGCCGGACAGGCAGGACAGAAGACATTTGCCCATGGAAGAGCAGTAGGCTGGTGAGCGGAAGCCTACCTGTGTGTAGAGTCTTGTATTCGGGTAAATGTCGAGCTTTTCCAGATAAACTACGTCACATCCGTCCAGAATACCCATGTGCGCAGTCAGGTTCAAATCACGCATAATATCGGTAAGAAATGGTTTGGCCTCTGTGAGAAGTTCCAGATTATTGATGTGAAGGCTTACCGTTTCCATTAATTTATATCCGATTGAATAGGTACTGTCCGTGTTCTTCTCGACATAGTGCCGTGCACACATGGAAGAAAGAAGCCGATGCACGGTACTTTTGCTCATTCCGGTATTTTTGGCGATGTCTGATAAACTCATGGGAGCATCCGAAGCGGCAAGCGCTTCAATAATATCGAATACGCGATCCACAACTCTTACATTTTCTTCCATTCTATATTGCACCTCATTTCCAGTGAAAAAAGCCTTTGGCAAGTCAGTTCAAAATAACTCTCTCGCCGGTTGCTCCAAAATAGCAGTAGCCCTGATAACTGTCGTTTTCATATAATCTGACAAGAATTGCCCGCATCCGCAAGTCGAGGCGGTGGTAGACTATGGAGCCTATCCAGGGAAGACCGAGGAGATATTCTCTTTGATTTGCCTCCAGAATCTTAAGAGAGTCTGAGAATCCAGAAGGATCTTTTAAAAGGCGCAGCCCAAAATCACAGGATGCATAAGCGTCTTCGGGATTTGCGGCACACTTTTCGGAGAGAAATCCGGAAAGTGCGCCATGTGTGTCGGGAACATAAGTATAGGTATTCCAGTGAATTTCCGGTAAAGAGGTTTCGCTGATGATAACCTGTCTGAAGCTGGTCCTTCCATAACTGTCTTTGTCTTGAACATAGGCGACTTTTTGGTGAAGTGCGGCATTTCCGGGCTCTTCCAGAAGAAGCATACGGTTGTCCAGCATAGATTCCCATACAATTCGCTGAATCCGTTCATAAGGTGTGGGAAAATCCAGTTTTTTGGAAATCTGGGCAACGGTATATCCGTGTCCGGCCAGATGACGGACGGCGCCGTCGCTTGCCATTTCGAATGTAAAGTTGGATAATGCTTTTTGAAAATAGTTTTCTTTGGACATAGACAGCTCCCTGATTCTTAAATAGACTGTATGATGAATTCATTTCGGTGGTGCTTTGTATTATGATACAGTATAACATTTGCGAGAGGTACAGTCAATGTTCCCACGGGTTGAATCAATAAGAATCAGGGGATAAGACTGTGTAGAAAATGGCGTTGTGTGAGTGGGAAAAAGATGTTAAAATAACGGATAATATGAACAGTTATATGACGGTATACAGAAGAAGTATGAAAGGAGATTTTGCCTGTGCATAATAGGAAAAATAAATCATGGAAGCAGAGGGTGACGGCGTTTATATTGGGGCTTCTGGTGCTGCCGGCAGTACTGATGATGCAGTCATTGATGAATATCATGGTGTATCAGATCCTTGGAACAGCTCCGACTCTTGCAGTCAATGCGGTGCCGGTTACATTGATATTGATCTTGCTGATCGGAATCTGGTACCGGTTCGAGACAGGATACCGGTTCCACCCGGTGCAAGCAGTCAGGAAAGTGCGAAGAGCGCCGTTTTACCTGGCAGCAGTTGGAATCGGCACCCAGGGGATCAGCAGTCTGATGATGATTGCCATACAGATTCTGCTTCCAAAGGCATTGGAAGATTATGAACAGCTGCTCGGAAATTCGGGAATGGGAACGATGTCTCTCCCTATTATTATCTATACGGTTCTTCTTGCTCCTATTGTGGAGGAACTGATTTTCCGCGGCCTGATTCACCATTATTTTGAAAAAGCAGGATGTGCGTTCTGGATTGCGAATCTTTTGCAGGCGGTACTGTTCGGCATTTACCATCTGAATCTGGCGCAGGGAATCTGCGCAGGAATGATTGGCTTGTTGATAGGATATGCGGTAAGAAAATATGATACGTTGGCGGCTGGTATCATGCTTCATATTGTCTTTAATATATGGGGATATGGGCTGATGCTCCTTTCCATCCCTGATAGTCTGGGCGGAGCGCTTCTCATTCTGGAACTGATGCTCGCGGGATACGGACTGGGAGGAATGACTCAGATGAAACAGAACGAAGAATGGTAAAAATGCTGTGCGTTTCCCCGGGATTTTGTGTTTGGTTATGCACAATGTCAAAATTGTTATTTATTTAACAAATCATGTTGACAAAAGAATAATAATTCCGTATAATGGCATCATAAAGATTGTTAATTAATTAACAATAAGCAAACTACTATGATTCCATTATTTCATTACAGGAGGATTCAAAATGGCAAACCAAGAAACCAACATCCCAACCATGATCGACACCCCGGAAGCGCTGGAAGCGAAAATGAAAGCGATGAAGGAAGCTCAGAAAATCTTCGCTACGTATACACAGGAGCAGGTAGACAAGATTTTCAAGGCTGCAGCTACAGCAGCAGATAAGGCCCGTATCCCACTTGCAAAAATGGCAGTTGCAGAGACAGGAATGGGTATCGTAGAAGATAAAGTAATTAAGAATCATTATGCTTCAGAATATATTTACAATGCTTATAAGAATACAAAGACCTGTGGCGTGATTGAAGAAGATCCGATTTACGGAATTAAGAAAATTGCAGAGCCGATCGGTCTTGTGGCCGCAGTTATTCCGACTACAAACCCGACTTCAACAGCAATCTTTAAAACTCTGATTGCATTAAAGACCAGAAATGCGATCATCATCAGCCCACATCCGCGTGCAAAAGCTTCTACGATTGCAGCAGCAAAACTCGTTCTGGACGCCGCAGTAAAAGCAGGTGCACCGGAAGGTATCATCGGATGGATCGATGTTCCGAGTCTGGAGCTTACCAATATGGTTATGCAGGATTCCGATATCATCCTTGCTACAGGTGGTCCGGGAATGGTTAAGGCTGCATACTCTTCAGGAAAACCGGCACTTGGTGTTGGAGCAGGAAATACACCGGTTATCATTGATGAAACAGCAGATATCCGTCTGGCAGTAAACTCCATCATCCATTCAAAAACATTTGATAATGGTATGATCTGTGCTTCAGAGCAGTCAGTGACGGTACTGGAAAGTGTTTACAAACAGGTAAGAGATGAATTTGAGTACAGAGGATGCTATTTCCTGAAAGGTGATGAGATCGAGAAAGTAAGAAAGACGATCATCATCAACGGTGCATTGAATGCGAAGATCGTTGGACAAAAGGCAGCTAAGATTGCAGAGATGGCCGGTGTGACCGTTCCGGAAGAGACGAAGATCCTGATCGGTGAAGTGGAATCTGTAGATATCAGTGAAGAATTTGCACATGAGAAATTGTCTCCGGTACTTGCAATGTACAAAGCAAAAACATTTGACGAAGCACTTGCCAAAGCAGAACAGCTTGTTGCAGACGGCGGATATGGACATACATCTTCTCTGTACATTAATACGAATGAAAAAGAAAAAATGGCAAAACATGCTGCAGCAATGAAGACATGCCGTATTCTTGTGAATACCCCTTCTTCTCATGGCGGTATCGGTGACCTTTACAACTTCAAGCTGGCTCCGTCTTTGACACTCGGATGTGGTTCATGGGGCGGAAACTCCGTTTCTGAAAACGTTGGAGTAAAACACTTAATCAATGTCAAGACCGTTGCTGAAAGGAGAGAAAACATGCTCTGGATGAGAACACCTGAAAAAGTTTACTTCAAGAAAGGATGTATGCCGGTTGCCCTGGATGAACTCGGAACCGTTATGGGCAAGAAACGCTGCTTTATCGTGACAGACTCTTTCCTTTACAAGAATGGTTATACAAAAACAATCGAAGCAAAATTAGATCAGATGGGAATCGTTCACACATGCTTCTCTGACGTAGAACCGGATCCGTCGCTCGCATCTGCCAAAGCCGGAGCAGAAGCAATGCGTGCATTTGAACCGGACTGCATCATCGCACTTGGTGGTGGTTCTGCAATGGATGCCGGAAAAGTAATGTGGGTTCTTTATGAAAATCCGGATGCTGACTTCGATGACATGGCAATGGATTTCATGGATATCCGCAAGAGAATTTACACTTTCCCGAAGATGGGCAAGAAAGCATACTTTGTAGCAATCCCGACTTCATCAGGTACCGGTTCAGAAGTGACACCATTTGCGATCATCACAGACAAAGAGACCGGAATCAAATGGCCGCTTGCTGACTACGAACTGATGCCGAACATGGCAATCGTTGATACAGATAACATGATGAGCGCTCCGAAGGGACTGACCTGTGCTTCCGGTATCGACGTAATGACACATGCAATCGAAGCTTATGTTTCTATTATGGCTTCCGATTATACAGACAGCCTTGCTCTGAAAGCAATCAAGCTTGTATTTGATTATCTGCCGCGCGCATACAAAGACGGCAATGATGTGGAAGCAAGAGATCATATGGCAAATGCATCCTGCATGGCCGGTATGGCATTTGCAAATGCATTCCTTGGTGTAAACCACTCACTTGCTCATAAATTAGGTGCATTCCATCACCTGCCGCACGGTATTGCAAACGCGCTGGTACTTACAGAAGTAATGCGCTATAATAGTGCTGAGGTACCGACAAAGATGGGAACATTCTCTCAGTATCAGTATCCGCACACACTGGCACGTTATGCTGAAATCGGACGTTTCGTAGGCCTGAGCGGAAAGGACGATCAGGAAGTATTTGAAAAGCTTCTTGCTAAACTGGAAGACCTGATGAGAGCGATCGAGATCAAACCGACAATCAAAGACTACGGTGTAGATGAGAAATATTTCCTGGATACTCTGGATGACATGGTAGAGCAGGCATTCAATGACCAGTGTACAGGTGCAAACCCAAGATACCCGCTGATGTCAGAGCTGAAAGAAATCTATCTGAAAGCTTACTATGGTACAGAAAACAAATAGATAAATGCAGATATTTTTAGACGCATAAATCAGTTTAAAAGAAAGGATGTCTACCATGAACGTAATGAATAAAGATGTAGTTGTAACCCGTCCGTATAAGGTTGTATATAGAGAAGGAAATCAGATCATTAAAGTGTTCACACCGGAACACGGAAAAGCAAATGTATTTAACGAAGCTCTGTGTCAGGCACGTGTGGAAGAAAGCGGCCTGAATATTCCAAAGGTTTTGGAAGTAACCCAGATTGATGGAGAGTGGGCCCTTAAGATTGAATATGTAGAAGGAAAGACCATGGAAGAGATTATGGAAAATGATCCGGTCAATATGGAAAAATACATGGAACAGTTTGTGGAGCTTCAGCTCACCATGCATGCAAAAAGGGCTCCGCGTCTGACTCTTCAGAAGGACAAATTTGCACGTAAGATTGAAACCCTGAAAGAAACTGTTGATGCTACAACGCGTTATGAGCTTCAGACCAGATTGGATTCTATGCCGAAGCATACCAAGCTCTGCCACGGCGATTTTAACCCGAGTAACGTTATCGTAGCGGAAGACGGAACCATGACCATCGTAGACTGGTCACATGCTACACAGGGAAATGCAAGTGGGGATGCTGCGATCACGTATCTGCAGTTTGCGTTAAAGAATCAGAAACTTGCAGATCTGTATCTGGATCTGTTCTGCAAGAAGAGTGATACGGCAAAACAGTATGTGCAGAAATGGCTTCCGATTGCGGCAGCAGTACAGCTTACGAAGGGAATTGAAGAAGAAAAAGCATTCCTTTCAAGATGGATCGATGTAATTGACTTCCAGTAGGAATTCTTATTATATCAAAATAACGCTCAGACCATGCAGTCTGGGCGTTATTTTTTTCGGGGAAGTTTATCTTCTTTCAAGATAAACCTGCTTCACCGTTTCCCGGAAAATCTGCAGTAATCGCTGCAGTGGCTGATGATGGTACGTATTCTTGTGGTAAACCAGACAGATCTGGCGGGCGTCGTGAAACTGCTGAATGTGATAATAGCGAATACGATCTTCAAATCGCTTCTGTTTGGCGAATATTTCCGGTATAAAGGTGATTCCGATCTGGCTGGAAGCAAGTGTCAGTGCGGTTTCCACGCTGGTACATGTGAGACGGATATCCGGGTGGAAAAATGCAGACTCGCACATTTTACGGCTCATGGATCCGAGAATCTGCCCGGAAGAAAGCATGATAAACGGAAAAGCAACCAGTTCCGACAGCGAAAGAGTGCCTGAGAAGAGAGTACTATTCTCAGAAAGAGTTTCGCCTGAAATGTCGGGAAAATCCGGGGAATGTGTGAACGAGACCGGAACTGCGAGCAGGATATTTTCTTTTACCAGAAGTTCGCTTTCATAATTAATCGTATCCGGATGTGCCACGTCGAGCAGGAAATCAATTTCGTTATTCTCCAGCATGGTTTTCAGAACGATGGTAGGCTTTTCAATCAGATTGATCTCGCAATGCGGGAATTCTGCATAGAATCTTGTCAGGATTTCCGGGAGTACGATCAGGCTGCGGTGGGGACTGATCCCGATGCGGATGAGGTGGCGGGTGTTTTTGGAAATGTCGCTCAGTTTCAAACTCATCTGGCGGTGGGAGCTGAGCGTGGATACAGCCCATTCGTAAAAGAGTGTTCCTGCGTAGGTCAGATGCATTTCTCCATTTGAACGCTCGAACAGGGAAATGCCGGTCTCTTTTTCCAGAGATTGGATGCTCAGGGAAAGGGAAGGCTGAGAAATGAACAACTTTTTGGCAGCTTTGGTTATACTCTTTTCTTCTGCGATTGTGATCACATATTGCAATTGATTCCAGTTCATAATAATTCTCCATAGGTTTAAACAATATAATTTATAATATAATATATATTTTACAAATGTCAAGCGGGGTGATAGAGTGTAACCGAGGAGGTGTTAAGAGACGGATATGGAAACAGAAAATAGAAACAACTGGAAGACGGGAATACTGCTGTTCGGATTCTTCTTTAAGATAGGCTGTTTTACATTTGGAGGCGGATGGAGTATTCTGGCGCAGATGGAGCAGGAGTTTGTGGATAAGCGAAAATGGATCACGAAAGAGGAGCTTCTGGATCTGGTTGCCGTAGGAAAATCGGTTCCCGGAATCATGATCACGAATATCAGTATGCTGTTCGGCTATCAGATGGGCGGATGGTTTGGCGGAATCTGTGCGGTACTTGGAATTGCATGTCCTGCAGTATTGATTTTGTCTCTGGTGACGTATGGCTATACATTTTTGAAATCTAATTACTGGTGTCATCTGGCGATGAAAGGAATCCGGTCGGCGGTGGTGCCAATCATCGGATGTGCGGCACTGTCATTGGGAAAGGAGATTTTTCGGACAAGGAAGGGACAGATTGTGTGCGGAATTGCTTTTCTTTTGTGCCTGTTTACCGACATTAGTAATATTCTGTTGGTACTTATGGGAATTCTGGCTGCATTCGCGGTAATGCTGATTAAAAAAGCGAGTGGTAATGCAACAGATGTTACCGGAGGAAAGGAAGAGGGGGAGAAAGAACATGGTGTATCTTGAGTTATTTCTTTCGTTTATGAAGATAGGATTTACCAGCTTTGGCGGGATGTCGATGATCCCTCTGATTCTGGAGGAAATGCAGGCGCACGGGTGGATGACGGCGGAGGATCTGACGAATCTGGTGGCGATTGCGGAAATGACACCGGGACCGCTTGGAATCAACTGTGCAACCTTTGCAGGGACACAGACGGCGGGAGTGCTGGGAGGAATCGCGGCGGTGATCGGAGTACTGATGCCTGCATTTACACTGACGCTTCTGGTTGCCGTATTCTTTACAAAATTTCAGAAGAGTCAGATGATGACGGAGATCATGAGCTTCGTGAAGCCGATATGCATTGCTATGATCCTGGGAGTAATCGTGACGCTCGGTGGGGAAAATTATTTCCCAGATGGAAGGATCGACTGGATCGCATTTGGGATCGGAGGCTTGATGGTGTATCTGATTCAGAAGAGAAGATGGTCTGTGCCTAAGATTATAGGAAGCTCCGCAGTGCTTGGGATTGTTTTGTATGGTTTTGCCGGATTGGCATTGTGAATGGGGAATTTCGATTTACAAATGAATGGAATTTGATTACAACTGAATCGAATCTGACGGAAAGAGGGTTTATCTTAACAAATATTAAGGTAAACCCTCTGCGTATTGTAAGGTTCATGTTCTAAGATGAGTACAACAAAGGAAAGAAAGTACGAAAGATTCAAGGAGGTTTACGAAATGGAAATTAAGAAGCCGGCTATGGCAGGTACACTGGAATCCAGTGACTGCCAGGTGACAGTTGAAGCGGGTGAGGGGAACATCGATTTCACACTGGAAAGTTCTGTGATCAACCAGTATGGAAACAGAATCCGCAAAGTGGTGTACGAGACACTGGATCATCTGGGAGTAAAGGATGTAAGAATTACAGTTGTAGATAAGGGCGCACTTGACTGTACGATCAAGGCGAGAGTCGAAGGCGCAGTATATCGTTCTGCTGAACAGACAGAACATTTACCATGGGGAGGTGCGATCAGATAATGAATCCGAATAAGAAACGTTTAAGAAGAACAATGATGTTTTTAAATGCTCAGAAGCCGGGACTTATTAAAGACCCGTACATATATAAACCGGATTCGATCATGCTGGATCTGGAAGATGCTGTTGCCGAGAACCAGAAGGATGCGGCAAGATTCTCGCTGTATCATGCACTTCAGGAAATTGATTACCGCGGAGTGGAGCGGGTGGTTCGTATCAACGCGCTGGATACACCGTACTGGAAAGAAGATATTCGCTGTTCGGTTGCAGGAGGATGCGACGCAATTCGAATTCCGAAGACAGAATGTGCCAATGATGTCAGGATGGTAGAGCAGGAAGTGGAGTATGCAGAACGTGAATTTGGTCGCCCGAAAGGCAGTGTATTGATTATGGCAGCGATTGAATCTGCCAGAGGTGTTATGAAGGCGCTGGATATCTGTGAATCTTCAGACAGATTATTCGGAATCGCTCTTTCAGGCGGAGATTACACGAAGGACCTTCAGACACATATTACCGGAACAGGTATCGAGCTGATGGGAGCAAGACAGAATCTGGTGATCGCAGCCCGCGCGGCAGGTGTACAATGTTTTGACACCGTATACACGGATCTCAACAACATGGACGGTTTCCGTCAGGATGTGGAAAATATTCATTTAATGGGATTTGACGGAAAATCCATCATTAATCCGCGTCAGATTAACATCGTACATGAAATATTTACCCCATCTCAGAAGGATATTATTTTTGCTGAGAAAGTCGTAAAAGAAATTGATTCTAAGAAAGCACAGGGAATCGGAGTATTTACAGTAGACGGAAAGATGATCGACATTGCTTTCTACGATGGAGCGAAGAGAACCATCGAACTTGCGAAAGCATCAGGTGTGTACAAGGGGGATTTATAAGATGATAAACGCAGTTGGAAGAGATATTCCGGAAGAGATTCTGAAAATAACAGGAAAAGAAGTATTTCACGGCAATCATTATTATGACGGATATGAATATAAAAAAGACGGCCCGATGACGAAATGTGTAATCAACTCGAACGGCAGCAAACTTGTGGAAAATATTCACGAAGCGCTTGTAAAATGTGGAATCAAAGACGGTATGACACTTGGTTTCCATCATCATTTCCGTGAAGGTGACTACATTGTAAATATGGTTATGGAAGAAGTTCACAAGATGGGAATCAAGGACATTACAATCTGTGCCAGCTCTCTGGGAAAAGCACATGATCCGATCGTTCCTTATATTGAAGACGGTACGATTACCAATATTCAGTCTTCCGGTGTTCGCGGCAAGATCGGCGAGGCGATTTCTAATGGTAAATTAAAAGGTCTTGCAATTATGCGTTCTCATGGCGGACGTGTCAGAGCGATTGAAACAGGAGAGACCAGAATCGATATCGCATTTATCGGAACACCGACCTGTGATGATTACGGTAACTGCCGCGGTATCGGCGGAAAGAGTGATTGTGGTGTGCTTTCTTATGCGATGGTTGACGGTGACTATGCGGATAAGGTTGTGGCGATCACAGACTGCCTCGTGCCGTTCCCGAACTTTCCGGCTCACATCAGCATGACGAAAGTCGATTATGTCGTAGCAGTGGATGCGATTGGAGATCCGAAGAAGATCGCGACCGGCGCAGCAAAACCGACGACGGATCAGAGAAAACTGATGATGGCAGAATACTGTACACAGTTCGTCGTAAACAGCCCGTACTTTAAGGACGGATTCTCATATCAGACCGGTGTCGGAGGTGCTTCTATTGCTTCTACGATCTCACTGGCCAAGATCATGAAGGAAAGAAATATCCGTATGAGATTCGGCGTGGGCGGTCTGACAAAACCAATGTGTGACCTTCTGATAAACAATCAGGTTGACGCACTTCTGGATACACAGGATTTTGACCTTGATGCGGTGGAATCTGTCAAGAATTTGAAACATTTCCGCATTTCCGCAGGGGAATATGCAGACCCGTTCAATAAAGGTGCGGTTGTAAATAAGCTTGATTTTGTTATCCTTGCAGCGCTTGAAGTGGATGTGCATTTCAACTGTAATGTAGTTGTCGGTTCAGACGGTATTATTACCGGAGCGCAAGGTGGACACCCGGATACCGCAGCGGGAGCAAAATGCTCGATCGTGATCGCTCCGCTTCTGCAGGGAAGAATCCCGGCAATCTGTACCGATGTGACAACTGTCACAACACCGGGAGAAAGTGTGGATGTTGTCATCACAGATTATGGTATTGCCATCAATCCGAGACGTCAGGATCTGATCGAAGCAATGAAAGATGTGGATCTGCCGTTCAAGACGATCGAAGAACTGAGAGATATCGCATACTCGATTGCAGGGGAACCGGAAAAGGTTCAGTTTGCTGATCGGGTTGTGGGGGTCATCGAAAGCCGTGACGGTACGATCATGGATGTCGTAAGACAGATCAAACCATTCGAATTTACGGAAGAATAAATGATAGAAACCGGAAGGAGGGTGGAGCATGAACGAGAATTATGCTGTCAATATCGCTGCAATGGACTTTATGAATATGGGGCTGGAAACGGTATATATGGAAACTGCCAATTGGAATGCGGCAGTGGATATCGGAATGAAAGCATATCAGGCCTTACTGGAAGAAGTGTATACCACCCCGAAACCGGGACTGGTAGACCGGTATTCCTGCGGTGCGCATAAGGATATGGATCTTCATACATTTGAGAGAAGCGCGGAGGCATTGAAGCCATGGTTTATCCGGATGGCGCTGCAGGGAACGACATTGCATTGTACTTGTGAGGAGTTGTTCTGCGAAATACGGAAGAACGGATTATTTGCAGAAGAGGCAATGTACCGGGCAACAGAGGGTGTGAACACCCATAAAGGACTGATTTTTACTCTGGGAATCTACTCGGCGGCAGCAGGACGCTGCATGAAGGAGTACGGTGTAATTACTGCCGAAAAACTTTGCGAAATTCAGCAGAAAATGACTGCAAGGATCCTCGTGAAAGAACTTGTTGAACTGGAAAACCGCAGAGCTATCAGCCACGGAGAAAAGAATCTTGCGAAATACGGAACATCGGGGGTGAGAGGTGAAGCAATCTGTGGTTATCCTTCCCTCTGGCAGATCGCACTGCCTGTACTTCATCGTGGACGCATGGAACAGCGTGAGTGGAATCTGGTTAAGCTGCAGACTTTGATGACACTGATGGGAAGTACCGAGGATTCTAACATACTTGCAAGGCACAATCCCCAGGTGCTGCGCGAGGTGCAGGCGGAAGCGTCCAATTTTGTCAGAATGGGAGGCGCCTATGCGGCAAATGCGGTAGAACGTCTGCAGAGAATGGATGCGGATTATATTCGGAGAAATATCAGCGCCGGCGGGAGTGCCGACCTGCTGGCGGCAGCAGTATTTCTGGAAATGCTGCTGAACGATTAGGCCAGATACCATTCAGGTAAATCTGGATGTTACTATAGAAGTAAACCAAAAACCTGCCTTGATAAGCGGCAAAGGACACGCATGGAGCGTGTCCTTTGCTGCTTTTTATATGGATTATGGCACGAACCGATATCCCAGCCCCCGCAGTGTAATGATATGCTTCGGATTCTGCTTGTCATCTTCAATCTTTCCGCGCAGACGGTTAATGTACACCATAATCGCATTGTCATCGATGGCGACGGTATTTCCCCACACATGTTCATAGATCATATCTTTGGTAAATACCTGCTGCGGATGCTTCATAAACAGAAGGAGCAGTGCGCTTTCCTTGGAAGAAAGAACCAGCTCTTCTCCATTTTTGTAAAATCGCATTGTGGCAGTGTCATAGGAAAATGGTCCACATGACAGTGTATTCGTATTTTCCGGACTCAGATTTTTGCTTCTTCGGATCAGTGCTTTCACTTTCGCGCCAAGTACCAGCGGGCGGAATGGTTTGGTAACGTAATCGTCGGCGCCGAGAGAGAGTCCGTACAGCGAATCATAATCTTCATTTCTTCCGCTTACGATCATGATCGGAGTAGAGATTCCCTGACCGCGGATATGGCGGATCACTTCGAATCCTTCCATATCTCCCAGCATCACGTCCATCAGAATCGCATCAAAAGAATGGTTCTTGATGATGGAGAGTGCTTCGGAACCGCTCTGGGCGATAGTGGTCTCTAATTCATTGCTTCTCATTACTTTATCTAACAGTTTACAAATAGCCGGATCGTCGTCAACGATCAGTACTTTATCTGACATATAGGATTATCCCCCTGCGCTTGTTCTCTGTTCATTATTATAGTATTATAAAAGAGACAAGTCAATTGAAAGAAAATGCGAAACAAACCATTCATGACAAGAGAGGATTAAGAAAAATCATATGAGTAAGCCGGAAAATACATCCCGAAAACAGAAAAAGATTTTTAGTGGTGAGAAGAAGATCTCCTATATTCTGAGTGCGCTCCTCTTCCTTCTGTTAATCACCGGTTTCGGGGTTATGGTAAATGAAGTGTGGAAAAATTACAGGGATACGTTGATTGAGAATCAGAAAGAGCAGCTCCTGCTGGTGTCGCAGACGCTGGGCAAGAATCTGGGAGTTGCGCTTACTGAGTATGAGGACAATCTTGCGTTTCTGTGCCGGGTGGAAGAGGCAGGAACAGGAAGTGATGTGTTCTATAAGAAATATACAGAGACGCAGAATAATTTCGTGAAAGATTTGTTCTGGGAGGATGAAAAGGGATATATCATCCGGGATCTATATGGAATCGAGCTGGAGAATCCGGTTCTTGTAACAAGGATCAGTGATGAGAGATCAATCTGGAATTATGACGATGCGGATGGGAAGAAATATCTGGTCTTTAAGGAATACCTGGAACAGGGCGGCAAGCTGTGCCTGGTGATCGATGAGGAAGAGTATTATAAGGAGCTCATTTCAGATATTCATTTAGGAACCAACGGATATGTGATGATCAAGAATTCGGAAGGCAGGATTCTGATGCACCCGGAGAAGGCGCAGTGGGGGATCTTTGTAATTGAAGGAAGAAGGAAGATGTTCCCGGATCTGGATTATAGCAGTCTGGAGGAAATGGTAAAGGAACAGACCAGTGGAAAATCCGGACTCTCGGAATACTATTCCTACTGGTGGACCGATCCAAAGCTGCCCAGGGTGAAGAAGGTCAGTGCATATGCGCCGGCACAGATCGGGGATGATTTCTGGGTCATCAGTGCTGTCATTGATTATAATGATCTGTATGTGCCGGTAAGGGAAGGGTTCCGGCAGATTGCATTTCTGTTCGGCGGAATGCTGGCGGTGGTTCTCGTTCTTGCTTTGATTTTCGGGCGATTGCTTATCGATCGGAGAAAGGCGGCACTCGAGATCAGTGATTTGCGGGAGCTTAATACGCTTCTGGAAGAAGTCCATCGGAGTGAAGAAGATATCGCGCACCAGCAGCGGCTTCAGATTATGGGCACGATGACCGGCGGAATCGCGCATGAGTTTAACAATTTTCT
The DNA here is from genome assembly GCA_051880095.1 of Bariatricus sp. Taxonomy (GTDB): domain Bacteria; phylum Bacillota; class Clostridia; order Lachnospirales; family Lachnospiraceae; genus Allocoprococcus. The sequence continues at coordinate 19,171 of JBJENH010000065.1, read as the reverse complement.
CACGCCGATCATGGGGCATGCGGAATTGCTGATGATGGAGCTGCCGGAAGAATCGGATGAATTCGACAGTGCACAGGAAATCTACGAAGCCGCAGATAAGGCGAAGGATGTGATCCGCCAGATTTCTTCTCTGAGCCGGAAAAATGTGGAGACGGTCTACAAGAATGTCCCTGCCGGAAAGATGCTGACGAGGGCGTTCCGGATGGTGGAGTCGGTCTGCCCATCCAATGTGCATCTTGAGAAGGAGATTCGGATTGGCGAGGAGTGTATCCTGGGGAATGCGACGCAGATCAATCAGGTGATTCTGAATATTTGTGTCAATGCCATTCATGCGATCGGAAAATCGGAAGGGAAGATTATGGTAAGAGCAATGGTGGAAGACTGTGATCAGATCAGGCAGATTCCGGGCAGAAAGACGGCAGAGATTTCAGATGTGTGGAAGAAATATATCAGCATTGAGATCGAGGATGATGGTTGTGGGATGGAGGCGGATACATTAAGACAGATCTTTGATCCGTTCTTCACAACGAAGAAGGGCGGCGAGGGAACCGGACTGGGCCTTGCGCTGGCGGAGCAGATCATCCTTTCCCATAAAGGGCAGATCTTTGCTGAGAGCGAAGTGGGGAAGGGAACGATTTTCCATATCCTTCTCCCGGTTATGGAGGACATGGCAGAACCGAAACGGTATGTGGAGAGTCGGAAAGACAGTCTGAGGATCGTGATTGCGGATGACAATGCCAAGATTCTGCGGATTCTGGAAAAGAATTTTGCCAAGCTGAATCTTCCGGTGGTTACCTGCATGAGGAAAAGCGAGATTCTGGATAAACTGGAAGAAGATAAAACGGATGTCCTTGTTATTGATGAAAGCGTGGAAGACGGCAGCGGGGTGGAATTCTGTATGGCCATTAAGGGAAAATATCCGGATATTCTTCGGATTCTCATGACAGATGGTATTTCGAGGGAAATCGTGGAGGCAAAACAGCATAATATCATCGATGCCTATATAGAAAAACCGGTTTCGGATACAACGATCATTGAAGCAATACGAAATTGCAGTGCGGAACACGAAAGAAAAGGAATCGAATAAGCAATAATAAGGAGTCGCGCATGGGGACAAAGCCCGGCCTTAACACTCTGTAAGAGTTTTCTTAACAAACTGTAAGGTGGAAAACTTGGTGGTGTAAGGCCGGGCTTTTATAATGGAGGCATCAACAAGAGAGAAAAGGAAATGGAGGAAACAAAAAATGAACGAAACCATGCTTGCGATTCTGGGATTCGCGACCATCATCATGATTATTGTTCTGTTGCTGAGAAACGTGACCGTTCCGGCACTGGCATTTATCGGGGTATCTACCGTATCAGCGGCGATTCTGGTGCTTACAGGAACCTATTCCATTGCAGAAATGGGAGATTTTATCGGAGCAGGAGTTGCTGACGTACATTCAACAGCAGCACTGTTCATCTTTTCCGTATTATTCTTCGGTATTATGACCGATGCGGGAATGTTTGACAAGATCATCAATGCATTGATGAAAAAAGTAGGAAGCAACGTTGTGGGTGTTGCGATGATGACCTGTATCATTGCCATGATCGCCCATCTGGACGGCGGCGGAGCATCGACCTTCCTGATTACGATCCCGGCTATGCTTCCGGTGTACAAACGATTGAAAATGCGTCCGACCACATTGCTTCTGATCTGTGTTACGGCGATGGGGGTTATGAACCTTCTTCCGTGGGGCGGACCGACCATGCGCTCTGCAACGGTGCTTGGAATTGATCCGAACGAACTGTGGATGCAGCTTCTTCCGATGCAGATCGTAGGAGTTGTGATCGCACTTGCTACCGCGTTTATCTGGGGAAATATCGAAAAGAAGAGAGGCGCAGGTGAAAATGGTACTGCAGAAGTAGATGAAACCTTAGAAGAAATGGCAGAAGATGCAAAGGCAGACAGTGACCTTGCAAGACCGAAATTATTTGCATTCAATGTATGCCTGACACTGGCAGTGATCCTGTGCCTGATCTTCCTGGATGTACCGTCTTATTATATCTTCATGATTGGATGTGCGATTGCACTGTTCGTGAACTATCCGGGTGCAAAACTTCAGAATAAGATCATCAAATCTCATTCCGGTCCGGCACTTATGATGGCATCTACCATTCTCGCAGCAGGTGTATTCCTCGGAGTACTGGAGCAGAGTGGTATTATGGAACACATGGCGACCGTACTTGCATCCTTTATTCCGCAGTCCATGGGAAGATTCCTTCCTCTGATCATCGGAGTACTGTCTGTACCGCTTACCTTAATGTTCTGTACAGACTCTTACTTCTTCGGACTGCTTCCGGTACTGATCGGAATCGGAAATCAGTTCGGTGTAAATCCGGCACACATTGCCATCGCAATGGTTGTGTGCAGAAACTGTGCAACCTTCATCAGCCCGGTCGTGCCGGCTACCTTCTTAGGAGTTGGACTCGCAGGGGTCGAAATCAAGGATCACATCAAAGCAAGCTTCCTGTGGATCTGGGGCGTCAGCATCGTGTGCCTGATTGCGGGACTTGTACTTGGGGTGTTACATTTCTAAATCAGGATTGTATCTGCCGGAGCATCTGGAGCATTTCCAGATCTTCGGCAGTTACTTTCAGGTTGGAAGCAAAGCTCTTGCCGTCCGGGCAGGTGACCTGGATTTCCAGGATCGTACCCTCCTGGATGGCGTTTTGGGATACGGCTTTAATAAAATTCGGAAACTTTGGATGACGGGCAGTGAACTCGTTCCAGAGTTTTTTTAATTGAAATAAATTCATAGGATTCATATAATTTGTACTCCTTTAAATTAGGTCTAATGTAATTGGCACGATAAAGTATAGCATATCCGAGAAAAGCATACAAGACTGGTTACCGTTAGGAAGCAACCAGTCTTGTGTATGTTGGTATGTTGGCGAAATATTCGATAATGGCATGATCAACGCAAAATTTCTTTTGCTTAAATTCATTTTAAAATACTTATTTTCAAAAGAAAAGCATTTAGAATGTTTCTTAGCACTATTTTAGCGATGCGCCGTGATAAAATATGCTGTCAGATCATACTTTCTGTCGTATCCTCTGCAAAGCGGTAACCGACACCGATTTCTGTGAAGATATATTCCGGCTGTGCCGGATTGGCTTCCAGTTTTCGACGGATATTTGCCATATTGACACGGAGGATTTTATTATCTGTATCTGCGTAAGGACCCCATACATTTTCCATTATGGAAGTGTATGTCATGACTTTGCCGGAATTTTTGGCCAGGAATGCGACTATTTTATATTCGACCGGAGTCAGGTGAACCGGTGTATCGCCGATGGTAATGAGGCGCTTTTCAAAGTCAAGTGTCAGGTCATGACAGTGGTAAGGGCGGATATAGATATCGCTGTCTGTGCTCAAACGATTGCTGTGCCTGAGAGAAGTGCGTATGCGCGCCAGCAGTTCAGAGGTTCCGAATGGCTTGGTGATGTAGTCGTCAGCGCCGGAATCCAGAGCTTTCACTTTCTCTCCTTCGTTGCTTCTCGCTGAAATTACAATGATCGGGCAGCTTGTCCATTGCCTGACTTCCTGAATGATGGCTTGCCCGTCCATGTCGGGAAGGCCCAGATCCAGAAGAATCAGATCAGGACATTGGGAGCGAATCAACTGCAGTCCTGCGGTTCCGGTCTGGGCTGTGAGTACTTTATAGTTCTGAGATTTTAGAATCTTACTGACAAAAGTCAGAATATTGGCTTCATCTTCAATAAATAAAACTGTAATCTTTTGCTGCATTTATAAATCCTCCGCTTCTTTGGGTAATTGGAATAGGAATTCAGCACCGTTCTCATGATTTTTCGCCTGAATCGTCCCATCATGTGCCTCGATAATGGTCTTACAGATGGAAAGTCCGATTCCCATGCCTTTGTGAGAATCCGAGGTGTCGGACGGGGAGTATGTGCCGAGAAAGATCTGATTAATCTGTTTTTCATCCAGTCCCTTTCCGTAATCTCTCACAGAAAACTCAACATAGTCAGAATGGTTCGTGACCGTTAGAGTTACAGGAAGTTTGCTGCCGGAATGAACGACAGCATTTTCCAGAAGATTCATGAGAACCTGCTCGATCAGGATGGCATCCATGGATAATAGGAGTATTTCATCCGGAACGGTCACGTCGATCCTTGCCTCAGGGAGTCTTTTGGACAGGCGGGCGGTTGCTTCTGAGATCACTTCTTCGACAATTTCCGGGGACTTTTTAACTTTACTGGTCTGATCCTGGATCCGTGTAACGCTGAGTAGATTTTCTACCATGTTAAGGAGCCAGTTTGAATCCGCATTTATATTTTGAACAAGCTCTCGTTTTTCGGTATCTGTTAAAAGGCCCTCATTTTCCAGATAGGAGGCGGAAGCGCCGATGATACTGGTCAGTGGTGTCCGCAGATCATGCGAAATGGCGCGCAGAAGATTGGCCCGGATTTTCTCATGCTCTGCTTCACGCAGGGCACGTTCGTGTTTGATAAGGGCATCTCCCTGCTCTTTCAGCTGTGTGGTAGTGGCGGAAGTCAGGATGGTGATTGTGAACATTCCGATAAAGGTGACCGGGTATCCGGTGAGCGTAAAATTCAGTTTAAAATATGGGTATGTAAATAAAAAGTTAACGCAAACTACGGAAAAAAGCGAGGCAAAGATACCGTAGCGGTAACCATCGGTATGGCGGGCGATCAAGATCAGCGCAAGGATATAGAGCAGTGCGATGTTGGCGCTGTTCTCCGGCACAAGATGGAAAAACCAAAAAGCCATCACAGTTGCAGCTGTCAGATAGAAAACGGTTGTCAATAGATTGTTTATTGTTTGGTTATTATGCAAGTGAATCCCTCCCCATTTATTTGCACGATATTAGTCATATTTTGCCAGATGCTTATCCCGATAGTCTTTTGGTGAGATTCCGTATTCTTTTTTAAAAGCACGGTAAAAACTGGAGTAGTCTCCGAAGCCGTAAGTCTGATAAACTTCGGAAATATTTGCATTGCCAAGGATGGCTTCTTTACAAAGGGTAAGCCTTTTTTTCGTGATATACTGGTGGATCGACATGCCGATCCTGTCTTTGAAAACATGTGCGATATGGTATTTGCTTAAATAAAATTCATCAGCCAGCCTTTCAAGCGACAGGTCTTCATCCAGATGTTCTTCGATGTAGGCAGTAAGTTGACGATAAAGATCCTGTTCTTCGCCCGGTGAGCTTGGAACATTCCTTGCGTAGATCAGACGGTTCAGGCAAAGCACAAGATCATTTACACACAGAGTGATCTGCGCATCCCGCCCGAAACGTTCGGAATGCATTTCCTCGATCAGTCTGAGGATCAGCGACTGAATATTGTTGAATGTAATCCGGTCGTTATGGAAAATATAAGTTTTGGAAGTCTCAACATACTTCATCAGATAGACGTAGTCTGGTGAAAGCTGCATTAAATGGCTGCAGTATTCCTGGCTGATCCAGAACACAAACCGCCGATAGGGAACTTCGTGACTGTGGATGATTGGTCTGTGCGGAATGTGAGGCGGCATCAGCATAATATCGCCATATTTGATGGGAAATGTTTCCTGACCGATCTGTATACTGACATCTCCTTCCAGGAAAAAATAGAATTCATAATAGTCGTGTGCGTGAAGGGCTACTTTTTCCAGATTCAGGTCATTATAATAATAGATCTCAAAATCCTGTGCTACCATATACTGCCTGGTACTGAAAGCGGTCTGTAGATTTTTCCTCATAGCAGTCTCCTTTCCGAATGTGAATTACTGTATTCAGTCTAACATGAAACCGCAATTTTTGCAATGTATAGGGCAACCTCATCAATGGCATTTTGCGGGGGAAAAGATATAATGGAATCAACAAGTAAAACATCGATTCAGAAAAGGAAGGTATGAAAATTATGGAAATGACACTGAGATGGTACGGAAGCAAATTTGACACGGTTACGCTTCAGCAGATCCGCCAGATTCCGGGCGTTACGGGCGTAATCACGACGCTTTACGATACGGCACCGGGGGAAGTGTGGAGCCGTGAGAGAATCCGTGCGATGAAAGAAGAAGTGGAAGCAGCCGGACTTCATATTGCAGGAATTGAAAGTGTAAATATTCATGATGCAATTAAAACAGGTGCACCGGAAAGAGACCAGTACATTGCAAATTATATCGAGACGCTGGAGAATCTCGGAAAAGAAGATCTTCATCTGGTATGTTACAACTTTATGCCGGTATTTGACTGGACAAGAACCGAACTCGCAAGAGTACGTCCGGATGGTTCTACCGTGCTTGCCTACACACAGGAAGCAGTGGATGCACTGGATCCGGAGAAGATGTTTGAATCCATCGCAGGTGATATGAACGGAACTGTAATGCCGGGATGGGAACCGGAGAGAATGGAACACGTGAAAGAGCTGTTCGAACTTTACAAAGATGTAGACGATGAGAAATTATTTGAAAACCTGAAATATTTCCTGGAAAAGATCATGCCGGTGTGTGACAAATACGATATCAATATGGCAATTCATCCGGACGATCCGGCATGGAGTGTGTTCGGCCTTCCGCGTATCATCATCAACAAGAAGAACATCCTTCGCATGATGGAAATGGTTGACAATCCGCATAATGGTGTAACCTTCTGCTCAGGTTCTTACGGAACCAACCTTGAGAATGACCTGCCGGATATGATCCGCTCTCTGAAAGGAAGAATTCATTTTGCGCATGTCCGCAATTTGAAATTCATCACCCCGACCAACTTTGAAGAGGCAGCTCATCTTTCAAGCGACGGAACATTTGACATGTATGAAATCATGAAAGCGCTCTACGATATCGGATTTGACGGACCGATCCGCCCGGATCACGGACGTATGATCTGGGACGAAGTGGCAATGCCTGGATACGGACTTTATGACCGCGCACTTGGAGCAACTTACCTGAATGGTTTATGGGAAGCAATTGAGAAAGGAGCAAGAAAATAATGAGATTAAATGCAAATGGACTCTCTGACAGAAAACAGTGGGAAGAAAAGGGATATGCACTTCCGGAATTTGACCGTGAGAAAGTAACGGCGGCAACAAAGGAAAATCCATTCTGGATTCATTTTGGAGCAGGAAACATTTTCCGTGCATTTCAGGCAAATGTAGTTCAGAATCTGCTTAATGAGGGTGTTCTGGACCGCGGACTTGTTGTGGCAGAAGGATTTGACTACGAAATCGTAGAAAAGATGAACCGCCCGCATGACGATTACAGCATCCTCGTTACACTGAAGGCTGACGGAAATGTGGATAAGACAGTGGTCGGAAGTGTGGTAGAGTCCCGCATCCTGGATTCTGAAAATACTGCAGAGTATGAGCGCCTGAAAGAAATCTTCCGCAAAGATTCTCTTCAGATGGTTTCCTTCACAATTACTGAAAAAGGATACAGCCTTGTAAACGGAAAAGGAGAAATGCTTCCGGCTGTTGTGGAAGATTTCGCAAGAGGACCGGAAAAACCGATGAGCTATATCGGAAAAGTTGCATCGCTTCTGTACACCCGTTATCAGGCAGGAGAGAAACCGGTCGCTATGGTCAGCATGGATAACTGCTCTCACAACGGCGACAAACTGTATGCGGCAGTCAATGCATTTGCTGAAGCATGGACCAAAAACGGACTTGCAGAAGAGGGATTCCTTACGTATGTGAATTCAAAAGAGAAAGTTACTTTCCCGTGGTCCATGATCGATAAGATCACACCGAGACCGGATGCTTCTGTAGTAGAAATTCTGGAGAATGACGGTGTTGAGGAACTGGATCCGGTCATCACTTCCAAGAACACATATGTGGCACCTTTTGTAAACGCAGAAGAATGTGAATATCTGGTCATCGAAGATGCATTTCCGAACGGAAGACCGGAGCTTGAAAAAGGCGGTCTGATGTTTACCGAGAGAGAGACCGTTGATAAAGTAGAAAAGATGAAAGTCTGCACCTGTCTGAATCCGCTCCATACAGCACTTGCTGTTTACGGCTGTGTACTCGGATATCAGAAAATTTCCGATGAAATGAAAGATGCAGAGCTTAAGAAGCTGGTTGAGACCGTCGGATATGTGGAAGGTCTTCCGGTTGTTGTAAATCCTGGCGTTCTGGATCCGAAGGAATTCATTGACACCGTACTGAATGTGCGTATTCCGAACCCGTTTATGCCGGATACTCCGCAGAGAATCGCAACCGACACTTCTCAGAAGCTGGCAATCCGCTTTGGAGAGACGATCAAGGCTTACCAGGCATCCGATGAACTGGATGTGAAATCTCTGAAGCTGATTCCGCTGGTATTTGCAGGATGGCTGCGTTACCTGATGGCGGTAGATGATGAAGGGAATAAATTCGAACTCAGCCCGGATCCGCTTCTGGATACTGTATGCCCATATGTTGCGGGACTGGAACTGAAAGAAGATCAGGATGTGGAAGAGAAAGTTGCACCGGTACTGAAGATGAAACAGATCTTTGGCGTGGATCTCTACGAAGCAGGTCTTGCAGATATGGTTGTCGGATATCTGAAGGAATTGACAGCGGGCAAGGGAGCGGTACGTGCGACTTTGAAAAAATATGTGTAAGGGCAGGTGTAAATAGTATGAAAGCATTTATGGATAAAGATTTCCTGCTTGAGACAGAAACAGCACAGAAATTATATCATGAATATGCTGCAAAAATGCCGATCCTCGACTATCACTGCCACATCAATCCGCAGGAGATCGCCGAGGACAGAAAGTTTGAGAATATCACACAAGTCTGGCTGGGAGCGGACCATTATAAATGGCGTCAGATGCGCTCCAACGGTGTAGAAGAAAATTATATTACCGGTGATGCATCTGACCGCGAGAAATTCCAGAAATGGGCAGAAACACTGGAGAAAGCGATCGGTAATCCGCTCTATCACTGGAGCCATCTGGAACTTCAGAGATACTTTGGCTATTTTGGCGCCCTGAATGGTGAGACGGCTGAAGAAGTGTGGAATCTCTGCAACGCAAAGCTTCAGGAAGACGGCATGAGCACGAGAAACCTGATCCGTCAGTCGAATGTAACACTGGTATGTACGACCGATGATCCGGTAGATTCACTGGAATGGCATGAAAAAATTGCAGCCGATGAGAGCTTTGAAGTACAGGTACTGCCTGCATGGAGACCGGATAAGGCGATGAATCTGGAGAAAACGGATTATCTGGAATATCTGAAAAAGCTGGAAATAGTAAGCGGCGTGAAGATTGACAGTTTTGCATCTCTGATCGAAGCACTTAAAATCCGTATGGATTATTTCGCAGAGCGCGGATGCACCGTATCGGATCATGGCCTGGAATATGTGATGTATGCTCCTGCATCGGAAGAAGAAATCGAAGCAATTTTTAAGAAAAGACTTCGCGGGGAAACAATCAGCCGTGCAGAAGAACTTCAGTTCAAGACTGCATATATGGTGGCACTCGGAAGAGAGTACCATAAGAAAAACTGGGTTATGCAGCTTCATTACGGAGTGAAACGTGACAATAACGGAATGATCTTCGGAAAACTGGGACCGGATGCAGGAATCGACTGCATCAATAACTATGCTCCGTCTTCTGAGATGGCAGATTATCTGAATGCACTTGCTGTGACGGACGAACTGCCGAAGACAATCCTGTATTCCCTGAATCCGACGGACAACGCAGCGATCGGAACAATCATCGGATGTTTCCAGAGCGAAGAGGCCCGCGGAAAAATCCAGCAAGGAAGTGCCTGGTGGTTCAATGATAATAAGCAGGGGATGATCGATCAGATGACATCACTGGCAAATCTTGGACTTTTAGGGAACTTCATTGGCATGCTTACGGATTCCAGAAGTTTTCTGTCTTATACCAGACATGAATACTTCAGGAGAATTATGTGCAATTTGATCGGAGGCTGGGTAGAGAACGGAGAGTATCCGGCAGACGAAAAAGTACTGGGACGCATGGTACAGGATATTTCTTATAACAATGCAGTAAGATATTTTGGGTTTGATTTGTAAGAGGTATAGAATTATAAAAATTGGGAGAACAGCCGCGGCAGATGATGCTGCGGCTGTCTGCATATGTGTATTTTGTTCATGTATGAGGAAAGTGCGTATCAAAATGAGATTTTTCAAATGAACCGCAGAACAAATGGTTGGTGGCTACGTGCCAAAACAGAGATTTCTTGAAATAAACCATAGATTAGTTTGGTGGTTACGTACTAAAATGAAGATTTCTTAAAATAAACCGTAAATTAGGTTGATGGTTACGTACTAAAATAAAGAATTCTTGAAATAAGCCGTAGATTAGGTTGGTGGTTACGTCCTGAAATGAAGATTTCTTGAAAT
>JBJENH010000065.1:0-8707 GCA_051880095.1 Bariatricus sp. | reverse complement strand
TGCAATACCGGCGGCGAACTGGAGGAGACGGCGAAGTATCTGAGGACAATGCTGGAGAAAAAAGTAGATGGGATTGTACTGGTGGGGTCGATCTTCAATACGCTTTGCAAAAAAGATGAAATCGGGAATCTGCTCAAGAACACGCCAGTGGTGCTTGCTAATGGAAAGCTGGATCTGCCAAATTCGTATTCGGTATTGGTTGATGACCGGTATGGTGTTTCACTTGCGGTGGAGCATCTGATGGGAAAAGGACATAAAGAACTGTATTATCTGAAGGATATGGACACGGTCAGCGCCCGGCTTAAATGCGAAGGATTTGTAAAGGCATTGGAAAGCCATGGAATAGCGGATGCGAAGCAGCATGTGATCAACACGAAGCGAAGTATCGAAGGCGGAAAACGTGCGGTTGAGAAGCTGATTTCAGAACAGAAGGCGTTTACGGCCATTGTCTGTGGGGAGGATATTACGGCAGCAGGAGCTGTGAAAGCTCTCTTACAGGCGGGATATAAAGTCCCGGGAGATGTGGCAGTAACCGGTTACAATAATTCAGAATATGCGAGAATCTGTGAGCCGCGGCTTACAACCATAGATAATAAACCGGAGCTGGTGGCGATGATGAGCGTTCAGCTTTTAACCAGTCTGATAGAAAAGACCGATGCGTATTCTTCTTGTACGATTCAGCCCGAACTTGTGCCGGGAGAGACGACGTAAGGCTGGGAGAGACGACAATCAGACTGGGAGAGACGACAATCAGACTGAGAGAGATGACTTCCGACTTGGGGAGATAACCTCAGTTTTGGAAAGATGACATCAGAACTGTAGAAAAGACATCAACAGAAAAACTGTGAAAAAATAAAAGGGAGACTTTCAGAAAATATCATGAAAGTCTCCTTATTTCTTTCATGAAAATCTGAAAGCGCTTGCATGAAAAGTGTTGCGAAGAATAAATTTATATAAGCATTTTACACTAAAATAAACATTCAAAATTGAGTAAAATGCTGAAAATTGATGGAACTATCAAAGGATTATTGACAAAAATGATCTGATAACTATAATGAAAAGTAAAGAAAGCGCTTTTATAAATTTGCAAGATATTTTCACGAGATCGAAAGGAGACCAAGATGAGAGTTCAATATGATGTTATGGTACAGGAATTTGCACGAATTTTAGAAAAGAAAGGATTTACCCACGAGGATGCACAGAATGCGGCAATCATTTTTGCGCAGAACAGTCTGGCAGGTGTGTATTCACACGGATTGAATCGTTTTCCGCGTGTGGTAAGCTACCTGGAAAAAGGAGAGATTGATCCAAACGCAAGAGCAACCTGCGAGATGCAGATGGGGGCAATTGAAAGATGGGACGGACACCGTGGATTCGGACCTTTGAATGCAAAACGTGCGATGGACCGTGCCTGTGAGCTTGCGAAGGAATACGGTATCGGATGTGTGGCACTTGGAAATAACAACCACTGGATGCGCGGCGGTACATACGGATGGCTTGCTGCAGATCATGGCTGCATCGGAATCTGCTGGTCTAACACCATGCCGAACATGCCTGCATGGGGCGGAATGAATAGAAAGATCGGAAATAACCCGCTGATCATGGCAGTGCCTCGTTCCAACGGAGAACATGCGATGATCGACTGTGCGGTTTCTCAGTTCTCCTATGGAAAGATTGAAGACTGCCGCCTCAAAGGGCTAAAACTTCCGGTTCCGGGCGGATATGATACCAAAGGGGAACTCACCACAGATCCGGCAGAAATTGAAAAGACATGGCGTGTACTTCCGATGGGATACTGGAAGGGAAGCGGACTTTCCATCGTACTGGATCTGATTGCTACAGTTCTGACAAATGGAAATTCCGTTCAGAAGATCGGTACCTTCGGGGATGAAATCGGTCTGACTCAGATCATGATCGCAGTGGATCCTTCAAAATTCAATACCGTGGAAGAGACGGATGCGATTGTCGATGAAATCCTTGCGGATGTAAAATCATCCGAACCGGTAACAGAAGGCGGCGAGGTATTCTATCCGGGCGAAATGGAACTGAAGAATATCAAAGTTAATAAAGAGCAGGGAATCCCGGTTGTAGAAGAAGTATGGGAATCCGTATTGAAAATGTAAAAAAAGAAGGACAGAGCAATGATTCGGGGAGTACTTTTTGACATGGACGGTCTGATGTTCGATACAGAACGGATCGGATATGAGGGCTGGAAATATGCTGGAGAAAAGCTTGGCATTGATATGCCGGATGAACTGATCGCTTCATTCAGAGGAACAGGAGAAACAGAAAAACGCAGGTATTTTAAAGAAGTTACCGGGAGACAAGAACAGTATGACGAAGCCCATATGCTTCGTACCGCATATGCAGACGAGTGGATCGAAAAAAATGGTCTTCCGGTTAAGGCGGGGCTTGAGGAACTCCTGAAGTATCTGAAAGCAAAGAGAATTCCGGCAGCACTTGCCACTTCGAGCAGCCGTGAAAAAGCGATGCGCTACCTGGAAATGACCGGAGTGCAGACATATTTTACAGCGGCTGTCTGTGGAAATGAAGTAAAGAGAGCAAAACCTGCTCCGGATATTTTCCTTACTGCGGCAAAAGCACTGGGAGTTCCTGCCAAAGAATGTCTGGTCCTGGAAGATAGTCTGAACGGGTTGAAAGCGGCCAAAGCAGCCGGCTGCAAGGCAATCGTTATCCCTGATCTATCTCCGGCGCCTCCTAAAGAGGATGGCCTGTGGGATGCAAAAGCTGTTGATTTAAAAGAAGTCATTTCCTTAATGACAAGTATATAGAAGACAAGATAAAATAAAAAAAACAGAGAAACAGGAGGAAACATCATGGAATATGTTATTGGAATCCTGCTGCTCATCTCCTTCGTAGGTCTGGCCGTATACGCAGTGCGCGGCGGCAACCTGATGATGGGCATGCTGATTATGGGTATTATCTGGACGGTACTTCCGCTTATCGGAAATACATTTGCAACAAATCCGGAATTTATAGCTGCTTATCCGGGCGTTACGGATATCAGCTTTGTTGATGCAATTACGAAAGTTTTCCAGTCCGGTCCGGAAGGATGGGGAAGCGTACTGGTTAACGTTGTATTTGGTGCCTGGTTTGGACGTGTACTGCTTCAGACGGGTATCGCAGATGCGCTGATCCGCAAGGCGGTTGAGCTTGGCGGCGACAAACCGGTGATCATCTGTGTACTGCTTTCTGCTGTAACGACCGCAATTTTCTCCACCCTGTTCGGAGCAGGAGCCGTTGTAGCGATCGGTGTGATCATTCTTCCGATCCTGATGAGTCTTGGTATTCCGAAGACACTTTCCATCGGATCTTTTATGATGAGTGTCGGAGCCGGAATGTATCTGAACCCGGTACTTACCGGACAGTTCCTCGCCTTCTTCCTTAATGAAGATGGAAAACAGCTCATCACTTACGATGATCCGATGCGTCTTCGCTGGGCAGGAATCGGAGTGGCTGTACAGCTTATCATGGTCATCGTGATGTGTGTGGTTACGCTTGGTAAGAAGAAAACGGTTCATGCATGGAGCGCTTCTGCAGCAAGAAAAGCACGCCCGGGATATGTTCCGACGATCGCCCTTATTGCACCGATTCTTCCGGTAGTACTTCTGGTTGCGTTCAATGTGCCGATCATCCTTGGATTTACCATCGGAAGCTTCTACGCACTGGCTGTCTGTGGAAAACTGAAAACCTTCCGCGGAGCATGCCGTGTACTGAATAAGGATTTCTACGATGGGGTTGTAGATACAGCACCGCTGGTAGGTTTCCTGCTCATGATCCCAATGTTTAATAAAGCAGCAGAGCTTTGTGTGCCATATTTCAATGCGCTGCTTGGAAATGTGATTCCGAACAATACACTGGTCATCAGCATTGCATTTGCCCTGCTTGCACCACTTGGATTATTCCGTGGTCCGTTCACATTATTCGGATGCGGTGCTGCTACACTGGGAATCCTCAAAGGAATCGGATTTTCCACCCCGTATCTGTATGCACTTATGGTCATTCCTTCTATTACAATGAATGTTTCCATCTGTATGACACAGAGCTGGATCGCCTGGGGTGTAAGCTACTCAAAAGTATCTACCAGAGAGCATCTGAAAACGACACTGCCTGTTGCATGGATCATCTGTATCATCATGCAGGCGATCACATACTTTATGTTCGGTTAAGGAGGGCCTGAAAAATGAGTGATAGAAAAGTACGTATGGGTATTGATGTCGGCGGAACACATACCAAAGCCGTTGCCATTGACAATGCGACACATGAAATAATTGGAAAATCTTCTGTAAAAACAACTCACGACGACAAAGCCGGTGTTGCGGCCGGTGTCGTACAGGCATTCCAGAACTGCCTGAAAGAAAACAATATTGATCCGAAAGATGTCATTTTCGTTGCGCATTCTACCACGCAGGCCACCAACGCTCTAATCGAAGGAGATGTGGCAAATGTAGGCGTAGTTGGCGTAGGACCGAAAGGGATCGGTGGATGGATCGCGAAAGCACAGACCAATATGAAAGACATCAATCTGGGATCCGGTCGTTTTATCCGCCTTCACAATCGTTTCATCTGTGATGAGAAATTATCCGATCAGTTGGTTGCGAATACCATCAAATCCATGGTGGGAGAAGGAGCACAGGTTATCGTGGCCAGTGAATCCTTCGGTGTAGATGACATGGAAAATGAAACAGGAATCTGCAGAATTGCAAAAGATATGGGGCTGGAAGCTACAGCGGCAAGTGAGATCACCAAGCTCTATGGCCTGACCAGACGTACCCGTACTGCAGCGATCAATGCGTCCATTCTTCCGAAAATGCTGAATACCGCGAATTCTACCGAGCAGAGCGTAAGAAGTGCAGGCGTAGAAGTACCGCTTATGATTATGCGAGGCGACGGCGGTGTTATGGAGATCAGCGAAATGAAAAAACGTCCGGTACTTACTATGTTATCCGGACCGGCAGCTTCCGTTATGGGAAGTCTGATGTATCTCCGCGCTTCCAATGGTGTGTATTTTGAAGTAGGTGGAACAACCACGAACATCGGTGTTATTAAAGACGGACGTCCGGCCATCGACTATTCGATCGTAGGCGGCCATCGTACCTACATCAGCAGTCTGGATGTACGGGTGCTCGGTGTTGCAGGAGGAAGTATGATCCGTGCGGACAAGAGCGGTGTTAAAGATGTGGGACCCCGTTCCGCACATATTGCAGGTATGGATTATGCCGTATTTACACCGGAAGAGGAGATCGTGGATCCGAAGGTAGTCTTCTTCAGCCCGAAGGAAGGAGACCCGGCCGATTATGTGGCAATTGAACTGAAAAACGGAAAACGAATCACCATTACCAATACCTGCGCCGCCAATGTGCTGGGACTGATCAAGCCGGAATATTTTGCATATGGAAATGCAAATGCAGCACGCAAGGCTATGCAGCCGCTGGCTGATTACATGGGCAAAACGGTAGAAGAAGTGGCAACACAGATTTTGACGAGAGCTTACGAGAAGATAGAGCCGATCATTATGGACCTGGCTGAGAAATACCGCCTGGAAAAAGATCAGATCAGCCTTGTGGGCGTCGGAGGAGGAGCTGCCGCGCTGATCGGTTTCTGCTCTGACAAGATGGGGCTTCGCTATTCTATCCCGGATAATGCAGAGGTTATTTCTTCTATCGGTGTTGCACTTGCCATGGTTCGTGACGTAGTAGAACGTGTGGTTCCGAATCCGACACCGGAGGATATCCGTTCCATCAAAGCCGAAGCAATCGACAAGGCAGTAGAAAGCGGTGCGGCAGCAGACAGTGTGGATGTTCATATTGAAATTGATCCCCAGACTTCTAAACTGACAGCAATTGCACTGGGATCTACGGAAGTGAAAACAACGGATCTGCTGAAAGAATGTACCGCAGAGGAAGCACGCCAACTGGCGGCAGAGGACCTGAAAGCGGAACCGAATGCCATTACAGAAGAGTGTGCGACCAAGAACTTCTATGTATTTGGAACGGAGCGCAAAGGAAAACATCCGGTGCGTATTCTGGACAAAAAAGGATTTATTAAAGTACAGCGTAATGATGGAAAAGCAGTGCTCTGCAAAGCAGGAAGCTACCGCAACGTTGTTTCACAGCTCTGGGAAGAACTGGCTATCTACCAGCAGGATGCGATTCTGCGTCCGGACTACTATATCTGTGCCGGAGCCCGCGTCATGGACTTTGCCGGATCCATTGATTTGGACAAGATCATGATGCTGATGGAAGTGGAAATGCAGATGATCAATCCTTCTGATGATGTCATCATCGTGGGAGCAAAAAACAGCTTGTAAGATGCAGGCGAAGAAAGGAGTGTCCTTATGGGAAAACAGGAAAAATGGAACAGACTGATGGATGCGTTCTCCGGAAAGGGCACTGCTCCTGCCACTTTGGAGTATCCAGAAGTGGAGCTCGCGGAAATGGTAAGGACGCTGGAGGGGCTCTCAGAAAAAGAGTGGGGGAGATACGCATTCAGCAGGGAGCCTCTGGAAGGAAAATTCAGTGAAGAGCAGAAGGAAGACTATACTGCAAAGGCAAATGCCTGCGGGCGCGAGTGGGCAGAAAAGATGGCAGAAGAATATGGAACCCGTGATCCAAGGATGCTTGCCGAAAAGATGGGGATGAAGGTGGATGCTCCGAAAGTTCCGGTGGGTGGAGGCCTCGTATTGTTTGCACAGTTTGTGGAGCCGAACGAGATCACCATTTTTACAGACTGTGTGGACAAGGCCGCAAAACTGGAAGCGGAATGCGGATGCGAGATTATGAAGCAGGAAAAACTTATGAATGTGCTTCTTGCACATGAACTGTTCCATGCGGTGGAAGAGCAGCATGCGAAGGAAATCTTCACCCGAACGGAAAAGGTAGAACTCTGGAGAAAACCATTTTCCAACCGGTCAACCATATCCTGTCTGTCTGAAATCGCAGCAATGGCATTTGCCGCGCAGCTTCTGGGACTTACCGTTTCACCGTATATGCTGGATGTACTGCTGGTATATTCCTACGATAGAAATGCGGCGTGGGGACTTTATGATGAAATATTAAGCCTGAATGATAAGAAATAGTAGTGTTGTGAATAATAATTTACAGGAGGACGAAAGATGTTAACCACAAATCTTGAACTGGCTGAGAAATACGATTACCTCAGCGAGAAATTTAAAAAAGCATATGCATTCCTCAGAGATACCGATCTGGCTGCGCTGCCGGTGGGAAGAACAGAGATCGACGGGGATGAAGTGTTTGCAAATGTACAAAGTTACACCACAATGACACCCGAAGAGTGTGCATTTGAGAGCCATCTGGCCTATTTTGATCTGCAGTATGTGGTGGAAGGGGAAGAATGCTTCGGCTATGAACCGGTGAAAAATCTGAAGCCTTCCATGGAGTATGATGCGGACCGCGATCTCATTTTCTATCAGGAACCTGCT
The DNA here is from genome assembly GCA_051880095.1 of Bariatricus sp. GTDB lineage: Bacteria > Bacillota > Clostridia > Lachnospirales > Lachnospiraceae > Allocoprococcus. The sequence goes on along the minus strand of JBJENH010000065.1, from coordinate 1,245 downwards.
GAAGCCGGAATGGTGCTCCTGAAAGCCGGAGATTTCGCAATCGTCCCGCCGGAAGACGGACATGCACCGAGACGCATGAGCCCGAACGGACCATGCCAAGTGAAGAAGATTGTGGTAAAAGTAAGAGTATAGGAGGAAAAGCTCAATGAAAAGTTCATTTCGCTGGTACGGTGACAGCGATCCTGTCACATTGGATAAAATCAGACAGATTCCGGGAATGCGCTCCATCGTTTCCGCAGTTTATGATGTGAAACCGGGAGAAGTGTGGCCGGAAGAAAGTATTAAGCATCTTGTGGACGAATGTGCGGCAAACGGCCTGATATTCGATGTCGTAGAATCCATTCCTGTCACCGAAGAAATCAAGCTCGGCAGGCCGGAGCGCGATCGCCACATCGAAAATTACTGTGAATCCATCCGCCGTTGTGCTAAATATGGAATCAAATGTATCACCTATAATTTCATGCCTGTTTTCGACTGGACACGTACCCAGCTCGACAAGGCAGCCGAAGACGGTTCCACCAGCCTGGTTATGTACTGGGATCAGATGAAAGGACTGGATCCGCTGAAGGATGATATCCATCTTCCGGGATGGGATTCCAGCTACAGCCAGGATGAAGTCCGCGAATTGATTCGGGCTTATGGGGAACTTGGAGAAGAAGGACTTTGGGAAAATATCGAATATTTTCTGAAACGTGTCATCCCGGTAGCGGAAGAATGCGGCGTTGTGATGGCACTTCATCCGGACGATCCACCGTACCCGATCTTCGGACTTCCGAGAGTGATTACTTGCGAAACAAATCTGGACCGGTATCTTTCCATCGTGGATAGTCCGGCGAACAGCCTGTGCCTCTGCACCGGTTCACTGGGAAGCTCTCCGAAAAATGATATTCCGGCTATGGTTCGTAAGTACTCTGCAATGGGACGCATAGGATTCATGCATATCCGTAATGTGAAGATCCTTCCCGATACATCCTTTGAAGAGTCGGGACATCTGACACAGAAAGGATCTCTTGATATGAATGCAATCGTAAAAGCTCTGGTAGAGACCGGATTTGATGGATACTTCCGCCCGGACCATGGAAGAATGATTTGGGGAGAGACGGGAAAACCGGGATATGGCCTTTATGACCGGGCGCTGGGAAGTGCCTATATCAATGGGCTCATAGAAGCGAATGGAGGTGTGATTGAATAGTGACTAGGGGACGGGTTCGTGGACACTGCGAATGACAGAGGGACAGAATGACA
>JBJENH010000064.1:0-17845 GCA_051880095.1 Bariatricus sp. | reverse complement strand
CTCAAAATACAGTGTATTAGGAGATGCACAGGAACATGAGACGGCAAATACATTTGCCGTAACGCTTACATTCACACAGGTAGTGATTGAGGATGATAAGTTCATTATAGATTTAGTAGATGCCATGGAAAAACAGATTATGCCGAACTGGATATTCCAGGGAACACTTCAGGGAAGAAATGGATCGGAAGAACGAATGGTATACAAAGAATGTATTCCAAGCGGAGATATCGACCTGCAGAATATCGCTGTTGGTGATGTGATTAAGCGTGCATGGAATATGTTCTGCAATGCAGTACCAAAATTACAAAAACAGCTCACAATCGATTAGGAGGATAAAAAGATGGGATTTGAAAAAGGCGTGAAATTCAATACAGATACAGAGAAAAAAGAGGCAGAAGAGAATACAAAAGAGGTAGAATTCTCGAAAGAGGAAGAAAAGACACAGATCAGAATGAATGAGGAAGATATCATTCAGGGACTGATTGATTCCGCAGGATATGGAGAGGACGAAGTAAAAAAAATTGAGATCGTAAGAAACGGAAAGGTAGCATTCTACTTCCATATTCGTCCGCTTTCGAGCGAGGAATACGATAAATGCAGAAAGAAACACACAAAATTTGTACGAAACAAGAATATGGGAATTAAAATGCCGGAGGAAACGGACCAGGTAAAATATACATCTGCAGTTATTCTTGCAGCAACAACAGAGGAAGACAGACAGAAACTCTGGAAAAACAAGCGTGTATGGGATGCTCTGGAAAATAAAGGATTTCAGGTTGTAACACCTTTGGATGTCATTGATTTCACGCTACGAGCTGGAGAAAAGGACAGAGTAATGGACGAGATTGACAAAATTAGCGGATACGATTCAAACAACCTTGAGGAAGTTGCAAAAAACTAATTGAAGCAGGCGGGAAAGCCTGCTTGATGCACCATATTTTCCAACGAACCGGAATCACACCGGATGAATTTTATCAAAAACCATTAGGGGTACAGGCGTTTATGCTTGCATCTATGCAGATAACAATTGAATCATGGAAAGGGGGCGATGAAAACAATGGCTGAAACAGTAAGAATTGAAGTACCGATCGAGGCGGTAGACCGTACATCGGCAGCAGTATCAAGCGCATGCAAGAGTCTGGAAAGACTGTATAAAGAGATGGAACGAAATACAAAAGGAGCAACACAGTTTGACCAAAGGGCGCAGCAGACGCAGCAGCAGTTGTCGAAATGGGCGCGTGCGCGGTATGAAATAAAGCTGATAGCAAAAGATTACATCGCCCCAGCTCTTTTGAGCATAGGAAGAAATCTGAAAAATATCACAGGAAAAGCCTGGTCTGTTACATTAAAGGCGATTGACCACATCACAGCCCCGGTAAGGGGAATTTTCCGATTGCTTAGAAATCCGTTACTACAGGCAGGAGCTGTACTCGGAGTAAGCTTTGGAGTGAAAGAATCTGTCGATGCATTTAAAGATTTTGAAGCAGCGCTCTCAAATGTAAAGGCAATCAGCGGAGCATCTGAAGTTGCAATGGAAAAGATAAAGAAAAAAGCGGAAGAACTTGGGGACACAACAAAGTTCACAGCGACAGAGACAGCAGAGGCTTTCAAGTATATGGCGATGGCAGGGTGGGATTCTAATGATATGCTTGGAGGTATTGAGGGAATCATGAACCTTGCGGCGGCGTCAGGAGAAGAAATTGCAACCGTATCGGATATTGTTACAGATGCACTTACTGCTTTCGGCATGAAGGCGTCGGAGTCTGGACATTTTTCAGACGTATTAGCGGCGGCATCGTCCAATGCAAATACGAACGTAAGCATGATGGGAGAAACGTTCAAATACGCAGGAACAATGGCAGGAACACTTGGGTACAGCATAGAAGATGTGGCTCTCATGACAGGACTTATGGCAAACAGCGGTGTAAAGGCAAGCATGGCAGGTACAGCGATGAATACAATATTTACGAGACTTTCTACGAATACGAGAGGAGCCAGAGATGCCATTGAAAAGATAGGAATATCATTTTATGATAGTACCGGAAAAGCAAGAAGATTAAAAGACGTGATGGATGAACTACGTGAAAAAACAGCAGGATATACAGACAAGCAGAAATCGAGCCTTGCAAAAACAGTTGCAGGAGTAGAAGCGCAGAAAGGATTACTTGCTGTTTTGAACGCGACAGAAAAAGATTACAAGAAACTTGCGGATGCGTGCGAAAATGCTGACGGAGATTCCGCAAAAATGGCGGAAACCATGATGGACAATCTGCAAGGACAGCTGACATTATTAAGCAGCGCACTCGATGGAGTCAAGAGAAACTTCGGAGAGCGTTTGAAACCGTATGTAGGAGGAATCGCAGACTGGCTCACATCATCCATGCCGGAAGTAAATAATGCAATAGACGAATTCATGGATTCCGTTGATCAGAAGATAGAACTGTTTAAGGACAAATTTTCAAAGATTACAGCGAGTGTGGAATGGCAGGACGCTGACATTTTCGGAAAAGGAGCGATTCTTTGGGACGAATTTATATCGAAGCCATTACAGAGATGGTGGGAAAGTACAGGGAAACAGAAAGTATCTGAAATAGCAGGAAACATTGGAAACACAATTGGAACAGGTCTTTCCACAGGAATTATGGCTCTGCTTGGAATCGATATAGAAAGTACAGTAAGCGAAGGGGAAAGTATCGGTCGTAGATTTGCAAAAGGGTTTGCAGACGGTTTTGATCTGGATGCAATCAATAAAAAACTTCCGGAAGCTTTTGGAAATCTGTTTTCGAACGCGGGAAAACTGTTACCTGGAGGACAAAGCGCAGATCTGTCATCGATTTTATCTGCAGCGTTGCTTGCAAAAATAGCAACACCTTTGATTGGATTCGGAGGAAAAGGAATATCTGCTACGGCGAAAGTAATTGGTTCGGCATCAGCTGGTACAGGATTGCTTGGACTTGGAACAAGAACTGCAATTGGACTTGGAGCAGGAAATCTTGCCGGAGGAGCATCGTTAGGAGCTGGAGGGCTGAGCATTTTAGGACTTGGAACCATTGCAGGAGGAGTTGCAGGAACAGTAGGAGTGATAAGTGGAGCGAAAGATTATTATAAAGCATACAAATCAACAGATGCGAGAGAGAAAGAAGCATACGACTGGTCAGCTGGAACAAAGGTAGGAGGAGTTCTTGCGGGGGCAGGAGCAGGAGCTGCAATCGGAAGCGTTGTTCCGGTAGTAGGAACGGCAGCCGGAGCTTTGATAGGAGCCGGAATCGGTGGGATTGCCGGAATGCTTGCTGGAAATAAAAAGGTAGAAAACTATCAGAAAGAAGTCGCTGAAGAAAAAAAACGCGCAGAAGAACTGGCTTTGACACAGCAGAAAACAATGTATGCAGCAGGAATATATACGGACAAAGTAAAATTCAAGACGAAGGAATTAAATAATGCAATCAAAGATTCAAGTGTAAGCGTGGAAGAATTTGGTATGATGTTCCAAAAGGCATGCAGCGATAATATTACGCAGCACTTTGGAAAAATAAAATTGTCGCTGAGTGATATCAAGGATGTGTCGGAAAGCATTGTATTTGGAAATAAAAAAGGAATGTTCGATAAGCTGGAAAGCGCAAAGGAAAGCGTGCAGCAGTATGCATCGGAATATGAGGCAAGCGTAAGAAACTTGGATAAGCTGCAGTGGAAAGCACAACTAGGATTCAAATTTGATGAAACAGGAAAAGATGAGTTCATAAGTGAGTGCGAGCAGATGGCTGAAAACGCAAAGAACTATATTGAGAACCAGCATTACGAAGCAAATCTGTCGTTCAAACTCCTGCTTGGGAAAAAAGCTTCAAAGACAATGATCCAATATTCTGATCAGTATTATACAGATGTTCAGAACCAGGTGACGGAGCTTAGCAAGAAATTAGAAGATACAATTGAGAAAGCGCTGGAAGATGGAACAATATCAACAAAATCGATCACACTTCCTGATGGAACAATAAAACTAAGTGAAGCAAAGGAAATTGAAAATCTGCAGAACCAGATTTCGAATATTATGCAGAAACTTTCAGAGGCAGAAGCAAATGCTGAGATCGATGTCATGGCCACGAAATACGGAAGAAGCTATAGTGGAGCTGCACTTGATACAGAATCATTCCAGGGGATGCTTGATCAGCTGAAACTGGACGGAGAATCTCTTGCAAAGACTTATGAGGAAGCGTATAAAACAGGATTGACAAATATCAATCTTATGGATGTACCGGATAATGTGAAAGAACAAATGCAGGAGCAGCTGAAAAACGGGTATCTTTCAAACATGCAGAGCTTAGACCTGAAACTGATGGAATTCCCAGTAAAGTCAATTGTAGATGCATATGGAGCGTCGCTTGACGGATTGCTTCCAGAGATGAAAGGGACAACGGAAGAGAAACTTACAGAGGCAATAAAAGAGTTAAAGATAGCCGTTCCGGATATATCATTGTGGACGGATGAATCTGCAAGACCAAATATAGCAAAAGCGCTAGGACTTGATACGCTTGATCAGGAAACACAGGGAGCAATCATTTCCCTGATGCAGCAGGTGGCTCAGACATTCAACGGAGTAACATTTGAAAATGAAGGGGCTAGTGCAGGAGCGAGCTATATCGATTCGTTTATAAGCGCATTTAACGATGATAAGACACAACAGGCAACAGAACAGGCAAGAAAATTTGTGGAACAGTATCAGAAAGAACTACAGGATGGTATCGATGCAATCAGATTACAGGAAAACTCAGGAACCATATCAAGTGAAACTGCAAACAATCAGATACAGGGTCTTGTAGACGATTACAATGCTAAAGTAAAACAAATACCAGAAAATATTGATACAACTCCATTTCAACTTGTCGGTACAAATTGTGGACAGTCATTGAAAAATGCGACAACGGACGCAATAAATGATGGAGACGGGAAGGTACGTGGAGCGGTAGAACAGCTTGTAAAAGATGCAACTGCAAATCCGGTTAGTGCGAGCATAAAAGCGAATATTACGATTAATCCGAATTATAATCTTGCGGTAAGTCCGGATACATTTATGGCACAGAAGCTATTGGGTTATAATGCAGTAAATTCAGGAGGAACGGAAAAATCGAATACGAAGTCAAAACATGCATCAGGAGGATATGTGTATGGAGGGCCGCAGTTGTCGTGGCTGGCTGAGGAAGGCTGGGGAGAGTTTATCATACCAACAAACCCGAGCAGAAGAGAAAGAGCGCTTGAACTTTATGAAAAAGCCGGAAAAGCACTTGGAGTATCTGCACATGCAGCAGGTGGATATGTAGGAGACAACAGAGAAACATATTACACCGGTTCAGAGGAAAATGACGGAAATTCCAAAACATCATTTGTCCCGTACCAGATGGGAGTTAGCGGAGGAAACACATCCGTACAAGTAAGCGTCAGCATGTCACCGGAATTTTCTATAACGACAGAAGGCGGCGAAGATGAAGAAAGCATTATAAGTGTGATCAGTAGCCATCTGAGAGAAATGGCAGATGAACTCGGAGGAGAAATTGCAGATAAACTCGGAGAAGTATTCTCAAATATGCCGGTACGATAGGAGGAATTGGTATGGACATTAAGCTTATACCAAAAAAGAAAGGCATTGAAAATTTTGTTTTCCCGGCACTTCCGGAGAAAGTGTCAGCGAACTATGAAACAAAATATGTCGCATTTGATATTCTTGATGGAGGAACAGTAAAGAAACCGAATGGAATGGAACCTGGAGAGATATCATGGGACGGTGTGTTTTTCGGAAAGTCAAGGAGAAATGAACGAATCGTAAGAAAGAAATACTGGAAAGAACCAAATAAATGCGTAAAACTGCTTAAAAAGTATCAGTCGAAGGAAATAGAATTCACATTGATCATAACAGGGACATGGATCAATATGGATGTTACGATAGCATCGTTCCATGCAACTCCATTCGGCGGGCATGGAGATATCCAGTATTCCATTTCGTTTTCTCAGAAGAAGAAAATAAAGCTATATACGACAAAAGACCTGCACATAAAGGATAAAAAGAAAAAGATAAAAGAGAGGCAAAGCAGTATAACACCTGCCCAGGAAAGGACGTATACGGTAGTAAGTGGAGATACATTATGCGGAATTGCAAGACGACTGTGCGGAGGGGAAGCAAACTGGACAAAGTTATATGATGCGAATGCAGATGTGATTGAACAGGCCGCAAGAAATCATGGGAAAAGTGGTTCAGATCATGGAAACTGGATTTGGCCAGGAGAAGTTTTGAAACTTGTTTAGAGAGGTGATACAGTGGTTGATCTGACGAAAATAAAATATAAGACTATCTGCAGAACAGAAAAAGGAAAAGAATATGATATAACAGGTTTTGTCTGCGATCTGGGATGGGAAGAAAATGAGAGCGAGATAGCTCAACGTTTATCTTTTTCCGTAGCAAATCAAAAGACGAAAAAAGGACTCATAGCAAGTATATTGAAACCAGGGTGTGAAATCGCTGTGTTTGCAGCTATCGGAAAGAAATACAGAGAAGCTGCGCGCGGGTATATTGAAAACTGGAAAACATCAAACAGCTCAAGCGGAAAAAAACTGACATGCGTATGTTATGACCTGCTGTACAATTTACAGAAGAGTCAGGACAGTCGTTTTTTTGCGTCAGGAACAGGCACAGAACAGGCAGTGAAAGGAATACTGAATGACTGGAATATTCCAATCAGCGTTTATAATGGGCCAAACGTGCAACACGGAAAAATGGTTTGTAATAATAAATTTCTGTCAGCAATCATTCTTGATCTGCTTGATGATGCCGCAAAAAAAGGAGCAGAAAAAAGCATGATTCGTGCATCAGAAGGAAACGCACAGATCATTCCACTTGGAACAAATAAAACAATATTCGTATTTAGAAAGGACAATACCAGTTCCATAAATAAGACGGTAAGCACAGAAAACCTTATTACAAGAGTACAAATTGTCGGACAGGCAGATGATGACGGAAAGAGAAGCGTGGAAGCAACAGTGAATGGTCTTACACAGTATGGAATACGTCAGAGAATTTATAATCGAGGAAGCGATGAAAGTGCGGATGCGGCAAACAAGGCAGCAAATGAAATTCTAAATGATGAAGGAAAAATAAAGAAAACAATGAACGTGACATCTCCTGATTATCCGTTTTTGAGGAAGGGAGATGTTATTTATTTTATACATAGTGGGAAAAAGGGGGCATATTATTATGTGAATAGCATTCAACACGATGCGGATTCAAGAAAAATGACAATGAGCTTAGAACTTGTAGAAAAAGAAGAAAGCAATGCAACAGAAACAGAAGGAACAACAGATGCAGCAAAACAATACAATGTTGGAGATATTGTGAATTTCCATGGTGGAACGCATTTTTTTTCCTCGTATCCTGGAGCAAGAGGCTCTACTGCGTCTGCTGGAAAAGCAAAGATAACACAGAAAGACGGTTCAGGAAAAGCACATCCGTGGCACCTTATACACGTAGATTCAGAGAGCAATGTGTATGGATGGGTAGATGATGGAAGTTTTGATTAGGGGGGATGAATTTGGGGAAATACGATGGAAACAGCGGTATAAGCAAACTGGCAGGGGTGATAGGAAGAAGAATTGCAGAGTATGGAGAGGGACCTCTTATTTTGGATTTTGGTGAGATTCTTTCGAATTTATCACTAAAAACAAATACATTTAAGATTCCATTACCAAAAGGAAGTTATTCAATATGCAGGGGAGCACATCAAGGAAACAAAGATGAAACTCTTACAATAACGCAAACTGGAGAAACAGTGCTGATACCAGAGAGCATGAGAGGAGTAAAACCAGGAGACAGAGTTCTTGTGGCATGGGTGCAAAGCGAAGCGGTGGTTGTGGATATTGTTCAGAAATCATAGAAGATAGGAAGTGAGAAATATGGATGAAGAAGAACTGGAAACCGTTAACGTGGAAGAATTCGTGGATGACGAAGAGGAAGAATATGACACAGAGTATAAAAGAAGCATGAAATGGGATCCGGAACTCGGAGACTTCGTTCGAAATAGCTCACATCAGGTAATGGAATGCTCAGGATACGAATCATATGCCATATGGTGCTTTAAAATAGCAATGACAGAGAGAAATGCATGTATGGCATATCCGGATGAGATAGGGACAGAGATGGAAAAAGCGATGGAAAACGATGACGAAGAAACGGTGGAATCGATGACAGAAAGAACCATCATAGATGCTATTATGGTGAATCCAAGAACAGAGTATGTACAGGATTTCGATTTTTCATGGAATTCGGATGAAATGCATGTTTCTTTTAAAGTAAAAGGAATTGGAATGGATGAATTTACAGTATCTATATAAAAGATTGGAGGGAGAAAAATGCAAAAAGAATTTACTCTTCCTGAATTTATGCAGAATAACTCTGCAGAAGAGATACACCAAAGGATGATGAATTCACTTCCGGATGATATTGATGATATGGAAGGAGGATTTCCATTTGATCTTACGATGCCTGCAGCAGTTGAAAAAAGCGAGATAATAAACTTTTTTATTGCAAGAGCATTGATGATAGCATTTCCACAATATGCGTGGGATGACTGGCTGGACCTACATGGTAGTCAGGTTCATCTTGAGAGACATGAAGCACAAAAAGCAAATGGATACGTGGAAGTAATAGCAAATGAACAGATAACACTTGCAAAAGGAACAAGATTTTGCACACCATCAGAAGATGACTATCCTTCTATTGTATTTGAAACGGTAGATGATACAGAAATAGAGCAAAATGAGGAAACGAAGGTAAAGGTAGTTGCTGTGGAAGCAGGAAAAAGTTCAAATGTAGGCGTAAACTCTGTGACGATAATGGTAAAACCGAATAAAGCAATCATTTCCATTACAAATAAAAGAGCAATAATCGGAGGAACTGACAGGGAAAAAGATGGAGATTTTTTTGACAGAATAGAAGCAGAATATGAAAACAGTAAAACATACTTAGGAAATGATGTTGACTACAAAAGGTGGGCAAAAGAAGCAGGAGCTGGTGACTGTATTGTTGATTCAGCTGCGGAAGGGCCAGGAACGGTAAAACTAATCTTGATCGACGCAGAAGGAAAGCCAGCAGGAGAAAAGCTTATACAAGATGTATATGACCATATTGTATCAGAATCCGATAGATCGAAGCGGCTACTTCCTACGGCATGTGCACATTTGATTTGCACTGCAGCAACAACAATCAGTATTAATTACACAATAACTGGTATCACTCTTGAAGAAGGTACGGATATTGCATATGTCAGAAAGAAATTTATATCTCTGATAGAAGAAATATACGAACAGGCGAAAGAAAACGGAATTCTTAGATACAATGATGTGAGGCCGGTTATAAGTAACATACAGGGTGTTTTGGATTTTGACGAATTCTTTGTAAATGATTCTGATCAAAATATTGTTTTTAAAAAAGAGGAATATCCAAACACAGGGACGGTGTCTATAAGCTAAAAGGAGAAAGATATGACAGAGGAAGAACTTGTTGATAATTTTCCAATCAGCGAAAGCGCAAAAAGAATGCTGAGTTATGTTACATCGGGATTTTATGAAAAATCTTATGTAGCAAAGTGGCTGTATCAGGTGATGGGAATGGAATATGATGACGCAGTAAAAATTGTTGAAGAAATTCCGTATCAATTTTTCCCGGAAACAGCTACATGGGGGCTTGGGTGGCATGAGGAAAAGTGGGGATTACCTGTAAGGGATGATACAAATTATGAAGAAAGAAGAAGACTGATTTATCAGAAGAGAGATTACAGAGCGCCTATGACACCGCACAAGATGGAAAGATATCTTTATGATGTCATTGGAATGCAGGTTAATGTATCGGATTATCATGATACCGGTCCATATAATTGGAAAGCTGATAATCCGAATGCATTTAAGGTATTTTTTACTGGAGATGAATCTCTTGATACAGAGAAAGCAAGGAAACTGATTGATAAGTTAAAGCAGTCACATACAACGTATGAAATGCTTGATGTCAGAAGAATTGTTATTAATGAGAGAATAGAGCATGCAGCATTGAAAGTAATTGCGTTTAAGACTGGAATAAACTTTTGGAGAATAGGATCATTTCTTTGCTACAACGGAGAAACCAGTTACACAGGAAAACAAACATTTAGATCTGGCAAAAATAAACGATACAAACTGGACATTATTTTAAAAAATGAAGCACAGGTAAGAACAAAAGAAAAAACGGAACTTGTCCGAGCGGAATATGAAACAAGAGTAAATACAGGAACAGTTATAGATGCTGCACAAAGATTTAGAGTAGAGCAAAAGACAGAAGAAAAGAATGGTACTTATATTCGGATGAGCGCAGCGCAGTATATAAAAGAGCAGATTGGAGAGCTGGAGGTAATAACACAGACACCAGACTGTAATTTTTTTGACGGGAAAACAACATTTTCCGGAAACACAAAATACAACAACAAATACAGAAAGGAAGTGGAGGCATGAATAACAATACGGTTATTACAAAATCGGCCAGAAGCAAGATGGTAAAAGCAAGAGCAGGAGATATCGTTCTTCCGAAAATAGTTGGTATGGCTTTTGGAGACGGAGGAGTAGATACTTCCGGGACAGTAATTAAACCGGAAGATACACAATCTGAGCTGAACAATGAACTACTAAGGAAGGAAATTCAGTCGCATGAGATTACGGATGAGACAACCTGCAGATACACATGCACACTGGAAAAGAGCGAATTAGTAGGAAAAGAAATATCAGAAATCGGATTATACGATGAAGATGGAGATATCGTCTGTATAAAAAATATGACCAGAAAAGGTAAGGATGATGATGTGGAACAGACATATATTCTGGATGACATCTTTTAGAAAGGACGTGAGGAAGAACAATGATAAAGTACACAAATAAGAATCCGACCTTTTCAGAATCGATTTTGGTCGTTGAGCCTGACGATGAGGTAAGCGCGGAAAACAATAACGCAGCTCCGGAACAACTGATACAGAACGACCTTATACTGGCAGCAGTACTGAATACGGATTTAGTTATAAAGGCATTCGAAAATGAGTTTCCAGGAATAAAAGATGACAGCCCGGAAGATTCAACATCCATGAGCACAAATGAAATAGCAAACGTGCTGAACACAGAATGGAACGGAGAATCATCCGAAGACCCATACGCGTTAAGCGCAACAAGAGTCGAAGATGCACTGAACACAGAATGGAACGGAGAATCATCCGCAGATCCGTATGCCATGAACGCAGAAGAAGTATCAGAAGCAATCGAAAACGCATAAAACAAAATAAAAATAAAACACAATCTCTTTACAGACCGTGCCTGCATAACAACAATTTACTCATAAGGGGGAAACAAAATGGCAGATACAGTAACATTTGGACCATATTTAGACGGAACAGGATTATCACAGGTTTGGACGCTTGCATTGCAGAAATTCGTAGCACAGGAAGCAGGAAAAGGTTTGTCGACAAACGACTTGACAAACGAATTGCTTGAAAAACTGAACGGTATCGCATCAGGAGCACAGGTGAATGTCATCGAGTCTGTAAAAGTAAATGATGTGGTCGTAGATATTGAAGATAAAACGGTAAATATCGAAGTTCCAACAGGAGCGCTTGCGTCTCTGGATAAAGTGTCTGAATCAGAGCTGGACACAGCGCTTGCAGCAGTAATTGCGGGAAAAGCAGATAAAGCGTCTACATTATCAGGGTACGGAATCGGCGATGCTTACACAAAGACAGAGGCAGACGAAGCAATTTCCACAGCAGTAAATCAGGCAATCGCAGGAGTTTATAAAGTAAAAGGATCCGTAGCTTTTGCAGATCTTCCAACAGATGCGGTTAAAGGAGATCTGTACAATATTACAGACGCATTTACAACGACAGATAACTTCGTAGAGGGAGCAGGAGCAAAATATCCGGCAGGAACAAACGTGGCATATACGGAGGATGGTAAATGGGACTGCATGGCCGGAACATATGATTTCAGTGAGTACATGAAGAAGTCTGACATCCGTAGCATGACAAGCGAAGAAATCGCAGCAATCTGCGTGTAGTGATTAGAACGTAGTAACAGAAAACGAAAACCGCAGGCGCGGCTTGTAAAGAGATTGTGCGAATTTTAGAAAGGAGCAAATGAAATGAGCGAAGAACAGAGAGCAGTAATCGATGATTCTAATCTCGACCAGGTCTGGGGAGCAGTTGCAAACTGCGTAAAAAAAATCACTGGAGATGTGGATCCATCGACTGACGGTACATTGCAAGCACAAATAAATAAACTCAAAGAGAGTGGAGGAGGTGGAACAACAACCGGTGTAGATGCAAGACTTGGACAGGATATAACAAACGTTATATACCAACTTTCCATAACAGGAGCAATTGACACAAGCGAACTGCAGCTTGTAAGTGTTTACGACATTGCATCTGCAGATTCCGTTAATATTTTACACGGTACATACAACGATGGAAAGGTAGAAATTTAATGTCAAAGCTGTTAAGCGAACGAGGAGAAGGAAAATACGACGTATTGGAATCGGCGAAAGAACTTGCTGGTTATACAATAAAAATAACAAGCAACGAAAAGAAATTTCCGAAACGCTACAGATTATCCATTGTCAACAAAATTCAGGAAAAGGCATTCTACATTGTTGACTGCCTTATCATGGCCAATGAGATATATCCGAACACAAAATCGGAATATGAACAGCGCATATTGTATCAAAAGCAGGCGCGCGCAGCCTGCAGGTCAATGATGACAATGATGGAGATTGCAGCATCCACATTTAATGTAAACGCAGGAACGCTGCAGTACTGGACGAAAATGGCCAGAGATGTAAGGAATCACACGACAGCATGGATCAAGAAGGATGTCGAGAGGTTCAAAGGGAAGTTTAATTAATGGGGTACAGACTGATATATGAGCGTCCGGCTGGTACTGGTGGCTTCGCACACCGAATTCCGGCAACTCCTACAACGTGCGGAATGTGAACACGGACGGCTCTCTCAACAACAACAACGCGTACAATGGGAACAATGGCGTCTCCCCGGATTAAGTAGAAACCGAGACCAAGTAACAAAAAATGTGAAAGCAGAGGACTACTACATAAGGAGGATGTATCCCGGATCCGCAAGGATTGAAACAAGGATTGCCGACACTCTGCGCCGGAGAAGAGCGTGGAGCATGAGCAACGGTATATGATCCGCAACCGCACGGAATATATACGGCTTGCGGCATGACAAGGCGGGAATTTAAACAAATGAAGAACAAATACGATGATTTTAAAATACTAACAGACTTTAAAAATCTGTATAATGCGCACTGCGAATGCAGGAAAGGAAAACGCTGGAAGGACAGCGTAGCAATATACGATGTAAGAGGGCTGGAATGTACGCTTGCACTAAAAGAACTACTGGACAGTGGAAGATATAAAATAAGCCCATATAATGAATTTACGATAAACGAAAGAGGAAAGAAAAGAGAGATAAAATCAACGAAATACCATGACAGAGTGGTTCAGAAATCATTCAAGGAAAACATTTTGAATCCGGTAATAAATCCGACGTTTCTAAACACAAATTTCGCCAGCCAGAAAGGAAAAGGTACGGATGCGGCATTGGAGACAATAAGAAATCAAATGCAGGAATATGTCAGAAAGCACGGGACAGAAGGATATATACTTGCTTGCGATATGCATGATTATTTCGGTTCACTTCCACATAAATACCTGGACTATCTTTACGAGCTGAAATTCGAAGATGTGAGAATACTGAATTTTATATACAGTATACACCATTCAATTCCTGGAGGAAAAGGAGCACCGCTTGGAAATGAGCTTTCACAAAATGATGCGCTTATGGCGTTATCTCCACTAGATCACTATATAAAGGAGCATATGCAAATAAAGTGGTACGGGAGATACATGGATGATTTTTATCTGATCCATGAGAGTAAAGAACACTTGAAAGAATGCCTGGAATACATCAATGAATGGATAGAAATGGTCGGAATGGAATTGAATGAGAAAAAGACGAAAATTGTAACTCTGAGACATGGAGTAGATTATCTTGGTTTCCGTTTTTATCTGACGGAAAATGGGAAAGTAGTACAGAAACTTTTAAAGAAAAGCATCGTGCACCATAAAAGAAAAATGAAGAAGATGAAAAAACTGCTTGATTCCGGGAAAGTGACCATAGAAGACTGTAAAAAAGCACATAACGGATGGAAGGCACACGCAAAACGGGGAGATACATACTATCTGCTTCGAAAAATGGACAAGTGGTTTAACGAACTTTTTGAATTGGAGGATGAGAAACATGGCGAAGAAACTAAGCAGTCTTGCAGCAGGAACGCTGATTAAAGACACAGGGACAACGTATAATGGAGAAATCATTGTATGGAGAATTTTGGAGCACGGACACAGCGGTGATCCGTCCGGAACAACTGCGCTCGAAGCGAGAGATATTATCTCTTTAAAATGCTTCGATGCAAAAGAATCCGGAAACAGTGATAGCAATAGGAAATCGTATGGAAATAACCGATATTTGCACTCGAACATTTTGCAGTGGCTAAATTCTGACGCATCTGCAGGATCGTGGTATTCTGCGAAACACAGCGCAGATGCAGCACCAACAAATGGAAATGTTTATAGCAATTACAATGAATACGATCAGGAAGCGGGATTTCTCACTAACTTTAGCGAAAATTTAAGGGATGCTCTTAAAACAGTAAGTAAAACTACAGCAAAAAACACAGTGACAGATGGAGGAGGATCTGAAACGGTTCAAAGCAAGATTTTCCTCTTATCTACGACAGAGGTCGGACTTGCAAACGAAAACAGCATCGCAGAAGGAAGCATTTATGAATATTATTCGAATAATAACAGCAACTCTGGACGCGTTAAAAAACCAACATCACAATGTGTTTCAAAGTCAGAGTACACAAACAGTAACCTGAACACTTCGTCCGGCTGGTACTGGTGGCTTCGCACACCGTATTCCGGCAACTCCTTCTACGTGCGGTGTGTGTACGCGGACGGCTCTCTCGACTACAACAACGCGTACTATGGGCACGATGGCGTCTCCCCGGCTTATGTTATTTCTTCCGACACGCTAGTGTCGGATTCTCCGGACTCAGATGGCGCATATACGATACAGTGGAACGCAAGCCCACAAATCGAGCCTGCGACAAAAGCACTCGGCAGTGTAACAGCGGCACCGAGTCAGAGCATAACAATCACGGACACAGACGGAGATAGTTTCACCGGAGTCGTAAAACTGGACGGAACGCAAAAAGCAACGTTCAGCGGAACGGCATCCCTGGAATACACATTACCAATAGATGATATGTGGTCAGATATGAGCCTTGCGGCTCACACGATTACAGTAGAGGTTACAGATTCTGCAGGTAACACATCAACTGGAACATATACACTCACAAAGACAAACAGTACTCCAGGAGCACCTACGATTACGAATATATCGGACAACAGAAGAATAGGAACGGAATCTTATGTGGAATTCCAACTGCAGGAAGATCCGGAAGGAGATATACAAACACCAGTTGCAGAGGTAGCGTCAAAAAGCGATTTCTCGGATAAAAAAACATATACAGCTCTACAGAAATACGAAAACGGAGCATGGACGGACATAACTTCGGTAGAGACGAGCAACGTAGTGAATCCGATGCGCATATATATAGGGGACAGAACAGAAGGAGAGACGGTTTATATCCGGATTGGAACGACAGACGAAGGAACGAAACAGACGGTATACAGCGATGCAGTAAAAGTGCGTGTAGGAACGATATTGGAAATTACAACAAAGCCGATTGTACAATCAGACATGCCGACCGTCTGCAGCGTGTTTTATAAAGGAACAATCGACAACAACGCCACAGCAGCGTTATATGCATGTAACAACGCAAACGACGAAGAGCCGACATGGGAACTGGTAAGTGGCAATCATCATGCGTTTACAAATGCGGCAAAGACTGCAGAAAGCTGGGCTGTTGCGGCAAAAATCGTTATAAATGCGAACGATGCGATTGGAGATATAAATATCACGAGTATAGCAGTAGGTTTGATGTAGGAGGGAGACAAATGGATGATTTGGCACAATACATCGAAGATTTAAGCACAATCATACAACTGCAGGCAGAGACTATAAACGATATCTTCAAGCTACTTTTACAGCACATAACAGCAGAGGAGGCGGACAGCCTCCCTGTTGTCAAAAAAATAAATCTAGCCGCAGAGCTTAGAAAAGAAATTGGTGGATAGGAGGAGATACGATGACAGAGGAGGATGTAGCGGTAAAATTAAAAGAACTGGAACAACGCGTATTTAGTAACGAGCAAAGAATTGAAGATTTGGAGGAACTGCAAAAATCTGTAAATAATTTGGCTATCAGCGTGAATACGTTAGCCAATAACATGCAACAGATGCTGGCAGAGCAGAAGGAACAGGGAACACGACTGAAGAAGCTGGAAGATCAGCCGGCGGAGCGATGGAACAACATGCAGAGAACGGTATTCAATACAGTTCTTGGCGCGATTTCAAGTGCTTTAGCAATCGGAATTATCCAGCTTATTGTAGCGAATATGTAAGGGGAGGGATTTATGAGTGAAAAATCAAAGAAATGGTTGAAAGCAGCCGGAATTAGAGCGATTAAGACGGTAGCTCAGTCTGCCATCGGAGCCATCGGAGCGGCCGCATACTTGGGAGAGGTGCAGTGGCCGGTGGTAGCATCGACTGCAGCTCTGTCTGGGATTTTATCGTTGCTTACGTCGGTAGCTGGTTTGCCGGAATGCAGTGAGTAGTATACGCGAGCTGTAACAACTATAAAGAGATTTTTACAACTTGAACTTAGAAATGAGTTAGAATTTACTTCGAAATTTGTCAAAGATTAGAAGAAAAACGCGCAGCGTATTATAAAAAATGCGCCGCGCGTTTGAAATACATTAAGGGGTGAAACATTATGAAAACTTCGAGAAACGGTGTGAATTTTATAATGAAGGAAGAAGGATGCAAGCTCAAAGCGTACAAGCTAGCAGGAGAGAAATATTATACGATCGGCGTCGGACACTACGGACCGGACGTAAAAGAAGGACAGACAATCACAAAATCAGAAGCAGAAGAGATACTGAAAAGTGATTTGAAATGCTATGAAACAGCGGTAGAAAAGAATGTGAAGAACATACAAATGACGCAGAATATGTTTGACGCTTTGGTATCCTATACATTCAACCGCGGAGAAGGAGGACTTCGGCAGCTTGCAGCGAATAGTAATACGGTTGAGCAGTACGCTAATAATATTGTTACATTTTGGGGAAGAGCGGAAAGATATAAAAATGAACTTATAGAAAGAAGAAAACGTGAAAAAGCGCTTTTTTTAACCGGATATAGAAAAACGCAGCATATCCAGTTAAATTATAAAGCTGGAAATGCATATAAGACACTTGTGACATTAAATATCAGAGACAAGCCATCGACAGCAGGAAAGAAAATTGGTACAATAGTATCAGGAACGAAAGTAGTAAACCGAGCAACGACACGAGCCGGGGAAGCTATATGGATGTATATAGGATTGGATGGAAACGGACGAGAAAAATGGATTTGTGCCGACACCGGTGAAAAAATGTATGTAAAATAGCATCAAGACTGCACGAAACAGACAGGATGCAAGATAAATCATATCCAACATCAATGAACTAACTACATTGAAATATCATATCCAACATTAGTGAGCAAAAGAATTAGAACATCAATGTTGGAAATGAAAGAACACCAGAAAACGCATCG
>JBJENH010000063.1:0-3183 GCA_051880095.1 Bariatricus sp. | reverse complement strand
AGCTCACTCACTAATTTCGCCGCTCGCCGAATGTGCAAGCACGTTTCTTTAGCTTGCGCTCATTATATCACATTTCTTACTTGTTTTCTCACAAAATATCATCCTACCAATCTAATTTTTCGCAAAAAAAGAATTCCCCTTTCGAGGAATTCTTTTTAACTTACCCCAATCATCGATATTGCTTAATGGTTCAACTCAAATCTCTGAACCATATCATTCAATGTAGTCGCCTGAGCTGCCAGTTCTTCAGAGGTTGCCGAACTCTCCTGCGCTGTCGCAGAGTTGTCCTGAATTGCCTGCGAGATCTCCTCAATTCCTGCCCTGATCTGTTCCATACTCATAGCCTGATGGGCAGCATTCTCAGAAGTCTTCTGGATCATTCCGTTCACATACTCGATTGCCTCCACAGACTCTTTCAGTGATGTCACAACACTTTCCGCAAGTTCGTTTCCTTTCATAATTTCTTCCATGGAGACTCCGATCAGATCTCTGGTCACGTTCACGGCCTTTGCGCTCTGTTCCGCCAAATTACCGATTTCTCCGGCTACAACCGCAAAGCCTTTTCCTGCCTCGCCGGCACGGGCTGCCTCAATAGAAGCATTGAGTGCCAGAAGGTTTGTCTGGTCTGCAATTTCCTCGATGGTTTTAATGATTCCCACAACCTGCTGTGATGTGTCGTGGATCTTGTTCATTGCCTCCATCATCTGGTTCATCTGTAACTGATTGTCTTCCATCTGTCTGGCAACTTTGACCGTCTCACGTGCAGACGCTTCCGCGTCGCTCTTATTCTCTTCTACCTGCTCTGCAATAGCCGTCGTCGTCGCTACCAGTTCCTCCACTGCCGCCGCCTGTGTTCCGGTACCTTCTGCAAGTCCCTGTGCAGCATTTGCAAGTTCATCTGCTCCCGCCGATACCTGGTAAGCACTTTCGCTGATTCCTTCCATGATCTCATTCATAGAAGAGGAGATGTTGATCAACGCAAGTTTTACCTTCTGGAACTCACCCACATAATCATATTTCAGATCAATGGCAAGCTTTCCTTCCGCCATACTCGCAAGGACTTCGGATATCTCATCAATATATGCTATGTACTGCTTTAGTCTGACTACCGTCTGGTTGATGGAATTTCCCAGTTCTCCGACCTCGTCTTCCGAATTCATCTCCAGTTCCACATCCAGATTACCTTCTGCCAGCTTCTGGGCGGTTCCGTTCAATTCCATGATCGGCTTTGTAATCTGTGCCGCAATTTTATTCATACCGAACATAATCAATACGATACCTGCCGCAAATAAGAGTACAAGGACAACTATTAATTTGAACAATTCCGAATAGTATTCTGCAATCGGCAGACTACTGATTACCGTATACCCTGTATCACTGATCTTTGCAACATAACCATACTTTGTCCATCCTCCGTCTTTATACTTCAGGAAACCGGTTTCACCATTTGTCACCGCATCAATGACACTCTTTGACATATTAAGTTCACTGATATTATTCTGAACATTCTCTTCATTCGGATGATATATCATCATTCCTTCTGAGGACAGCAGCATAACATATCCCGCTTTTCCAATTTTGTAGCCCTGCATTACCGTGTCAATCTGCTCCATCGAGATATCCATGCCTGCTACTCCAAGAATTGTCGTTCCGTCCTCATCATAAATCGGGGAAGCAGCACTCAAGATCAATTTACCTGTACTTGCATCAATATACGGCTCGGTCAGCACACTGTATCCCAGCTTCGTGCACACGAACCATGGCCTTGACGTAATATCCCAGCCGTCCTCCGAAGTGAAACCATCTGACTGCGTCAAAACACTCGCATCCGCATCGCCGATCCACGCTGCCAAAACATTCTCCGGGTCCACGCCCGCAATATTAACCATATCCGTATAGACCGTGTCGAATCCCTGTGTCTGTGTGATCAGATCACCGGCCTTTGTATCGCGAAGTACCTGCCGGATCTCCGGATTTACCGCCATCTGCTCCGTCATTCTGGTATACTGGTCAAAAAAATCTGCCAGCTGATACGATGCCGACTCCGACTGTAATGTAAGCTCTGTCTGCTTTGCCGACATAACAACGGATCGCACCATAAAAATAGAAACCACCGCTACCAGCAGAAATACGATCAACACATCTCGTCCTATGCGCATCTTGATCTGATCTGCAATTCCCGTTCGCGCGTTTCGCTTCTTCTTTGCTGTCTCTTTTTTTCGTTCAATTCTTTTGTGCTTCCCCATTTCGAATATCTCCTTTCGCATTTAATAGCATCATTTTACCATACAAATTACAAATCGCAAAGTTCTTTTTATTCTTTTTAACACAAAAGACACAATAGACAGCCCTCAAGAAGAAATTCCCCTTTTTAGTCTGTTAATTATGTCAAGTGTGGATATTTCGCAAAAAATCTTTTGGATTCTATCTCGCTCTTGACAATTAAAAAAGAGCCTTATCATCTGAATAAGACTCTTTTTGCTTCATTTTTTGTTATTTTTATTTAAAGTATGCCACTCCGGATTCAAAGATCTTCATATCCTGATCTCCGTAAATGTTCATTGCCACATGGTCACCGCGACGCTCTGCATGAGCCATTTTACCGAATACCCTTCCGTCCGGGCTGGTGATACCTTCGATGGCCATGAAGGAACCGTTTACATTCCACTCTTCGTCCATGGTTGGCTGTCCCTGCTCGTTTACATACTGGGTAGCTACCTGTCCGTTGGCAAAAAGCTCATTGAGGCAGCTTTGTGGTGCCACGAAACGTCCCTCACCATGGGATGCCGGGATAGCATAGGTTTTACCAAGTTCTGCCATCTGAAGCCACGGAGATTTGTTGGATACCACTCTGGTATAAACCATCTTGGAAATATGGCGTCCGATGGTATTATAGGTCAGGGTTGGCGCATCCTCTGTCTGGGTGCGGATCTCTCCGTAAGGAACCAGACCTAATTTCACCAGAGCCTGGAATCCGTTACAAATACCAAGTACAAGTCCGTCTCTTTCATTTAACAGCTTATGGATCTCATCCTTTAACACTTCATTACGAAAGGCCGTAGCAAAGAATTTAGCGGATCCGTCCGGTTCATCTCCTGCGGAGAATCCTCCCGGCAGCATCACGATCTGTGCCTTGGCGATCTCTTTGCGGAAGGCTTCTACCGATTCCCTGATGTCCTGCTC
>JBJENH010000062.1:16119-18648 GCA_051880095.1 Bariatricus sp. | reverse complement strand
TCAACCACCTTTGTCGCAATTTTATCCCGAAACCGAGCATCATGTTCCACAATAAGCATGGTCGGACGAAATGTTTCAAACAAATTTTCAATCTGAATACGTGAAAATACATCAATATAATTCAAAGGCTCATCCCATATATAAAGGTGCGCCGGAGTCAGCAGGCTTGCTGCGATCAGGATTTTCTTCTTCTGTCCTTCCGAAAAATCCTGTATCTCTTTGGTAAATTGCGTGCGCTCCATACCAAGCTGCCGAAGCAGCGCGCAAAAATAGCTCTCATCCAGATTTCGATCGATACATAAATCCCGGATACTGCCATGCAAAAACGAAGTATCCTGATTGATATAGGATATCACAATGCCTGCTGCGACCTGAAGTTCGCCTTGTTCTAATACGGAAAATTCTTCCCGGTTAAATTCACTGGAAGAATCTTCTTTCTTCATATTGCATGAAGTACAACGTGACAGAATCGCTTTAATCAGACTCGATTTTCCGCATCCGTTCGGTCCATTTAAGAAAACCCGCTCGCCCTGACGGATTTCAAAATTCAGTCCATCAAACAAATACTCCTTTGCATCCGGATATTTCAAGGCATATTCTCTTGCTGCGACCAATGTTTCCTTATGATGCGTCATAGGCAAAATTTTCAAATCCGAAATTTCTTCCAGATCCTGCAGAAGTCCTTCTTTCTGCTCAATTTCTCTTCCAATACGATACTCCATCTGCTTCACACGGCTCTGCATTTTCTTCGTCTTCGCGCCTATATATGCACGAGTACTAATATTTCGCTCATGTTCCTTGATCGGATCAAACCCAATCTTCGTCCGCTCGCTTTTGTCCGCCCACTCCCGAGTCCGCTCAGACGCCGCTTTCAATTTCCGGATCTCTTTCCTATGCTTTTCATTTTCCCGTCTGGCAAATGCATCCTTCCGGTTCTTGTTCTCCCACCAGCTTGAGAAATTTCCCGCCTGCACCTCGATCGACTTCCGGTTCAGAACCAGAACATGATCGATACAGGCATCCAGAAGAACCCTGTCATGGGAAACCAGTATAAATCCTTTCTTTCCGGCAAGATATTCCTTCACAATTTCCCGGGAATCCTGATCCAGATGATTCGTCGGCTCATCAATCAGAAGAAAATCATTTTCCCCGGAAAATAGAACCGCCAGCATCACTTTCGTCCGTTCACCAAAGCTCAGCGTCTCGAACGGACGATACAGCACTTCGCCATCCACTCCAAGCTTATCCAGCTCACAAAATACTCTCCATTCCTCACATCCCGTTTTCCATGCCTCGATCAATTCAAAAGCCGTTTTCTGAAAATCCGCCGTCTTTAACTGATAAGGAAAATAATCAACAACAACACTTTTGTTGATCGACCCCAGATACTCATACTTTCCCAACAAAAGATTCAAAAAAGTCGTTTTCCCCTTTCCATTCCTTCCGACAAACCCAAGTTTCCAGTTCGTATCAATAGAAAATGAAACATGCTCAAATATATTGTCCGGACTTCCTTCATAATAAAAAGTAAGATCATTCACACTGATCTGTGCCATAATTAACCCTCCAATCCCGTATCGCCCCCAAAGCACAGCCTCACAACCAGTCTCAATATCTTACAAAATCGCACCAAAAAAGAGAGGTTATGAGAACATAATCCACTTTTGGCAACACGAAAAAACCTGCGAAATGACAATCCATTTCGCACAAATCACTCTCCGAATTCTCAAATCCATTTCGAAAAAATCATTTTCATGCTCACAAAAGTCGATTATCTTCTCATCTTTCCACCTCTCTCTTACAAATTCTCTCATACTAATTGTAATTATACACTCCGTCTTGACAGATTACAATCCCAGAAGGAAAAAAGCCCCTGTCATAATACCAATTCCGACAACAACAATAAAACCTCCACTTATCTGCTCCAACAATCGCCCAGAATCAGACAACTCCGGATTATTATACTTCCACCGGCTCAGGAAAAAATGAACTCCGTCCGGATTCAAAATAGTCACAATCCCTAACCCATACACAAGAACACCCAAAAACGCAATATATGGTCTTGATATCGTATCCTCATTTCCAAAACGGGCATCACAAATCGCCTGACAAATTGCCACTTCCCCCGGCACATAAGACTGATCATCCGTCACAATCCGCACATCATTCCATCCGATCCGTAACCCATCCGAATCCACAAGATCCTCACCATTCCAGTTTCCCCGCACCGATCTCCCATCCGAAAATGCAAAGGCAAAAGAATCATCCCCATTCTCCTCAATCGAAACACTCATCTCCCCCTCATCCAAACCAATCCGAACCTCATCCCCCGAAACAAACTCCAAAAAATTCGACTGATTCCTCTGATACCGCGTCTCACTCACCTTATAATAAAAATAATCCCCCACATACACTCCACTTCTCAAAGTAAAATACCAACCAATCCCCAAACAAACAATCCCAACCAAAACCACTCCGCCCCAGAACAACTTCCTCTTCCGATTACCGTCCATCCCCAAATCCCCCTTC
>JBJENH010000062.1:8251-16019 GCA_051880095.1 Bariatricus sp. | reverse complement strand
CCAGGATAAGCCGCCAGGCGCCATCCGTCCCTCAAACAACCTTACTCCTAAAGTTTTGCAAAGCACAGCCCCGCCCAATCCCATGTTGTATTCCGGACCGTAAAAAACGCCGGCACTTGATGGCAGGAGTCGCCGGACAGGCGACAACCTGGCATCATAGTACCGCTGCGTTTTTTCCCGAGCGCAAGCGCGTCCGGAATACAATATGGAATTGGGCGGGGCGTCCCCTTTACAAACAAATTCCCCTTTTACAAACTACTTACAAACCGATCAAACCCCTTCTGTCCATCCTCCGTCTGTTTATAAACCCCGGCGTCTTCCAGCACCTGACTGAATACCTTACCAATCTCTTCATGGAGAATATCCATAATATTTTCTTCATTCACCTCGCTATAGTCCGGAAGGAATTCCTCAACCCAGTCAGCATGCTTCTCCAGCATTTCATTTGCACGGATATCGCTTCCTGCAAGAATTGCTTTGGCGAGCTCTTCCATTTCCTGTTTCAGTCTTGCCGGGAGTACGGCTAGTCCCATAACTTCGATCAGACCGATATTTTCTTTCTTAATATGATGCAGTTTTGCATGTGGATGATAAACACCCAGCGGATGTTCTTCTGTCGTGATGTTGTTTCTGAGTACCAGGTCCAGTTCGAACTGTCCGTTTCTCATACGTGCGATCGGAGTGATCGTATTATGCGGTTCTCCATCCGTCTCTGCGAAGATAAATGCTTCTTCGTCAGTATATCCTCTCCATACTTCCAGGATATGGGCTGCCGCTTTGATGAGGCGCTCTTTTTCACGGCTCTGAAGGCGGATAACGGACATCGGCCATTTTACAATTCCTGCATGGACGTCTTCGAATCCCGGAATCGTGCATTCTCTTACAATCGGGGCTTTTGCCATGGCAAATTCATGATTACCGCCCTGGAAATGATCGTGGCTTAAGATGGAGCCTCCTACGATCGGGAGGTCAGCATTGGAGCCGACGAAATAATGTGGAAACTGTGTTACGAAATCAAGGAGTTTTGCAAAGGTTGCTTCCTCGATTTTCATCGGTACATGTTCGCCGTTAAATACGATACAGTGTTCATTGTAATAAACATATGGAGAATACTGGAATCCCCAGTTTTTGTCGTCGATCACAACCGGAATGATTCTGTGGTTCTGGCGGGCCGGATGATTTACGCGGCCTGCATAGCCTTCATTCTCTTTGCAGAGAAGGCATTTCGGATATCCGCTCTGTTTCGCTGTTTTTGCAGCAGCGATGGCTTTCGGATCTTTTTCCGGCTTTGACAGGTTGATGGTGATCTCAAGCTCACCGTACTCTGTGGAAGTCAGCCATTTCTGATCTTTTTTGATGCGGTATCTTCTGATGTAATCGCTGTCCTGGCTCAATTTATAAAAATAATCAGTAGCAAACTTCGGTCCTTCCTGGTAGAGCTCATTGAAATTTGAAATCACAGTGCTCGGAGCCGGAACCAGTTTTCCCATGATCTTTGTGTCGAACAGATCACGGTAAACAACGGAATCTTCTATCATGCCCTGACTTACCGCATAATCGGTGATTTCTTTCAGAATTTCCTCGAGTTCCACTTTTTCCGGAATCTGTTCCGGTTTCTCATACTCGGACAGATTGAGTGCTTCCAGTACCTGGTTCGTAACGTAGATCTCATCTTCTGCCGCTACAAGTCCTGTTGTTCTTCCATACTGCATCAGTTTCGCAACCGCTTCATAAATCATTTCTTTTTCTTCCTTTCCAACTTCTTTATGCTATATGATTGATTACATTACTTTCATTCCGCCGTATTTACGTACCTTCAGTACATGGCATGCTCCCTCTCCGAATACGGCATCCAGTGCTGCACGGTAAGTTTCTACAAAATCATTCTGTACAAAAGCCTGGATTGTTCCTGCGAATCCACCTCCGTGTACACGGCATACTCCGTGATCTTTCAGAGTCATTTCGCTGACTGCAAGTGCGATGGACATGCTCTGATTCTGTACGTCTTTGTTGGTATAAATGTTCTGAAGATATTTGAAAGAAGAATCACCGGACTGTTTGATCATTCCAAGGAATCCTTCGAAATCTCCGTTGTTTAAAGCATTTACCTGAGCTGCCACTCTGTCATTATCTTCGAAGAAATGCAGCGCACGAAGTACCGGGCGGTCGCCTGTCTTCTCGCGAAGTGCAGCAATATTTGCGTAGAAATCAGCTTTCGGAACTTCACGAAGGAATTCTTTTCCGAAGAATTCTGCTACAAGCTTCATTTCTTCCGGAATCTTTGCGTAGTCATCGGTCAAATCGTGATGAGATCCCTTTGTGTCAACGATGCAAAGGCTGTATTTGTGTTCTTCAAAGTCAACATTTACTTTCTCTACGATCGGTTTTGCCGGATCTGCGAAATCAATGTGGATCAGTCCGCCGACTGCACATGCTGTCTGATCCATCAGTCCGCAAGGTTTTCCGAAGTATACGTTCTCTGCATACTGTCCTACCTGTGCGATTTCAACCATGCTGATCACCATTTCGTTATATAATCCGGAGATGATGGTGCCGATGATCGTCTCAAATGCTGCGGAGGAAGACATTCCTGCACCGTTCAGCACATCGCTTGTCACATATGCGTTAAATCCGCCTACTTTGTATCCTCTTTCACTCAGTCCGGCAAGCACACCGCGGATCAGACCGACTGAAGTGCTTTCTTCCTCCGGACGTTTTTCCAACTCGTCAGCACAAAGCTCGATCATTCCGTAACCGTCTGAGTAAACATTCACGCTGGAATCCTCGTTCTTATTTACGATAGCAATGGCATCCAGATTAATTGAAGTTGCCAGAACCATGCCGTGCTGATGATCGGTATGATTGCCGCCTACTTCGCTTCGTCCCGGAGCACTGTAGATTTCTACTTCCTGTTCTCCGAAGATCTTCGCATATTCGCTAAGCGCTCTCACATAACGCTCTTCCTGATATCCGATCACTCCCTCGTCTACGTAAATATCTCTTAACAGTTCTCTGCAAGCTCCGGCTTTCATTTCTTCCACAATCTGATTGATTTGTCTCATGACGTTCCCTCCGTTTATTTCGTACATTTTTGATTAACTAAATCATACTACATATTTAGTAAATTTACAATAGAAATTTACTAAAATTAGTGCACAAATTTACTGTTTGATTTTTGTGTAAAGTGAAGGATAAGTACGGAAATATCCTTTTGTGCGCAATCTTTATCTTTCATTTTTTATTTGAGTTTGATATAATAGTAAAATATAGTAAACATGCAAATTTCAAGGGGGACTTTTATGGCAACCATTAAAGATATCGCTGCTGCGGCAAATGTTTCGGCAGCGGCTGTTTCCAGAATTTTAAATAATGACGAGACGCTTAACGTTTCTCCGGAAACACGTCAGAAGGTTCTGGATACCGCCAACAAGATGCATTATATCAAGCGGAACCGCGTTTCTGTGAAGACGGCGTTCACCATGGGGATCGTCCAGTGGTTCTCTTCCCAGCAGGAACTTGAGGACAGCTACTATCTTCTGATCCGTCAGGGAATCGAGGACTACTGCATTTCACATAATATACAGGTAGTAAGGACATATAAGAGTGATGTCAATTATTTTGACGCGTTAAAAGACGTGGACTGCATTATTTGTATCGGTAAATTCAGTAAATCAGAAGTTGAATCTCTGGTAAATTTAAATCCAAAAATCCTGTTTCTGGATATGCCTGTTAAAAAACCGGATGTTTCCACGATCATGATCGATTTTGAATATGCCGTGAAGCTTGTGATGGATTACCTGACCGGACTTGGTCACAAAGAAATCGGATTTCTCACCGGGAAAGAATATGTAAGCCCCGAACAGCTTTATCCGGATTACCGCAAAAAGGTGTTTGTGAGCTATTGTGAGGAGCATCAGATTCATTATAAACCGTATCTCAGGGAGGGATTATTCCGGATCGATTCCGGCTATGAGATGACCTGTGATCTGATCCGGAGTAAAGCGCTTCCTACTGCGATCTTTGCAGCCAGCGATCCGATCGCCATGGGCGCGATCAAGGCGTTGACGGAATACGGGTACCGGATACCGGAGGATATCTCGGTGATCGGATTTGATGACATCAGTATCGCCGAATTTACAACGCCGCCGCTCACAACGATCCATGCGCCTGCCTATAATATGGGGCATTACGGTGCGTCGATCCTGCACCATATCATCCGGCAGCAGTCCGGCACTGCGATGAAGATCCAGCTTCCCTGCTCTCTCGCGATAAGGGAATCCTGTGCCGCCCCTGAATAAATAGAAAAAAAAACCGGAAGGGAATGTAAAATAATACATACTCTCCCGGTTTTATTTATTTCAATGCTAAACTTTTACCAGTCTGCAACCTCTTCCTGGTAATATGTAACAGCCTCTTCCAGTATATTTTTCTTTCCGCCCTTTATTTCCACAACGGTAACCGCGCAGTTTTTATGGACTCCACTGCCCCAGAATTGTTCGATGGGCGCCTTTTTGATCAGGCGCAGCATGCCACATAAAGCCGCACCATGTGTGGAGACGAGGATTGTTTTATCTGACAGCTCCTCTTTGTGAAAGATCTCCTCCAGAAATGAATGCAGCCGTTCAGAAAGCTGTTCGAAGGACTCTCCTCCCTGCGGCGGATCATATTTCTCGGGAGCCAGAAAGAAATTCCGAAATGCCGGGTCAGGAATATTAAAATCATCCCCTTTACAGATCAAACCTTCATATTCACCGAATCCCATCTCCATGATCCTGTCATCTTCAATCATCGGGATTTTGCGGCCTTCTATCACAAGCTCTGCCGTTTCCTTTGCCCGAAGTAGCGGACTTGTATAGACCATGTCAAAAGGAACATCCCGAAGTGCCGGCGCTGTTTCACGCGCAAGCTTGCGTCCGAATTCATTGAGGGGGATGTCCACCTGCCCCTGAAGCCTTCTCGTCTTATTCCAGTCGGTCTCGCCATGTCGTATCAAATAAAGTTTCAATTTTTATGCCTCCTGACTCTCTTTTGTTCTTTGTTCGCCTACTTGTTATTTTAATCATTCCACGTTATAATTGAATACAAAATGATGTATATGGAGGAAATGATGATTATGAAGAAAATTACCAGTTTTACCATAGACCACATCCGGCTGATCCCAGGTCTCTATGTTTCCCGGAAGGATTTTGCCGGGGACTGCCCTGTGACAACCTTCGATATCCGGATGACCAATCCCAACGAAGAACCGGTGATGAATACCGCCGAGGTCCACACGATCGAGCATTTGGGCGCCACATTCCTGAGAAATCATGAAGTCTATGGAGAACGCACCCTCTACTTCGGCCCGATGGGATGCCGGACAGGCTTCTATCTGCTTCTGACCGGCGATTACGAATCTGAGGATATCGTGCCGCTGATGAAGGAAATGTTTACCTTTATCGCCGAATACACCGGAGAAATACCGGGAGCCTGTGCGAAAGACTGCGGAAATTATCTGGATATGAATCTCGGTATGGCGAAGTATCTCGCCAGCAAATACCTGAATGAAGTTCTGGATGGAATCACCGAAGAACGTCTGCATTATCCTGCATAGATCCGCGTTTCTGTCACAATACAGTCCGGTTTCAGATCAAAGGGTTCCGCAGGAATCCGTTCCACAATCTGTAAATCGTAGGCAGCGGCAATTTTATAAACCGCATCCAATCCGGAGAAATACCTGTCATAGTATCCGCCTCCGTATCCGATGCGGTTCTTTTTACCGTCGAATGCAACGCCCGGCATGATCACTACTGTCCTGTTGTCATGTTCACGGATAACAGGGCAGGTTTCTTTTGGCTCCGGAATTCCCCATTTTCCCGGGATCAGATCTTTCTCGGACTGAATTCGGGAAAATACCATGTCAGAACCGATGATCCGGGGAGAGGCGACACATTTTCCCATGTTTCGTGCCGTCTTCCAAATCAATCCGGTCTCCACTTCATTCTTAAAATTCATATAAAGGAGAACCGTTTCTGCCTGCACAAATTGTTCCAAAGAAAGGATCTTCCTGCAGATCGCCCTGCTCTTTTGGGCCGCTTCCTCCTTCGGGAGTGCGGATCTTTGTTTCATAATCTCTGCTCTAATTTGCTTTTTTGTTTCCATATTTTTCTCCGAGATTTGTGATCGATCCGTCTTTTTCCTGAATCGAAATATTATTCAGCTGTCCCCGGAGGCTCATTTTAAATGCTTCGATATATTCACGGCGCAGGATCTGCTGTTCCTTTTTTTCCTTTTCTGTCAGCCCTTCTGCCTTCGATTTATGATACAGCTCGTTAATACGGGCAATCTTTTTGTCATCCATTCGCTTTCGTTCCTTTCTATTTCTTCTGTTTCAATATTCTGAATAGCCCGGGAATCTCAGCTCGAATAATTTTCCAGAAATCCATATAGTTTATCCGTTCCTTCGACGATCATCCCATTTTTGATTTCATCCTGATACGCTTCGGGGAGATCGGAAACCAGAATATTTGTATATTCATAGACCGTGGTTCTGTCATTCATATAGACCACGACGTAACCGTTCAATTCCCTGAGATAATAGCGTTCTTCTTTCTGCGCATCGCCCTGTGTACTTACCGTCTTTTCCTGGCTGATACTGTTTTCAGCCTGTTCTTTTTTCTCTTCTTCCACAAGTTCCTGAGAATATCGATACTCTGCCCGATATCCATACGTGATCACAGCCATCAAAACTAAAGCGGCTGTGAAAAGGCCAATACCATATTTCTTTTCCATAAGGACAACTCCTTTTTGTATACAGTATCGACCAATTTCACAGAATTATACAATCTGAACAGTTATCTTAATATGAGCTTTCTCTCATTAAATGCAGCTTGCGGCAAATGCTGATCAGAGTCGCTCCTTTCGGCATGGACAGAAGCTCATCCTCCGTAAGGCCGCCCGTTTTCAGCAGACATACTGCGTAGACGATCACGGCTGTAATGAGTGCAGCCAGCGTTGCAATTCTTCCGCCGATGAAAATGTCCAGTACAAGATGTACCAGGTATGCCGCGATTCCCATGATGCCGGCCGCAATTCCCGGAATCACAAATGTCCGCTGCCGTTCCTGAACATATCCGCATGCTTCACGTATATCATGTGAGTTCATGATACACATGCAAAGTGAGAACACGATCTTGCTGACGATCACTCCGTAAAGTCCCCACTTGAATACGACTAACATGATAAACAGGGATACAAGATGAAGGATCAAAGAAACGGTTGCATTCTTCACCGGTTTCATCATACGGTTCAGTCCCTGAAGTACAGCATTTGTAATCGTGGAAAGGGAATAGAAAATCAGTGAGATCGCACCAATCTTCCAGATCATGTTCTGCATCGAATTATCTACACTAGGCCAGATGAAATTCATGATCGGTTCTCCGAGTACGAAGAATCCCACTGCACTCGGGATCGCGATCAGCATCGTATATCTGGCTGCCATATAAATCCGGTTATGTACCAGCTTACGCTCATGGCTCTCATACGCACGAACCAGCCCCGGAATCATGGAAGATCCAAGCGCATTTGCAACGGCAAGCGGAACATTGAACAAGGTATAATACTGACCTAATTTGCCAAGCAAGGTAACACATTCTTTTTCTGAAAACCCTTGTGCGGTCATGATCTTATTGAACATGGCACTGTCAATGACATTACTCAAATTATATACAGTCGTACTAAGAATAACCGGAGCGATCGTAAGAAGAAGCAACTTAAAGATCGTCTTATA
>JBJENH010000062.1:0-8151 GCA_051880095.1 Bariatricus sp. | reverse complement strand
AGCTTCGCCCCCATAATGTTCGTCGCAATCGAATCGGCTCCAAAAAGGACGATCAATGTGATCAGTCCGCCGGCGACGAAAGCAAAAAGCATCGCTGCTTTGAATACGCGGAATGCATTCTTCCTCTCTCCCTTTGCCATTCTGGCGGAAACCAGCTTGGAGACGGCAAGCGGTAAGCTGTAGGATGATATTGTAAGGGCGATCGTATAGACCTGGAACGCGATATCGTAATATCCCTGTCCATCGAGCCCCATAAAATTCAGCATCGGGATCCTGTATATGAAACCTATGATTTTTGTAATGATACCTGCCGATGCAAGGATGATTCCCTGTGCAAGAAATCCTCCGCCTTTCGATTTTTTCTTATTTGCCATATAGCACCTCGTTTATCTCTTTTCCAGATTATCGGGTTATCCCCAGACCATCGAGAATCTCCCGCTGTTTCTTCTCCATCACCGCACGCTCTTCTTCTTCCATGTGATCATACCCCAGCAAATGAAGCATACTGTGTGCGATCAGGAATGCATACTCCCTTCTGACTGTATGACCGTACTCCTCTGCCTGTTCGAGCACTTTTTCTTTGGAAATCACAATATTTCCAAGCATCAGTTCCCCGGTGTCGGGATCAAAGCAGCTCTCATCCTCTTCCAGAAATCCAAAATCTGCCGGGGCTTCATATGCGATCATCGGGAAAGACAGAACGTCTGTTGCACGATCTATATCACGGAATTCCCGATTCATCTCACGGATTTCTTCATTCATAGTCAAAAGAAGTTCCACTTCGGCTTCATACGGACACTGTTCATAATCCAGAACGGCATCCGCGACTTTCCGGGCAAGTTCCTGATAATCAAGATCCAATTCCAGGTCCCCTTCGTTTTCTAAATAAATTCTCATCTTTCGTACCGTTTCTTTCTGTCCTTTGTTCTCTTTTTCATTCGTTCCGTTTTCTGTTCATAATCTTCATACGCTTTGACGATCTTCTGTACAAGCGGATGCCGCACCACGTCTCTGCTGGTAAGCTGACAGATGGAAATCCCGTCAATATTCTTCACTACATTGATCGCAACATCCAGGCCGGATGTCTGACCGGACGGAAGATCCTTCTGTGTCGAATCACCTGTGATCACCACTTTGGAGCCGAAACCGATTCGGGTAAGGAACATCTTCATCTGAGCCGGTGTCGTATTCTGAGCCTCATCCAGAATGATAAATGCATTGTCCAGTGTTCTTCCGCGCATGTAGGCAAGCGGCGCAACTTCGATCAGCCCTTTTTCCGAATTCTTCTGAAAGCTCTCCGCGCCCATGATCTGGTACAGTGCGTCGTACAGCGGTCTCAGATAAGGATCGATCTTGCTCTGCAGATCCCCGGGAAGGAATCCAAGCTTCTCGCCGGCTTCGATCGCAGGGCGCGTCAGAATGATCCGGCCCACTTCATTGTGCTTAAATGCCGTTATCGCCATAGCCATGGCCAGATACGTCTTTCCCGTTCCTGCAGGCCCCAGGCCAAAGGTAATCATATCGTCGCGGATGGCATCCACATATTTCTTCTGTCCAAGCGTCTTCGGTTTGATCGGCTTGCCCTGAAGCGTATAACAGATCAGTTCCTTATCGATCTCCAGCACACTTTCGGTGCTGTCGTCCATCGTCAGAGAAAGCGTATAGTCCACATTCTGCTCCTGTATGACGTTCCCCCTGCGCGATAATTCGGTCAACTGGGCGAGCGTCTTTTTGGCACGTTCCACATTGCGCTCATCGCCGAGAATCTTCACTTTCCCGTCTCTTGCGATCAGTGTGACATGAAGCGTACGTTCTATCTTTTTGGCAAAAACATCGAACTGCCCGAAGACATTCCGTTCGTGTTCTGCCGGTATCTCGATTTCTGTCTCAAGAATTCCCATATATCAATTTCCTTCCTGTTGCGTATCTTTGACATCACTTAAAGGCAGCTCCTTTTTCACAGACTGGTTTTTCTCGCCGATCTTTTCTGCAAGCGTCAGAGTACCCCTGGCAGATGCACGCGCAGTATCACTGTATATTTTAACATTATTCTCCAAAATTTGAACCCCTTTTTTCTCTAAATTAAGGCAAAATTTTTGAAAATCGGCAGACAATTTCTCCCGATACTCTTTTTCCTCATATTTTTTGGTGACAGGCTGATATTCTTCGATCACATCCATGCCAAATGTGACAGGGAGCCAGAAATGTTCTCCGATGCAGAAACGCTTCTCGTATGTAGTATATGTTTTGTGTGTAAATTCATTCTTGCCGGTTCCAAATGTAATCAGATACTGCTCTGTCTCGATCCATACAGAATACTTCTTATTCCCTGTCCATTTTTTTATCTCATATGCAATCGGAAGGCTGTCTTCATAGGTATACTCTGTCTGCGCGATAATATCCGCATCAGCCTGATGATACTGATATCCGATCACTTCTTTTGCATCATTCAGAATCTCAACCGTCCCACTCACAAGGATATCCCCTTTCTGCACGGAATCACCCTCATGAACCTGCGGAACACCCTCCCGGGTGATCATTTCCAGAATCAGGCCATCTTTATCCGCTATGATATCCGTCGGCTGGCTGTCTGCGCCGGTCAACTCAGTATTTTCATCATTTTCAATCACCCGGTCTGTGTTCTCTTTCACACGGATCATTAGACGCGTTCCGGTCACATATGCAGACACCCAGATGATATCATCATATTCCTTCCGAATATCTTTCACAATCTGGTCGCAGTCTACTTTCGATTTTAATATGCCATGACGTACTCCTTTTGTTTCCAGAAACTCCAGTATTGTCTCGTCCGTTCTGGAAAGATTGCCGTCAATATGAATATTCCAGACAAAAAGCGACATCAGATAAATGATGACAATACAGAAGAAAATGCCTCCGAAAAAAAGTTTCCGTTTCCGATATTTGTGTAAAAAAAAAGGAAAGCCTGCCCGCTCCATGATCACAACCTTCGTTCTCGTTTTGCGTATAACAGGCTTTAATTTGCGAAATCCACGGACGCTGATATTCATCTCATATGCGTGTCCGCAAGGTTTTAGATTCCAAAGATAGATTCCGTGATAGCTGCAGAGATTGATGAACCGCTCAGGCGAATATCCCTCAACCCGTATTCTGAGATATCCGGAAATATATTGTAAAACGGCAATCAGCATGCGTTTTCAGCCCTTTCTGTTATAGATACTCTACCTTCTCCACCCGTCCCGTGATCTTCATCTCGTCATTTGTGTAATAGGCGATCTGCAGATTCTTTCCGGTGATCCTGATCTGCCCGCTTTTGCTCTTGATGCGGATCAGAATATCGGTATATTCCAGGATCCCCCGGTAATTCTCTACATTGACTTCCAACTGCCCTGTCACGGTTACAATGGGGACACCGAGCATAACATCCTTCGGCATATTCGCCGCATCTGCTATGCGGTATCCCAGCATTTTTCCATTCTGGTCTGATTCCCGTCTCATAGTTCTGCCATAAACCATTTTGTTGTAAATATATGTTGGTCTTAAGCTTTATATATCTGTTTTATTTGAAGTTTTTGAATTTTTCCGGCAGCATCTTACCTGCAGATGTGTGAATCTCAATATATCCCATCTCCGATGCAATGAAACGCACACAATGCTCGGTGTCATCCGCAGTCTGAACCGGGCTGCCGATCGTGATCGTATTCTTTTTCACATTCGTTGAAAATGCATACTCACTTCCCGGGCCAAGCATGCAGACCGGATTGCCGTTGAGGAAAAATGAATCCTGACATCCCTCATATCCTCCCTTTTCTGAGATGATATGGATCGTCGCCGGCATTTCCAGACAATTGGCCGCATCGACCGGCGTCTGTTTCTCAGCCTCATTTCGCTGCTCTTCCCAGGGATTCTTCACCTGGTTCCACTGGTTCTGCTCCTGAGCTGCGTTACCCGGTTCATTGTTCAAACGATACCCCTGATTATTCCGGGATGGATCCCACGGATTCTGATTCCACGGATTCTGTGTCTGATTCTGTGACTGGTTCCACGGATCCTGCGCCTGATTCCACGGATTGGAGGTCTGCGAAGTCTGATCCACTTTTGGTGCATTCTTCGCTGCCACGTAGGACATGTATCCTCCGATCACGGCTCCCACACATCCCGTGATAAAAGCTCCCATAAAAGGATCATCGTTCGGGAACAACAATGACATGAATATCGCTCCGATCAGGCATCCGGCGAATTCCATTCCGAACCAGAGTGCAAGTGTCATAATACGATATTTTCCCGGGTTCTGCCCATTCGCCGCGGCATTCTTTCCATTTACACGCCACAGCCATATCAAACAAACAATTTCTAACATTTTAATCACTCCTTTTCTTTTCCGTTCTTTGGCTTCTCGGTCTTGATTCTGCAGCAGATCTGCTTCTGACCGTTTTCTAAAGGTAACTTCTTAACTTCATAATCCCCAAGAGATCGAATAAATGGCGTAAGCTTGTAAAACCCATAGTTACGCACGTCAAAATCCGGCATTCTCTTGGAAAGCTGATCTCCTAATTTGCCGGTATAGAGCCATCCTTCATCATCGGAGAATTTCTCGATGATCGCATTGATGGTTCTGCGCACCCTCTTTAAGTCTTTTTTCTTGCGCTTGCTCTGTGAAGACTTCTGCTGGATCTTCTCTGTATTCTTCGCGTCATCCGCTTTTTCACATACTTCTTCTTCCTGCTGACTTGCACAGATCAGATCCAGATACTTGAACTGATTGCACGCAGAAATGAATGGCTGCGGCGTCTTCTCCTCTCCCATCCCGATCACCTGCATCCCGGACTCTCTGAGTCTCGATGCAAGACGGGTAAAATCGCTGTCTGATGAAACAATACAGAACCCGTCCACATTACCGGAATACAGAATATCCATCGCGTCGATGATCATCGCTGAATCGGTCGAATTCTTTCCCGCCGTATAGCTGTACTGCTGCATCGGTATGATCGAATTTTCCAAAAGCACATTCTTCCATGATGCAAGCCTTGGGCTCGTCCAGTCTCCGTATATTCTCTTATAGGTTGCGATACCGCTGTTTGCCGTTTCGTCCAGTATCGTCTTGATATATTTATCTGAAATATTATCCGCGTCAATAAGGATCGCGAATCTCAGTTCACTGTCCATCTGGTTATACCTTGCCTTGTTCATTTTCTATACTGACATTATTCTATCATTTTCTTGTACTTTAGTCACATAAAATCTCTATAAATTTTTGAGATATTCATAAATGATCCATCGGATCATTTTCATATATGCAAGGCAACGAAAAAGAGACACAATTTTCTTCAAAATCATGTCCCCGCCTCAATTTGTAATTCTATTCTCCGTCTTTTTTGCCCACAAGAATTTTTCTGCAGGCACTGACCGGATACCAGCTGCATCCTTCGCAGATGTCTTCCAGCATTTCCGGTGTCATCTCTTCCCGTATCTTACGTGTGATATCTTGGTAAATGTATTCCTTCTCTTCTATATGAAAATACTCGATCACTTTCCGGTCATAACGTTTGACCTTGTCGTTCGTCACACACTGATCTGCGCCTGTTTTGTTCGGGCAGCAGGCGCAGAGGTCATCTGTAGAAAATGTAATCTTCACTTTCACAGGCTCTTCCTGCCTTAGTTTATCGGTCAGCGCATCCATATTCCTGACAAATTCTTCGCTGTACCCTTTCCCGCTGTATGCCTGCGTGCATAGTAAATGATGTGGTCTTAATTCCATTGTAATGCCGCTCCCAGTCTTTTCTGAATCTGAAGCCCAAGCATGGATGCAAGAACTGCCTTAATGATTGCTGTAGGAATAAAAGGAAGAACACAGGCTGAAATTCCGGTCCAAACCGATGCTTTCGTAATGATACAGAACATGATAACGCCCACAACATAATTGGAAACCGTTCCGAGAATCAGCATCAACGTAAACATTCCTTTCTTCTCTTTATGCTCCACTCCGATTCCGATGATAAATGCCATGATCGGGAAGGAAATGATGAATCCGCCTGTCGGCCCGATCAGATTCTGAATACCGCCGCTGAATCCTGCGAATACCGGAATTCCCACAGCTCCCATAAGTACGTAGACCAGAATGGAAATCGCACCCTTTTTAGATCCAAGGATAACTGCAGCAAGCGTAACCGCAAAGGTCTGCATTGTCATCGGAACTCCAAGCGGCATCGGAATCGAAATCTGTGCCATAACCGCCGTCAGCGCCGCCATGATTGCAATACTGCATATATCCTGAACAGAAAATTTTGATTTTTGCATATTGATATGCCTCCATTTCTTTTTTTATGTTCACAGTATATACAAACACGTTTCAATTGTCAACCTATATTTTTATTTTAGTTAACATTTGTCAATCTGATACCTGTTCCTGCACAAATACCAATTCCTTATCTGTCGAATGTTCCGCACTATACCGGAATCCCATACCGCTAAATTCTTTCACAGTATCCAGATCCTGTGCCTGCTCTTCCGCAAGAAATGCAACCATCTGCCCTCTCGCCATCTTCGCCTTCGTGCCTTTGGTGACCAGCTTCTTTCCGGAATATTCCGCAAACACGCATGTGACAAATCGGATATCTGCTTCCACAAACGGTTCCACCACCTGACTGTATTCTTTCGAAGCGAGATTCAAGATGATCGCTTCCATTCCCTCTGATACATCCGCTCTCACTTCATCCGCAATTGTCCGATAAAGGCTGTCTCTCCAGAAATCATATAAATCCTTTGCTCCATCAATTCCGACTTTGGTCTGCATTTCCAGCCTGTAAGGAACGACACCGTCTGCAGCATTCAGAATCCCGTAAAATCCACTCAGAATCTTTAGATTATTTTTCACATATTGCCACTGCCTGTCCGTAAACACCTGTGGAGCCATGTTATTGTATGCCAGACCACTGTACGAAAGGACAGCCGGTGTCAGGCCTTTTCTTAAATCCATATCCTGATATCGCTGAAAATTCTCTTCCGTAATCTTGTCATTCGCGCGGAAGAGCTTTTTCAATTCTGCCCGGTCATACTTTTTCATCTGATGGAGAATTCGTTCCGTGCGGTCTAGCATTACAGGGAGGGAAATAGCCTGCATAAAATCGTTATTCACTTTCATCTGTTTCGCTGGGGAAATGATAATCTTCATAGGTATGTGTACCTGCCTTTCTTTTGCATTGTAACAGAATTTTATAAAAAAAGAGCATTGGCTTCATATCTATTTTCCAATCAAAACCTTCTTCCCCTGAAATGCAAATCCATAACAACGTATATGCTCTCTCTTAATTCCACGAGCAATCAGATTTGCCATGTACTCTTTTTCTTGAATCTGCTTTAGTGCATCATATACCGTATCTTCGAGTTTTTCACCTTCATAGCATACCTTAAATTCCAAAATGATTGCATCATATTCCTCCGGATTCCTCGGTTCCAGCATTACATCATATCGTCCAAACCCACTTTCCCGGTTTGAAGTCAGAATATATCGATCCTGTAAATCTACCAAAAGTCCCAATACAAATCCATGATAAAAGCTTTCCGGCTCATCTCTCTTTGAAGCTCTTGCGGTATCAAAGTAACTAAAGATTTCCAAAGACAGGCGATTCATATAGATATTCATTGCTTTGATATCATCGGAAAGCAGCGCTTTCATGAAATCGTTGTAATCAGCCTTTGCATCCGCAAACCATCCTCTGACCATTCCCACAAACATTCGTTTTACCTCATAATTTGTAAGGGCCAGTTCATAATTCTGTTCTTCAAGATAATCCAACAAATCCATCCGATCATAGGAAAGAACTTTCAGATAACCACTCGCAAGAAGTAAACTGAATACAGCTTCTGAATTTCCATTTAATTGATTATATGCAACCTGTTCATCAATCGGAATACGAATTGCTTCACCTCGGAGCAAGCTCTCAAATTTGGATTTTATTCCCCTGTCACCTTCACGGATCAGTTTTCCCGCCAGACTATTTGAACTAGTATTCGCCCAATATGTGGTAAATTCTCTTTTATCCAGAAAATTAAGAATAGACCAAGGATTATAAATATCTCTACATTCTCCGAAAATAAATCCATCATACCATTCTTTCACTTTATACTTCTGTTCACTTAATCCGAATTCATCCAAGGCCTGGAACACTTCCT
>JBJENH010000061.1:0-18653 GCA_051880095.1 Bariatricus sp. | reverse complement strand
CCGATCGATTATAAAGAAATGGTAATCTCTCTCCGCCCCGGAATGATAAAGGATAGAGATGAGATGCTGAAGAAGCTGATCGAGATTCAGTATGACAGAAATGATATGGATTTTAAACGGGGCACATTCCGGGTCCGGGGCGATGTTGTAGAAATATTTCCGGCGTATTCGGAGAAAATAGCATATAGAGTAGAATTCTTCGGGGATGAGATTGACCGTATCACGGAGATTGATACCCTTACGGGAGAAATTCTGAATGTGATCGGTCATGTCGCAATCTTCCCGGCGTCCCATTATGTTGTTTCCAAAGATAAAATGGAAGCGGCGATCGCAGAGATTGAAAAGGAACTGGAGGGACAGATCCGGTTTTTTAAGGGAGAAGACAAGCTTCTGGAGGCACAGCGCATTTCCGAACGGACTAATTTTGATATTGAAATGATGCGCGAGACGGGATTTTGTTCGGGTATTGAAAACTATTCGCGGCATTTGACAGGGCTTGCACCGGGACAGCCGCCGCAGACACTAATTGACTATTTCCCGGATGATTTCCTGATGATCATCGATGAGTCACACAAGACGGTTCCGCAGATTGGAGCGATGTATCATGGAGATCAGTCGAGAAAAACAACGCTGGTGGATTATGGATTCCGCCTTCCTTCAGCGAAGGACAACAGGCCGCTTAGTTTTGAGGAATTTGAAAGTAAGATCGACCAGGTCATGTTCGTTTCCGCTACTCCGGGTGAATATGAAGAGCAGCATGAACTTCTGCGGGCTGAGCAGGTGATTCGCCCGACCGGGCTTCTGGATCCGGAAGTAGAAGTGCGTCCGATCGAGGGACAGATTGATGATCTGGTGGCAGAGGTGAACAAAGAGACAGCCAAGAAGAATAAAGTCCTGATCACAACTCTGACGAAACGTATGGCAGAAGATCTGACAGACTATATGCGGGAACTGGGAATAAGGGTGAAATATCTGCATTCCGATATTGATACACTGGAACGGACGGAGATTATTCGTGATATGCGTCTGGATGTGTTTGATGTGCTGGTGGGAATTAATCTTCTGAGAGAAGGGCTGGATATACCGGAGATTACCCTTGTCGCTATTCTGGATGCTGACAAAGAAGGCTTTCTCCGTTCGGAGACATCTTTGATACAGACGATAGGACGTGCGGCGCGAAATGCGGATGGACATGTCATTATGTATGCGGATCATATTACGGATTCCATGCGCGTGGCGATTGACGAGACGAAACGCCGGCGTGAAATTCAGATGGCTTATAATGAAGAGCACGGAATTACTCCGCAGACGATCCGTAAATCCGTGCGTGACCTGATCAGTATTTCTAAGAAAGTGGCGGCGGAAGAGATGCGTCTTGAAAAAGATCCGGAGTCTATGAGCAAAGCAGAGCTGGAGAAACTGATCAACAGTCTGACAAAGCAGATGAAGAAGGCTGCGGCGGAACTGAATTTCGAAGCCGCGGCGGAATTGCGCGATAAGCTGGTTGAGTTGAAGAGAAATTTGAATGAACTTGAATAGATTGAGATAAGACAGAGGTAGATTAAAATGGCAGAAGAAAAGAAGCAATTTATTAAGATCAGAGGGGCAAATGAGCATAATTTAAAGAATATTGATGTGGATATCCCGAGAAATGAACTGGTGGTTCTGACCGGCCTTAGTGGATCGGGGAAATCATCTTTGGCTTTTGATACCATTTATGCGGAAGGGCAAAGAAGATATATGGAATCCTTGTCTTCTTATGCAAGACAGTTCCTTGGACAGATGGAGAAACCGGATGTGGAAAGCATTGAAGGATTATCTCCTGCAATCTCTATTGATCAGAAATCTACGAATCGAAATCCCCGTTCTACCGTAGGAACGGTGACGGAAATTTATGATTATTTCCGTCTGCTGTATGCGAGAATCGGAATTCCGCATTGCCCGAAATGCGGGAGAGAGATCAAAAAACAGACGGTGGATCAGATGACGGATCAGATCATGGAACTGCCGGAGGGAAGTAAGATTCAGCTCATGGCGCCGGTGGTGCGCGGAAGAAAGGGAACGCACGCGAAGCTTCTTGAACGTGCAAAAAAGAGTGGATATGTGCGCGTGCGGATCGATGGGAACATGTATGAACTTTCCGAAGAGATTGCTTTGGATAAGAACATTAAGCATAATATTGAAATTGTTGTAGACCGTCTCGTTGTGAGGCCGGGGATCGAAAAGAGACTGGCTGATTCTGTGGAAAGTGTTCTGAATTTGGCGGAGGGCCTCCTTCTGGTTGATGTGATTGGGGGAGAACCCATGAATTTCAGCCAGAGTTTTTCCTGCCCAGACTGCGGAATCAGTATTGATGAGATCGAACCGAGAAGCTTTTCGTTCAATAATCCGTTTGGTGCGTGCCCCGAGTGTTTTGGACTTGGTTACAAGATGGAATTTGATGAAGATCTGATGATACCGGATAAATCCCTTAGCATCAGTCAGGGAGCAATCGCTGTGACGGGATGGCAGTCTTGTACGGATAAATCAAGTTTTACTTATGCGATTCTGGACGCACTTCAGAAAGAATATCATTTCAGTCTGGAGACGCCCTTCGAAGAGTATCCTAAGGAGATCCATGATTTGCTGATTCACGGGACAAAAGGCAAAGAGGTGAAGGTTTATTATAAAGGCCAGCGCGGAGAAGGTATCTATGATGTGGCTTTTGAAGGAATCATTAAGAATGTGGAACGCCGTTATCGGGAAACTGGTTCGGATACGATGAAGGCAGAGTATGAGAGCTTCATGCAGATCACACCCTGTCGTGAATGCAAAGGACAACGCCTGAAAAAGTCAGCACTAGCTGTGACAGTCGGTGGTAAAAATATTCATGAAGTGACAGCTATGTCTATTGAGAACCTTCAGAAATTTTTAGAAGCGCTTGAACTGACAAAAACCCAGCAGTTGATCGGAGGACAGATTCTGAAAGAGATCCGTGCAAGAATTCAGTTCCTTATGGATGTGGGATTGGAATATCTGACCTTATCGAGAGCAACGGCAAGTCTTTCGGGC
Source organism: Bariatricus sp. (assembly GCA_051880095.1). GTDB lineage: Bacteria > Bacillota > Clostridia > Lachnospirales > Lachnospiraceae > Allocoprococcus. The sequence continues at coordinate 15,602 of JBJENH010000061.1, read as the reverse complement.
GGAGAGGCGCAGCGTATCCGACTTGCAACACAGATCGGGTCCGGACTCGTTGGAGTGGCATATATATTGGATGAACCGAGTATCGGACTTCATCAGAGAGATAATGACAAACTTCTCGCTACGCTGAAGCATCTTCGTGATCTGGGAAATACGTTGATCGTGGTGGAACATGATGAAGACACCATGTTTGCGGCGGATCACATCATTGATATTGGTCCGGGAGCCGGTGAGCACGGTGGGAAACTGGTGGCTCAGGGAACGGCTGAAGAGATCATGAAGGTGGAGGAATCGATCACAGGAGCTTATCTGAGTGGAAGAGTGAAAATACCGGTTCCGGAAAAACGTGCAGAACCAACCGGATGGATCAAAGTGATCGGTGCCGCCGAAAATAATCTGAAAAATATTGATGTGGAAATCCCGTTGGGAGTGATGACCTGTGTGACGGGGGTATCCGGATCCGGCAAAAGTTCTCTGGTAAATGAAATTCTTTATAAGAGTATGGCACGGAAGCTGAATCATGCAAGGGTGATACCCGGCAAACATACCAGAATTGAAGGATTGGAACAACTGGATAAAGTGATTGCGATTGACCAGTCTCCGATCGGCAGGACACCCCGGTCGAATCCGGCTACTTATACGGGAGTCTTCGATCTGATTCGTGATCTATTTGCGTCTACATCGGATGCGAAGGCAAAGGGCTATAAAAAAGGAAGATTCAGTTTTAACGTTAAGGGAGGTCGCTGTGAGGCGTGCAGTGGTGACGGAATTATCAAGATTGAAATGCATTTCCTGCCGGATGTCTATGTCCCGTGCGAAGTCTGCGGCGGGAAACGGTATAACCGGGAGACTCTCGAGGTGAAATACAAAGGGAAGAGTATTTACGATGTGCTGGATATGACCGTGGAAGAGGCGCTGCATTTCTTCGAAAATGTGCCGAGCATCCGCAGAAAAATGGAAACACTATACGATGTGGGATTGTCGTATATCCGACTGGGTCAGCCGTCCACAACACTCTCTGGAGGCGAGGCACAGCGGATCAAGCTGGCAACAGAACTTAGCCGACGCAGTACCGGGAAGACGGTGTATATTCTGGATGAGCCCACCACGGGACTTCATTTTGCAGATGTACACAAGCTGACAGATATTCTGAAAAGGCTGGCAGAAGATGGGAATACTGTGATTGTGATCGAGCATAATCTGGATGTGATCAAGACGGCAGACTATATTATTGATATTGGTCCTGAGGGCGGTGATAAGGGAGGAACGATCGTAGCACATGGTACACCGGAAGAAATTGCGTCAAATCCGAACTCGTATACAGGCAAGTATATTGACATGATGCTGAAAAGATGATAAACCTTAAGAAAATCTAAAATATGAAAAAACACTTTCCATTTATTAGAATTTTTATTATAATAGAATATGTATGTGTCTCATACAAGTTTGCAATGATATAACGAAAGATAGTGGAAATAGATAGAAGAATGAAAGGGGAATCGGCATGTCAGTAGATATAGGAATTGATTTGGGAACAGCGAGCATTCTCGTTTATGTAAAAGGAAAAGGGGTTGTTTTAAAGGAACCGTCAGTGGTGGCTTTTGACAGAGATACAAATGTAATCAAGGCAATCGGAGAGGAAGCACGTCTGATGCTGGGAAGAACTCCTGGTAATATTGTAGCGGTAAGACCGCTTCGTCAGGGCGTTATTTCCGATTATATAGTAACTGAAAAGATGATCAAGTATTTCGTGCAGAAAGCACTTGGAAAGCGTACATTTAAGAAACCGAACATCAGTATCTGTGTTCCGAGTGGTGTTACTGAGGTTGAGAAGAAAGCGGTTGAGGAAGCTGCATTTGCAGCCGGAGCAAGAGAAGTTCATCTGATCGAAGAACCGGTGGCAGCGGCGATCGGAGCCGGAATTGATATTGCTAAGCCGTGCGGTAACATGATCGTTGATATCGGTGGTGGAACATCCGATATCGCTGTTATTTCCCTTGGAGGAACGGTAGTAAATACATCACTCAAGATTGCAGGAGATGATTTTGATGAGGCGATCGTGCGTTTTATGCGTAAGAAGCATAATCTTCTGATTGGAGAACGCACTGCAGAGGATATTAAGATTAAAATCGGGACAACTTATCCGCTGGTAGAGGAAGAGACGATGGAGGTTCGCGGAAGGAATCTCGTTACAGGTCTTCCGAAGATCGTTACTGTGACATCTTCCGAGACGGAGGAAGCGCTTCGTGAGACGACAAGCCAGATCGTAGAGGCGGTCATTGCGGTACTGGAGCGTACTCCACCGGAACTTTCAGCCGACATTCTTGATCGCGGTATTGTGTTGACCGGAGGCGGGGCAATGCTTCGTGGGCTGGAAGAATTGATTGAGGAGAAGACCGGAATCAACACCATGACAGCAGAAGATCCGATGAAGGTCGTTGCGATCGGCACAGGGCAGTTTGTAGAATTTATGAACGGAAGAAAAGACTTATAAAAGACGATATTGGTGCGTGGATACAAAAGTCAGGCTGTTTCGTGATGAGACAGCCTTTTTACTCTATGCGAAAGTTCGGGTATACTTATTATTTCTATAAGGAGAAGATATGGAAGTAATTCAAGGTTATGTGGAACATATTGTATTCCGGAATGAGGATAATGGGTATACGGTGTTTCATTTAAATAATGATGATGGGGATCTGACTTGTGTCGGAAATTTTAATTATATAGCTGAGGGAGAGCTGGTAGAAGTCAGGGGCGAGTATACGGTACACAGCATGTACGGAACACAGCTCAAAGTGAGCGAATACGAAATAAAGGCACCGGAGGATCTGGTTTCTATTGAGCGATATCTGGGTTCCGGCGCGATCAAAGGGGTAGGTGTATCACTTGCAGGACGGATCGTGAAAAAGTTCAGGGAAGATACTTTCCGGATCATGGAAGAAGAACCGGAAAGACTGGCAGAAGTGCGTGGAATCAGTGAACGAATGGCGCGTGACATTGCGCTTCAGGTAGAAGAAAAGAAAGATATGCGCAAAGCGATGATCTACTTGCAGAAATACGGAGTGTCCACGACACTGGCGGCGAAAATATATAAATATTATGGGCAGAATACATTTCGTGTACTGGAAGAAAATCCATATCAGATGGCAGATCATATTCAGGGAATCGGATTTAAGACGGCAGATGAGATCGCGATGCACATTGGGATTCGCACGAATTCTGATTTCAGGATACGGAGTGGTATTTTCTATACACTGCAACAAAGCGTGGCGGACGGGCATATTTATCTGATCCGTGAAGTATTAATGCAAAGAGCGTCGGCGCTTCTGGAAGTAGAAATTCAGGATATGGAAAAACATCTCATGGATCTGGCTATGGAGAGAAAGGTGATTCTGAAAGAAGGCGAGGATGGTCTTAGAGTATACCCGGCTCATTTCTATTATCTGGAGCTTAATACAGCGAAAATGCTGCATGATCTGAATTTGGAATATGATGAGACTGACGCCGTTGTTACAAAACGACTGCATCAGATCGAGAAAGAAACCGGAATGCATCTGGATGAAAAGCAGCAGATGGCGGTGATCGCGGCAGTACGTCATGGTGTTACGATCCTGACGGGCGGTCCCGGAACAGGAAAGACGACTACAATTAAAGCGATGATACATTATTTCCGAAATGAAGAGTTGGAGCTGCGCCTGGCAGCTCCGACAGGTCGGGCTGCGAAACGAATGACCGAGGCAACCGGATATGAGGCGCAGACGATCCATCGTCTGCTGGAAGTAAACGGAAATCCGGAGGATGAGAATGCCCGGAACGGATTTGCGCGAAACGAGGAAAATCCTTTGGAGGCAGATGTAATCATCATCGATGAAATGTCCATGGTGGATCTGCCGCTGATGCATGCACTGCTTGCCGCTGTTATTCCCGGAACAAGGCTTATTCTGGTAGGAGACTGCAATCAGCTGCCGTCGGTGGGTCCCGGAAGTGTCTTAAAAGACCTGATCGCGTCAAAACAATTTCAGGTGGTGATGCTCACCAAGATTTTTCGTCAGGCTCAGGAAAGCGATATTGTCGTGAATGCGCATAAGATCAACCGTGGGGAGATGGTTTCCCTGGACAATAAGAGCAGGGATTTCTTTTTCCTGAAGAGAAATGATGCAAATGTGATTATCAGTGTGCTGCTGACTCTGATTATGAAAAAATTACCCAAATATGTCGATGCGAAGCCATTTGACATTCAGGTGCTGACTCCGATGCGCAAGGGGCTGCTTGGCGTAGAACGTCTGAATGGAATCCTGCAGCAATATTTGAATCCACCCGCAAAGAATAAAGAAGAAAAAGAATATGGTGATAAAAAATTCCGCGTCGGTGATAAGGTCATGCAAATCAAGAACAATTATCAGCTTGAATGGGAGATCACGACGAAATACGGGCTGGTTGTTGATAAAGGAACCGGTATTTTTAACGGCGATATGGGTGTGATAACCGAGATCAACACGTACACCGAAACTATGGAAGTTGAGTACGACGAAAAAAGAAAGGTCAAATACCCGTTTGAATTGCTGGAGGAACTGGAGCTTGCCTATGCGATCACGATCCACAAATCCCAGGGAAGTGAATATCCGGCTGTCCTGATTCCCTTATTGACTGGTCCACGGCAGCTGTTTCACAGAAATCTTCTGTATACCGCAATCACGCGAGCAAAAAAATGTGTTACAATCGTGGGAAGTGACGTGACTTTTCAGGAAATGATACAGAATACAGATGAACAGAACCGGAACACCAGCCTGGATGAACGTATCAGGGAAATTTATGGTACGATGGAAGAGAGTTGATTGAAACCGGATCCGATTTAAATTGAGAAAAAAAGAAATAACAGTATGGAATATAAAATTTTTAAAAGAGCGGTGCCTTGATATCCTGTATCCACAGAAATGTCCGTTCTGCGGAAGAATAGAAAAACAGCGGATCTGCAGTGAATGTCGCAAAAAGATCCGGCCCGTACAGGAACCAAGATGCAAAAAATGCGGGAAGCCCATTCTGGATGAGCAGAAAGAGTACTGCTATGATTGTACAGTGATCAGGCACGAATTCACAGAAGGAAGAAGCATCTGGATCCATAAAGAGCCTGTCAGCCTGGCGATTTATGCATTGAAATATCAAAACAAAAGAATTTATGCAAAAGTATTCGGGGAGGAAATGGGAGAACAGTATGGTTGGTATCTGAGGGATAAAAAAGTGAATCTGATCGTACCGATTCCGCTGCACCGGAAGAAGTTGCGCGCCCGCGGGTATAATCAGGCTCAGCTTCTTGCTGAAGTTCTTGGCGGTGTTACGGGGATTACGGTTGATGAAGATGTCCTCGTCAGAATCAGGAATACGAAGCCTCTAAAGCAGCTGAATGATAAGGAGCGTAGGAGAAGCATCCGGGGAGCATTTTCTGTGAAGAAAAATGTCTGGGCCAAAACGATTGTCCTGATTGATGATATTTACACAACGGGAAGTACACTGGATGAGGCAGCACGGGTATTGCTGAAAGCAGGAGCAGAAAAAGTCTATTTTTTGACTATAAGTATTGGACAAGGATACTGATATTTGTTATACTGAAAATAGCGCAAATACGAGGAGAAAACGTATCGAGGTGACTATATGTTAAATGAAGACAAAGTGAAGCTGATGACGAGAATGGCAATGTACGAAAGCAAGGAAGGTACAGAAGATTTTAAGATCAGCTCATATTACAGAAAAGATTATTCGAGCTTTCACACCATTGTTACGATCATCTGGGTTACGATCGGATACATGATTGCAGTGGGAGTTGGTGCGGTCGCATTTATGGATGTTATTCTGGAAAACCTTAATTTTGCCTTTATTATAATGATAGGGCTCTGTATTTTGACCGGGTATATTGTTCTGGTTGTATTTTACGGCATTGTAGCATCACGGTTTTATCAGAAAAAGCATAATGATGCCCGTCAGAGAGTGAAGAAATTCAATCATGATCTGACCAGATTGAACAGAATGTATGAAAGGGAGAAGAAGTAATGAGCGAGTTGTTGGTTTTAAGAGAGAGAATACAGAAATTATATGCCAGTTATTCCATTTATGTGGATAAGGCAGCTCAGTTCATTCTGGGTTTCGTTTCCTTTTATCTGATCAATCAGAATATTGGTGTGATGAAGACGCTTACGACTCCGGTCGTTATGATTGCCCTGGCGGTGATCTGTACGTTCCTTCCGCCTGTAACGGTAGCATTGGCGTCGGCTGCGCTGATCCTTGCACATCTGTTTAAGCTTTCTCTGGGAGTTATGGCAGTGAGTGCCATGATCTTTGTAATGATGTTTATCTTTTACTGCCGGTTCACTCCGAAAAAGGCACTGGTGCTTCTGGTTACTCCGATCGCATTTATGCTGCATATTCCGTATGTGGTTCCAGTGGTATGCGGGCTTGCTATGACTCCGGTTACAGCGGTTCCGATTGCTTTTGGTACAATTATCTATTATATGATCCTTTGTGTGAAGAATTCGGCGGCAGCGATTTCTGCAACAGAAGGAATCACCGGCCAGATTTCATTTTTTGTCAGGACGGTATTTCAGAATAAAGAACTCTGGATTACTGTGATTGCCTTTACAATCTGTATATTTACCGTATATGTTGTTCGCAGGCTGTCCATCGATCATGCATGGAAAGTGGCTGTTGCGGCCGGTGCGGTTGCGAATATTCTGGTTATTGTGATCGGAGATATCGTGTTTGATATACATACTTCTTACGGTGTATTGATCGGAGGAAACATTTTGGCAATCGTGATCGGACTTGTACTTGAATTTTTCCTGTTTTCTGTGGATTATTCAAGAACCGAGCATATACAGTATGAAGATGATGAATATTATTATTATGTGAAGGCTGTTCCGAAGATGTCGGTTGCAGCTCCGGAGAAAACGGTGAAACGCATCAATGAGCGCCGCAATTCGGAGGACATGGAATCAGAAGAGATAAGGCGCAAATCATCAAAACGCACAGATGAACGGAAAAATGTGAAAAAGCGTCAGACAGAAAAAGAGACAAAGAAAAACTCCGGAACTCCGAGAAATACTCGCGTTCCGGCAAATACAGATGAACTGCTGCTTGCAAAAAGCCTGCAGGATGAACTGGATATTCAGGATATTGTAAAGAGAGAGTTGGAAGATCATTAATTTGGACAATAAGTTGGAATACTATTTGGGAAAGGAGGTACAGGAGTGAGAGAGGCTATTGCGCGTTTCTTTGGAAGTAATCTTCCGGAAGGATTCTATTTTCCGGAGATACGGTTTGTGGACATTATTGAAATTATCATTATAGCATTTTTAATATATCAGATCATACTTTGGATTAAAAATACAAAAGCGTGGATGCTGCTGAAAGGCATTATGGTGCTTGCCGGGTTCATTCTTGTGGCTGCAATTTTCCGAATGTATGTGATTCTGTGGATTGCGGATACACTGCTCCCGGTGATGGCGACCGCGGTCGTTATCATTTTTCAGCCGGAGCTCAGGCGTGCTCTGGAGCGTCTGGGTGAGAAGCAGTTTCTGGCTTCTATGGTTCCGTTCGACAAGAAAGGACGTGAGAGCGCACGTTTCAGCGAACAGACGATCGATGAGATCATTCGGGCATCCTTTGAAATGGGCGCTGTGAAGACTGGAGCATTGATTGTTGTAGAACAGGCAACGAAGCTGACAGAGTATGAGAGAACCGGAATTGAACTGGACTGTCTGATTTCCCGCCAGGTTCTGATCAATATTTTTGAACACAATACTCCGCTTCATGACGGTGCAGTTATTGTGCGGGGAGACAGGATCGTATCTGCAACCTGTTACCTTCCGCTCTCGGACAATATGGGGATCAGCAAGGATCTCGGAACCCGTCACAGGGCGGCGATCGGTATGAGTGAAGTCAGTGATGCTCTTGTGATTGCTGTTTCGGAAGAGACCGGTTATGTTTCTGTTGCGCTGGGAGGCCAGCTGGTTCGTAACGTGACACCGGAATATCTGAAAGAGAGGATGGAAGCTGTTCGGAATAAACATACAGAATCAGGAAAAGTAAAGAAAATATGGAAAGGATGGAGAAAGCATGAAAAAGACGCTGACTAAGAACCTGGGGCTTAAGGTGCTGGCAGTAGCCTTCTCCATTCTGCTCTGGGTCATCGTTATGAATAATGAAAGACCTATTACATCAAAGACATATGTGGGAGTTCCGGTAACCCTGCTTCATACGGAACTCATCACAAATCAGGGAAATACTTATCAGGTGGCAGAGGATTATAAGAAGGTAAATGTAACAGTTCGTGCCAGGAAAGATGTCCTCAAGGAAATTAAAGCAACGGATATCAAAGTCACAGCTGATGTGAAGAAGCTGAACACGGAGACACGTGCATTGATCCCTTACGAGGTTTCGATCCCTGCTTATCAGGGGCAGTATGTGGAAGCTGTGACAAGTGAAACAAATCTGGTGATTTCCATTGAACTGGCAACGTCCAAAACATTCCCGATCATACCGAAGTCTTCCGGTGATCCGAGAGACGGATATCAGATCGGCAGTCTCGAGGCGGATCCGCAGCAGGTTAAGATCAGTGGACCGGAATCGGTTGTGAATTCGATTGCTCAAGTTGTGGCACAGGTGAATACATCCGGTATTTCGCGGGATGAGGTAAAAGAGGCAGACCTGGTTCTCTATAATGCAGCAGGCATTGTAATTGATTCGACCCTGGTGGAGACAAACCTTGGCGAGGAAGGTCTGAGTGTTAAGGTAAAGGTTCTTCATACGAAGTCGGTGCCGGTTAAATTCGATGAGTCTGGTATCGTTCCGGCGGTCGGGTATGTGCTGGAGGGTGTTTCTGTCCAGCCGGAAAATGTCGATATTGTAGGAACGGAGCAACAGTTAAGAAACCTTACGAAGATTGAAATACCGGCGGAAGCGCTGGCGGTGAACGGCCTGACCAAATCCGTAGAAAAGACGGTTGATATTACGGAGTATCTACCTGAATGGGCGAAGGCAAAGGATGAAAGTGCAGGAATATCTGTTCTTGTGAAAATATCAGTTACACAAGCCGGAACGAGAACACTGGAATATCCAGTTGGATCAATTTCTCTTCTGAATGCACCGAAGAATTATTCTGTGAAGTATGAGTCAGAAGGAAGTATTGAAATTGTGATAACCGGTGATGATGCGGAGAGTCTTGCTGATTTTTCCTTAGAACAGGGTAGTGTTTCTATCAATCTGGTTGATTACAAAGAAGCGGGAACGTACACAGTTCCTGTTCAGGTGACACTTCCGGAAGGAATCGAATTGGTTCGGAATGTTAAAGTTATGATAACATTAGAGAAGAATGATGGAGGAAATGATGGTTAGTAAAAAAGTGGTCATTACAAATCCCACAGGTTTGCATTTGCGGCCGGCAGGACTGTTTTGTCAAACCGCTCTGGAATTTACATGTAAGATTACATTTCGCCATAATAATTCAGAAAGTAATGCAAAAAGTGTATTGAGTGTTCTCGGAGCGTGTGTTAAAGAGGGTGACGAGATTGAAATCTTATGTGAAGGAGAAGATGAGAAGGACGCTCTCCGGGCGATGATCGAAATTGTGGAAAGTGGGTTGGGAGAGTGATGGAGCTTGCGGTATGCAAAGTACTGCATAACCTCGGTATGATTCCGAAATATACCGGATACAAATATTTTGTTGAGGCTGTTCTCATCGGGTTGGAAAAAGAGGGAAGTCTGGAACATATTACAAAAGATGTTTATCCGGAGATAGCCGGTCGTCATCAGGTTTCGGTGTGGATGGTGGAGTCCAACATCCGAAGCATGATAGAACGGTGCTGGAATAATTCGGATTCTGAGTGGCTGATCAAGTATTATCCCGATCTGGAAGAGAAAAAGAGACCTACGAATACGCAGCTGATCGAAGGAATCGTCACATATATAAGAGAACATAAGGAAAACGATACAACTGAATAAGCGATGAAAATCCCGAGAGAAAGTATTCAAACAGCTTTCTTTCGGGATTTTTTTGTTGTGATCGTTGTATATTTATGAAAGATCCTTTTTGCAATATACGGCAACTGCATCTATCAGTTCACCGGAACTTGGCTTCGTTGACAGGGGATAGGGAAAAATATCCTCCATTAGTGAATGGTTGCCCCGTTCCCAGCAAGCGTTAATAACTGTTCGGATGTTGCGTTCTACATTATCCGGAGAGGTATGATGAAGTTTTGCAACTGCAGGATAAAGTTTTGTACATATGGACAGAAGTAAATCTTCATCTTCGGTAACTAGTCTGATCGCATCAACAAGATAGCGGAATCCTAAATAGGTTGCGTTGATGCCTAATGCTCGTACGGTGGTGCTGATCTTGTCCATGGTGCTCCTTTCTCCTTACATCGTATTATACTCTATCATACACTATTATGTCGAAAAAAGTAATAGTAAACAACAGATATTTGTCTTGTAATGTAAAATGATAAAGATTATAATAAAAATATATGTGCTTTTTTAGCGCATGTGAAAAAAGAAGACTTACTATATTTGATTTAGATAAAAAATCAGTTCTGATTACGAAAGAGAGGTCAAAATTATGTATGATTATTTAGTTGTAGGTGCAGGGTTATTTGGTGCTGTATTTGCACATGAGGCAAAGAAAGCCGGCAAAAAGGTTCTGGTGATTGATAAGAGGGATCATGTGGCAGGAAACATCTATACCAAAGAAGTAGATGGAATTCAGGTACATGAATACGGTGCACACATTTTCCATACCAGTAATAAAGAGGTATGGGACTATGTTCAGCAGTTCGCAGAATTTAACCGCTACACGAATTCTCCGGTTGCAAAGTACAAAGATGAATTATACAACATGCCGTTTAATATGAACACATTCAGCAAAATGTGGGGAGTCACATCGCCGCAGGAAGCTAAGCAGAAGATCGAAGAACAGATCAAGGAGGCGGGGATAACTGAGCCACGCAATCTGGAAGAACAGGCGATCTCACTGGTTGGACGGGATATTTATGAAAAACTGGTAAAGGGGTACACGGAAAAACAGTGGGGAAGGCGCGCCACCGAACTTCCTGCATTTATTATCAAACGCCTTCCGGTAAGATTTGTATATGATAATAATTATTTTAATGATAAATATCAGGGCATTCCGATTGGCGGATATACACAGATCGTCGAAAAGATGCTTGACGGCGTCGAAGTGAGACTGGAAACAGATTTTTTTGCGAATAGAGAAGAACTGCAGAATCAGGCTGATAAGATTGTGTTTACGGGAATGATCGATGAGTATTTTGATTACTGCTATGGAGAACTTGAGTATCGTAGCCTCCGTTTTGAAACAGAAGAGCTGGATGAGGAGAATTATCAGGGAAATGCTGTTGTGAATTATACGGAATATGAGATTCCGTTTACACGGATCATTGAACATAAGCATTTTGAATTCGGGTGCCAGAATGGAACGTATAATCCGAAAACGATTATAACACGGGAGTATCCGGCTGCATGGCAAAAGGGAGATGAGCCATATTATCCGATGAATGATGAAAAGAATAATACGCTCTACAACAAGTACAAAGAACTCGCTTCCAAAGAGAAGAATGTCATTTTCGGAGGAAGATTAGGTATGTATAAGTATTTTGATATGCACAATGTTGTTGCGGAAGCACTCCAGTGTGTGAGAAACGAGCTTTAGTGTTCTTCTGCCAAAAGACACAATATGTTGTAAAGAAAAGCAGATTATGGTATAATTTGTTTAACTGAATGGGTTTGCAAAGGCTATAAATGCAGTCCGGAACAGCTGTTGTTTTACGAAAAGAGGAGACCGTGCAGGAGGAAACAGGATGAATAGAGCGACATTGGTTATTATGGCAGCCGGGATTGGCAGCAGGTTTGGCGGCGGGATCAAACAGTTAGAGCCGGTGGGACCAAATGGCGAGATTATAATGGACTATTCGATATCTGATGCAATGGACGCAGGATTTGATAAAGTCGTATTTGTAATAAGAAAGGATCTGGAAAAAGATTTTAATGAAATCATAGGAAATCGGATCGCGAAAAAGGTTCAGGTGGAATATGCATTTCAGGAACTCGATGATATTCCGGAACCGTACCGGGAACTGTATAAAGAAAGGAAAAAACCATGGGGAACCGGGCAGGCAATTCTGTGCTGCAGGGACGTGGTTCATGAACCGTTTCTGGTTATTAATGCGGATGATTACTATGGAAAAGAAGCATACCGTGAAGCTTTCAGGGAACTTACCGGCGAGAAAGAAGAAAGTGATGTTATGAACATCAGCATGGTGGGATTTATTCTTAAGAATACGCTCAGCGAAAACGGGGGAGTTACGCGGGGAGTCTGTAAAGTTGATGAGACGCATCTGCTAAGAGAGATCGTTGAGACGCACAATATTATTAAGACGGAGAACGGTGCGGTGGTGCTTCGGGACGAAAAAGAGGAAGAAATTGATGTTGAGTCTCCGGTTTCCATGAACATGTGGGGCTTACAGCCGGAATTTTTCGAAATCCTGGAAAAAGGATTTAAAGAATTCCTCGGACAGTTAAAAGAGGGAGATCTGAAATCAGAGTATTTGCTCCCGACGATCATCGGGGAGCTCTTAAAGCAGGGGAAGGTTCAGGTCAAAGTTCTGGAGTCGAAGGATAAATGGTTTGGAGTGACTTATAAGGAAGACAAAGAGGGAGTAGTTGCAGCAATTCGGGATCTGATCGATAAAGGAGAATATTAAATGAAGAAGAGAATGAGAGCATTATGCGCGTTGTTGTTATGTGTTAGTCTTGGAGTATCAACTGGTTTATCAGCGGCTGCGTCTGACCAGCCGGCGTCTGTAGATACAGAATCGGATGAAGTATTAGACGCTGTGGAAAATACAGATGAGACGGAGAGCGAAGAGGCGGAAGAGGAAGAAAATCAAGGGGAAGAGCCGGGAGAAGCTGAAGAGCCGGAGGAACCGGGAACTGAAGATCCAGAACCGGAAAATCCGGGAACAGAACCGGAAGAACCTGAGAATCCGGAAACGCCTGAAACAGGCGAAGAAGTGACTTCGGAACCGGTGCTTACGTATCAGGCTCATGTGCAGCGTGTCGGATGGCAGGAATGGAAAAATGCAGGAGAAGAAGCTGGTACGGTCGGTGAATCACTTCGGATGGAAGCAATCAGGATTCAGGTAGAAGATCCGGCGTATGAAGGGGATGTAGAATACCGGGTACATGTTCAGAGCAAAGGCTGGATGGATTGGGTAAAGAATGGTGAGATCGCCGGAACAGTCGGAGAATCTTTGCGTATCGAAGCGGTGCAGATTCGTCTGACAGGAGAACTTGCTGAGCATTATGGTTTGATGTATCAGACACACGTTGCTACATTCGGCTGGCTTGGTGAAGTGAAGGATGATGAACTTTCCGGAACGGAAGGGCTTGCAAAAAGAATGGAATGTTTTAAAGTTCAGATTCTCCCGATTGAAGAAATTCCGGAAGAGACAGAACGCGGATTCATCCGAAGCTATTATGACAGTGAGCTTACATACAAAGGACATGTGCAGAGTATCGGTGATACGGAGGAAGTGACAGGAGGGGGGACACTCGGAACGACGGGTGAGTCTCTTAGAGTAGAAGGCTTTGAAGTCTCTCTGGATGACAGCAGTAAAGATGTTCTTGAGGGCTCTGTCGAGTACTGTGCTCACGTGCAGGATATCGGCTGGCAGGATTGGAGACAGGAAGGCGAGTACGCAGGTACAAAGGGTGAAAGCAAACGTATCGAAGCAATCAAGATTAAATTGACCGGTGAGGCGGCGGACTATTTTGACATTTATTACAGATGCCATGTACAGAACCTGGGATGGATGGGATGGGCATCCAATGGTGCTGCTGCCGGCACGACGAAATTGAGCTGGCGTATGGAAGCGCTTCAGATCAAAATCGTTCCGAAAGGATTTGCGGCACCGGGAAGCACCGAAGAGAGCTTCAAAGAAGGAAAGAACGGATGGTTCTATGAGGGTGGATACAAGCTTTATTATGTGGATGGCAAGTTGAAGACGGATGTCAGAAGTATTGTCGGTAAACAGTCCAGCTATGAGATCCGTATTAACAAGCAGAAAAGCTGTGTGACGGTATATGCGAAAGACGGTACACGCGGATATATTATTCCGGTGATAGCTTTTGCATGTTCGCCAGGTGAAGCGACTCCGACAGGAACATTCTATACATCAGATAAATACAGATGGCATGAGCTTTATGGAGCTATGGGACAGTGGTGTACCAGAATAACCGGACACATACTTTTCCATTCACCTCCGTATACAAAGTTTGACAATCATACTCTGTGGGCAAAAGAATATAACAAAATCGGAACATGGGCATCACAGGGATGCGTAAGACTCCGCAGTGGAGATGCAAAATGGATCTATGATAACTGCGCGTCAAGTACGAAAGTCATTATTTACAATAACAGCAATCCGGGACCGCTCGGAAAACCGGTTTATGCGAAAATTCCGTTATCACAGAACTGGGATCCGACAGACCCGACAGTATAAAGCAAACTATGGGAGGACATCATGAGAACTTATTTGGTTACAGGAGGAGCCGGATTTATCGGTTCAAACTATATTCATTACATGTTTAAAAAATATGATAATGAAATCCGGATCATTAACGTAGATAAGCTGACCTACGCGGGGAATCTGGAAAATCTGAAAGATGTGGAAAACAGAGATAATTATACTTTTATCAGGGCAGATATCTGTGACGCGGACGCGATCAATAAGATATTCGAAGAAAATGATATCGACCGGGTGGTACATTTCGCGGCGGAAAGTCATGTGGACAGAAGCATCAAGAATCCGGACGTGTTTGTGAAGACAAACGTTCTCGGAACACTCGTTATGTTAAATGCAGCAAAGGCGGCATGGGAAATCGGCGATAATGTATATAAAGACGATAAGAAATTTCTTCATGTTTCCACGGATGAGGTATATGGTTCCCTGGATGATGACGGCGGATATTTCTATGAGACTACACCGTATGATCCGCACAGTCCGTATTCTGCGAGTAAGGCTTCTTCCGATATGCTGGTGAAATCCTACATGGATACTTACAGATTTCCGGCAAATATCACCAATTGCAGTAATAATTACGGACCGTATCAATTTCCGGAGAAGCTGATTCCGCTCATTATCAACAATGCGCTTCAGGGGAAAAAGCTTCCGGTATACGGGGACGGGAAGAATGTCCGGGACTGGCTCTATGTGGAGGATCATGCGAAGGGAATCGACATGGTTCAGGAAAAGGGGCGTCTGTTTGAGACCTACAACATAGGCGGACATAACGAAAAACAGAATATAGAGATTATTCATATTATACTTGATACGCTTCAGGAAATGCTGCCTGACGGCGATCCGAGAAAAGCGCTGGTGAGCGAGAATCTGATCACTTATGTTACAGACCGTAAGGGGCATGACAGAAGATATGCGATCGCTCCGGATAAGATCAAAGAAGAGGTTGGCTGGGTACCGGATACCATGTTTGAGGAAGGGATCCGACGTACCATTCAGTGGTTCTTCGAGAATGAAGAA
>JBJENH010000060.1:0-3214 GCA_051880095.1 Bariatricus sp. | reverse complement strand
ACTTTTCCCTTGCAACTATGGACTTGCTGTGATATAATGTGTAAGATTGTGGCAGTATGTAGATCCGAGACCACTGAAAAGTGTATCTGCATCCGGAGAGGAAGGTATGTTTTTCAGTAGTTTCGGAAAAGGCTGCCGGCGACATATAGTGAATAGAAGAAAGGAAGAATAGCATGTATAAAACATTTGAAATGGAGCTTGCGGGCAGAACTCTTCGCGTTGATGTGGGCAGAGTTGCGAAGCAGGCAAATGGAGCAGCGCTTATGCACTATGGTGATACGGTTGTACTGTCAACAGCAACTGCATCAGACAAGCCGAGAGAAGGAATCGATTTTTTCCCGCTCAGTGTAGAATACAATGAGAAATTATATGCCGTAGGAAAGATCCCGGGGGGATTTAATAAGAGAGAGGGAAAGGCATCTGAAAATGCGGTTCTTACCTGCCGTGTGATCGACCGTCCGATGAGACCTCTGTTCCCGAAGGATTATAGAAATGATGTAACTTTAGAGAATCTGGTTCTTTCTGTAGATCAGGACTGTGCGCCGGAACTGACAGCAATGCTTGGTTCTGCGATTGCGACGGCAATCTCAGATATCCCGTTTGACGGACCGACTGCTTCTACACAGGTCGGACTGGTTGACGGAGAATTTGTTTTCAACCCGACTGCGGCACAGAAGGAGAAATCTGATCTGGCACTTACGGTTGCATCTACGAAGGAAAAGGTTATCATGATCGAGGCCGGTGCAAATGAAGTTCCGGAGGATAAGATGATTGAAGCGATCTTCGCTGCACATGAGGTGAACCAGAAGGTGATCGCATTTATCGAAACCATCGTTGCAGAGTGCGGAAAGCCGAAGCATGATTATGTAAGTTTTGCCGTACCGGAAGAGCTCTTTGATGCAATGAAGGAGATCGTGACACCGGAAGAGATGGAAGTTGCGGTATTTACCGATGACAAACAGACAAGAGAAGAGAACATCCGCAAAGTGACAGAAAGACTGGAAGAAGCATTTGCAGACAACGAAGAATGGCTGGCAAAGCTTCCGGATGCCGTATACCAGTACCAGAAGAAAGTAGTCCGCAAGATGATCCTCAAAGATCATAAGCGTCCGGATGGAAGAGCGATCGATCAGATTCGTCCGCTTGCAGCAGAAGTAGACCTTCTTCCGAGAGTACACGGCTCTGCCATGTTTACACGTGGACAGACTCAGATCTGTACCGTTACCACACTTGCTCCGCTTTCAGAAGCTCAGAAAGTGGACGGACTGGATGAAGCGGAAACCTCTAAGAGATATATGCACCATTACAATTTCCCGTCATACTCTGTAGGTGAGACAAGACCTTCCAGAGGACCGGGACGTCGTGAGATCGGACACGGAGCACTGGCTGAGAGAGCACTGGTGCCGGTACTTCCGACAGAGGAAGAATTCCCATATGCGATCCGTACCGTATCTGAGACTTTCGAATCCAATGGTTCCACGTCCCAGGCCAGCGTTTGTGCATCTTCCATGTCACTGATGGCAGCAGGTGTACCGATCAAATCTGCAGTTGCAGGCATTTCCTGTGGTCTGGTGACCGGTGATACCGACGATGATTATCTGGTACTGACCGATATCCAGGGATTGGAAGACTTTTTCGGAGACATGGACTTCAAAGTAGCAGGAACCAAGAAAGGTATTACAGCGATCCAGATGGATATCAAGATCCACGGACTGACAAGACCGATCATTGAAGAAGCAATCGCACGTACAAGACAGGCAAGACTTTACATCATGGATGAAGTCATGAGCAAAGCGATCGCTGAGCCGAGACCGGAAGTCGGAAAATATGCTCCGAAGATCATTCAGATGAGCATTGATCCGTCCAAGATCGGCGATGTAGTCGGACAGAGAGGAAAGACCATCAATGCAATCATCGATAAGACGGGCGTGAAGATCGATATTACAGATGACGGAAATGTATCAATCTGCGGAACCGACGCTGAGAACATGGAAAAAGCGAAGAAGATGATCGCAATCATCGTGACCGATCTGGAAGCAGGAATGGTTCTGGAAGGTGACGTTGTCAGCATCAAGGAATTCGGCGCTTTCGTAGAATTTGCTCCGGGTAAAGAAGGAATGGTTCACATTTCCAAGATTGCTAAGCAGAGAATCGACCATGTAGAAGATGTTCTGACACTGGGCGACCACGTTAAGGTTGTCTGCCTCGGAAAGGACAAGATGGGACGTCTCAGCTTCAGTATCAAAGACGTGGCTGAATAATATATAGTTTAAATACAAAAGAACTCTTCAGAGATGAAGGGTTCTTTTTTTGGTATAAAAAAGGAATCTCGCCCATATATTTGGTTTAAAGAGGTGGACAAGATGCGAAGAGAGAAGAAAAACCAGATTATCCGAGTGCTGGCGGAGCGGATCCGCGGGATCATATTGAATGAAGGGATTGATTTTTCAAAACTGCAGGAAATCCGGCTCCGGGAAGGGCAGCCGCTGGTGATCCGATGCGATGGGGAGGAAAAGCTGTTCACGCACATTGTGACGCGCGAAGAACTGAGGGAAACAATGGAATACATAGCCAACTATTCATTATATGCCTATGAAGAAGAAATGAAACAGGGATTTCTCACGATTGACGGAGGTCATCGGGTGGGAATATCCGGGAAAATCATAGCAGACGGAGGACATGTGCGTAATTTTCAATATATTTCCTCCATAAATATTCGAATTTGTCATGAAGTGAGGGGATGTGCGGACCGGCTGTTTCCGGAGGTACTGGAAGAGGGACGGCTTTGCCATACGCTGATCATTTCACCGCCGGGGAGAGGCAAAACGACACTTCTTCGGGACATGGTGCGTCAGATTTCGGATGGTAATGCGTATCTTGCAGGGCAAAATGTAGGCGTGGTGGATGAGCGTTCCGAAATCGGCGGCTGTTATCAGGGAGTGGCACAGAATCATGTGGGGAAACGCACGGATATTCTGGATAATTGCCCGAAGGCGGAGGGGATGATGATGCTCATTCGTTCCATGTCCCCGCAGGTCGTGGCTGTGGATGAGATCGGAACGTCCCGGGATGTGGAAGCCGTATCCTACGCGATGCACTGCGGCGCGATCATGCTCGCGACGGTTCACGGAACATCTCTGGAAGAGATCCGGGAGAAACCGTTTTTGAAGAGCTTCTGGGAAGGACATGATTTCAAACGGTACGTTGTGATGAA
>JBJENH010000059.1:5899-18678 GCA_051880095.1 Bariatricus sp. | reverse complement strand
AGCAGTCACTTCTCTGGCTGCCGCCATGATCGTCAGAGACATATTCGTACCCGTATCTCCATCCGGTACCGGAAATACGTTCAGTTCATTGATAAATTCCTTCTTCGCCTCAATATTTTGTGCGCCTGCAAGAAACATCTTTGCAAGCATCTCCACATTGATAGTATTCGTTGCCACGACAAGATCCTCCTTAATTAGTCGATTACCCGCACACCTTCGATATAGACATTGATCTTATCGACAGTCATTCCGGCAAATTCTTCTACTTTATATTTAACGTTGCTGATCAGGTTCTCTGTAACCGCAGAAATGCTCACCCCGTAAGCTACGATCACGTGAAAATCCAGCGTGATACGGTTATCATCCGTAATGGAAACACGAATTCCTTTTGTCAGACTCTCCTTTTTCAGAAGCTTTACCAGTCCGTCTTTCACATTCACCATTGCCATTCCAACGATTCCGAAGCACTCTACCGCAACAGAACCCGCATACTTCGCAATGACATCAAGGTCAACCGTAATAATACCTAAATCAGTACTCATACTTCCTTTCATAATCTGTACCTCCAATTCTACGACTCCATATAGGCTTCTATTATTATACTCTATTCGGAACTATTTTACAAGAAAAAGAGAACCTAAGCTGTCAACACTCGGTTCTCTACTTGTCTGAGTATGCAAGATAATATCAAAATAATCTTTCTCTCTTCCGTTCCAACTTAAATGATTCTCAGGATTCTTCTTCATAAACCTGAAAATTAAGCTCTTTCTACACGACCGGACTTCAAGCAGTTTGTACAAACATACATTTTCTTAACTCCGCCGTTCTCTGTCTTAACTCTTACAGATTTTACGTTAGATTTCCACATCTTAGATGATTTTCTATTAGAGTGACTTACGTTGTTTCCAAAGTGAACACTCTTTTCACAAATAGCACATTTAGCCATGATTGCACCTCCTACCGTTCAAATATGTCCAAATGTATGGACTCACAACAATGGTTATTTTATCAGATATTGGCGATAAATGCAAGAGAAAAAATACTATTTTCTGGATTTATTTGATTTTTTGTCTTCATCAACTGAAGCATAGTATTCGCCGTATCCTTTTTTCTTATAGTTCTTACCGTAATATTTACTGTAGTATCCTTTATGTTTTTTACGCTCTACTTTGTTCAGCACAACTCCAAGTATCGGAATTCCCGTAAGTTCCAGCTTTCCTTTTACGTCCTGGGCGAGACGGTATTTGGTCTTAGATGACTCTACGACCATGATCGCGCCATCACATTCACGGGCGATGATCGCGGCATCGATAACAAGCCCAAGGGGCGGGCAGTCAATAATAACATAATCATACACCTTACGAAGCGAATCAACCATCCCCTGAAATCTCTTGGATTCCAGCAGTTCTGTGGGGTTCGGAGCAAGCGGTCCGGACATCAACAGATGCATTTTCGGTACATTTGTAGCCACAATCGCTTCCGCAAGCGTACACTGTCCTGAGAGAAAATGCGATAATCCCTTATCAACTTCACTCGCCTTCAGTCTGGATGCCATCACGGATTTTCTCATATCCGCATCAACCAGAATGACAGTCTTACCCATGTCTGCAATCGCTTCTGTCAGTTCGATCGATACGGATGTTTTACCTTCTCCCGGAAGGCAGCTCGTCATCATAATGACCTGTTTATCATCTCCGCAGAACTGCAGATTCGTACGGAGCGCCCTGATTTCTTCCCGGTTTGAATAGCTTTTCTGTTCAAGCGTTATATTCACTCTTTTCATCTAATCACCTGTTCTTCAATATATTTGACGGATTATTGAAAAATATCCTTTCAGTATATTGTTTTCCCATTTTTTTCGTAACATAAGAAGCACATCTCTTCAAATTCAGTTTACGGTCACTCGTATTATGTGTATCCGATGCAATAAAATCAATCAGATCCTTTTTCATCAGATCCAGACAGTATTTCTTAAGCTTCCATCCTTCTTCACCCAGCACTGATCCCGCATTCACCTGAACTAATGCCCCCATGTCCTTCAGTTCCTGAATCTTTTCCATTTTCTGACAACAGATATACCGCTCCACATGTGCGATGATCGGCTGATAACCATGGGTCAGCAGCTCGTACACATAATTCCGGATCGTCGGGAACAGATCATTCATCGAGAACTCAATGAGTACATATCTGCTTCCGGCCATACTCGGTCGCTTTCTGTTATCCATATGGTCTATGATCTGTTCATTCCGATAGTATTCACAGCCAAGGCTCATAGACACGCCCATATCATACGCGATATCACGCAAATGCCGATATGAATAAATAACCCTTTTCATTGATGGTTCAAACATCTCCGGACGATAGTGCGGCGTAACGATAACATGCTTTATTCCCTGTCTTTTCATATCTTTCAGAATCTTCAGGGATTCTTCAACGGAATCCGGACCGTCATCAACTTTAGGGAGAATATGACAATGAATGTCAATCAAATTCATTTTTATACTCCTACAAGCAGAAAACTCTTCCTGCGGTCAGATGATCCCGCCGCAAAGAAGAGTTTTTCTTCTAATCATGTACCAAAACCTAATTAGTTTTCTTTTTTCTTAAGTCCACATACACCTGTTAAAGCTGCAAGACCAAGAACTGCTACTGCAGATACTGCAGATGCGCTCGTCTTCGGAGAAGTAGCTGTTCCGGAAGCCAATGTTGTCTTGTCAACAACGAAAGCTACTGGACATAAAGATGTAAATGTACCTGTCATAGTTCCTTCAGCAATTGTGGTCGGGATTTTTTCCCATTCAGATCCGTTATAATGAAGAATAATTCCCTTAGTAGAAGCAGTTACACCCTTCATATCGAATGTGATGTCGATCGGGAATTCGGTTCCTTCCGGTACAGAAACATTAATAACAGCAGCTACTGTCATATTCTCGTTGAAATCATCGCCGAGAACTGCTTTCAATCCTTCTTCTGTCTTGATTTCCGCTATTACTGCCTGATCTTCAGCAGTTACTTCAGAGATCGTTACTTCAGCCTTGTCGGATCTTGCACCTGTTACAACTGTGCTTGCTGACGGGCTCGGTGCTGCAAAAACGGTCATTCCAACGCATGCTACCATTGCCGCTACAAGTCCAATCGTCTTTAAAACTTTTGATTTCATGACTATTCGTCCTCCTTACGATAAATTTTGTGATACTAATTAGAATTGTACCCTTATCAAAGGATACTATAACACATTTAGTTGCTTTTGTAAAATGTTTTTAACACAATTTTTTGTAAACTTTTGTTGTCTACGATAAATTGGGCGTGCCCATCTTTGTAAATGATCTCACCGGGAACTTCCAGTGTCTCAGAAGCAATCTCATATTCGGACAAGGCCTTCATCTCGTCTGCAGTCATATTTGTCACCATGTACGGTTCCATCTGCTGATACAAACTCATATACTGGCTGCCGCCCTCCATCCCCTGAAGTTTCTCGATCAGTGCACTCATAAACTGCTGCTGCCTTTTCATACGGTCCACATTACTGTCAAGCACATCAATATCCCTGGTGCGGACATATTTCTCGACAAGTTCCCCATCCATGGTTACCGTCTCTCCCTTAACAAACACAGGGTCGATGTCCGTATAATCCTCCGGAATCGTGATCGTAACACCGCCGATGGCATCTGCAGTCTTGATCATTCCTTCCAGTGTCAGAGAAAGATAGGACTGAATGTCGACTCCGTACAGAAGCTCCGACACCTTTTCTGTTGTCAGACGGCAACTGAGCTCTTCCCCATCGCCATACGCATACTGCAGTGCAATCTGTCCCTGTTCAGACATCATCTTCTCTCCCGATGCAGAATAAATATCGATCTCGACCATAGAGTCCCTCGATATTTGCAGGATCTGCGCTTTTCCGGTTTCCCGATCAGCGATCAGAAGGTTCAGGCTGTCACTCTGTCCATTCTCGCCCGGACTGTTTTCTCCGTCTGCGGCTTTTTCCTGTCTGTCAATTCCCATAAACAAAACAGTCTGCAGATTCGTGTTTGGCCGGTATTCCACACCATCCACAACGACCGTGCCCGACTGCGATGTCCCGCGGTCTCCGGCGGACTCGGACGCTGCCTTCTCCTCTTTCTTTTTGTCGTTCAGGATCGTATAGCCGACCCCTGCAAGCAGCGCACAGCAGACGACCGCAAGGACGATTATGATAATATTTTTATTTTTCATCTGTCAAAACTGCCTCCACCAATAATCTGTGATTCGATTCTGCGGAAATACAGGTGCTCAGTGTAATGATCCTGTCCTCTATCGTCACATCGACATCGTCACAGTACTGATTTCTCATATCTCTGGAATTATAAATCGAATCCAGAAATGCCTGACGCTCACTGTTCATAACAAAGTTATAATACTGCATAATATGCTTGTCATCGTATACAACAGCCGCGAATACCTTATAGGTGCGGATATGATCCGGCGTATAGATGACGATCTCCCGGTGATCCTTCATGAAATCTGCATCCAGATAATTTCCAAGCTGATGGAACATGGTCTCAACGCCCTCACCCATCTGATGTCCGTAGATCACAGTATTAAAATCCAGAAAGCTCTTGCTGTTGCAGGCCTGCGTAAAGATCGCACCTTCCGCTGCACTTTTCCCTTCCCAGGTATGATTGAGATAGTAATTATCGTCGTCATTCTTCTGCACGATCGGATAGTCGATCTTCGTACCGTCGATCCGAATCCATGCATAGACATCCGAATTCGTCTTCTGAAGCGCTGCAAAATCGATCGGCACCTGCACCGCTTCTCCCTCCTGATCCGGCTCTGTCTCCGATATTTCAATCTCCGCTTCTTTTCTCGCTTCCTCGTATGACTCTTCCGTTTTTGAAGCGGAAATATAATGCCAGATCAGATATCCTGCACATCCAATCGCCACCGCAAGAAGCAAAATAATCAAAATCTTTCTTCCCTTATCTTTCAATTGTTAACGCCTCTTTTCCAACGGAAGAGCTGCCAGCGTATGCAGATCCAGATACTTTCTGACATCCTCTTCTGTCTGAATCGTGTCATTCAACAAATAAACAACCACAATGATACCCATAGCCAGAACTGCTCCCAGCATTCCGCCAAGCGCTGTGTTCTTGATCGTGCTCGGACTGGACGGCTTCGCCGGTGTTACCGCTTCTTCCACGATCTTCGGTTTGTCGGTAGACATGATATATGCCACACGCTCTGCAGTTACTTCTGCCATAGTATTCGCGATTTCTTTGGCAAGATTCGGATCTTCGTTCTCAACGGTCATCTTGAGGATACGTGTATCAGACGGATTCTCGGTCGTAATCGTCTTTACCAAGTCTTCATATGTATAATTCAGATTCAGTTCATCAATGACTTCCTCAACTACCGGGCGGCTCTTCGCAAGCACTTCAAAGTCTACCGTGAGCTGTGCACCCATCTGAATATCGGCGAGGGAAGTTACGCTTGTCGTCTTTGTCAAAATATAAATCTGTGAAGACGCGGAATACTTCGGAGTCAGAAGCATCTTCGTTCCGCCGTATGCAAGTCCTGCACCGATTGCCATGCAAAGAATGATTGCCCATGCCTTCTGCAAAAGCACCTGGAACAGTTCCAGTAAATCAATCTCCATCTCATCATCCTGCCTGGCCGGCTGAGGGTTTATTGCCCTAACATTTGACCTTTGTACTTCTTCCTGTCTCAATTCGTTCATAACACATACTCCTCTTCCTGTCATTTCTATCAGTTTGTGGCTTTTATCGTTTATCCATGTCAGTAATTCGCACCAATTTGTTTCCAACTATAGATAATACTAAAAGTTATCCGAGAAGTCAACAAATTTAGACAAATGATTCTTATCTGTTACATCTTTTTTTGCGTACAACAAAAAATACAGCTGCAGCAATCGCCGCTGCAGCCACAGCAATACCAGAAAATGGAATCACACTTTCCTTTTTTTCTATCGTTTCTTTTTGAAATGTTAAAGTATACGTTATCTCATGCGGTACACTCATCGCTGTCGTATCCGCGATGACCTCCATCTCCCTGTCATACACATAAACCGGTATCTCAAATACCGAATTGCCCTCCTCATTAACGGGAAGATATTTTTCTTCGTTCACGATCATATAGTCGTAATGATCGCTGCTCCACTGGATCCTGGCGCAGGCCGTTCCGTCTTTCACTGTCATTTCGGTCGGGGAAGTGATACTCGCCTTTCCCGTTCCGCCCTCCAGTTCCACCGCGATCGTGTATGTACCGTCCTTCACATCGATGGTCTCCGGCTGCTCCGGAAGCTCTGCCGCTTCCTCCTCTTCTTTCTGCATATCCTGGATCAGTTTCTTCTTGGCGGCTTTTTCCAGCTCTTTTTCTTCTTCCGTCTGCGCTTCAGCCACCTCATATATTTCTGTCATTGTGATTCCTCTTTTCTGCGGAATTGTTCCACTATCCTGATTTCGCTATTTTCATATATCGAGCTTTTCCTTCTTCTACGGGAGCAGTTCCCGCACCATTTTCTCATCAAAGGTCACTGAATCCAGATGATTCACCTCGATCTGATAGAGCGCGTTGGCTGCCAGATGCTCGGCCGCCTGCTCCAGATCACGGATTCCGCTGGTGTTCTTATAAATATCCATCACAGCGTCCAGTCCTTCCGACGTCAGCACACATTCATTATCATACATACCGATCCGCTTCATAACTTTCGGCAGTGCAAATTTTGAGAAAATGATCTTCTTCTCTTCCAAAGTATAATCCGGAATCTCAATCACCGCAAATCTTGACATCAACGGCGCACTAATCTGATCCCTGTCATTTGCCGTTGCAATCGGATAAACGCCGACTGTCGGAATCATACATTCAATGTAATTGTCCGTAAATCCCAGGTTATCCAGAAGCGTCAGGAGCACATCCGCCGGATTCCCGTTCCCTTTGCCGGAAGCCGCTTTGTCCAGCTCATTGATGATAAATACCAGATTCGACTCTCCTGCCATGGCAAAAGCTTCCATGATAATTCCCGGTTTGGCGTTTGCATAGATCCGGGAACTTCCGGTAAGCTGTTCCGGATCATTGATAGAACTCATATCCAGCGTCGTCCAGGGAAGTTTTAAAATCCTTGCGACCGCGTAGGCAATCTGGGACTTTCCGGTTCCGGCCGGTCCGATCAAAAGAAGACCGTAAGCCGGAAGCGTATGAGTCCGGTTGATCTGGATGATAGTCTCAATGATTCTCTGCTTCACACGCTCCATTCCGTACAGCTCTTCATCCAGGATCCGGCGCGCTTCCTCCACGTCGATAGCCTCAAAATAATTACTCTTCCACTGTACGTTCATCATGATTGAAAGAGCTCTCTGCGCATGGCGGCGTTCCTCCTGGGAAACTTCATTGGAGCGCGCGACCGCCAGATTTCTTCTCGCCCAGAGACGGATATTGTCCGGAAGTGTTCTTCCCGCGCAATTCATAAAATCCGTAATACTCTGGAGGCTGGTCAGCTTCATGCTGTCTCCTTCTTCCTCCTGGTCTTCATCTTCTATTTCCTCAGTCGGAGCATTGCTGGAAAGAAGACGCTCGATCATAAACTGAAGGAATCCGTCTTCCGCAGACAGTTTACTTCCCCCTCCGAACGCGATTTCACGGATCTTATATACCGCATATCCTTCCGCCGTATCCGCACCGGAGAGACGGACACTGATATGATTTTCACCGAGCCATTTGATCAGGCTTACAAAACGCGCATCGATCTTCAGGATATCGGCCTGGACCACCTGATTATCTTCTTTTATTTCAAATGCGGTGCGCTTGACCGGATTGATGAACATCCCGCAAGTGTGGTGTTTCAGTGCTTCTATCGAATTGTCTAAAATCAGAATCGGATTTTCCGGCGATGTCTTCGACACATTCGTGCGAAAGATCGTATAGGTACACTCGGAAATCTGTGCCTTTTCCGGCGAATTCTTAAAGTCAAATACTGGCATAATGAGTTCCTCCCTGTTGTTTGTGTAAATATAATATGAAATGATTGTATATGTAATTATTGAATATGTAATTGTCGGTTATGAACGAAAATCCTACTGCAATACCTGCCTTACCGCTTCCATCAGCTTCTGAATCTCCACCGGCTTCGCAACATGCCCGTTCATCCCAGCTTCAGCGGCGTTCTGCTTGTCTTCTTCAAATGCATTGGCAGTCATGGCGATAATCGGCACTTCTGCAAGAGAACGGTTGTTTAGATTCCGGATCGCTCTGGTTGCCTCATATCCATTCATGACCGGCATCTGAACATCCATGAAAATGATATCATAGTGATCTGCCGAAGAGCCTTTCACCTTCTCCACCGCGCGGGCACCGTTTTCGGCCGTATCCGTTCGGAATTTCATTTCCTGCAGCATATAGAGCGCAATCTCCCGGTTCAGTTCATTGTCTTCCACGAGCAGCGCATGTATGCCTTCAAATTCGGCAGAAGTGTTGTCGGTTCCGATGCAAGAATCCTCTGCACCAGAATCCGTCTTTTCCGCTTCTTCCAGGACAAACCGGAGTGTATAGCTCGTTCCTTCTCCTTTTTTGCTGTGGCACGTAATTTCTCCCTCCAGCATATCCACAAGGCGCTTCACGATCGGAAGTCCGAGTCCGGTGCCTTCGATTCCGGCAACCTCCTCCCCTTCTTCCCGCTCAAAGAGCTCGAACTGTTTTCTCTGGAATTCCTCGCTCATTCCGATACCATTATCACAGATGCGAATTTCATACACGGAAGACTTCTCTCCGATGCGTTCTTTCTGCGAAACCGAAAAGAGAACATGACCGCCTTCCGGGGTGAATTTCTGCGCGTTTGCAAGCAGATTCACGCAGATCTCACGCATGTGCTTCATATCGCAGATCACCTGACAGTCACGAAGATCAGTCTCAATCTCAAAGTGGATTCCCTTATCGGCCATGGACTGTTCAAAGAGAAGCCCCATGGTCCGTCCCAAATCACGCAAATCCGCCTGTTCCGGCACCGGCTTCATCGTCCCGCTTTCAATTCTGGAAATATTCAGCACCTCATTGATCAGGTCCAGAAGCTCTTTTCCCGCAACCTTCACTTTTCCGAGACTGTCCTTAACGATACCCGGATTTTCCGCGTTCACCTCGGCAATCTCGGTAAATCCGAGTATCGCATTCATCGGCGTCCGGATATCATGACTCATATTGAACAGGAAACGCGTCTTCGCCTCATTCGCGGATCTTGCTTCATTCGCCGCCTTTTCCAGTTCCTCATTATGGATCTTCTTCTGAAACTGCACAAGTGCATACTGCCAATAGCTAAATGCAATGATCATCGAAATGACGATCGTACATAAGCTTGCAAAGCATTTCTGCCCCGGCGTGATCCAGCCGTCTCCGACCTGGATCTTAAAATACCAGGTATCATTCGGCACCTCACAGATCACCTGGATTGCCTGTTCCATATCCATATCTTCACATTTTGCTATGATCACTTTCTCACCGGTATTCGGACTGGTGTGCCAGATCTGATAATGGTAACCGGAGCTTTCCATCTTGTCCAGTCCCGCTTCTTCCAGAAAGGCGGTCCAGTTCAGAACCAGAACAGAAAATCCCCAGAAACTCTCCTCTCTCTTCTCACGATCCAGATAAATCGGATCAAGAAGGAGGGCTCCTGTTCCGCCCTGCGCCAGTTCAAATGGTCCTGCGATGGTATACTGACCGCTTCTCTTCGCAAGATTAGCCTCTTCTTTTCTTTCCGGATTTTCAAAGAAATTCAGTCCGATCGCCGCCCTGTTCTTTTCCTTCGGATATACTTCCTCCACGATTCCGTCCGGCGCATATTCAATTCCTTCGATAACGCCCTCATCGTCCATCATGAATTTCGACATGTTCCGAAAATCATCAGGCTCGATCTCATAACCGCTTTCCACCAATTTCTTCAAAATATCCGCCACCACAAGGTATTTGTTGATCTGAGCCTCAATTCTTCTGGACGCCGCTTCAGCCGTATAGCTTGCCTGCTCTTTCTGTCTCTGCGCACTCAACTGACAGATATGATATGCGGCACCGCCTATACAGATCAGACAGACAAGGAATACCAGCACCGTTCTGATCCGAATCGTTCGATATGATTTGTGTTCTTTCAATTCAGCAAGCCTCCCACTTAAGTAAATAAACGCTCAAGACATTTTTTAAATTTTACCATATAGCAGGCATCAATTCCAGTTTTTTATTTCTTTTACTTTATCCCGGATATCCAGAAATACTTCCGCCAGGATCGGATCAAAATCCTGACCGCTTCCCTCTTCAATAATATCGAAGCATTGCTCCAGCGGCATCGCCGCACGGTAACACCTGTTTTCCGACACCGCATCGAATACATCTGCAATCGCCATGATTCGCGCACAGAGAGGAATTTCCTTCCGTTTCAGCCCGTCCGGGTACCCCTTGCCGTTCCATTTCTCATGGTGATGTCGTGCGATCTCGTATGCGATCTCCATATACTGTTCATTTCCCATCCTGCTGAATGTCTCCCGGATGATATCTCCACCTTTCACCGTATGCAGTTTCATCTGTTCAAATTCTTCCGGAGTCAGTCTCCCCGGTTTCTGAAGGATCGCATCCGGCACGGCGATCTTCCCAACATCATGCATTGGCGCTGCCATCATCAGATTTTTCATATAATCTTTGGTCAATTCTTCCTTATAATATCCCCGGTCGCGAAGCTCCTCCGCAAGCAGCTTCACGTACTGCGTCGTCCGTTTGACATGGCCGCCCGTGCTGTTATCCCGATTCTCAATTAGGGTTGCAAATCCCATGACCATCTCGTCGTGATAACGGCTCAGCTCTTTCATAGCAGGGTCTTCCTGATTCATATACGCTCCCAGAACAATCATGATTGACCCGATACCGGTAATAAGCGAATCCGGGAACACCATCTGATATGACGTTACAGCACCAAGAACCACAAGGCATGAGACCAGACTCATGCGCTTGTGGCTCTGTATATAATCCCATCTTCTGAGCGTAATGACCATCGTCAGCACAATATACACCGCCGCCATGCTGAAGCAGGTGTAGGCCGACACGCCCATAGAATAGTTGCTGATTTCTCCGGTCCGATATTCCAAATCTCCCAGAAAAAGCAACACAGCTCCAACATTGATCACAAACGGCGTACAGAGGAGCAGAAATTTTCCCTTGTCTTTCGGCAGTCCCTCTGTCACCGCCAGCATATAGAGAAACAGCGTAAAAATCAGCGTATCGATACTGATCAGAAACAGTCCGTGCAGGATCAGATTCAATGTGGGGTCCACCGTGTCCAGATGATTAACGGTATAGGCCGTCGCACCGTCCAGAATCAGACTGACAAATCCGACCATCATCAACAGCTCGTAAAGAGAGAATCCATCCTTGATCTGGAATCTCCGCTTCTCTTTATAATAGATCACCATGATGTACATCAAAACCAGTATACATCCGATCTGTAATTTACAATACTCCATAGTCCCTCCTCATTTTGGGAATCCATTTATTTTTCCTTCGTTCCGTGCAGCATATTCAGAAGCACATAGATCACCAGAAGCAGAAGCACCGATCCTACCAGGATCAGATACATCATCGATTCACTCACCTGTGTATCGAAAAAATACAGGTTGCAGTCGACCGCATCTTTAAGCGCCTCGACCAATTCGGATGGAAAATTCTGACTGCTCATCTCTTCAAATACACCCCTGAGCGCATGGTTGCGAAGAAGGGAGGTTCCGTAGGTTCCCGGAAGAAATGAGATCACCTTCTGCAGTCCCTTTGAAAACTGGGAAATCGGCATATAAGCGCCGCACAGGAATCCGTATCCCGCACTGACGATCGTCCCCACCGCGGAGATCTGGCCCTGACTGGTGAGAAAATGATTGATAATACTGGAAAGCGCAGTCCCGAACATCACCAGAAGAAATACGTCCAGCAGAAGGAGCAGCACATCCTTCATGGTCAGATACCATCCCACTTTGCTGACATACAGAAGGCAGACCGCCGTTGCAGCATAGCATACCAGAAGCGTGGAAATCAGTGTGGAAATATAGTATCCCAGCGCCAATGTACTGCTCTTAACCGGTGAAATCGTAAGATCCCTTCTCGCACCGCTCACCTTATCCTGCACCATCAGCATATTGGAGCAGAAAGCCACGGTCACACAGCAGACTGCCAAGAGCGATGAAGCCAGTTCTCCGCCTACACAGCCGCCGATGAGTTTGTCAGAAACTGTCATTCCTGCCGCCTCCAACGAAGAGCGGAAGGTATCCTCATACACACTGCTCAAAAAAGATGCGTACAGTACCAGCAGGATCATCGGTGTGATCAGCGAGGTAAAGAACATTCCTTTATCTTTAAAAAATAATTTTGTATCCCGTTTTACAAGTGCACGTAATTCCCGCATCTTACACACCTCCCGTCAGTTTCTTTCCCGTCACGGTAAGGAACACATCATCCATTTTCCCCTTCGTGATCTCATAATCTTTGAAAATCTCCGGATAACGGAGAATCAGCTGTGTCGCCGTAGCCGTATTCGGCACCGACACACGGTAGGCATCCCGGATCGCCTCGTACCTTGCGCCGAGCATCCGGATCTCTTCTTCCTTCGCTCCGTAAATCGTAATAAAATCTCCGGTATACAGGTTCTTCAGTTCCAGCGGCGTTCCCTTCGCCACGATCTTTCCACTATCAAGAATGATGACATAGTCCGCATCCGCCGCCTCTTCCATGTAATGCGTGGTAAGGAAAACCGTCATATTCTC
>JBJENH010000059.1:0-5799 GCA_051880095.1 Bariatricus sp. | reverse complement strand
GCCCGGCTCTCCAGATTTTCCCGCACACTGAGTGCCTTATCCAAAACCGAATTCTGGAACACCACGCCAAGCTCCCGCTTAACTGCATCCACATTCTGATCCAGATCACTTCCGTCAATCACAATTTTTCCACTGTCTTTCGAAAGCTGACCACACATAATGTTGATCGTCGTCGATTTCCCCGCCCCGTTAATGCCGAGGAAGGCAAAAAGCTCTCCCTCCTTCACACAAAAGCTCAGATCCCGAACCGCTTTCACCTCACCAAAACTTTTATTCAAATGCTTGATCTCAATAATATTTTCCATATTCTCTCTCCCTTGCGAAGCCTGATCACTTTCATCCTTTTTCTATATTGTAAATGAAATAGGTATTTTTCGATAGAGCTTAATTCTACTGAAATGTGTCAATTTTTTAGATTGTTTATTGTTCATATATTACGAAGATTCACCACTGATTTTGTCGACTCATATACTAAACAAAAAAGGTGATATTTTGAAATCGAAATTCATTCTTTCTATCAGTCTTGGCGGCATCTGGCTTGCCATTTCATCATATTTTGCCGTTTACTGGGCAGAAGAAGTCTCATATTTTCTCCCATCATTCTATGTCTGGTGGGTCATCATCGGCATTGCTCTTCTCCCCGGTTTTATGATGAGTATCATGTTTTTCTCAAACATGATGCAATTAAAAGTCCACAAATATCCGGATGTACAGGAAGATATCACGATTCTGATGTGTGCCTACAACGAAGAAAAATCGATTGTGCGCTCCATCCAGGCGATTTTCAACCAGCAATATGCCGGTCATATCCGGCTTATCGTAATCGACAATGTCTCCGATGACCGTACAAAAGAGATTGTAGGCGAGATGCAGAAACGACTCTGTCAGGATTATTCCGGGCAAAAGCAACCCACGCAGGAAAAGCCCGGGCAGAATCGCTCCCTGGAATATGTATACTGCCGCCGAAAAGGCAAGGCTTTTGCACTAAACCACGGTCTAAAGCTGGTCTGTACCCCGTTTTTCCTTACCGTCGATGCGGATACTTGTCTGGAAAAACACGCAGTACAGAATATCATGAACCACATCATCTCCCGGCAAAGCGCTTGCGTCGCCGGCAATCTGTTCGTTCAGAATGCGAGATCCTCTCTGATCGCACGCATGCAAAATTATGACTATCTGCTGAGCATCGCAGCAGTGAAGCGTTTTCAGGGAAGCTACCGCTCCACACTGGTCGCCCAGGGCGCTTTCAGTGCCTACCGCACCGATGCTGTCCGGGAAGCAGGCGGATGGAAACCGGTTATGGGCGAGGATATTGTCCTTACCTACCAGCTTCTGCAGAAGAAACTTTCTTCCACCTATGAACCGACTGCAGTCGGATACACCCGGGTTCCTGATACGCTGCGCGGCCTTTACAATCAGCGGAAACGCTGGGCCATCGGCATGCTGGAAGGCTTATCCGAAGTGCCTCCCTGGCGTCAGGGAACCGGCTATTCCCGCTATTTCGTGTCTATGAACGTCTGCGTGATCTACCTCGATCTCGCTTTCCTGTTCGGACTCATTCCGGGAATCCTGCTCGCATGCCTCGGCTATTATTATTTTGCAGGCTGCCTCACCTTAGTTACCGTCGGGATCTGCCTCCTGCTCTACCTGAGCATGTACCTGTACCAGAAAAAACTTGGAATTCCATTCCGGAACAGTTTGTCCGGCTTCATCGGATTCTTATTCTTGTTCCAGCTTATCCAGAGCACCGCGTCCCTGCAGGGATACTTCAGCAAATTACTGCATAAAAAGGAGTCATGGCGATGAAACGGGAGAATTCAAAACAAAAGAATCGAAAACAACGAAACATGCCGTTCTGTCTCCTGATACTCCTGCTTATCCTGTGTCTGGCAGGTGCACTCATCCTATTCGGCAGCAGACGACAAAGGCGTAAGCCGATCCGAGTAGAGCATAATCCCTGCAGCCCCACCATCACGCTGACCTTCGATGACGGGCCGAACGCCACCTATACACCACAGATTCTGGATATCCTGTACCAACACCAGGTTCCGGCAACCTTTTTCGTGGTCGGGGAAAAAGTCGAGAAAAATGAGCAGCTCATCCGGGAAATGAACGCATGCGGCCACAAAATCGAATTACACAGCTTCTCTCACCCCGATCTGACCACATTAAGCTGTGAAAAAATTCAGTATGAATTCCGCTTGACAGAAAAGAAAATTCAAGAAATCCTGCCGGATTATTCGGCCAACTATTTCCGGCCTCCTTATGGCAGATATACGGAAGATACCGAAAAGATCGTCGGCATTCCGATGATGCTCTGGACACTCGACAGCAGGGACTGGAAATCACCAAACGCACAGGATATCTTTGACACAGTCATGTGTTCGGTGCAAGATGGAGATATTATCATCTTTCATGATGATAATGCTGAGACTGTAAAAGCACTGAAACTTCTGATTCCGGCACTGCGGGAAGAAGGATTCCAGTTTAAGTAACTAGGGGACGGGTTCGTGGTCACTAAAGTGACCACGAACCGTCCCCACCTATTTCTTCCATTTCTTTGTAGCAGAAATAAACTCCTGCCGGATTTCTTCATTTGGAATGTAAGCAGTTTTCTTCTTCTGGTCATATACTAGATATCCAAGATGAATGAGCAGTGTCAGAACATCTTCTTTGTCAATAAAGCTGACCATATCGTTAAGTAGATAGACATCTTACCTCCCCCATAATTCTCCCCCAGCAACCTGTCTCCAATACAACTTCAACAGAATCCCCAGCCTGGTCAGCTGACTTACAAATATGCTGATCCACACGCCCCAGATTCCCATTCCCATCATATACGTTAACACGAATGCCACAACAGGATTTACAATCGTAACACTGATCACCGCCGCAAACAGGGTCTCTTTCGTGCACCCCATGCTCTTTAATGCACCATTGAAAATAATCTGTGCCACCTGAATCGGCCCGATTATGGCAATGATAAAGCTTACGACCATTCCTTTGTTAATGAAGAGCGTATCCGAAGAGAAAAAGCTATAATACAGCCGTCCAAACACAGCGTAGAGCAAACCTATTACAATCGAACATTCCAGGCCGCATTTTTGAACTGCAACCATGAAATCCTTTACCTTATCTACCCGTTTCTCCCCGATGGATCTTCCAATCAGAGCAACCGCTGCCGACTGTAAACCGTCGCCAAATGCGAATGTTATGTTCATAAGTGTCATACCGATCGAATAGATGGACATATCAAATGAGCCGATTCTGGCAGTGATCATACTGGAAATCAGAAATCCAACCCGGGTCATAAGATTTTCGATGCAAATATTTTTCCACATGTCAAAAAACTCGATGCATGTCTCTTTGGAAATTCTAATATGTTCTTTGATTATGTATCTGGCGTTTACAAAATATTTTTCATCAAACAGCTTCACAATACTTACGACCAGCGCCACCGCTGTGCCCGTAACGGTTGCTATGGCTGCACCGTTGATTCCCAGTCGCGGGAAACCAAAATGCCCTTCGATTAACAGATAATTGCAGCAAATATTGACGAGGCTTGACACGATATTGGTCTGCATCGTAAGTTTTGTATATCCACATCCTCGAAGGGCGGAATTGATCAGCATAAACAGAGTATTAAAAATCATTCCGCCCATAACGATCCGGAAATAGGCGATGGACAATGCCATCGTATCTTTCTGCCCGCTGCAAAGTATCATGATCGGTTTTGCCGCGACCACGCAGATTATGCTTATGACAATACAAGCTATTACTGCCAGGATGAAGGCTGAAACCAGAAATTCATTTGCTTTTCTTCGGTCCTTCTGTCCCATACATCTTGCAACCAATGCGGAAATGGCAACATTAATCGCGAAAAAAATACAGAAGATAAAAAGCCTCGGCTGATTAGTTACGGAGACTGCTGAAATTGCGGCAACTCCTAAAGCAGATACCATCTTGGTATCAATGATACTGGCAAACGTAGTGAATAAGCTCTCTACAATTGCCGGCCCGCCGATCTCCCACACTTCCTTTTTGACCGACAAACTATTTGTATTGATTGAATGATCGCTCAAGTCAATTTTCCTCCTCCTGATCCCCAAACATCTAATCAACATTTATTTTAATATTGATATTCCCCTGAGAGATTTCCTGAATTTCTTCTTTCTCCGACTTTGTACCGAACCATTTTCTGAACCAGCTTCCGATTCCTCTATTCTTTGATACGGAAATTGCAATATTAATATCCGGCTTCTGTTCCACCTTTTGATCAGTTTTTTCATTCTTATATCCGTAATCGGATGATGATTTTCTGTTGTTGTATTTATGATTGTATTTATTCTTATTCTTTTGCGGTTTCGCATTAAAATAAGTCCGATAACCAGACACATTTCGAAAGTCCGGATCCATTCTGGGACCATGATGGTAAACATAATCTTTGAATTCATCCTCAGTGATCTTAGCCTGAACCCAGTTCTGATGGGCGGCCATGTCCAAGGCTCTCTCATATGTCTCTATAAAATCAGCGATCATGCTGCCGACATCCGTCCATATCTTAGACTCACTCAGGACATCATCATTTTTATCGCCAATGGCATGATTTATCGAATTTCGCACACCGCTAAGTCTATAATATTGATCCAGCACCTTCGTCAGCAGTTCCTTATCTTTCACCAGTGAATGCGCAGGCAAAAGGCCTTTTTTCTCACAGCCGCCAAAGACCTGTTCGATTCTGCGTGACGTGTATTCTGCATTTTTGTCTGTTCTTTTATCCTTATAATTGACACCAAACCTTCCGTAAAACTTGATGAAATAATGCTCCAGATCATAAAACATGTACCTGTCCTTCGGAAGCGAATCCCAGTAATGATAATTGATCGCTTTCAAATATGCCATCTTTTCATTCTCATTTTCTGCAGGATAAAAAATGCCTTTTTTAATCATCTCAGCCGGCATTCTTGATTCGATGATCGTAATGACCTGCTGATAAAACTTCTTCTTATAAGCCCATTTCACAAGTTCTAAGGAATCAATTTCGCCTTCTGAATTCTGCAAAAGTGCTCCGTAATCATTCATGATTCCTTCTTTGAGTGTCATAAAAAGCGCTTCGCCTTCATCTGTAAATTCGGTTTGCATGTCACTATTGGCAAATAATTTCCGAAGCCCGTAAATTCCCTTCTCAAGTTCACCGATACTGCACAGCGAAATTCCGGCATCCACGTGACTCATCGCCAAAAGCAGCCGGTCAATATAGGCATTATCCTGTCCCGGATTCCGCGTTTTCGATTCTTCCCAGTATTCCCTCAAAATATCGGTTTTCCCATTCTGAAGAAATGCGTTGAATCCGATCATC
The DNA here is from genome assembly GCA_051880095.1 of Bariatricus sp. Lineage (GTDB taxonomy): Bacteria > Bacillota > Clostridia > Lachnospirales > Lachnospiraceae > Allocoprococcus. The sequence continues at coordinate 440 of JBJENH010000059.1, read as the reverse complement.
AGCTTCTGGACTTTATATCGTTCAGATGACAAATTGATCTCATGTAAATAACCTGATAAAACCGCTTTTTCATCCACGACATCCCTGATTCTGATGATACTGGTTGGATCTTCATGAAGCGCATATAACGCATTTATGCACACAAATGAATCCTCCAGGGAAAATCCATGAAGATCTACATACAACTCAATTTCTTTATCCGTTTCTGTAAGAAGTTCGCTGATCAGATTGTTAAAACGGTTAATTACTTTATATTCACTGTCATCTGTAATCGAAATAAACGAAATAGGGATACAGGAATTATTCACTTTTGCGGTAATCCTGTATTTCCTGTCGAGGACCGAATTCAGATACGCCTTCATCCAGCGCAGTTCTTGTTCTGTCAGTGATTTTGCCAGAAGCAGCACTTTCTCCCGGACTTCTTCCTCCCGGACAAATCT
>JBJENH010000058.1:1269-3286 GCA_051880095.1 Bariatricus sp. | reverse complement strand
ATACGCTTACGATATAATAGGGACAAATCAAGAAACCCACCGTTTTATGCGGGTTGCGGGCTGGTTTGTCCTTTTGTATTATAACATGATTATATAAATCATGCTATCACTAAATGATTGGAATCCCGCATAACAGGTGTGGCCTCCAATCTTTTTTCATTAACCCACAATTATTGAATTATTGGCTTGATTGACTCCAGCCCGCTCTTTTCAAAAGAAAGGAGGCATCCTGCCACCCGGCAGGGGAATTATGGCAAAAGAATTTTTCAAACGCCTGGCGGTCCCAATCATCATTGCCCTTTTGACAGCGTTCTTCTGCCAGCCTTTGTATCTGGCAACCGATGGTAGCTGTGATTACGCCCTCATGTGGATATTGATTGGGATTCCATTTGGCATACAGAAAATGTTTATCTGGCTCGTTCCATCTAAATGCAGTATTGCAAATGCGGCGGGCATCATCGTCATCAATATTCTCGTTGGCGGTTTGATTGGCATTTTTGTCTTTGCTTTTCGCATTGCCAGCAGCATGTTGTACATGATTGCAGCAATCGTAAAGACTGTTTTTAGGAGAGACTAAAGAAAGGAGATTACCCCATGGCACAAGTGATTGTATGCTGCGCCCAAAAAGGCGGCTGCGCCAAAACCGTTACCGTACACAACCTGTCTACTGCTCTGAGCCAGATGGGAAAGAAAATACTTGCTGTAGACTTCGATGCACAGGCATCTTTGACCATTTGCTTCGGAATAGAACCAAGAACTCCGTCAGTAAATATCGCTCATCTGATGGATATGCAGGCACAGGACTTGCCTACTCCACCAAAGGAGGACTTCATTCTGCATTGCAGCGGGATTGATCTTATTCCTTCCAGTAGCAGATTATCCGCCATATCCGAAATGCTGCGCCATGAGATTGGCTGTGAACGGTTCCTGTCCAACATTCTCAGCACGCTACACAACGACTATGATTACATTATTGTAGACACCGGCCCGAAACTGGACAATTTAAGCGTCAACGCACTGATTGCTGCGGATCAGCTTCTTATCCCAGTTAATCCACAGTTTCTCTCTACAGCCGGATTGCAGCCTCTGCTTGAAATGATTCACAAAGTACGACTTCGCTTTAACCCGAAAATCCAAATTGCCGGTATCCTGCTGACCATGTGTGAACAGAGAACCAATCTCTGTAAGATTATCAGCAGTCAAATTCGGGATGCATACAGTGGTACCGTTCCGATTTTCGAAAATTCCATTCCTATGAATGTTAAAGTCGGAGAATCTGTTTACTATGCTCAGAGTGTTCTTGACTACGCTCCCACTTCAAAAGCTGCCTGTGCTTATAAACGCTTTGCTGTTGAACTCGATCAGAAATTATCACTTGCACAAAGTACTTCTGCACCGGCATCCCACTCCACACAAGTACGAGTATTCATTGCAAAGAAGGGAGATGATTCGCAATGAAAATAAATGCGCCGCGCAGAAGCATCATCAACGATGCACTTGATCTGTACACTCCCACCCGTGGAGTTCCAGTCGAAGGGGATTCTCTGGTAGAACTGCCTATTGCACTGATCAAACCTTACCATGATCATCCATTCCATTTATACTCCGGTACTCGCCTGGATGATATGGTGGAAAGCATACGCGACAAAGGGGTTCTGGTTCCTGTAATTGTCCAGCCCCTGACAGATGGTTATTATGAAATGCTGGCGGGTCACAATCGAATGAATGCCGCTTCTCTCGCCGGTCTAAATACAATTCCGGCAATTATAAAAGAAGGATTGACTGACAGTGAAGCCCGCTATTATGTGATAGAAACCAATGTGATTCAGCGCAGTTTTTCCGAATTGCTTCCCTCTGAGCAGGCGGCTGTAATTTCCATTCATTACAGCGAGATGATCAGTCAGGGACGTAGAAATGATATAGACCACGAGTTAAGGCTTCTGTCGGGCTGTAAACAAGCTGAATCACCCCCTGTAGAACGTTTACCCAAAAACAGCCGAAAAGAGCTTGCAGAGGC
>JBJENH010000058.1:0-1169 GCA_051880095.1 Bariatricus sp. | reverse complement strand
GGCTTAACTGAGGATGGGATCCGTACTTTCATGCTGGCACTGGATAGAGAAAAATCCAAACGCAAACAATACCAGAACATGAAAGTATCCAAACGTTTTTACCAAAAATATTTTGCCAATACGCCCCAGGAAAAAATTGAAGAGATCATTTCTAGTGCACTGGAACAATACTTTTCCAGCTCGAAAATACCAGGCAATGGCAACAAATAATACAGAAGGTGAGATTTAGTATGCACAAACTGATTGAAGATTTATATTATGGTCAGATAAACGTCATGGAGTTTTTCAACCCTAGAAAAAAAGAACCATTTGCAAAAGCAATCCAAGCAGTCATGAACGAGGAAAACTCTTTTGTAAAAACCTTAAATGACAGGCAAAAAGAGGACTTCTTCCATCTGATGGAGGATTATACCGATAAAATCACAATGGAACACATCAATATGTTCTCCGAGGGATTCCGCATTGGTGCTCGGCTGATCATTGAAGTAATGACAGATGAAGGGACGGGATATCCAAATGACAAGAATTCTTGAGCAGTTATACGATTCTGCAAACGACAGATTCCGATTGTGGCGGAATCAGGAATATGCCTCCCAACAGGCTTCCTATTCTCAGGCTATCCACAATTACATGGAAAAACTGACTGACGAGCAGCGCTCTGAACTGGACAACCTCATATCCCGGAGAAACTATCTCAATTCTATTGAGCAGGGATATTTCTTTGTAGAAGGATTTCGGATGGGAGCAATGCTGATGTCAGAAATCTACGACATCAATGAAGGATGTGAAAACTAAACAGGGCTTTTCGGAGCCAGACTATCTGGGAGCCACAGAAATGGACAGCATTTCGACGGCTCCTGTTTTTATAGAGGAGGATTTATTATGGCGGTTATACGCATTTCAAAGACCAAAGGATTTACAGTCATGTCCAATTATCACCTGCGTGACAAGAATCTTTCGCTGAAAGCCAAAGGTTTATTATCCCTGATGCTTTCCCTGCCGGATGGCTGGCATTATACAGTTCGTGGATTATCTTCTATCTGTAAAGAAGGTGTTGACAGTATTTCCAGTGGAATACGTGAACTGGATAAGTGCGGTTATGTACGCCGCCATCAGGCAAATATCAACGGCAAATTTCAGGAGATTGAGTATATCATCTATGAGACACC
>JBJENH010000057.1:0-3288 GCA_051880095.1 Bariatricus sp. | reverse complement strand
TGGAATCGTGCAAAACAATGTAGTGCTGGTCATGGCCCTTGGAATACTGGATATCCAGTATCCCTCTTCTCAGATCCACATTTTCCCTGAGGAGTAGCCGGGCTTCATTTGTACGGATCCCACTGCTGTAAAGAAGCCTAAAAAACACAGGGACAGACATTTTTCTTATAATGGTTTCTTTCCTACTGTTGATGACCGGTATGCTATCACATTCATGGAAAAACCGGAAAAGTTCTTCCTCTGTAAAGGCATGCGGTAGGTATCTCCGCCTTTCTTTCCGGGGAATCTGCGGAGGCTGAACATTGGACAGGCCTCGCATGTTCAGAAAACGAACGAAGCTGTCTACCACATAAATCCTCGACCTGCAGGAGTTGTTGGTTTCCGTCCTCCGCTGCCGGCACCAGCCGTCAACCATTTCCTGTGTCAGTGCGGTAGCACACGGATCATTCGCGTGGCAGTAATGATCAAACAGCATCAGGTTTTCCTCATAGGAAGAATCATTCCATCGCTGGGATGCCTGCCGGTACCTTATAAAGCTATGAATCTGTGGGGAAAGGAACGAACGGAATTCTTTCATATGGACAGCACCTCCTTTGCAAGGGGGAACTGTTCCACGCTCAGGGCGCATTCCTTTAAATGTACAAAATCTGCCCTTAGATAAGGCTCAAGGGAATTCGGGGCTGTATGTCCGAGAGTCTGTGTGATCACAGGCTGTGGTACACCGTTTTCCAGCATAGAGGATGCCAGGTTGTGCCGGAAGATGTGTGTCCCCTTCCTGTCTCCTGGATTCTGCCGCACTCCTGCAATCCGACAGATTTTGATTACGATGTTTGCAATTCCCTGGGTAGACAATGGTGAAAAGGGATGTGTTTCTGTCAGGAACAGGCGGGGGCAGCCGGTATCCGGCCTTTCCGATTCCAGGTAATCATATATGGCATTCCCCACAACAGCAGAAAGCGGAAGTTCTAAGGGTACGGATGTTTTCTGCTGTGTGACCAGTATCCGTTCAGTTTCCCAGTCAATGGAATGGAAGGTAAGCCCGGCGATGTCACAACCCCGAAGCCCCGTAAAAAGGAGCAGGAAGAGAATCGCCCGATTACGTGCGGAAACTTCGCCTTTTTCTGATGCTTCCCGTAGAAGCCTGACCTCATCCTGTGTAAGATACTGAATATTTTTTCTGTTTTCTCTTAGCATAGGCAGGAAACTGAGCACCTTCCGGCATTGTGCTGCTTTCCAGTTAAGCCCTGCTTTGAACACTGCTGCAATGTTTTTCTTGTAAGAGCAGCTTCTTTGCAAAGAACCATCTTCTGCGAGAAAGAATGACAGGACATCCTCTTCCGTTATTGCATCCAGACACTGGGCACCCCGTTGCTGCATCTGATGTAAAAAAGATGCTGTATTGAGTGCTTCACCCCGTATGGTCGATTCCTTCTTTCCCCGTTTTTTTTCATATATACGGTAAAAATCAATCAATTCTCGGAATTCGGAACAAAGCAGGTGATAGAATCCCCTCTCAAACAAGGTATGTCGGCTTCTGCCATCAGGCATGCGGCCGAAGTCATCAAACTGCTCCAACGCTCCGATGATAGTTCTTTTGTTTCGCAGATAGTCTTTAGAATGCGGAGCTTTTAAGTAATCAAGGTAAACATCCCGATAGGACTGCCAGCCGTGGCTGTCTGCTTTAGCCAGTATACGGTTGATTTCCTCCCTGAATCGGCGTATGTAAGTACTGGAATAACCATTGTTTTCCATGAAGGAAAGAAGCTCTTCATGGTGCTCTTTTAAGTTTTGTAAATCCATGGTATGACCTCCCTTTTTGTTATAAGGGAATCATACCCCAAAAATAAAATCCAAACCTTTTCAGATGCTATTTATTGCATTTCCAGCATCATCTGCAAAAGGTTTGGATTTTATTTAAGTTTGGATATCGAAAAAAATCCAAACGTTTGGATTTTTTTCGTCACAGTCATGTTTCCCTGCTGATTAATATGGGATTTACAGCTCTTGCAATCGGGAAACGTGTAGGGCATTCTGCGGAAAAGATCACTTACCGGTATGCGCATTTATTTCCATCCGTACAGACAGAGATGGTAGAGCGATTGGATCAGGAACGGATGGATGTAATGTTTGAGACAGAAGAATTTGCGAAGTAGAGGAGGAAAACAGATGTCAGCAAAAAACATGGACAGTCAGGGCAGTTGGAGAAATAAGACTGTAGCTTTCCGGGTATCACCGGAAGAGGATGAATTGATTGAAACTCTGGTCAGATTATCCGGACTTACGAAGCAGGAATATATTGTCCGGCGCCTGCAGGAAAAAGAAATTGTCGTAGTAGGGAATCCAAGAGTGTATAAAGCACTGAAAATGGAACTGGCAAAAGTTCTGGAGGAGCTTCAGCGCATCAAAGGAGGTGAGGAAGTACCAAAAGATTTATTGGATGTGATTAAACAGATTACGGTAACGATGAAAGGGATGAAAGATGGACAGTAAAAAGCCTTTAAGTGTCGGCAAACACCTAAAGGCAGGGATTTGGTAGAATACTCACCAAAAACTATCTATGGGTATTCTATCAAAATCCCCGCTTCCTTTCAACGGGAAAATAAGGAGGAATGATGGAAACGAACAAGGTAGAGACAAAGAAAACAGAAACAAAAAGAATGGAGCCGGATCTGAAGCTGATTAACATGGAAACGGTGGAAGTAGAGCAGATTGAATGGCTGTTTTACCCGTTTATCCCTTACGGAAAGGTAACGATTATTCAGGGAGATCCCGGTGAAGGCAAGACCACTATGGTACTTCAGATCATTGCAAAATTGACCAGAGGAGAAAAGATTCTGCCGGAGCAGGAACAGGCAACCGAGGAAAAGAGTGGAGCAGAAATGGCTGCTGATTCTGATACGAAATTATTGGAAAGTCCAATGGAGCCCGTGAATGTTATTTATCAGACTGCAGAGGATGGGCTGGGCGATACGATTAAACCGAGGCTTTTGGCGGCTGGTGCAGACTGTTCCAGAGTATTGGTCATTGATGACCGGGAACAGCCACTTACTATGCTGGATATCCGGCTAGAGGAAGCAATTATGCAGACAAAAGCCCGTCTGGTGGTATTAGATCCAATACAAGGCTTCCTTGGTGCAGAGGTTGATATGCACCGGGCAAATGAAATCCGCCCGTTAATGAAACGTGTGGCGGTGCTTGCAGAGAAATATCACTGTGCAATCATTCTGATTGGGCACATGAACAAAAACAGCAACGGAAAGTCTTCCTACCGTGGCTTAGGTTCTATAG
>JBJENH010000056.1:11823-19180 GCA_051880095.1 Bariatricus sp. | reverse complement strand
CACGCAATGAATGGAAGAGATGAGGGAAAAGAACATGGAAATGAATCATGTATTAATAGTTGAAGATGATAAAGAAATCCGAGAAGGCGTTGAGATTTATCTGAAAAACCAGGGGTATGAGGTGTTCCAGGCAGCGGACGGTGTTGAAGGTCTTAAGATGATAGAAAGAGAAGAAATTCATCTTGCGATCGTAGATGTGATGATGCCGAGGATGGATGGAATCACAATGACAATGAAACTTCGTGAGAAACATGATTTCCCAGTGATCATGCTGTCGGCAAAATCGGAAGAAGTGGATAAGATCATGGGACTGAACATCGGAGCAGATGATTATGTTACGAAACCATTTACACCGATGGAGCTTTTAGCCCGGGTGAATTCACAGCTTCGGCGCTACCGGAGATTTGCAGAAAAATTAAACAGACAGAACGAAGGGAAGAATATACATGTCGTCGGTGGTCTTGAACTGAATGAGGATACCGTGGAAGTAACCGTAGACGGAGAACCGGTCAAACTGACACCGATCGAATATAAGATTCTTTTACTATTAATGAAGAATCCCGGAAGAGTATTTTCTTCCGAAGAGATTTATGAAAGAGTCTGGAATGAACGGGCGATCAATACGGATACGATCATGGTGCATGTGCGGAATATCCGTGAGAAGATTGAGAGCTGCCCGAAAGAACCAAAATATTTGAAGGTGGTGTGGGGCGTTGGATACAAAATTGAAAAACAGGCATAAACTTGCGATCGTGCTGATCGTTGCTGCTCTTGCAGTCGCAAGCATCATTATGGTAGAGAATTATGGAAAATTCTACCGCGCTATGGAAGAAAGACAGGAACTGGAGCTGGATTATTATCAGGATAAAGAAGAACTGATAAAGGAAATGCTCATGAGCAGTTATGTGCTCTATTATGCGGAAGGCAAAGGGGACGATGCCTATGGATATCTTCCGAGGTCTGAATATACCGGGGTTTATCAGGTGTTTGAAGGGCTGGCTCCTTATGTGAATTATCAGATGGAAATAGCAAAAGAGACGACGACAGAAGCTCCTGCTTCGAAGGATCCTGCTACAGAGGATACCAATACAGATGATTCCAAAGCAACATCTGCTGAAACAGAGAATACAACCATTATTACGGATACGGAAGAAAACGATATTCTGAGAAAATGGGATCAGTACGCATTTGGAGTTGCGTTTGGATATGATGAAAACGGAACGCCTTATTATCTTGACTGCATTGGGGACAGAGAAGAAGAGACAGAAAAAAGCATTCGCAGAATTATTGGCGAATTGACGTACTATCCGCTTTGTGACCCGATACTGGATAATGAACTTCCGGGAGCACCGGTTCATTCTGTATTCTACTTTGGAATGACGCAGGAAAATCTTGACTGTTATCTGGTGTCTCAGATTTATGTCAACGAGAGTGCACCGGATGTCGAAGTATACACTTTCTTCGTTCTTGCCATGCTGATGATCCTTCTTGCCATGCTTTTGCCTCGCTTTAAGACGCTTCATACCGGGGAGGAACGCATTTTTCATGCACCATTTGAAGCAGTTCTGATTATCGGATGCTGTACCGTGGCGTGGATTTTGGGTCACTGCGGATGGCTGGTGGCACGTAATACGGGAAGAGGAATCTATCCGGAAGATTTTCTGATCTGGATGGCTGTGTTTGCTGTAGCATACTGGATCGGAGGATGCGCAAGGCAGATTTACACACTTGGTATCAAGGGGTACCTTGCACAACGGGTACTATGTGTAAAGCTTTGGAAAAAGTCCGGACTTCGTTTGAAAAATATTTATGAATGGATCAAAGAAAAACTTCATAAGTTATACCATTCCTTTTATGATATCGATCTGAAAGAGAAGAATACCAAAGTGATCCTGAAAATCGTTATGGTAAATTTCTGTATCCTTCTGATCTGTTGCATGATGTGGGTGTTCGGTATCTTTGCACTTTTAATCTATTCGGTCATTTTATTCTTCATCCTGCGGAAATGTTTTGATGATATCCGTACGAAATATGCGCTTCTTTTGGAAGCCACGGGAGAGATTGCAAAGGGGAATCTGGATGTGGAAATCAAGGAAGATCTTGGAATTTTCAGCCCGTTCCGCGAAGAGATACAGAAGATACAGAGCGGCTTCAAAAAAGCGGTCAAAGAAGAGGTAAAGAGTCAGCGTATGAAAACGGAGCTGATTACGAATGTGTCTCATGATCTGAAAACACCGCTCACGGCGATCATTACCTATGTGGATCTTTTGAAGGAAGAGACGGACGAGGAAAAGCGGAAATCCTATATTGATGTGCTGGAACAGAAATCTATGCGCCTGAAAGTACTGATCGAGGATCTGTTTGAGATCAGTAAAGCGAACAGCGACAATATTTCTCTGAATCTGGTTCAGGTCGATATTGTGAATCTGTTTAAGCAGGTGGAACTGGAGCTGGATGAAAAAATCAAAGCGTCTGATCTGACACTGCGCACGGATTTTCCGGAAGAGAAAGTGATCCTTCTGCTGGACAGTCAGAAGACTTACCGGATTTTTGAAAATCTGCTGGTCAATGTGGCAAAATATGCGCTTGGAGGCACCCGCGTTTATGTAGAAATCCGAAAAGAAGAGAAGGAGGCCGTGATCCGGATTAAAAATATTTCTGCTACGGAGCTGAATTTCAATCCGGATGAGATCACAGACCGTTTCGTACGTGGGGATGTTTCCAGAAATACTGAAGGCTCCGGTCTGGGGCTTGCCATCGTGAAAAGCTTCGTGGAACTCCAGAAGGGAACCTTCGTCATAGAGACCGAAGCAGATCTCTTCAAGGCAGAGATCCGCTGGCCGCTTGTTCTAAATTAATAATTGCAGCCGAAGTGCACTGTTTTGGGGATTATTTCTTATATCCGCTGGAATAGTGCATTTCGTAGTCTGAGGTTATGAATACCGCTTCGGCAGCAGGTGTATCTTCGATCAGCTTCATACCTGCTTTTAGACCGAGTGCAAAACAGGTTGTGCTCAGTGCATCTGCTTCAGCGGAAGAGTCACAGATAATCGTAACGCCCAGAAGGTTATTTTCATACGGATAGCCGGTGACCGGATTCAGAATGTGATGGTACTGGACCCCGTCCTGTTCAAAATACCTCTGGTAAATGCCGGAAGTGACGGCGGATTTATCTTTCAGTTTTACGGAAGAAATCGTGACGCCGGTTTCTTCAAACGGCTTTTGGATTCCGATATTGAAACTGGTTCCGTCCGGTTTTCCGCCGAGCGCAAGTACATTTCCTCCAAGACTGATCAGTGCGTGTTTGACACCCTGTTCCTTGAGATACTCTTTAAGACGGTCAGCGATGTATCCTTTTGCGATGCCGCCGAGGTCTACGGCGGATTTGACATCGGCAAGACGGACGGTGTTTCCTTCTATTTTGACGTTCTGATAGCCGATATGATTCTTTGCTTCCGCAATGGCGCTGTCTGACGGGACAGAAGGAGAATCACCGCGGAATCCCCAGGCATCGATCAGCGGTGCGATGGTAATATCGAATTTACCCTCCGTGAGCTGGCTGTATTTCAGCCCGATCTCGATCGCCTCAATGGTTTCGCGGGAAAGCTCCACCGGCTGGCCTCCTGCATGATTCAGCTTGTATATCTCACTTTCTTCATTTGTCGGGCTGAAGAGAAGTTCGTATTTCTTACATAACTGCATACACTCGTCTAATATGTGGTCCGCATTTTTATCGTAGACCGTGATGGTAATCACTGTGTCAAAGAAGGTGGAAGTCCTGGAAGCAGGTTCATTTGAAATGCTGGAGCATCCGCTGATAAGAAGTATCGCAATGAGGAGAAGAATCCCCGTTAATTTCCATTTTTTCATAATTTCCTCCGATGTGTTATAATAGTACCATTATAATGTGCCTGCTGACAAAAATCAATCGAACGTTTGGTTGCATTCACAGATGTGTTGTGCTAGAATAAACGGAAGAGAGGTGGAGTGATGGAAAATAAGAAGAATTTGAGAAAGAACGACTTGATCTTACTGCTATTCGTGGTGGTGGTTGCAGCGGCGATCTGTGCGCTGAGATTCTGGCTTGGGGACAAGCATCCGGGATATGTGACTGTGCGGATAGACGGAGAGGTTGTGGCATCCTATGATCTGTCGGAAGATCAGGAAGTAGAGCTGAACGGAGGAACGAATACGATGCGGATCGAGGACGGCACAGTGAAGATGATTTCGGCCGACTGTCCGGATAAGCTCTGTATGAAGCAGAAAGCGATATCAAAGAATCGGGAAAATATTATCTGCCTTCCGAATAATATCGTTCTTCAGATCGCAAATCAGGATGAATCGGAGCTGGATGCGGTTACGAATTAGGAGGCGGCAAATTGAGAACAAAAGTGGCATATTTCGGAGTGTTCACTGCACTGGCGCTGATCTTCAGTTATGTGGAAAGTCTGATTCCTTTTCACATAGGAATTCCCGGAGTGAAGCTCGGGCTGGCGAATCTGATCGTTGTGGTGGCACTTTATAAGATGGGAACGAAGGAAGCATATGCATTGTCGGTTGCCCGAATCGTACTGTCCGGCTTCCTTTTTGCAAATCTTTTCAGTATCATTTACAGTCTGGCGGGAGGAATGCTCAGCCTTACGTTCATGGTTTTTCTGAAGAAGAAAGGCTGGTTCAGTGTATATGGTGTCAGTCTGGCGGGAGGAGTCATGCACAATGTGGGGCAACTTCTGATCGCCATGCTGATTGTTGAGACATTTAGTGTTTCCTATTATCTTCCGGTGCTTCTGGTTGCGGGAGCAATCACCGGACTTGTGATCGGAATCCTGGCAGAGGCCATGCTGAAGAGACTTGCGGGATTTGACATGGGAAGCAGCAGGAAGGAGCAGAAGAGATGATTTCATATATTCGAGGAGAACTGGCTTATATCAGTGGAGATAAAGCAGTGGTTGATGTGGGGGGAATAGGCTATGGCATTTTTATGCCGGCAAAGTCGTTGAGCCAGCTCCCGCCGCCGGGGAAAGAAGTGAAGATCCATACATATCTGAATGTGAAGGAGGATGCGCTGCAGCTTTACGGCTTCCTCACCCGGGATGCGCTGGACGTCTTCCGGCTTGTGATCGGGGTGAGCGGAATTGGTCCGAAGGGCGGGCTGGGGATCCTCTCACAGCTGACTCCCGATGAACTGCGGTTTGCGGTGATGGCGAACGATGTGAAGGCTATATCGGCAGCGCCCGGTATCGGGAAGAAGACGGCAGAGAAGCTGATCCTGGAACTGAAAGACAAGCTGAGTATTGAAGATGTGCTGACGCATCAGATGGAGGGAGAAGGAACTGTTCAGAGTTCTTCATCCTGCGGACAGGAAGTACAGTCCGATGCAGTTCAGGCGTTGACTGCACTTGGATACGGAAGTACAGAGGCACTCCGTGCGGTGCGTCAGGTAGAGACGGATGAGAATACAACGGTAGAAGAACTGCTGAAAAAAGCACTGAAGTTTTTGATGTAAGGGGCGGCATATGGCGAAGAGAATTATTACAACCGAGAATCTGGAAGAAGACAAGAAGATAGAGAATCATTTAAGGCCTCAGCTTTTGAAGGATTATATCGGCCAGGAGAAGGCCAAGGAGACTCTGAAGATCTACATTGAAGCGGCGAAGTCCAGGGGGGAATCCCTGGATCATGTGCTGTTTTACGGGCCTCCGGGACTGGGAAAGACGACACTTGCCGGTATCATTGCGAATGAGATGGGAGTCAATATGAAGATCACCTCGGGCCCGGCTATCGAGAAGCCGGGAGAGATGGCGGCAATCCTGAATAATCTTCAGGAAGGGGACGTGCTTTTTGTGGACGAGATCCACCGCCTGAACCGGCAGGTGGAGGAAGTGCTTTATCCTGCCATGGAGGACTACGCGATCGATATTATGATTGGAAAGGGGGCGTCTGCCCGCTCCATCCGGCTTGACCTTCCGAAGTTTACACTGGTTGGAGCGACTACGCGTGCCGGAATGCTTACAGCACCTCTGCGGGATCGTTTCGGAGTGGTCAACCGTCTGGAATTCTATACGGAACAGGAGCTGCAGACGATCATCATGCGTTCCGCGAACGTACTGGATGTGGAAATTGACAAAAAAGGAGCGCTTGAACTGGCAAGGCGTTCCAGAGGGACTCCTCGTCTTGCCAACCGCCTATTGAAGCGGGTAAGGGATTTCGCCCAGGTGAAATATGACGGGGTGATTACCGAAGAAGTGGCTTCTTACGCGCTGGACCTTCTGGGAGTGGACAGGCAGGGATTGGATCATGTGGACCGGAATATTCTGCTGACGATGATCGAGAAATTTCAGGGAGGTCCGGTGGGACTTGATACGCTCGCCGCTTCGATCGGAGAGGATGCAGGAACGATTGAAGATGTTTATGAACCGTATCTTCTTAAAAATGGTCTGATTCAGAGAACGCCGCGGGGGCGGGTTGTCACGGAACTGGCATACCATCATCTGGGACTGGAATAGACCTTAAAAACCAATGATTCGTTGAAATTTAGATAAAAAAATAGAAAAACAGTTGGTTTTTGTCTAAATATAGTATATAATGAAATGAGGAATTGAGCGGGTAAGGAGGTTCTTTATGGCATCGTCAAAAAATTACACAGAAGTTCTCATCGGTGGAAAGGTATTTACACTGAGCGGCTTTGAGAGCGAAGATTATCTACAGAAGGTGTCCACTTATCTGAACCATAAGATTGAAGAATGTACAAGCAGCGAGGGGTACCGCAAGCAGAGTGCGGAAGCCAGGAATGTACTTCTGGCACTCAATATTGCAGACGATTACTTCAAGGCCAAGAAGCAGGGTGGAGCCTTAGAGAGCGATATCGAAGCGAAAGACAAAGAGATGTACGACCTAAAGCATGAACTGATTTCCATTCAGATAAAGTATGAGAATGCTGAAAAGGCATTGGACAAGCTGAAAGAAGAGAACAGAGAATTACAGATGAAAATCGTACAGTTAGAAACTGAGATGAAAAATCACCGTAAGAAATAGACTGTCTTGTGACAGTCTATTTTGCGCTATAGGAGGTTGGTATGAGAAAGCAAGTGGAGATTCTGGCACCTGCGGGGTCGATGGAAAGTCTGAAAGCGGCTGTGGCTGCAGGAGCGGATGCGGTTTATACCGGAGGCATGATGTTCGGTGCCCGCGCTTATGCGAATAATCTTTCGGAAGAGGAACTTCTGGAAGCAATTGATTTTGTGCATCTGCACGGTAAGAAGCTCTATCTGACTGTTAATACATTGTTAAAGGAACAGGAGATGGAAGAGAAGCTTTATGCGTATCTCTATCCCTATTACCGTCAGGGGCTGGATGC
>JBJENH010000056.1:0-11723 GCA_051880095.1 Bariatricus sp. | reverse complement strand
TGGAAGAGAAGCTTTATGCGTATCTCTATCCCTATTACCGTCAGGGGCTGGATGCGGTGATCGTGCAGGACATCGGGGTACTCCGGTTTATCAGAAAGAAATTTCCGGATCTTCCGGTCCATGCCAGTACACAGATGACGATCACCGGTGCGGACGGGGCGAAGCTCCTGGAAAAAGAAGGTGTCACACGTGTGGTGACAGCCAGAGAGCTTGGAATAGAAGAAGTAAGAAAAATCGCAGAAGAGACCAATCTGGAGATTGAAAGTTTTGTGCATGGAGCACTCTGCTACTGCTATTCAGGCCAGTGCCTGTTCAGCAGTTTCCTTGGAGGGCGAAGCGGGAACCGTGGACAATGTGCCCAGCCGTGCAGACTTCTGTATCAGGCTGAAGGAGACGACAAAAGCAGGTATCTGCTCAGTCTTAAGGATATCTGTACACTGGATCTGATCCCCGAGATGGTGGAAGCGGGGATAGATTCTTTTAAAATAGAAGGAAGAATGAAGAAACCGGAATATGTTGCGGCAGTCGCGCATTTATACCGAAAATACACGGATCTGTATCTGGAACTGATTGAAAGAGCGCCGGAAGGGACAGAGCCGGAGGCGTTTGCCAAACAGAAGTTCCGAGTGGAAGAAGAGGATCGCAGAGTACTTCTGGATCTGTATAATCGGGGAGGATTTCACACCGGATATTATCACACGCAGAACGGAAGAGAGATGGTTTCTCTGGACAGACCAAACCATGCTGGGATCCCTGCGGTAAAGGTGCTGAAAAAATCCGGAAGGAATATTGAATGCCGTGCACTGATCGATCTGAATCCGCAGGACATCATTGAACTTCCCATGCGGAGAGGTCAGGAGAAGGCGGACAATTATACCTGTAAGACGGCAGTGAAAAAGGGAGCGGTACTGACCATTCCGGCATTTGCCGACACTCCGGCCCAGAAAGGAGCGGTATTCAGCCGCGTCAGAAATGAATTGCTGATCCAGAATCTGCATGAAATGTATGTAGATAGAAAAATAAAAGAAAAAATTAAGGGAATTTTTATACTTTCCGTTGGAGATTCTGCTAAACTAACGGTATCATACGGAGATATTTGCCTTACGGTGTGTTCGGATGTGGTTCAGGAAGCTGTGAATCAGCCGGTCGATGCTGAACGTGTGAAAAAGCAATTGGAAAAAACAGGAAATACCCCGTTTGAATTCGAAGAACTTCAGATTGAAATCACAGGAAACGCATTTCTTCCCATGCAAAAGCTCAATGAGATTCGAAGAGAGGCGTTGGAGAAGCTGGAATGCAGATTGACAGAACGATACAGAAGAAAAGATCCGGATACACAGGATATCCCGGTAAATGCTTCGGCTGTTATGATGGATTCGCTGATAGATTCTATGCTGGATTCCATGACAGATTCTACGATAGGTTCCATGCCGGAGCATCGTGGATTTACTGCTTCTGCCCGGACGTTGGAGCAGATCCGCGTGCTGGCAGGATCCGAGATGATCTACCGAATCTATGCGGATTGTGCTGCGTTTCCGAAAATATGGGAAAATGAGATGCTTCGGGAGGTCATTCGGGATGTGCAAGGATCCGGGAAAGAGATCTGGCTGATCATGCCATATATTTTTCGGGAAGAGACACGGAAACGGTATGATGCAGGCTATGACCATATTCTGAATGCCGGATGGGACGGCATCATGATCCGGAATTATGAAAGCTATGGGTTTCTGAAGGAACACGGGTTTGAAGGAAGTATTATGACAGAATATAACCTCTATCAGTTTAACCGCGAAGGTTTGGCGTTCTGGAAGGAGAAGGGGATTTATGGGTTCACAGCTCCGCTGGAACTGACTGCCAGAGAATTGGAGTCACTTCCGATGCAGGACGGAGAACTGATCCTGTACGGGCACCTTCCTATGATGGTATCCGCCGGATGTGTCCGCAAGACGCTTGGAAGGTGTAAAAAAGAATCGTCCTGTATGACAATAACTGACAGATATCGAAAACAGTTTATGGTACAAAATGAGTGTGATTATTGCTATAATGTGATTTATAATCAGGTACCACTCTATCTTGCAGACCGGATGCACGAGGCAGATCAGATTGGAGCAGGCGGATTCCGCCTGATGTTTACGGTAGAGAATGCCCGGCAGACCGGCAGGATTCTGCAGCTTTATGAGAAGGAGGCAGTATACCCGGACGGAGAATTTACCCGGGGACACTGGAAGAAAGGGATAAAGTAGGTGAAGATTTGGTAAATATTATTGTTGAGCTGTCGAAATATCTCATGATCATCATGATCGCAGTCTATACGTATGAGTGTTTTGCAGTCTTTAGCTTTACAGATGAATATACGAAAAAAAGTATTCTTCGCCGTCAGAATGTATTGATGTTTTTCATGCATTTCACAGCGTTTCTGGTACTGTATCTGCAGACGGAAGAGAAGAAAATGATCGGGTTTTACGGAATGCAGGTCGTTCTCCTGCTTGCAATCATTCTTCTGTATACGAAGATATACCCGAAGGTGTCGCGCCTTGTCGTGAACAATATGTGCATGCTTTTAGCGATCGGGTTCATTATGATCACCAGGTTATCCTATTCACTGGCGGTGAAGCAGTTTATCATTACGGCGGGAGCCGTGGCAATCAGTCTGATTGTTCCGATCATCATCCGCAAGGTGAAGGTACTGGCTGAGTGGAGAAAATTTTATGCGATAGCAGGTGTGATCATGCTGGCTGTGGTGGTGCTTTTTGGACCCGTGACCGGGGGAGCACTGCTTTCCATTCAGATCGGTGGTTTTGCATTGCAGCCGTCGGAGCTGGTAAAGATCATTTTCGTATTCTTTACGGCTGCGAGCCTGAAGACGGATACCGGTTTTAAAAATGTTGTGATCACGACTGCAGTTGCCGTCGTTCACGTGCTGATTCTGGTAATTTCAAAGGACCTGGGAGCGGCACTGATCATTTTTGCCGTTTATCTGGTTATGCTCTATGTGGCGACGAGACAGCCGCTGTATGTGTTTGCAGGCGTGGGTGCCGGAGGGGCGGCTTCCGTAGTGGCGTATTATTTGTTCAACCATGTGAGGGTACGTGTACTTGCATGGAAGGATCCGTTTGCGATTTACAATGAAGGCGGTTTGCAGCTGGCACAGTCCTTGATGGCAATCGGGACAGGAAGCTGGTTTGGCATGGGACTCATGCAGGGAGCTGCTGATAAGATTCCGGTTTCGGAGTCGGATTACATTTTTTCGGCAATCGCAGAGGAAATGGGTTTGATTTTTGCAATCTGTCTGACGATGATCTGCGTCAGTGTGTATATTATGTTTCTTAATATCGCAATGGAACTGCATGATCGCTTCTACAAACTTGTGGCGCTTGGACTTGGAACCTGTTACATATTCCAGGTGTTTCTCACGATCGGCGGCGTGACAAAGTTCATTCCGTCCACCGGTGTGACGCTTCCGCTTGTGAGTTACGGAGGAAGCTCGGTTTTAAGCACTGTGATCATGTTTGGTATTATTCAGGGACTTTATATAGTAAGAGAAGACGAGGAAGAGGATATTGAAAGAAAAAAAGCACAGCAATTACGAAATGGACAGGCTGGACGAAGAGCTTCAGAACCTTCCCGACGAAAGACCATATCAACCCCAAAAGCGGCAAAGCGGTCAGCACAGACCGGAAGCAGACCGGCGCAGCCAAGAGCAGAAGAAAGGGGAAGGGTCCCGGGAAAACAGCCGCAAAAAGCCAGTTCAGGAAAAGCCGGCCCGGGAAAAGCCGCTGTCAGAACGACGGGCGCGAAAAGAGCAGCAGGCGCGCGAAAAGAAAGAAGCTAAGAAAAAGAAGATGACCAACAAGGAATTTGCCAGAGTTACATATATGTTTGTAACTTTGTTCCTTGTGATGATCGGATATATGGTATACTTTAATGTAGTGAAAAGCAAAGAAGTGATCAACAGCCCGTATAACGTACGCCAGGATCTTCTCGCCAAGCGGGTAGTCCGGGGAAAAATACTGGACTGTAACGGAGAAGTGCTGGCACAGACTGTGACCGATGAAGACGGCACAGAGACCAGAGAATATCCGTACGACGATCTGTATGCGCATGTGGTTGGTTATTCAGTAAAAGGAAAATACGGGATCGAGTCGATCCAGAACTTTAATCTGCTGACTTCCAATGCATTTTTCCTTGAAAAACTGGCGAAAGAATTCAAAGGAGAGAAAAATATAGGTGATAATGTGGTCACGACGCTGGATACGAAGCTACAGCAGGCCGCGTATAACGCGCTGGGCAATAACAAGGGCGCTGTGGTGGTGATGGAAGCCAGTACAGGTAAGATTCTGGCTATGGTCTCTAAGCCGACATTCGATGCAAATACCGTAGCGGAGAACTGGGAAGCGCTGAACAGCGATCCGGACAGCTCTCTTTTTAACCGTGCGACCATGGGGCAGTATACGCCCGGCTCTACATTCAAGATCGTTACGACACTGGAATACTTAAGAGAACATCCCGATGCCGATGATGCCTATACACATTACTGCGAGGGATATATAGAAGTGGATGGAACGACGATCCACTGCTACGGGCAGACGGCTCACGGACAGGAGGATCTGGCTGATTCCGTGGCAAATTCCTGCAATACTTCATTTTCCAATATCGGACTTCAGCTGGATAAAGATAAATGGAAGAAGACAACGGAGGACCTTCTGTTTGACAAAAAGCTTCCGTGTGATCTTTCTTATCGCGAGAGCAGTTTCCGACTGACCGGTGATTCGGACAGTGCAGAGACGATGATGACCGCGATAGGCCAGGGAAAAACGGTGGTAACACCGTATCACATGGCTATGATCACCGCAGCGATTGCGAACGGAGGAACTTTGATGAAGCCATATCTTGTAGATCAGATCACCAATTATACCGGAACAACTGTAAAGAAATACATGCCGGAGAAATATGCGGATCTGATGACATCGGCTGAAGCGGCTCAGCTTACTGAATATATGACGGATGTTGTGAATTACGGTACCGGAATCTCCCTTGCCGGAGAATCTTATACCGTTGCGGGCAAGACAGGAACGGCGGAAGTCAGCGTAGATAAGCAGACTGTTCATTCCTGGTTCGTAGGATTTTCCAACGTGGACAATCCGGATATTGTAGTCAGTGCAGTTGTGGAAAATGCAGATACGGCAAGCATCACCGGAACAAGTGTTGCGAAAAAGATATTCAATGCGTATTACTATCAATAGATGGTTATTCGGACGCAGAACGGATGGGAAACATGAAGTTTTACAAACATCTGTATGTCAGTGAGGACATCGGTAAAAAGAAAGAAAAAATAATCCGGAATCTGAAGTCGGGCAAGTATCCGATGACAACATATCTTCTTTCCCTGATCGAAGACGGTGAGAATCAGCTTGAGTTTTATTCCGCATCGCTTTTACGGCAGGGAATGTTATACGAGGATGATATTTTTGTGGTCGGTCTGGCATCCGGATATGAAGATGCGGTCTATCTGGTAGAAGAGATTACCAGAGAAGTCTATGAAAAGACCGGCGATGTGGACATACGTTCCTATATCAGAGAACAGGAAAAGAAATAATATAGCGTGGGGGAATAGAAAATGCTCCATTTCATCGGACTGTTATTGAAAATTATAGGGATCATACTGGCTGTGATACTGGGAATTCTGGTATTGCTTGTTTGTATTGTTCTTTTGGTGCCTGTACGGTATGCAGCCGATGCGGATTTCCCGGGAAATGTAAATGAGATCAAAGCCCATGGAAGTGTCTCGTGGCTGCTTCATCTCATCCGTTTGAAGGTTTCGTTTGAAAATGGGGAGCTTAAGTGGAACCTCAGATTGGCGTGGCTAAGATTTTCCAGTGAATCAGAGAAAGGGAAGGAAGCGGCCCCGAAAGATAAGCGGGAAAAAAAGAATAAAGAAAAATCTGAAAATGTGTCGAAGACACAAAGAATAGAAGAGAAAGCTCTACCGGAAAATGCGGGGGAGAAGAAGTCTGCAGAAACAGGAAAGACAGAGCGGGCAGAAGATAAATTGCAGGATGCCGAAGCTCAAAGCACGAAAACACAGAAATCAGAAGTTCAGAATACGAAATCGAAGGACGTAAAAGTTCTGGATGCGGAACATCTGAAAAAGGAGTCTCAAGATACGGAGTCGCACAAAGCAGAACCAGAGGAAATGTCCTGGATTGAAAAACTTTGTGAGCGATTCCGGAAGATATTTGAAAAGATCAAATATACATTCCGGCAAATCTGTGATAAAATAAAGGCAATCGGCGAAACAAAAGAACAGATTACGGAATTTCTGGAGAATGAGAGCCATCAGAGAGCATTTGCGAAATTGATGAAAGAGACGGTCTGGATCAGACGTTTCCTGAGACCAAAAGAAATAACGGCGGATATTCATTTCGGTTTTGAGGATCCGTATTTGACCGGCAAGACGCTCGCACTGCTCAGTATGATTTATCCCTTTGTGGGGGAACATATGAATATAGAGCCTGATTTTGAAGAAAAAGTGCTGGAAGGAAGCGTTAAGATCCGGGGCGGACTACGGCTGTTCCATCTGGCAGCGCTCGTCTGGTGCCTGATCTGGAACAGAGATATCCGTATACTGATCAAAGATGTGCGAAAAAGAATGAAATAACAAAGAATCGTTCAGAATAGAAGAAAGAAAACAGGAGGAACAGATTATGGCAGAAGAAAATCGATTCAAGGACACAATGGATTCCTTATTCAAAGGAATGAATGGAGTGGTATCTTCCAAAACGGTAGTAGGAGATGCGATCCATATCGGAGATACAATCATTCTCCCGCTTGTAGACGTTTCCTTTGCAGTGGGTGCCGGTGCATTTAACGCGGATAAGAAAGAAAAAGGAGCCGGTGGACTTGGCGGAAAGATGACCCCGTGTGCTGTGCTTGTCATTCAGAATGGAACGACCCGTCTTGTCAATATCAAGAATCAGGATACGATGACCAAGATCCTCGATATGGTTCCGGATGTCATCGACAGACTGAAAGCACCGAAAACGGACAAGATGACCGAAGAGGATGTGGTGGATATCCTGGACGGAGCTGAGAAAGAAGCTGAGAAGAAAGCATAAACAGGCCGTCGCGAATACTCCGGGGAAACAGAACATACAATATAGAAATAGACCGGAAGCAGGGATGGAAACAAAATGAAACGGATCATCGGATTTGCGCTGTTTTTTATCGCGGTCGGAATCATAATAATGATGTTTCTTCCCAATATTTTCGTGGGAATACTTATTGCTCTGCTGTGTATTTTATTCGGCTACCTGCTTTTTTGCAGCTGCTGAAAAAGAAAATGATATCACAGAAAACAGTCAAATAAAATAGTAAAGAAAAGCCTTGCAGATGCAGGGCTTTTGTGATATAATTTGAGCGTTGCAAAAAAACACGTATGTGGTTTATCCCAATGGTGCCAACGCATCAGATGCACGGTTTTGGGACCTAAACATACGGAAGTAAAAAACCAAATGGAGGAAAGAAACATGAGCGTTATTTCAATGAAACAACTTTTAGAAGCAGGTGTTCATTTTGGACATCAGACCAGAAGATGGAACCCTAAAATGGCTGAGTACATCTACACAGAAAGAAACGGAATCTACATTATCGACTTACAGAAATCCGTTGGAAAAGTAGATGAAGCTTACCAGGCAGTAGCTGATATCGCAGCAGAAGGCGGAAAGATTCTGTTTGTAGGAACAAAGAAACAGGCTCAGGATGCTATCAAGACAGAAGCAGAACGCTGCGGAATGTTCTATGTAAATGAAAGATGGTTAGGTGGTATGCTTACTAACTTCAAGACAATCCAGAGTAGAATCGAACGTCTGAAAGAGATCGAGACAATGGCTGAAGACGGAACATTTGATGTACTGCCGAAGAAAGAAGTTATCGCTCTTAAGAAAGAATGGGAAAAACTGGAAAAGAACCTTGGCGGTATCAAGGAAATGAAGAACATTCCGGATGCAATCTTCGTAGTAGACCCGAAGAAGGAAAGAATCTGCGTTCAGGAAGCACACACTCTGGGAATCCCGCTGATCGGTATCGCAGATACAAACTGTGATCCGGAAGAACTTGATTATGTAATTCCAGGAAATGACGATGCTATCAGAGCCGTAAAACTGATCGTTTCCAAGATGGCAGATGCTGTTATCGAAGCAAATCAGGGAGCAGCTGAAGACGTTGTTTACGAAGGTGAAGACGTAGAAGCAGCTGAGGCTGAAGAAGCAGTAGAAGAATAAGAAATTTGATATAACAGATGATACACTAATATATCAGTTGGAGGAAAAAATCATGGCAATTACAGCAAGCATGGTAAAAGAATTAAGAGAAATGACAGGCGCCGGAATGATGGACTGCAAGAAAGCTCTGAGCGAGACAAACGGAGATATGGATGCAGCAATCGAATTCCTTAGAAAAAATGGTGAAGCAAAAGCTGTTAAGAAAGCCGGACGTATCGCAGCAGAAGGTATCGTAATGGCAGATGTTCAGGGTGATAACACAGCAGCAATCGTTGAAGTAAACTCTGAGACAGACTTCGTTGCTAAGAATGCTGATTTCCAGGCATTCGTTAAAGCAGTAGTTAACCAGGCATTAGCAACCGAGAACACTGAGATGGAAGCATTCATGGCAGAAGCTTGGAATGAAGACACAAGCAAGACTGTAAATGATGCATTAACAGAGAAGATTGCTATCATCGGAGAAAAACTCAGCATCAGAAGATTTGAAAAAGTATCTATCGACAATGGTGCAGTTGTATCCTACATCCATGGCGGCGGAAGAATCGGTGTTTTAGTTGTAGCTGAAACAGCAGTAGTTAACGATGCAGTAAAAGAAGCACTCAAGAACGTTGCAATGCAGGTTGCAGCATTAAATGCAAAATTTGTCAGCCAGGCAGAAGTTGACGCTGAATATCTTGCACATGAGAAAGAAATTCTTCTTGCTCAGATCATGAACGATCCGAAAGAATCTCAGAAACCGGAAAAGGTTATTCAGGGAATGATCAACGGACGTATCAACAAAGAAATGAAAGAAATCTGTCTGTTAGACCAGGTATATGTAAAGGCAGAAGACGGAAAACAGTCTGTTGCTAAATACCTTGAAGAAGTTGGAAAAGCTAACGGAACTACAATCAAGCTTCAGAAATTCGTTCGTTTCGAGACTGGAGAAGGTCTTGAGAAGAAGAATGAAGACTTCGCAGCTGAAGTTGCGGCTCAGATTAACGGCTAATTAAATCAGATTTTTCAAAGGCTCTGAAAGCTTTATAATCACTTTATTCTTTAGTGATTATAAGGTTTTTGGAGCTTTTTTCTATGGGAAAAGGGAACTATCAGCCAATTTTATGTCCAATTATGACAGTGCTTGCTTGTGTCGCATCATCGGACACATTCAAAGGCCATTACCGACAGAGCAGATGATGCCTGATAAAAAAGAAAGAATATACGGTGCAACCTTTATTAACAAAAATATGAGTATTTTGCAATCTCGGGTTGGTGGATGCGAATGCTACCAAAGTTTACAATATTCATATAAATCATAAAAATTACAATTTTGCAATTCAGATTCCATTAAATAGGAAAATGATCTGAATTATGGAGGAGGTTATTATGAGTATTGTAAGAATTAGCAACCTGAAGAAATCATATCCCACATTTGAACTGAATAATGTCTCGTTCACTCTTGAGGCCGGACGAATCACAGGATTCATTGGCAGAAATGGTGCGGGCAAAACCACAACGATCAAGTCAATGCTGAATATGGTTCACCCTGATGAAGGGAATATCGAATATTTTGGTATGACACTTTATGGAAATGAGGCGGCTATCAAAAAACGTATCGGTTATTCCACAGGCACCATTAACTGGTATCCACGCAAGAAAATTAAAGATATTGCTGTCGTAATGAAGGATTTCTATGACAGTTGGAATGAAGAATTGTACAGATATTATTTGAGTCTGTTCCATCTTGATGAGGAAAAATGTGCAATCGAACTTTCAGAAGGCATGAAGGTGAAATGTAATCTGCTCTTCGCTCTGTCTCATGGAGCAGAAGTGCTGATTCTGGATGAACCTACAAGCGGACTGGATCCATTTTCAAGAGATGAATTGCTGGAGATTTTTGAGAAGATCAAGCATGAGGGTGTTGCAGTATTCTTCTCTACACATATCATCTCAGATATCGAGAAATGTGCCGATGAAATTATATATATATCCCATGGGAAAATTGTAGAGGCTCTGTCCAGGGACGAATTCAGGTGCAGTTTCATGAATGAAGGAGAGTCTCTTGAAGATGCCTTTCTAAGGATGGAAAAAAGAGAAAGAATGGAAGGAGTGAGATGAGCCATGCGTAACATTTTGAGAAAAGAGGTGCGCCTTGGCACACTGACAATTGTATATTTTTTCGTGCTGTTCGGATTCATGTTTCTTCTTCCAGGATATCCTGTACTTTGCGGAGCATTTTTCCTGACGCTCGGTCTGTATCAGAACTTCAGATATGCGAGAGAATGCAACGATCTGGTATTCTCTGTTCTGCTTCCAATTGCAAAACAGGATGTGGTCAAAGGCAAATTCGCTTTCTCGTGCATGATTGAAATGTGCTGTTTTGCCCTGATGTTTGTTTCAGTTCTTGTAAGGATGACGGTCTTTTCAGATTCTCCGGTATACAGGGGGAATGCTCTCATGAATGCTAATTTGTTTGCACTTGGAATGGCGCTCGTGCTGTTTGGTGTTTTCAATCTTGTATTCATCGGAAGTTTTTTTAGGACCGGATATAAAACAGGGAGACCATTTATTACGTATATTGTGATATGCTTTATTATGATAGGAGTATCGGAGTCACTTCATCACTTTCCGGGGATGGAGTCACTGAACTCTTTCGGATTCGATCACATTAGTTTGCAGATCACTACATTGATAGTGGGTGCGATCTGCTATATGGGATTGACGATTCTTTCCTACAGAGAATCCTGCAGTAAGTTCGAGAAATTAGATCTGTAAGTTCAAGTGTCAGAGACAGATGAATTCGACAGTATAGTGAAAAAATGGAGGTTTCATACTATGTTAAGGGAAAATCTGATCATGCTGAGAAGTATTAAAGGCTATTCACAGGAAGAGGTTGCCGGGAAAATCGGTATATCACGTCAGGCTTATGCCAAATGGGAGAGCGGAAAAACCGTTCCGGATATTGAAAAGTGCATTCTTTTAGCCGAGTTTTATGGTGTAACCCTTGACAGCCTGGTTAAGACGAACAAATTGGAGGGAAGAGTAGTGCCTCCGGCACCAGAAGGCAAGAATATCTGGGGCTCTGTTACAATGAACGAGCGCGGACAGATCGTGATACCAAAAGCAGCACGTGATCACTTTGGGCTGACGGAGGGTCAGCGTCTCATTCTGATGAGTGCAGACGGAGAGGGCTATGTTCTTATACCTGCTGAATGGTTCGAGAAAAGACTTGCATTGCTCGGACAGATTGTATCAGAGGAAGAATCCTTTTGACGTAAAATTTCGGGAGGATTCTCGAAGTTCGAAAAGCCACTTCTATTCCAGATGATGAATTGATGCAATTTCTGATTAGAAAATATGGGATTCCCATGCCTGAGATGATTGAAGCGGATATTGAAAAAGAAAGGGTTTTGAAAGAGTATATAAAGGGAGATACCATATTTGACTATGTTTTGAGAAATGAGG
>JBJENH010000055.1:0-3374 GCA_051880095.1 Bariatricus sp. | reverse complement strand
TTATCCCGACTTTGTGATTATCCGGAATTCTGGCGAAATACGCCGTTTTTCTGTGAAAATATATCAAAAAAGTCGGGATAATCTTTTACATCAAACCATAAAGCTTCTTAAGTGTTTCTTCATCATCTTTGAATGTGAAGTCGATTTGCGAGCTGAGAATAGGGTTGAGGTCTGAGGTTGCTTTTTCGATTGCTTCCTGCTTCATCCGAATATCAGCATTCGCATAGTATTTAATCGTTGTTTCCATCTGTGCATGCCCGAGCCATTCAGACAACAGAGGCATCGGCATCCCACTCCTGTAAAGATGCATGGCTCTTGAATGACGGAACATATGCACATAGAGATGCTCTGGCACATCAGGACATTTTTCCTTTGCTTGTACACCAAACTTTTTGATAAACTTTGATACATTGTCCTGAGACATTTGATTTCTACAGCCATTTCTATCGACATAGAACAGAAAAGAGTTCCCATCACTGGCTCGATGAAATTCAGCCAGATATTTATGCAGATGCTCTACGGTTTTCTGCATCAGAGGGACGAGGCGCGTTTTTCCACCTTTTCCAGTCAGAACAACGTATTTTTCATCTGAACTGATATGCAGGTCGTTCAGGCAAAGATCCAGCATCTCCTGTATTCTGGCACCAGTATCGTAGAGAAGTATCATGAACACAAGATCCCGCCTGCCCTTCTTTGATGAAATATCCGGAACAGTCAGGATTGCTTCTAAGGCCTTCTCAGAAAAGAATTCGATTTCATGCTCTGCTTCTTTTTTTACAGGAATCAATGCCATTTCCTGATAGCAGGACATGACGGAAGGATTGCGTTCAGCTGCATATCTGTAAAACCTGCGTATGGCGGCAAGACGTTGGTTCCTGCTCGACACCGACCAATTGCCTTCTGTTTCCATTCTTTCAAGATATTTTTCGAGCAGCTCCCTGGATGAGTGTTGGAAACTATACGAATCCAGTCCGATCTTCAGTTCGTTGCACGAATAGTCAAGATACTTGTTCATGGCTGTCCTGTATGACTCTATAGTGTTTGGACTTGATGCCTTCTGTTTTGGCAGATAGACTGTCAGAAAGTCCCGCACCATCTGGAAAAAGAGCCTTGATTCCTTATTCATATCCTGGCACCTCCGGAATAAGTGCTGAGAAACGGCTCCAGTCGATAGATGATGTTTTTAACAGCCGCTCCGGTAACAGGTGGATGTAATAAGCCGTATCCCTAAAATCATTATGCCCCATGTAGGCGCTTAAGTAAGGAAGAGCTGTATAGAGGTCTTCACCTCTGTCAAGCCAATCCATTAGCACGGCCGTTGCAAAACGATGACGAAGGTCATAAACCCTGACACGTTTATGCTGATCCTGTGGGGAAGCCTGTCTCCAGAGGTGAAGGAAGTGCCGTGTAAGCCATTTGGCCGGATATGGGGAGCCATCCGGGGACGGAAACAGATACTCTGAATCGGGAAAAAGGATATCCCTCTTGGATATATATCCACTGCAAAGTTCTGCAACATCCTCCGCCATCGGGATTAAACGTTCCTTATGAGTTTTATTTTCCCGTATAAAAAGGGTTCTGTTATCAGTATCTATATCATCTCTGCGGATTTCCCGGCCTTCGTTGGGGCGCAATCCACAAAAATAAATCAGGCGGTATACAGTAGCGATGATGTCCGGTGACAAAGGGTTCCTTGGATCCCTCTTTTGATTGTCGCTTTTCTGGAACAATGCCAGAAGTTCAGCATCTGTAAAAATATATGGCGTGTATCTTCCTACACGTGGAACTGAATCCATAGAGAGAATTCCATCACAGAGCCCCATCGCATAAAGATACTTTGTGAACTCCCTTGCAGCGGTAGCTCTTCTACGATAACTTTCCGGTTT
The DNA here is from genome assembly GCA_051880095.1 of Bariatricus sp. Classification (GTDB taxonomy): domain Bacteria; phylum Bacillota; class Clostridia; order Lachnospirales; family Lachnospiraceae; genus Allocoprococcus. Next base: position 1,488 of record JBJENH010000055.1, on the reverse strand, counting down.
CTCAGTGCTCCTTTGCACGCACCAGGGCATAATATCGTACACTGATAAAGGTTGTTCATCTACTCCTGCCTCAGTCAAATAGGAATCAAGGTCATTCAGGTAACAGGCATATGTACGCCGTGTATATCCAAGGCTTTCCTTGTAGCTTATCATCGCCTCGATCTGATCATGGTAACTGCTCATACTTCACCTCCGATCGACGACAAGGGGAGCGCGCATTTCTGAAGCCCGTTCAAATCCATGGCAATATACTGCCGTGTCGAACGGATGGCCTGATGCCCCAGAACCTGGGCGACTGTTGTTACCGGTGTTCCTTCAGACACCATTGTTGTACCAAGTAATCTTCGTATTCCATGGAACGTTTTTCCGTCATTAAATTGATGCTGAATACCAGCTTTCTCCAAATACCTCCGAAAGATACTGGCAATGGACACACCGTCACGGAAAGGAGCATATGGGGCGCAGGTTCTCAGAAAAACATTCTTTGAACTCGACTGAGGTCTTTCATTCAGGATATAATCAGCAAGTGCATCCCTGGCAGATGATTGGAGTGGCAGCATAAGCTGATGCCCTGTTTTACCTTGTACGATCCGGAGTTCATTCTCCCTCCAGAAGATATCCGAGAGTTGTAACGAGGCAAGATCTCCTGCCCGTAATCCTGTTGTAGCGGCCAGTGAGAAAATGGCAAAGTCCCTCTTACCAGGGCTTTTGGTTCTGTCAATCTGATTTGTCATCACAATAAGCTCAGTTCTTGGCATCGTCGGTTTTACGCTATGATCCCTGGTTCTTGGTGAAGAGAGAAGCAGCCAGAAATTTGCGGTAATAGTACCATTATCATTCAGGAAAGTAAAAAGTTTCCTAAGCGACGAAACTACTTTGTCCATGCTTTTGGGACGGGATTCATGCATCAAATGCAGAAACTCCCTTAAATCTTCGGGAGAGACTTCCTGAAAGCACTGGATCTCTCTTTTTTCCAGAAAGATGCAGAATCTAATAACAATACTTCGTATCTCTGCGGTATAACGTCTGCTCAGAGAAAAACTTTCCATGAAGCTGGAGATTGTCTCTTCGAATAGCTCCGGAAGTTGATCCGATGAGGATTTCTGGTACACTTTCCATTGGAAACTTCCACTTTGAAAGAATTCCTGGAGTACTTTGATCCCACGATGTCTCCAGTTTCTGGATTTCCTGGATATCACCCCATCAGAGAACTGTTGCTCGGCATCCATAAGTAATTCGTACATAATCTCTTGACGATACTGATAATCACCTTCTTTCTGGTATCGTTGAATGATCTGATTAAAACTCCGCTGTTGGTAAGTCTCAATCGTTGCATCAGCCAAACCGATTTGTTTCATCTGCTCTTTGGCAGCATCAATTAAAGAAAAAATATCGTTGTTCAAATGAAACCTCCTTAATAGAAAAATATGTAGGTGGTTTCATTATAAAAAGTTATCCCGACTTTTTTGATATATTTTCACAGAAAAA
>JBJENH010000054.1:9668-19577 GCA_051880095.1 Bariatricus sp. | reverse complement strand
AGTGAAGTTTTCCGAAGTATTTTCCCCACTTTGGTTATGTACTGTTCCGGATCCGCGAGCAGATGGGTCGGAGTGTCGTGCGGTGTATCCAGTTTCATACTGCGGAATTTATATAGCTGAAAATGCTTTTTCTGAATGCCTACTCTTTTCTGTGAGAAAAAGACCGGTGCATTCCATCCATCCTCTAATTTACACATAACGATTATGATCAGAAACAGTGGTGATAAGATGCAAAGTCCCATGATGGCTAGTACTCTGTCCACTATATCTTTCACCTTCATGTAACGTTTCTGATATTCCGTAAGCGTATGATACGGATTCTTCTGGTGTCTTTTTTCCGTTTTCATAGCCACCCTCATCCCCTAAAAACGTAACTCTCTATTCTTCTGCAATTCCCTGTGGAGCATATTCCGGCACCAATTCCTTGATGTAGGAACGGATGTCCTGCGTCTCATCGTATGCTTCTTCGATTAGTTTCTGGACCGTCTCCCGTATTTTTACAGAATCGACACCCGTCTGCTGCGCAACGAAAATGCGGTCTTTATCCGTCTTTTTCAGATTGTCCTCATCAATCAGAAGTTCTTCATACAGTTTTTCGCCTGGGCGCAGTCCCGTAAATTTAATCGGAATGTCGACATCCGGTTCATATCCGGATAAACGAATCATTTTTTCAGCCAGTTCTACGATTTTAACGGGTTCTCCCATATCCAGGATGAAGATTTCTCCTCCTTTTGCGAGGGCGCCGCATTGCAGGACAAGGTTCACGGCTTCCGGGATCGTCATAAAATACCGGATCACTTCCGGATGAGTCACCGTCACCGGGCCTCCCTCTTCGATCTGCTTTCGGAACAATGGGACAACGCTTCCGTTGCTCCCCAGTACATTTCCAAAACGCACGACTGTATATTCGGTCTGCGAATTTTGTGCAAAGCTCTGCACGATCAGCTCGCATACTCTTTTTGACGCTCCCATAATGTTTGTCGGGCGCACTGCCTTATCGGTAGAGATCAGCACCATCTTCTTCGCCCCGTACTCATCTGCAGCGCGGGCCACGATCCAGGTCCCGGATACGTTATTTTTGACCGCCTCATTCGGGCTGTCTTCCATAAGAGGCACATGTTTGTGTGCTGCGGCGTGGAAAACCAGTTCCGGACGATACTGTTCAAAGATGGAATCGATCCGTTTTCTGTTTCTCACAGATCCGATCAGAACCTTCAGATTCATGTCCGGATATTTTGCAAGGAGTTCATTCTGTACGTCGTAGGCATTGTTTTCATAGATATCCAGGATAATCAGAAGTCCCGGATTGTGCAGCGCCACCTGCCGGCAGATTTCACTTCCGATAGATCCTCCGCCTCCTGTGACCAGCACGGTCTTGCCCTGGACATAATCCATGATTTCATCCATCTCGAGGTTGACCGGCTCTCTTCCAAGCAAATCCTCAATCTGGACTTCCCGGAGCATGGATACACTGACTTCATCGTTGACCAGCTGATAGATTCCCGGGAGAATCATGATTTTACAAGATGTATTCTGACAGATATCCAGCAGTTCTTTCTGTCCTTCCCTGGATATCGTCGGAATCGCAATTACAATCTCTTCGATTCCATATTTTTCAGCATAATAGGGGATCATTTCTTTATTTCCTACGATCGGTATTCCCTGAAGATACGTTCCCAGTTTGGCAGGATCATCGTCGATAATACAGGGAATCTTCCGGTTCAGATGCTTACTGTTGTTCATCTCGCGCACAATCATGTAGCCGGCGGATCCGGCGCCTACGATCATCGTCTGAATGGGCGCAGCTTCTCTTTCTTTCCTGTACTTGTGCATGGCAATCCGCAGAAACCGATAGGAGAATCTGCTCACGATCGTCAAAAGAACAAGAAGCAGCAGATAAAGGAACGGATAGCTCCTCGGCACTTCACACCCCATAAGTTTCATCCCGGCAGTCTGTGCCACCGACGATAAGCACACAGCGATAATGACATTCTTAAGTTCTTCAATACTCGCAAACCGCCATAAACTGCTGTACAATTTCAAAATCGAATAGATCAATACTGTGCAGACAATATTAATGAACATATAATCATGCACAGATTCCAGAAAAATACTGTCAATGTTACTGAATTGGAAATCACATCGAATCCAAAGCGCTCCCCCCATGCTGATAATAATGATTGCTATATCCATAAATAGAAGCGCTATACTCCTCAAAAACATCTCTCTGTTTTTAACAATCTTTTTTCTAAAGTCTCTCATTATTTACTTTTCACTTTGTCTTCTCATGCATTCATATCTTTCATTTCACAAAGCTACGCTTCCTCCCAATATTTCAATCGGTGATACCAAAACGCATTGCTTCCGATACTCCCCTACCTGAAACAATGCGTTTTGAAATTCTTATTTTTGCTCTCTTCCGACTAATTCATCCAGACTGATGTGATACAAATCCGCAAGCATGATCAGCACTTTTATGGATGGCTCCCGCAAGCCCCTTTCATAATTGGAAAATGCCTGGCGGCTCACGCCTGCATACTCTGCGACTTCTGCCTGTGTGAAACCATGCCTTTTTCGAAACGTCTTTAATAACTTATAGTTCAAAATCCGTACCTCCTTATACTTGAAAATCCACACCAAAATGGAATAAAAATATTCTAAAAATATACAATTTAAGACATAATTCACATTATGTCAGTACATTAAATCTATTTACATAAACATCTGAAATTTCTAAACGGAATTATAGCATAAAACAGTCGAAAAATCAAGCAAAGCGCACGAAAAAGTGCAATTCATACAGTGAGAGACAGCGCGAAAAATGTCGAAATCTGTCGAAACACGATGAAAAAACATCCCCAACAAAGATTTTTGCAAAATCAAAAAAGAGGACATTTCTTCGCATGCTCAAAATTCCTCATTAAATATCCTAAATATTCCCTTTTTTCTATCAGTTCAATAACATAATGTGAATTATGTCAGTTTTTTTACGCTCCCACCACAAGCCCGAGCTGTTCTATCTTTTTTCGATGCTCCGACCCTGTACTCATGATATAAATCCGGGTCGTGTCGATGCTGCTGTGTCCCAGAATATCGGCCAATTTGGCAATATCTTTTTCTATACCGTAGAATGTTCTTGCAAACAGTTTTCTCAGATTGTGCGGAAATACTTTTCCGGAGCTTACTCCTGCTTCTTTACAAAGCCCTTTCATTTGCTCCCATATATAACTCCTGTTTAATGGTTTACCTTTTTGACTCAGGAAAATGATTCCGGACTGTATTTTCTGTTTCCGGGCATAATCGAGCAACATTTTTCTCAGTTTCCCGGGAATCAGGATCCTCCTGGTCTTTCCTTTACAATTGACGACCACCTCTCCTTGTTTGACTGCCTCCACTGTAAAATGCTGAAGTTCCGAAACCCGGATTCCGGTTCCGCAGATCGTCTGCATGACCAGCTGCAGCTGCGGTTTTTTCTTTGCCGCTTCCAGAAGCCGGAAATATTCTGCTTTCGTCAGCTCTTTTTCTTCAACGCAGTATATCTGTTTCTGCATTTTAATGTTTTTTACTTTGCATTCAGACCACCCCATGTAATCCAGAAGGCTGCTTAGACTTGCCAGCATGGAGTTGATGGAGCGAACCGCATATTCTTTCACTTGCAAATGTTGTTTATAATCCATAACAAGTTCTTTTGTCACAATCTTTGAGCCGATATACCTTGAAAATTTCCGTACATCCCGAAGATATTTTTCAATTGTCGCCGTACTTTTTTCTTCCCGGACTAAATATTGGCGAAAAGATTGTATTGTCTCCTCTGTAATTATTTTTTCTCCCATATCATACACCCTCCAAGTAATTGTTTTTGTTCCCCTCTGTCTTCATTATAACCAATTTACACGATCCTTTTGCACCGCGGCGAAAAAAAAGCGCCGTCTCAAGTATTTTATCGCTTGAAACGGCGCTTTGTCATTCATTATTTATTCTTCTTCTTTACCTAAAGCTTCCAGATGCTCAACATCACTTTCAGCACCCATTACCCAGAGTACATCGTCCTTCTGGATCACGGTTGTAGCCGTCGGCATCATGATCGTATCGTCCGCACGCTTGATTCCCACGATCATACAATGCTCATCAGACTGGATTCCTGTGTCTTTCAGCTGTTTTCCGCAATACGGTTCATTTCCGGTGACTTTCACTTCAACACAGATAAGTGGTGACTGTCTCTCTGTCTCACCAAGTCCCATGAAGTCTTTCAGAGTACCGATCGTATACTTGCTTCCAACATCCTGATAATCGATGAATTTTCTGATGGATTTTGCAAGACCGACTGCAAATACTCGGTCTCCGTTATGTACCACAGTATTTCCTGCCGGAAGCATCAGCATCTCTGTTCCATGTTCGATCTTTACGATGAAAATGTTCTGATGCTTGCCCCATGCAAGTTCCATAAGGGTCTGTCCGCCATAGTTCGCTTCCTTCGGAACGATGAACGACAGGATCTGATAATCTTCTTCAAACAAATCCACAAATGCCGGATTACTGATATCCGAAGCAGCCATGCTTGCAAACAGGAATGAAGCTCTTTTCAGTTTTGAGTATTTCTGTCTCTGTCTGTAGTCCAGGATATACAGTACAACTCCGACCAGCATCCATGCAAAGAAAAGGCCTACTGCGGTTGTTCCCATAAATACAGGCTGTCCCGGAATGATCAGAAGGACCAGGAGTGCTGCCATACTGATTCCGGCAAACCATGCTGTCGGTGCTCCTCCCGGGATACGATACGGGCGCTTCAGTTCCGGTTCGCTGCGTCTTAATTTCACCAGACAGAATGCGGTGATCATCCAGCTCACAACGTATCCTGCTGCGGAGAATGTTGTCAGTGATCCAATCAGACCGCTTCCTAAGAATGGTCCAATGATAGATGCAACCAGACTGACTTTCAGTGCATTGATCGGTGTACCGGTCTTTTTATGCTGCTTTGAAAATGCAAATGGAACGATACTTACTCTTGCCATTGCCATCAGGATCTGGGAAGATGCCATCATAAATCCATTCCAGGTCGTCATAAGACCACAGATCGCGCCGATCAGGATCAGCATATAAACGATTTTTCCGATCGGTCCCGGATATATTTCTCTAAACAAAAGTGCTGCTGCCGGGCTGTCAAAGCTTACAAATTCCGTCCACGGGAATGCTCCGCCCAATGTAACAAGCAGTAACGCATAGAAGATACATGACAAAAATACGGTCAATACCACCGTTTTTCCTACGCTTTTCGTCTCACCGCCGGCACTTTCAATTCCCTGCGGAATGGTCTCAAAACCGGCAAGGAAGAATGGTACAGATGCCAGAATAGACAGCGAACCGCCAATAAACGAGTTATGACTGGTGCTTCCCATATTCTGATACATCGGATAAATATTATTGACATCCCATTTAATTACAGAGCAGATCATTGCCAGTATTCCTGCTCCAACCAGTGCAAAACAGAGAAATCTCTGCAAGGTTGCGGATGTCGCCACGCCTCTTCGGTTAATCAAATACAAAATAATAGATATAATCGTTCCGACGATTATATGCCCGAGATAAATCTCTGCCCCCGCCAGTGTATATAGTGGCTTACCGGCCTTTAGCTGCGGGAAAAGGATTCCCAGAATATCAACTACATAGATCGCCTCCCACGGTATGATCGTGATAAACGCTCCATATGCTGCCCAACCGGATATAAAAGCGATATTATCGCCAAAAGCCCGGAACGCATATGCCATGCCGCCACCGGATACCGGTAACATACTACATAACTCACAATAACATAATGCTACCGGAATCATGAGTACAAGCGCAAGCATATACCCAAATGCTGCCGGGAGTGGTCCGCCGCTTCCTCGCATCCAACTGTTGATGGATACAGCCCATCCAACCCCCACAATTGCTCCAAAGCCGATACAAAAGAAATCGACCGCGGAAACTTTTTTCTTGCCTTCCATTGTGTTCTCCTTCCATATGACATACCATAAAAATTCTAGATGTACCCAATAAATTCAAAATCATCTTCTTGATTTTTAATGAATACCCACAATAATTCTATTATAATTTTGCAACTTGTGCAATCAAAAATATAGGAATATTGTATAGTTTTTATGTATAGGAACGCATTTTTTTATGGAATTTTTCAATCTATCCCCATTCGGTACCTACTTTTGACTCCAGTGCCTTCTCGTAAATCTTCTTTGCGGCAACCAGATCCTGAACAGCGACTCCGACCGTCTCGAAAACGATGATCTCTTCATCATTTTCTCTTCCTACGAGTTCCCCTTTCAGCACCATTCCGAGATCTCCTGTGAAGTCTTCTTCGGTGATGATTCCCTGTTCTAATGGGATCAGAATATCTCCGGACTCAGAAAGTACTGCCTCTTTTGAATCGAAATAAATCTTGGATGCTCTCGGCAGGATTGCCGGATCCATTTCCTGCATATGGTGCTGGTATGCGCCTACACAGCTTACCGTTGCTCCTGCTTTCACCTTCGTTCCGTCAAATACCGGTTTGGAAGACGGTGTTACGGTAATCAAAAGATCTGCGTCGTCGATCGCTTCATCAGAAGAATGAACCGGAATGATCTTTGCTCCGTATTCTTTCAGTTCTTCCTGCATTCTCTCTGCAAATGCGGCAGTGCGGTCATAATTCAGGTCATATACCCGGACTTCCTCCAGTTTTCTTGCAGCCAGCATTGCTTCCAGCTGAGTCGCTGCCTGTCCGCCGGTTCCGATCAGTGCGCCGATCCTGCAGTCCTTTTTGGCCAGCACGTCGAAAGCGGCTCCGGAAGCTGCTCCTGTACGAAGCTGGGTCACGTAAGTTCCGTCAAGCACGGCTGTGACGATTCCTGTCTTTCCGTCAATCAGAAGTACCTGCGCCGGAGAGGACGGTTTTCCCTGATCGATATTGTGCGGGAAAATATTGACGATCTTCACCGCGGCGGTATCCATTTCATCCACATAGGCCGGCATGAACAAAAAGCATCCGTCATATTTCGGTGCCTGGATATTTGTTCTGAGCGGGGAATCGCATTTCCCCTCAACTACCAGGCGGAACGCCTCTTTATCTGCCTCGATTGCATCCCTCATCGTAAATACTTTTTTAATATCTTCTCTTGATAATAACAGCATATTTTCACTCTCCTAAAATCTTATTATTTGAATTTTGCGTCCAGTCCCCACGGCTGCATTGCTCCGCCTTCTTCTGCCGGGCGGCACATCTTTGCGTAAATGTTCAGGCATCCCTTTTCTTCCTTGAGCGGCGGGCATACCCAGTTTTCACGTCTTCTTGCAAGTTCCTCATCGGATACCAGCAGCGAAACTTCACCGTTCGGAATATCGATCACGATCTCGTCTCCATTTTCCACAAGTGCAATCGTGCCTCCGTCATATGCTTCCGGTGAAACGTGTCCGATAATAGCACCGAAATTGAATCCGGAGAATCTGGCATCGGTGATCAGGCCTACACTCTTATGTAAGCCAAGTCCGATCAGTGCGTCAATGCTCAGCATCAGTTCTTTCATTCCCGGTGCGCCTTTGCATCCTTCATAGCGGATTACAATGATATCGCCAGGCACGATCTGTCCACCCTGAATTGCTTCAAATGCGGAACGGTCATTTTCAAATACTTTTGCTTTGCCCTTCATATATTTTACTTCATCATAAACAGCGGTCGGACGCACGATTGCTCCGTTCGGGGAAAGATTTCCGCGAAGGATCTTAAGTCCCGGTTCATGGAACAGCGGACGTTCCAGAGAATGAATGACTTTATTTTCCTGTGCAGTCACTTTGGACAGTACTTCACTCCACGGACAACCGTACATGCTCGGTGCGTCTGTATACAGTTTGCTCTCCAGCATTTTCATGACGTTCGGTACGCCGCCGGCATAGTGGAAATCTACTACCGTATATGGGCCGCTTGGTACAACCGCATTGATACACGGGATTTCCTTAGCATAGCGTTCGAAATCTTCCAGTGTCAGTTTGATTCCCAGCTCATATGCATAAGACAGCAGATGCAGTACCGCATTGGTTGATCCGGCTACTGCCATGTCAAACATGATTGCATTTTCCAGAACTTCTTTTGTAATCAAATCAGAAGGTTTTCTTCCTGCCTTTGCCATCAGAACTGCGTATTTTCCTGCTTCACGTGCTTTGCGAAGCTTTGCATTGTCGGTCGCAGGGATCGTTGCCGTTCCCGGAAGTACCAGATTCAGTACCTCGCCCAGCATCTGCATCGTATTTGCCGTTCCCATGGACGGGCATGCACCAAATGACGGGCATACATTGTCTTCCATTTCCATCAGTTCACTCTCATCGGCTCCTGAGAAACGTGCCGCATCCAAGTCTGCTTCTACTACCGTTTTGCCGCAGTACTGTCCCGGCTGCATGGATCCTCCTGTCACTACCATGGACGGAATATCCAGACGCATTGCCGCCAGATAACAGCCGGCAATAATATTGTCACAGGATGCTACCATAACCAGACCATCAAAATTGTGTACACGGCTGACAAATTCTACCGACATTGCAACGATGTCACGTCCCACCTGCTCATATTTCAGTTCTTCCGCACCATTTGCGATGTTTCCACACGTTGCCGGAATTCCAAATTCTACCGGTACGCCTCCTGCTGCCCAGATTCCTTCTTTTACTGCTGCTGCGATCTGGCGCAGATGTGCGGATCCCGGTGAGCCCTCCATATACGAATTTGGCACACCAATATGCGGTTTCTTGCGGATATCGCTGTCTGAATATCCGGCTGCTTTCATCATCACTCGTCTATGTGCCGCTTCTGCCCCATTCCAGAATTCTGTTCCCATATTCTTTCTCCTCCTGTTTATTTATTATGCATTTGAGCGAGTAACTGAAGTTACGTTTCAGGTGACTATGTACCCGTCCCCCAGTCACACCTTGACAAAAAACATTCATCCATGTTTATAATAAAAGATAAAAAGCAATTCGAAAAGCAAATTATTTTAATAGGTAGTATCACTTTTTTTAATAGAAGGAGTTCCTTATGAATAAATATGAAATCATTCTGGATGTCTGTGAGACGCACAGTATTTCCAAAACGGCCGAAAAACTGAATTATACACAGTCTGCTATCAGCCAGGCGATCCGAAGTTATGAGAAAGAGCTTGGTTTTCCTCTGTTCAAACGTTCTAAATCTGGTATGGATCTGCTGCTTGGTACTGAGGAGATCATTGAGTCGCTTCGGATCATCTGCCGGGAAGAGCAGCAGATCAACCGGCTTGCGGCGAGGCTGAACGGGCTGGATACCGGCTATATCCGGATCGGTACGATCCAGAGCATTGCGTATCACTGGCTCCCGGATATTTTGAAGGAATTCTCTTCTGTCTATCCGAATATCAACTTTGAGCTTACGGTCGACGGTTTCCGTGGATTGAAAGACAGGCTCCACAGCGGTGAAATGGACTGCATCTTCGTCTCACGCTATTCCGTCCCGGAGGCTTCTTTCATTCCGGTTGGAACGGATGAACTGATGCTGGTCACGCCTATCGGCCATCCACTTGCATCGCAGGCTGAAGTAGCTCTTTCGGATATTGATAACGAGAATTTTATTCTTTCTTCCGATGGTCTGGATTATGAGATGGGAAATGTTTTCGCCATGAACAACATTACCCCGAAGATCCGCTATCGGCTGAACGAGGATTTCGCCACTTTGAAGATGGTGGAAGCAGGGTTTGGAATTACCGTACTTCCGCGTCTTTTGCTGACCAATGCGCCTTTTGACGTCTGTGTCCGTTCTTTTTCCAGCCATTATACGCGGGTTCTGGGAGTTGCTTATTCGGAAAATGCAGCCGCTGCACCGGCAACTTTACGGTTTCTTGATTTTGTCAAAAGCCGCAGCAATCT
>JBJENH010000054.1:0-9568 GCA_051880095.1 Bariatricus sp. | reverse complement strand
CCTTTCTTGCGCATCGGAATCGCGATCAACCATGACAGAAGTCCCGGCAGGATAAAGCAGATCAGGAGCAGGCCGATCCAGTCCATTGCTGTGATCGCGGCTTTCGCTCCGTTTGCGATATCACTCACCCATCCGGTGTACACACCGATCTGTCCGACCAGTCCGCAGGTTCCCATTCCGGATGCAACTGCCGCTCCGTTCATCTGAAGGCGGAAGATGCAGGTGGCAATCGGACCTGTGATTGCGGATGCCAGGATCGGCGGGATCCAGATCTTCGGATTCTTTACGATATTTCCCATCTGGAGCATGGAAGTTCCGATTCCCTGGGCGAAAAAGCCACCCCATTTATTTTCCTTGAAACTCATCACCGCAAATCCAACCATCTGTGCACAGCATCCGGCTACTGCTGCTCCTCCGGCAAGTCCTGTCAGAGAAAGGGCCGCACAGATTGCAGCGCTGCTGATCGGAAGTGTCAGTGCAATTCCTACGATCACAGACACCAGGATTCCCATGAAGAACGGCTGCAGTTCTGTCGCCCACATGATCGCGGTACCTACTGTGCTTGCGGCTTTGCCGATCGCAGGTGCGCATCCGAGACTGAGCAGTACACCCACTCCGATCGTCACCATCGGTGTCACAATAATATCGATCTTGGTTTCTTTGGAAACCAGTTTGCCAAACTCAGCACCAAAGATCGTCACGACCAGAACCGCAAGCGGTCCACCTGCTCCTCCCAGTTCGTTTGCAGCCATACCGACCGCCGCCAGTGAAAATAATACCAGCGGAGGACACTGCAGCGCATATCCGATGGAAACCGCCATCGCTGCACCGGTCGCTCCCTTCGCATAAGCGCCTACCGTCACAAGGATCTCGATTCCGGTCTGTTCTCCGATCGTACTGATGATCGTACCGATCAGAAGGGACGCGAACAGTCCCTGGGCCATTGCACTGAGTGCATCGATCCCGTATCTCTTTGCAGAGAAAATAATGTTCTTTTTCTTTAGAAACTCTTTCATAAACCCTCCATTACCCATTGCCATCCGGCATGTCATTTTATAACTTGTCATCTGTCTTGTCACTTGTCGTTTCTATGAATATTATCCACATTTTTTTCATTTCGTCAATATCTTTTATTTCTTTTTTTACTTATTTCTTCATATATTTATAAAAAATCTTGTGGAGTCTCTATGTCCTATCACCCTCTTCACTCCCGGAAGAAACGAATTTCTCTCATTCTTTTCTTTATTCTGATCCTTACAATCCCCGTCGGCTGCAGTCAGATCGGTTTCTCAACCAGTGAAGATAAAGCATTTTGCGAATTCACCCACGATCTTTTTTGCCGGGAAGTCTCTTCGAACACGATCAGCCTGCACTACACCCTTCGCAATCCGGCCGATTACGGTATTTCGGACTGCCCCGTTACATACGGGAGCTTTCCCAGCGATCCGGATGCCGCACTGGCTTCGATAGAGAATTTCCAAGCCTCGCTTCACCGGTTCCATCCGTCTTCCCTTTCCGATGAAAATCGGCTGACATACGAAATTCTGGATTCTTATCTGGAGACCTCCTCCCAAATGGCGGAATATCTCCTTTACCAGGATCCCCTGTCTCCGGTTACCGGCGTTCACGCCCAGCTCCCTATTCTGCTCTCGGAATATCAGTTTTACAGCATCGAAGATGCCGAAACTTACCTGCAGCTGCTGGACGATACCGATGACTATTTTGATTCTCTGATGGAATTTGAAAATGCCCGTATTGATGCCGATATGTTTATGCCGGATTATCAGGTGGATTCCGTTACCGCCCAATGCACTTCCTTTGCAGAAATGGGCGAAGAGAATTATCTGTATTCCACATTTGAGGAACGTCTGGATTCTCTGGACATTTCCGAACAGGAACGAAGCAGCCTGATCTCCCAGAACGACCAGGCGCTTCAGGAGGTCGTCTTCCCCGCCTACCTGGAACTGGCTGATTCTTTAGATGCATTAAAAGGAAATGGGACAAATGAGAAAGGGCTTTGCTATTTCCCCGGCGGGAAAACCTATTACGAGATCCTCGTCCGCAGTAAGACCGGAATCTCCGCTTCCATCGAAGAACTTCGGGAAATGACCCTGCAGCAGATCATAGAAGACCTGACTGCTATGGAAGAGGTTCTTTATTCCGATAATCTCCTGTCGGTTCTGGATTCCATGGCACCTTCTTCTATGTTAAATGACCTGAAGCAGAAGATCAGCGGTGCGTTTCCTGCGATCCCGGATGTTGAGACCTCTGTCAAATATGTCCCGTCCGCTCTGGAGGATTACTTAAGTCCTGCATTTTATATGATTCCTGCGATCGACAACATTTCCGAAAACGTCATTTACATCAATCAGGGGCAGACCTCCGGCGGACTGAATCTCTACACAACACTGGCCCACGAAGGCTATCCCGGCCACCTGTATCAGACGGTCTATTTTGCTTCTCAAAATGCCGATCCGATCCGCAGTCTCCTCGACTTCGGCGGCTATGTGGAAGGCTGGGCAACCTACGCGGAAATGATGTCCTACTACATGGCACCGATTTCCAAAACAGAAGCCAGTCTGTATCAGAAGAATACTTCCGTTCTTCTGGGGCTCTATACACTGGCCGATATCGGAATCCATTACGACGGGTGGACCTTGACCGATACCGCTGTGTTTTTCAAAGACTATGGGATCACAGACCTCGCGGCGATTCAGAATCTTTATGAGCTCATCGTCGGCGATCCGGCAAATTATTTGAAATATTATCTTGGTTATCTGGAATTTCTGAATCTGAAGAAAGAAATCGCGGGAACACAGGGAGAATATTTTTCGCAGAAGGAATTTCACCAGGCTGTACTGGATACAGGACCTGCACCGTTTGATATTGTGTATGAATATGTCAGAAAGGCCCTTTCAAATTGAATAAAAGTAACTAAAAAAAGGAGGAATCCTGTAACCGGCAGGCCAGTGCCGGTTACAGGATTCCTCCTTCAAAAAACTGTTTGCAGCAAGACGTCCTTTCTTACATCATCCCGGCCAGATACACACTTGCCGCCAGCCCCGCAAACGTTGCCACAAGCGCCCCGGTAAGTGTATATCTGGTCTTCGACACCTTCGCCGTCATGAAATACACGGACATAGTATAGAAAATCGTTTCTGTACATGACATTGAAATGGAGGCGATCAGCCCCACCCTTGAATCCGTTCCGTATTCCCGGAAAATATCCAACAGAAGGCCGGTTGCCGCCGAAGAAGAGAACATCTTCACAACCGTCAGCGGCACCAGTTCTCCCGGAAATCCGACATACTGTGTCACCCGTCCCAAAAGTCCGGATATGTATTCCAGAAATCCGGACGCTCTGAGGATCCCAACCGCCACCATGAGTCCGATGAGCGTCGGCATGATCTTGATCACTGTCATGAAACCGCTTCTCGCCCCCTTGATGAAGGTATCATAAACATCCACATTCATACTGATTCCATAGATCACAATTCCAAGAATCAGAAACGGTACAATAAAATCGGTCATATAGAGAAAAAACTGCATAAAAAACTCCGCTTAAATTCCTTATTACAAGTCTATTCAGCGGAGTTTTTTCCCATTCTTCCAAATCATTTTATTCCGATGCAGGGTGTTCATATTTCTTCATGTCATGCTTCATAATATAGAAATACATCACCAGAAGCAAACTTCCTGCCAATACCCACGCGGCAGGACTTGCAAGACACACTCCCGCATAACTTTTCTTTCCGGCAGCGATCACTGCAACAACACCTCTTCCGATCAATTCTGCCACGCCTGCCATCATCGGCATAAAGCCATATCCCATTCCCTGAATCCCGTTCCGGTATACATTTACGACCGTAAGCGGTATCAAGAACGTTGCCGAACATTTCAAATAAATGTCAACCGACTGCATAATCGTCTCTACGTTATCCGATACAAATAGATATGTCAGATATTTCCCGCCAAATGCCATGATTACTCCGGTGACCACAGAATAAATGCACCCCATAATGGTGATCGCACAAAATCCCTGACGGATTCTTTTCACATTTCCCGAACCGATATTTTGTGCTGAATAAGTCGCGATCGCAGTTCCCATTGCCGTATAAGCCTGAATAACAAGCTGCTCAACTTTACCTGCAGCCGTAAAAGCAGCCACCTGGACAGATCCCAGCATATTAAGCGAACTCTGCACCATCATTCCTCCGATCGCAGTAATCGAATACTGCAGCGCCATCGGGAATCCCACTCTGAGCTGGTTCCATACCAAATAGGATTTGAATCGGAAATCATCTCTCGTCAAATGTAAAACAGGTACTTTCTTCGCAATATAAATCAAACACAAAATCCCCGAGATCCCCTGCGCTGTCACAGTAGCCCATGCCGCCCCTGCTGTTCCCATTTTAAATACAATAATAAACACCAGATCCAACATGATATTGAGGAGCGCCGCAAGTATCAGAAAATACAACGGAACCTTGCTGTTCCCCAGCGCTCTTAAGATACTCGACAGCAGATTATACAGCATCTGCGCGCAAATTCCCGCGCAGATGATCATGATATATACATAGGCATCCTGAAATATATCCTCCGGTGTCTTCATAAACCGTAGGAGCGGCTTCATAAATACCATACTGACCACTGTAAGAAATACTGACATCACCGCCGATAGAATCACCGCACTCGCCACAGTCTGGCGCATTGCCTTCATATCACCGGCTCCGAATCTCTGTGCAGTAAGCACCGTAAATCCGGCCGTCATTCCCATCACAAAACCGAGGATCAAAAACATGATCATTCCGGTACTTCCCACTGCTGCCAGAGCGCCTGTCCCCACAAACTTTCCGACGATTACCGTGTCCGCCATATTATAAAACTGCTGAAATACATTTCCAATAAAAACCGGGAGTGTAAATTCAAAAATAATCTTCCCGGGGCTTCCTGTTGTCATATCTTTCTGTAATGCCATGTTCTTTTGCTCCCCTTCTCATATATTGCTATCGCTCAAGCGACCGCTCTCCTGCTTTTCAAATTCTATAGGAGAGCGGCCGCTTTCTTTCAAAAATCACAAATGCAATTATAAGAAAAATAAAAGAAAAGCACAATTGACGTTTTTACAAAAAATACGGAAAAATATAATTCGTTTTTCGTAAGAATGATAAACCGGTAATGATTACTTCCGTGGAAGGATCTCACTATCCCACTTTCCATTTGTGAAATCCGGAATATCCACCACTGCTCCGCCTCTGGCGATAGACATTTCCGAAAGTACAGTAATTGCCATCCATGAAACAGCATCATAAACATCGATCGGCATAGGTGCATTTTCGCGAAGTGCGCGGAAGAATGTCTTAAATTCCAGCCAGTCCATTCCATCATGCGTTCCCTGAACGCCTTCTGCAAGATACTCCTTCCATACCGGATGATCATACTCTTCTTCATAAAGTTGTGCATTATTTATATTCGTTTTTCTCCAGTCAAAATCATGGGCAATATCCTCTTCTCGGTCCAGAAATACAGAATCTGTCACTTCTTCATACATTCCTGCGGTACCCCGTACTGTAAAATTGCGGGTATAATACCGGGGCAGGGTTGTATCCAGCGTCAATACGATAGTCTCACCCTTTGCACATTTAATGACCGTCGTCACGACATCTCCCTGCGCAAAAATCTGGTTTTTCAGGAATTCGTCATCTGATTTATTTTTTAAAATGTAGTCATGAAGACCGGATGCTTTGGACGCCGTTGATGTCAGTGTCAGCATGCGATTTCCATGATTTATATTCAGGACTTTCGCGATTGGTCCCAGCTCATGTGTCGGATAATTTTCGCAGTTTCTTGTCAGATAATTTCTGAGACGATAATGCCGGTTCTCTTTCCCAAAAGTAACTTCCTTCCGAAGATCGTGATGGTAACCACCGGCGCAATGCACAATTTCGCCGAACAATCCCTGCTGTACCATATTCAGAACCATCATTTCACGTCTTCCGAAACAGCAGTTTTCCAGGAACATAAACGGTGTTTTTGTCTCTTCATAGGCCTTTACCAGATCCCAGCACTGATTCAATGTATAGGCTCCGCCTACCTCCATCGCGACTGCTTTTCCCGCATACATGGCAGAGATCGCGATCTCTACATGGCTTTCCCATGCAGATGCTATGATCACCGTATTCACTTCTTCATCCCGGATCACGTCCTCCGCATCTGTATATACATGAGGTCTGTTCTGGCCAGCTTTAGTCACCAGTTCCGCTCCATTTTCCGCCCGGTCAGCGTAGGAATCACAAACTGCTGTCACGCTTTCCCCCTGTCCAAGCACAATCTCTTCCAACAGATTCGCTCCTCTGCTTCCAAGTCCAATAAATCCGATCTTGATATCTGTCATATCATTCTCCTCCTTTATCTCCATAAGAATCACTTTTCAATTTCTCTGAACAATGCTATAATATCACCATCAAAAAGATATATCTATGACTCATCAGCTCATATTTATGTACTTTTAGCTCAATCTGTAACTGTTCAGAGCCAAGCACTTTTTTGTACAAATCTATTTGGCTCTAAACAGTTACCTCAATATGACATGAGATAAATTCAGAGTCTGACACAAATACAGGAGAATATCGGTATGCAAAAGGGAAACATAGTCTGGATGGCCTATAATATTGAAGAGCAAATAAAAATAAAAAGTCTTTATTCATTATTTGAAATGCATTATAACGATGGATATGCTTTTCAAGGGGAAACCCATAATTTCTGGGAATGCCTTTACGTCATGGACGGTGAAGTCTGCGTCTCCGGAGATGAGCGTGTTTACAATCTTACACGCGGTAATATCGTATTTCATAAACCGATGGAATTTCATAAATTTCTTATTCATGGGGAAGCCGGTGCTGATCTGCTGATTTTCTCTTTTTCTGCCGAAGGTCCACTTACTTCTTTTCTCAAAAATAAAGTATTTGCCCTGTCTGAATCTGAAAAAGAGATTATTTGCCGGATGCTCTCTTATATGAGATCCGATGCAAATAATCTCTCTTCTTCAAATTCTAAAGGCATTGACTACCTGGAGTCTTTCACGCACTCCCCCGCTTACTTTCAGACAGTGAGTACCTACATTCAGCAGCTGATTCTTCATTTGTCCGAAAATGGAGTCGTATCCTCCACTTCCTCCGCGCCGGATGCGGTGTGCTTCAGCAAAGCAATCAGTTATCTGAACAGCAATATCCATCGCCAGCCGTCCATATCAGAAATAGCCAAGTTCTGCAACATCAGCGAAGCAGGAATCAAGCGCATTTTTGAAAAGTTTGCGGGAATCGGTATCCATAAGTATTTGATCAAGCTCAAAATGAAGACCGCTTCCGAACTTCTTCAGGACGGGGAAAGTGTGTCTTCTGTCGCACTGAAACTTGGTTTTAACAGCCAAAGTTATTTTTCCCGCGCTTATAAAAGGGAAACCGGCAGAGCACCCTCCAATGAAAAACATAATAAATGCGACTAAATCGTATCAGTCTTTATTGAATACCGGTCAGGTCGAATTCACCCAGCCATTTCTTTGCAGCTTCAGCCACTTTCTTCAGGCAGTTTTCATCAAACGGGCTTACCATTCCTGCCTGATCCAGAAGTTCTGTAAACACGCGGCTTCCTCCCTGTCTGGTATATGCCATATAGTGTTCCCACGCGTTCTTCTGGTCTTCCTGAATCATTGCCCAGAATTCCAGTGCCACCGTCTCTGCAATACAGTAATCGATATAATAGAATGGAAGCGAATAAATATGGTGCTGTCTCTGCCATCCTTCACCTTCACTGTAAAATGGAATGTCGCCGTCCAATTTCAACCATGGCATGTAGATTCCCAGCAGTTCTTTCCATACTCCATGTCTTTCCTTCGGTGTCATATCCGGTTTTTCAAACACAACATGCTGGAAATGATCTACCATCGTTCCATACGGAATGAATGTCAATGCACCGGCAAGGTGGCTGTACTTGAATTTACGGGTATCCTCACCAAAGAATCCGTCAGCCCACGGCCATGCAAAGAATTCCATAGACATAGAATGTACTTCACATGCTTCCATTCCAGGCCAGATCTGACTATACGGTACCCGGTCGCGATTCAGCCATGCTGCAAATGCATGTCCCGCCTCATGTGTCACGACTTCCACATCTCCCTGTGTACCGTTAAAGTTCGCAAAAATAAACGGCACACCATAGTCAGCTATGCTTTCACAATACGCCCCGGCTTCTTTACCAGGCGTTGAAAATACATCAAGAAGTTCCTGATCCAGCATGGTTTTGAAAAATCTGCCGGTCTCCGGAGACAATTCATCATAGAATTTCTGGCCCTGTGCAAGAATGTCTTCCGGTCCTCCGCACGGCTTCGGATTACCGGAACGGAACTTCAGCGCCGCATCCGCAAAGCTAAGAGGATACTCTCTTCCGATACGTTTTGCCTGTTCTCTGCAAACCGCATCCGCTACCGGCACAAGGTATTTCACAACCGCCTCACGGAAGCGCCCAACCTCTTCTTTGCCATAGCAATTTCTCTGCATTCTGTAATAACCAAGCTCGGTATATCCGTCATATCCCAGCTTTCTTCCGATCTGGTCACGCACATGCACAAGCTGATCATACAGATCATCCATTTCTTTCTGATTATCCTTATACCACTGCCCTTCTGCCTTCCATGCTGCAAGCCGTCTGTCATCGTCCGCATCATTTTTAAACGGTGTCATCTGGGAAAGAGTATAAATATTTCCCTCAAACGGAATCTGCGCTGATGCAAGCAATTTCTCATATGTTGTTGCCAGCTCATTTTCCTTCTGCAGATCCGGAATGATCTCCGGCGAAAACGTCTTCTTGGCCATCTCCGCTTTAATAAACATTACATTGCCATACTCTTCCTCGAACTGCGGGCGGAAAGGACTTTCCAGCATCGCTTTATTCCATTCCTGGCGGTACTCTTCCAAAACCGGTCCGGAAGTATTCCAGAACTTCATCTCCTCATCGTAGAATTCGTCTCTGGTGTCAATAGAATGGCGGATAGAAACCAATGACCTCATCGTATGCACATGCTTCTCATAAGTTTCCCTCTCAAGGAAAACAGCTTTTGCACCTTCATAACTTTCCGCCTTTGCCAGACGCTCATTAAATTCATTTAACTGCACCTTAACCGCCTCAAGATCCGGGCGTTCATAAGGCATTTGTGAAAACTTCATTTCTTTGATCTCCTTTAGTGTTACATGATTTTTCTATTAATAATGGTAACACATTTCAAAAAGATTCACAAGGGTGACTGGAGGGGTGACTGGGGGACGGGTACATAGTCACGGGGTGATAGCTTTTTCCCTGTATCGAAATAGCTGAAAAGCTCCAAAGAAATTTTACCAGTTGCATCCAGCCCAAAAGGTATAGAAAAGTGCATCTAAAATCGAACTAAGTCGAATATGTATCTTTATCTTGCACTTTTCACCTACTCATGCTATTCTAACTTTATCAAAACCCAGCAGGATTCTACCTGCTATTTTTCTAGCCGTAAGGCATCTCATTTTCGGTGCTTCCCTTT
>JBJENH010000053.1:16855-19826 GCA_051880095.1 Bariatricus sp. | reverse complement strand
GATAAGATGGCTCTTCAGAGATTGAAAGAAGCAGCTGAAAAAGCAAAGAAAGAGCTCTCTTCCGCAACAACAACCAATATTAACCTTCCGTTCATCACTGCAACAGCAGAAGGACCGAAGCATTTCGATATGAACCTGACAAGAGCTAAATTCGATGAATTGACTCATGAACTGGTTGAAAAGACAGCAGAACCGGTTAGACGTGCACTGTCTGACGCAGGAATCACAGCTTCTGAACTTGGCCAGGTACTTCTGGTAGGCGGATCTACCCGTATCCCGGCTGTTCAGGAAGAAGTAAAACGTCTTACAGGCAAAGAGCCGAGCAAATCTCTGAACCCGGATGAATGTGTAGCACTCGGTGCATCTGTTCAGGGCGGTAAACTGGCAGGAGATGCAGGCGCAGGCGACATCCTTCTTCTTGATGTAACGCCGCTGTCACTGTCCATCGAGACAATGGGTGGTGTTGCTACAAGACTGATCGAGAGAAATACAACGATCCCGACCAAGAAGAGCCAGATCTTCTCTACTGCAGCTGATAACCAGACAGCAGTTGATATCAACGTTGTTCAGGGCGAGAGACAGTTCGCAAGAGACAACAAGTCTCTCGGACAGTTCAGACTGGATGGAATTCCGCCGGCACCGCGTGGAATCCCGCAGATCGAAGTGACATTTGATATCGATGCAAACGGTATCGTTAATGTATCTGCAAAAGATCTGGGCACAGGCAAAGAACAGCATATCACGATCACAGCAGGTTCTAATATGTCCGATGCGGATATCGACCGTGCAGTAAAAGAAGCGGCTGAATTTGAAGCACAGGATAAGAAGCGTAAAGAAGCAATCGACACCAAGAATGATGCTGACGCAATGGTATTCCAGACCGAGAAAGCAATGAAAGAAGTTGGTGACAAGATCGACGCTGCTGACAGAAGCGCAGTAGAAGCTGATGTTCAGGCACTGAAAGATTTACTTGCAAAAGCAGGCGATGAAATGACAGACGCTCAGGTTGCTGAGATCAAAGCAGCAAGAGAGAAACTGATGGAAAGTGCTCAGAAACTGTTCACAAAAGTTTATGAGCAGGCAGGCGCTGCAGCAGGTGCACAGAGCGGACCGGCTCCGGAAGCAGGACCGGCACCGGAAGGATACAACGGAGATGACGTTGTAGACGGAGATTATAGAGAAGTATAAGTTCTTATTTAACAAAATTACTTTCTGCAAGGCGGGTAAAACCGTCTTGCAGATTTGTTGCTATGCATACGAAAAAGTAGAAGTGATGAGGTAGGGTTATGGCAGAATCAAAAAGAGATTACTATGAAGTCCTTGGTGTCTCCAAAGATGCGGATGAGGCGACATTAAAGAAAGCATACCGGGCTTTGGCCAAGAAATACCATCCGGACATGAACCCGGGGGATGCCGAGGCCGAAAAAAAGTTTAAAGAAGCCTCTGAAGCATATGCAGTACTGAGTGATCCTGATAAACGTCGTCAATATGACCAGTTCGGACATGCGGCCTTTGATGGAGGAGCAGGCGGAGCCGGGGGATTCGGAGGATTCGATTTTAACAGTGCAGATTTCGGCGATATTTTCGGCGATATATTTGGCGATTTATTTGGCGGAGGCAGAAGAGGAGGCCGTGCCAATACCGGTCCTATGAAAGGGGCAAACATTCGAAAAGGTGTCAGAATTACATTTGAAGAGGCTGTATTTGGCTGTGAAAAGGAACTGGAGGTTGTGCTCAAAGATCCATGTACCAAGTGTAACGGTACCGGGGCAAAACCGGGAACAAGTCCGGAGACTTGCAGCAGATGCGGCGGTAAAGGACAGGTGGTATTCACATCCCAGTCTTTCTTCGGTACAGTACAGAATGTGCAGACTTGTCCGGAGTGTCAGGGAACAGGTAAGGTGATCCGTGAAAAATGTCCGGATTGCGGCGGAACAGGATATACATCCAGCAGAAAGAAAATCCAGGTTTCAATTCCGGCAGGTATCGATAACGGACAGAGTGTGCGGATTCGCGAAAAGGGCGAGCCTGGGGTAAATGGAGGACCGAGAGGAGATCTTCTGGTTGAAGTTACTGTTTCCCGTCATCCGATCTTCCAGAGACAGGATGTACATCTGTTTTCCACAGCACCGATTTCATTTGCACAGGCAGCGCTCGGCGGTGATGTAAGGATCAAGACCATCGACGGAGATGTGCTTTATAATATTAAACCAGGTACGAAGACGGATACAAAAGTGCGTCTGAAAGGAAAGGGTGTTCCTTCGCTCAGAAATCCGCAGGTACGTGGAGATCACTATGTCACACTTGTGATCCAGACACCGGAAAAACTGAGTGCGGAGGCGAAAGAAGCGCTTCGTAAGTTTGATGAGTTGACGGGAAATTCTTTGAATCAGGAAATAGAATCCGAGGGAAAAGCGAAAAATAAGAAAAAAGGTTTCATGGATAAAGTGAAGGAAAAGTTTGAAGAGTTTGAAGAATAAAAAATATGCGTTTCGTGTGAAGAACCACATGAAACGCATATTTTTATTCTTCTTCTTCCAACTCGCTGCCGGCGATGCCACCAATTACTGAAGTAACACAGGCGGTAACGATAGCTGCAATGATTGCAACTGCGATAATGCCAACCAATAATACCATGATGTTACCTTCCTTTCTTTGCAATATATGTATTATAGCACAATTTGCATAATTAATACAGTAAAATTAAGAAAAATTTCTACACGAAAATAGGCTGAAAGTCAAATATATCTTGGGAATCGGTGTGACTTTTTGAAATTTCTGTGGTATAATATCGCGGTAAGCAAATTCCGGGAGAAATTATTTCGGTTTTTGTGCTTTGTTATGTGGCAACATGCAGTAACTTAGAATCGAGGAGGATATTTAAAATATGGCAAGAGTAAGTAAACGTTCTGAAGCGGCAGAAGAAGCAGTAAAAGCAGCTGTAGAGAAGGCTGAAGATGTGAAAGAAGCT
>JBJENH010000053.1:0-16755 GCA_051880095.1 Bariatricus sp. | reverse complement strand
GGCAGAAGAAGCAGTAAAAGCAGCTGTAGAGAAGGCTGAAGATGTGAAAGAAGCTAAGAAACCGGCTGCCCGTACAAAAAAAGCAGCAGCTAAGAAAGACATCAAGACAGACATTGTATTACAGTATGGTGAAAAAGAAGTAAATACGAAAGATATGGTTGCGGCAGTTAAAAAAGAATGGACAAAGGCAAAACACAAAGTATCAGACATCAAGTCCATGGAACTCTATATCAAGCCGGAAGAATACGCAGTTTATTATGTGATCAACGGTGATACAACCGGTAAGGTCTGGCTGTAAACAGCATATAGTAGTTCGTGATTGTATAGTGCCATTGTTCGTTTTCCGGGAAGAAGAGAAGCAATTCTTTTCTCCGGAAAAACCGAACAGAATCATTTCTTTTTTCTGATTGAAGTATCGACTGGAATCAATCCTGGTTTTCCCATTATTGTATAGAATAACAGAATATAGATAAGGTCTGCTTCGATCTTGGAACGGAGGAGAAAAATGCAGAATTTTACACAGTATACACCTACTGAAATTGTATTTGGAAGGAATACACATCTTCAGGTAGGAAAAGAAGTTAAAAAATGGAAGGGACACAGAGTGCTGATCGTTTATGGGGGAGGAAGTGTTGTGAAAAGCGGCCTTCTGGAAGCGATTGAACACGCTCTGCGGGATGAGAATATTACATATGAAGAATTTGGCGGCGTGAAACCGAATCCGAGACTGGCATTTGCTGAAAAGGGGGTTCAGAAGGCACTGGATCTGAGTGCGGATTTTATCCTTGCCGTTGGCGGAGGAAGCTCGATCGACACAGCGAAGGCAATCGCACATGGCGCTGCCAATCCGGGTGTCCGGCTCTGGGACATCTGGACACAGAAGGTGCCGCTGACGTGCTCCCTCCCGGTAGGGTGTGTGCTTACGATCGCGGCAGCGGGCAGTGAGATGAGCTCCTCGTCTGTTCTGACAAATGAAGAGACCGGAGAAAAAAGCGGGATCACTACGGTATTTAACCGTCCGAAATTCGCAATCATGAATCCGGAACTGACCTTTACCCTGCCGCCGTATCAGATTGCATGCGGGGTTGTGGATATCATGATGCATACACTCGAGCGCTATTTCATCCCGAATCAGAAAAACCAGATGACGGATGAAATCGCAGAAGGGCTGCTCAGAGTCATGATCGAAAACGGAATAAAAGGATTCAGAAATCCGGAGGACTATGATGCAATGAGCGAGATCATGTGGTGCGGAAGTCTGTCGCATAATGATCTGACCGGACTTGGTAGAGAAAAGGATTTCTGCGTGCACAAATTCGGACATGCTCTCGGAGCAAAGTATGATCTTGCACACGGGGCGACTCTGTCCGCAATGTGGGGTTCTTGGGCAGAGTATGTATATCAGTATGATGTGGGCCGTTTCTGCCAT
The DNA here is from genome assembly GCA_051880095.1 of Bariatricus sp. Classification (GTDB taxonomy): domain Bacteria; phylum Bacillota; class Clostridia; order Lachnospirales; family Lachnospiraceae; genus Allocoprococcus. The sequence continues at coordinate 15,326 of JBJENH010000053.1, read as the reverse complement.
TATGGCCGGAAGGTGTGGGGAATTCAGGAAAGTGATCCCTTCAAGACGGCGCAGGAGGCGATCCGGAAAACGGTGGAATATTTCCGCAGTCTGGGAATGCCGGTCAGTCTGAAAGAGCTTGAAATCGGGGAACTTACTGACGATGCTCTGATGGAGCTGGCAAAGAATGCAACCAAAGGCGGAACGATAAAATTATCGAAAATAAAGGAGTTAGATGTAAACGATGTTTATCAAATCTTTCAGTCGGCGAACGGAAGATAAGATGGATATTAACTGGAAAAATTTCTATAAACAGGTATGTCTGCTTATCATTCCGATGGCGCTGCAGAATCTGATCAATGTGGGAGTTCAGGCGGCCGATGTCTTTATGCTGGGGAGGGTAGGCGAAAAGGTGCTTTCCGGGGCGTCCCTTGCCGGACAGATCCAGTTTATTATGACGCTGATCCTGTTTGGGACCACGTCGGGCGCCACGGTACTGACGGCGCAGTATTGGGGGAAGAAGGACACGCGGACGATCGAGAAGATCCTCGGAATGGGCATGCTGATCGGTATTGGCGGAGCGTTGGTTTTTGCAGTGGCGGCTGAAACGATCCCGGGGACACTGCTTCGGATCTACACGAATGATCCGGAAGTAATTGCAGAAGGTGTGAAATATCTGAGAATTGTTGCACTTTCTTATGTGATCATGGCGGCGACTCAGGTATATCTGTATATCATGCGAAGCATCGAGCGTGTTGTGATTGCTACAGTTGTATACGGTGCGTCTCTTGTCGTGAATATTGTGATCAATGCAGTGCTGATTTTCGGACTTATGGGATTTCCAAAAATGGGAATTGAAGGAGCGGCGATCGGAACGCTGATTTCGAGGATACTGGGACTTATGATCGTGATATGGTACGCAAAATTCAGAAATAAAGTTGTACGTTTTCATATCCGTGACATGTGGAAGATCGATAAAGTATTGCTGAAGGATTTTCTGTTCTATGCGACGCCGGTCATTCTGAACGAACTGGTATGGGGAATGGGAAGCTCTGCGAATACGGCTGTGATCGGACATCTCGGCAGTGCTGCGGTCGCGGCAAATTCGGTCGCTCAGGTGGTAAGGGAGCTTTCTACGGTCGTCGTTTTCGGTGTTTCGAATGCGACGGCGATCTATCTGGGAAAAACGATCGGAGAGCGTCAGTATGAGCTTGCGAAGGCGTATGGCAGAAGGTTTGCGGTGTTGAGCGTCATTACCGGATCCGTTGCTGCGGGAATCATTCTGGTTTCGGCTCCGGCAGTGAGCAGGTTTATGACACTATCACCGGAAGCGAAGAGCTATCTGATGTTTATGTTTTTTGTCATGTCCTATTTTGCATTATGTCAGGCAATCAATACGACACTTGTGGTGGGCGTATTCCGATCAGGAGGAGATACGAGATTCGGACTTCGCCTGGATGTGACTACCATGTGGTGCTGTTCCATTTTGCTCGGGGCGATCGCGGCGTTTATTTTCAAAGCCAGCGTTCCGGTGGTTTATGTATTGTTGATGAGTGATGAAGTGATCAAAGTGCCGATTACGGTGAAACGATTCCTTGGTTATAAATGGATCAAAAATGTAACGAGGGAACAGGAAGAACTGACCGGGAATTAGGTGCAGATTATTTGGAAAAAAGATTGGATTTTCCGATGAGCTATGTTATTCTAATACTGTGGTTCCGGGGTTTAACGACGGACCATAAACGATAGAATAAAACGGCATTTTCATAGAAAATACCAGGAAAAGGAGAGACGAGATTATGAGATTAGTAGCAACTGAGAAAGCACCAAAAGCATTAGGACCTTATTCACAGGGATATGTACACAATGGTATCCTTTATTCTGCAGGACAGATTGCGATCAATCCGGAGACAGACACGGTTGAGGCAGTTACCATTGAAGAGCAGACAGAACAGGTCTGCAAGAATCTTGGTGAAATCTTGAAAGCAGCAGGAAGTTCTTTTGATAAAGTTCTGAAGACAACCTGTTTCTTAAGTGATATGGGAGACTTCGCTGCATTTAATGAAGTATACGCCAAATACTTTACATCAAAACCGGCAAGAAGCTGTGTTGCAGTAAAGACTCTTCCGAAGAATCTTCTCTGTGAAGTTGAACTCATTGCTGTAGTAGAAGAATAATATAGATTTTGGAGGTTGAGAATTATGGCAGAAGAGCAGAACAGCGGATGCTCACCGGAGACGTGTTCCTCCTGTGCTCACGCAGGCTCGTGTAAAAGTAAAAAAGTGGATATGAAAGCACCGGCGAATCCGTACTCACAGGTGAAAAAAGTGATCGGCGTGGTAAGCGGAAAAGGAGGAGTCGGGAAATCCATGGTGACCGCATCTCTTGCACGGCTTGCAATCAGCCAGGGATATACGGTCGGAATCCTGGATGCCGATATCACAGGGCCGTCCATACCGAAGATGTATGGAGTGCACGAAAGTGCGGTCGGAAGTGAGGAAGGAATGTTCCCATGTATCGCCAAAGACGGAACCAAGATCATGTCCGTCAACCTGCTTCTTGAGAGAGAATCCGATCCTGTGATCTGGCGCGGACCGATCATAGCAGGAGTGGTGACTCAGTTCTGGACAGATGTTATGTGGGGAGATCTGGATTTCTTATTTGTTGATATGCCGCCGGGAACCGGCGATGTGCCGCTGACTGTTTTCCAGTCTTTGCCGGTCGACGGAGTTGTGATTGTCACATCACCGCAGGATCTGGTACAGATGATCGTGGAGAAGGCATATAATATGGCAAAACAGATGAATATTCCGGTTCTTGGAATTGTAGAAAACTACAGTTATCTGGAATGCCCGGAATGCAAAAAGAGGATTTCCGTATTCGGAGAGAGCCACATTGATGAGATTGCAGAAAATCTGGGAACAGAAGTACTTGGAAAAATGCCGATCGATCCTCAGCTGGCAGAGATCGTAGAACAGGAGAAGTTCTATGAGGCTGAAAATAAATATCTGACAAATGTTATTGAAAGATTCCAATAGGAATCCGGCGACGATAAAAACAGGGCGTTTCGCAGTAATGCGGAGCGCCTTTTTGAGTATATAAATATGGATCAGGTATTGATAAATCGGTTTGAATATGTTATTATATAAAAGAACAGATGTTCGGAACATAAGTTTGCAAGTGCTCAAAGATCGAAGAAGGAAGAACGGAGAAGAAGGAGGAAGGTAAAATGCGGATCCAGACGGAGATGAACCTGTATGAGAAGCTGAATATACTCTCTGATGCAGCGAAGTATGATGTGGCTTGTACTTCCAGTGGCGTTGACAGGAAAGGAGACGGAACCGGTATGGGCAACTGCGAAAAAGCAGGTATTTGCCACAGCTTTTCGGCAGATGGGAGGTGCATTTCACTGCTTAAGATTCTTTTTACCAACGAGTGTATATTTGATTGTAAATACTGTGTAAACCGTTCATCCAATGATGTGATCCGTACTTCCTTTACTCCCGATGAAGTTTGTAAACTGACGATGGAGTTTTATCGACGTAATTATATAGAGGGATTGTTTTTGAGCTCCGGTATTTTAAAAAGTCCGGATTATACTATGGAATTGATCTATGCGACGCTGTATAAGCTGAGAAGAGAGTGTAATTTTCAGGGCTATATCCATGTGAAGGCCATTCCGGGGGCGAGTCAGGAACTGATCCAGAGAGTGGGATATCTGGCGGACAGAATGAGCGTGAATCTGGAACTCCCGACGAAAGAGAGCCTCCATCTTCTGGCACCGCATAAGAGCCGGAAGAATATTCTGGCACCCATGAGGCTGGTACAGGAAAAGAGGAAAGAAAACAGGCAGGAGCTGACGGTTTACCGGCATGCCCCGCAGTTTGTGCCGGCAGGGCAGAGCACGCAGATGATCATCGGCGCAACTCCCGAAACCGACTTTCAGATCATGCAGGTGACGGAGGCACTTTATCAGAAGTTTGAACTTAAGAGAGTGTTCTATTCCGCTTTTGTTCCTGTGAATGAGGATAAGGCACTTCCGGCCAGAACAGACAGCGGTCCACCGCTTTTGAGAGAACATCGGCTTTATCAGGCGGACTGGTTGCTGCGTTACTATCAGTTTCATGTGGATGAACTGTTGGATGAAGAGAATCCGAATTTTAATGTATTGATGGATCCCAAGTGTGACTGGGCCGTTCGTCATCTGGAGGAGTTCCCGATTGAAGTGAATCGGGCGGATTATCATATGCTTCTCAGAGTCCCGGGAATCGGATACCGGTCAGCATCCCGGATCGTGAAGGCAAGAAAGCTCGGGACGATCGGTTTTGAGGATCTTAAGAAAATGGGGGTCGTACTGAAGAGAGCCTTATATTTCATCACATGCAGCGGCAAGATGATGTATCCTGTGCGTATGGATCAGGATTATATTACAAGAAATATTCTGGACGGTAAGGAACGGCTGCCGGATTCGGTACTCGGAATGAATTACAGGCAGTTGTCGTTATTTGACGATGTGAGATTCTCGGGAGATTCGTTTACTGTGGAAGGAAGTGGAAAATGTGCAGAAAATATATGTATGTCACGATGATATCACCGGGATTTTTTCTGCGGTGTACGATGCCTGGAAGGAGAGAAGAGAAACCGGAGATGCCGGAATTGCTTTCAAAGGCACCGTCGAACAGAAGTTGTTCTGTGAGTATATGGAGTGCGAGGAGAGAGAAGAGAAGGTGATTGCAGTAGAGAAGCTGATCAAGAATCATCTCGGGATGGATGCATATTGGAAGCTGTATCATGCGGCTCTTTCGTCTGATCCGGCCAAAGGAGATGCGATACTGGGGACGATGTTTGCAGCCAGAAGGCTGAAGGATAGTACCAGGATCATGGAGAATCTGACCAGTCCTTCCGTAGAGAAAGTATTTGCGCTTAGCAGGAAGGTTTCCAATGAAGCACATTATTTCAAGGAATTCCTGCGCTTTAAGGAACTGGAGGACGGCATTTTATATGCCAGAATCGATCCGAAAAGCCAGATACTTGCATGTATCGCACCACATTTTGCAGATCGGCTTCCACTTGAGAACTGGCTGATCTTCGACGGTACACATGGTATTTTTGCGGTGCATGAGGCAAGAAAGAACTGGTTTATGGTCTCCGGAATTGAGGCGGATATGGAGATGCTGGAACGATTGTCCGAATCTGAGATGGAGATCCAGAAGTTATGGAAAGGGTTTTTTGAGAGTATCTCGATCGATGAGCGCGAGAGCTATGAGCGCCAGAGACAGCATCTTCCGATCTGGTACAGAAAAAATATCGTGGAGTTCCAGAATTGATGGAATGAAAATAGCAGGTAATGCTTTTTCTCAATCCTGTTTCGTGTTAAGATATAGAAAGAATGTGAAGAAGCGGGAGATAATGAGATGGAACAGGAAATGCCGGTGATCAGAATATCAGTCCGGAATCTGGTGGAATTCATTTTGCGGGAAGGCGATATTGACAATCGGGCAGGAGGAATTCCGGATGCGGAAGCCATGCAGATGGGCGGAAAGATCCATAGAAAGATTCAGCGCAGTATGGGCGCGGGATATCATGCGGAGGTGTCGCTGAAAAAAGAGATCGCATGTGACGGTTTCTGCCTGAAGGTGGAAGGACGTGCAGACGGGATTCTGGAAGAGGCAGATGCAGTGACAATTGATGAGATCAAAGGAGTCCTCTGCGAGCTGGATGAGATCAAAGAGCCGGTGGGAGTACATCTTGCCCAGGCGAAATGCTATGCCTGGATGTATGCAGAGCAGAGAGAGCTTTCTGTCATCAGTGTGCAGATGACATACTGTCAGATGGATACGGAGGAGATCAAGAGATTCTGTTATACCTATGACTGTGAAGAATTGAAACGGTGGTTTGATGAACTGATCAGAAAATATGAAAAATGGGCGAAATTTCAGGTGGAATGGCGCAGAAAGCGGAATGCATCTGCGAAGGAAGTTCAGTTTCCTTTTTCGTATCGGAAAGGACAGAAAGAGCTGGCGGCATCTGTTTATCGTACGATCCTGAGAAAGAAAAAGCTGTTTATTCAGGCACCGACCGGTGTCGGAAAGACGATATCTGCAGTGTTTCCGGCTGTAAAAGCAGTCGGGGAGGATCTGGGGGAAAAGATCTTTTATCTGACGGCGAAGACGATCACAAGAACGGTTGCCGAGCAGGCATTTCAGATCCTGAAAGAGCAGGGACTGAAAATGAAGGTGATCACGTTGACGGCGAAGGAGAAGATCTGTTTTTGCGATGAGACGGAATGCAATCCGGAATACTGTCCGTACGCAAAAGGACATTTTGACCGTGTAAATGACGCGGTGTACGAACTTCTCACTTCCACGGATGAGATGAGCAGAGCTGCACTGGAGGAACAGGCGAAAAAGCACTGTGTGTGTCCGTTTGAGATGGCACTCGATGTATCCACATGGGCAGATGCCGTGATCTGTGATTATAATTATGTATTTGATCCAAATGCACATTTGAAGCGGTTTTTCTCAGAAGGAGTATCGGGGGATTATATCTTTCTGATTGATGAAGCGCATAATCTTGTCGAGCGCGGAAGACAGATGTACAGTGCAGAGATCTACAAAGAAGATTTTCTGAATGTGAAAAAACTGGTGAAAAATATTGATCCGAAACTGGCGAAAAGACTGGATGAGTGCAATAAGCTTCTTCTGGCAATGAAGAAGGAATGTAAGGATTATCTGGTGGTGAACAGTGTTTCCCATATTTACCTGAAATTAATGAATCTCATGCCGAAGATCGAAACGTTTCTGGAGAGCTGCCAGGACAGGAATGTTGCTGATGTTGTCCGGGATTTCTATTTTTCCATTCGATCCTTCATCAGTATTTATGAGGCATTGGATGAAAACTATGTGATCTATTCAGAATTGCAGGATGACCAGAGATTTATGCTGAAGCTTTTCTGCGTCAATCCGGCGGCAAATCTTCAGAAATATCTGGATATGGGAAACAGTACGATCTTCTTTTCGGCAACGCTCCTGCCGATACAGTATTATAAAAAATTGTTAAGTACCGACAAAGATAATTATGCTGTCTATGCGGAATCGACTTTTGACCAGAGCAGGCGTCTGCTTTTGAACGGAACGGATGTCAGCACCCGGTATAAGAAGCGTACGGATCAGATGTATAAGCGGTATGCGGAATATATCTGGCGTACGGTTCGCGCGAAGCAGGGAAACTATATGGCGTTCTGTCCGTCCTATCGGTTTATGGAATCCGTATATGAAGCCTTCGAGGAAATGCGAAGTGAGAAGGGAGACGAGCTGACTGAGTGTATTCTACAGTCCCATTATATGAATGAAGAAGCGAGAGAGATTTTTCTGGAAACATTTGAAGAAATGCGTGAGGGAAGCCTGATCGGTTTCTGCGTGATGGGAGGAATCTTTTCGGAAGGAATCGATCTTGCAGAAGAAAAATTGATCGGTGCCTTTATCATCGGCACCGGTCTTCCTCAGGTGTGCAGTGAGCGGGCGATCCTCATGGATTATTTTGATAAAGAAAGCGGACAGGGATTTGATTATGCGTATCTGTACCCGGGAATGAACAAGGTGCTTCAGGCGGCGGGAAGAGTGATCCGGACGGAAGAGGACAGAGGCGTCATTCTTCTCTTGGATGAACGGTTCCGGGAAAGGCGGTGCCGGGAGACATTTCCAAGAGAATGGGAGGATTGTGAATCCTGTGTTTTAAGCGAAGTGGAAAAGAAAGTGAAGGCATTCTGGGATGACCAGAATGCCTGAAAGTCAGATTGTTAAACAGGATTTGCGGAGATGGCGGGCTCGTCAAAATAGTTCAGGAAAGCCTGAGCAGCCCTTGAAATAGGAACATGTTCGTTATAGGCGGCAATCAGCTGTCTCTTTGGAAGTTTTTCGGCTGTCTCTACGATGAAGAGATCATCGGATTTAAGCGGAAAACAATAGTCCGGTATAAAGGCGATTCCAAGGCCGATGCTTGCAAGATCGATCAGCAGATCGTTGCTGCTGAGTTCAATCTCCGGAACGAGATCGAGCTGGTGCTTCTGAAACAGCGAGTGCAGGAATTCACTGGTAGTGCTTTTTTTGTCCAGCATAATGATCGGATAGTCCAGAAGCTGTTTCAGGGATAAAGGATGTCCCTTCAATTCGCGGAATGCGTGATTGGCGATAAATACATCCTGAAATTCTTTTATTTTTTTGATGGAGACCAGATTGCCAAGGTATGCGTTCGGATAGTTTGCAACAATCAAATCTACTTGACCTGTCTCCAAAAGTTCGGTACATTTAATAGAAGTGGCATTGGTTACTTTTATGTGGGCGTTCGGGAAAGCTCTGTGGAAACGCTCCAGGTAGGGAACCAGAAAGTATCGGCATATGGTATCGCTTGCGCCGATTCGAATCTGCCCGCCTGTGGTGGTGGATTCCAGAATCTGGGCCTCGCCGCGCTTGATCAGATGAATCGCCGGTTCAATGTGACGGAGCAGAATCTCGCCTTCCGGAGTGAGCTGTACTTTCTTGGTGCTTCTTATGAAAAGCGTCTGATCCAGTTTTTTCTCCAGGGCTTTGATGGACTGGCTGACGGCAGATTGAGAAATATAGAGCTGCTTGGATGCCTCTGAGAAGCTTAGGGTATCTGCCACATAATAAAACACTTTATATAATTCGTAATTAATATCCACTATTAGTCCTCCTTATAAAACACATTTGTATTATAAGAGATGTGGAAGAAAAAAACAAGAGAGATCGAAAGGAAAGATGGAATCGTGAAGAAAGCGGCAGGAAGAAATGACAACGGAACTTTTACAGGTGAAACATGGATTCATAAATTTCTGGGCGGCGTGATCGCTCTGAGTCTGATCTTTATATTTCTGATCAGCAGTTTTGAAATCGGTATTTACAGCGACTTTGATTTTTATGAAAAAGAATACAGAAAATTTGGAGTTGAGGAACAGCTCGATATGGAGATTGATGACATCATGGACGTTACAGAATATATGATGTCTTATCTGAGAGGAAATGAAGAGGTTCTAAGCATCGAGACAATGGTGGAGGGTGAAAAACAGGATTTCTTCAATGAACAGGACCGACTACATATGGAAGACGTACAGGGACTGTTTCTGGGGGGATTATCCCTGAGAAGAGCAGCGCTCATTATTCTTGCTGCAGGAGTTATTGCACTGTTCGCACTCAAAGGAAATTGGAAAAAGATCATTCCGTATATGTATGAGCGGGTGCTCGCGGTTTTTGTAGTCGTCATTGTGGTTCTGGGCGTTCTGATCTCACAAAACTTTACGAAATGTTTCGTAATTTTCCATGAACTGTTTTTTGACAACGATCTGTGGATGTTTGATCCGGAGTACGATTATATGATACGTATGCTTCCGGAAGGATTTTTCTTTGATATGGTAATCCGGATTGCTGTTGTCTTTATTGCCCTGCTTATGGGATTTCTTGCAGTCTGCGTTATCGGCCGGCTGCCATGCAGAAAAAAGAGAACAGTAATTAGAAATACTTATAAAATAGTTTAAATATATTGACTATACTTATAAAAATGAATGTGATAAAATAAATCTATGCAGTAACTTATGCTGCCTCATGCAGTTTAAAATATTATCAACTAATGGAGGAAATTATGAACAGTGTAAAACGAGTGTATGTGGAGAAAAAACCTGAATTTGCCGTTCAGGCGAAGGAACTTGGACATGAAGTGAAGAGTTACCTCGGAATCAAATCTGTTACGAATGTAAGAGTCTTGATTCGCTATGATGTGGAGAATCTCTCAGATGCCACATTTGACAGAGCATGTAATGGTGTTTTCGCAGAACCGCCGGTAGATGTTCTTTATCATGAAGATTTTCCACATGGTGAGAATGACCGGATCTTTTCTGTAGAATTCCTTCCGGGACAGTTTGACCAGAGAGCGGACTCAGCAGTTCAGTGCGTTCAGTTTATCAAGGAGGATGAGCTTCCGGTTATCAAAACTGCCACGACTTATGTGATCGAAGGTGAGATCAGTGATGCTGAATTTTATGCGATCAAAGCACATTGTATCAATCCTGTTGACTCCAGAGAGACAAGTCTGGACAAGCCGGAAACACTGGTTACCAGATTCGATGAGCCGGCTGACGTCAAGATTTTTGACGGATTCAAGGATATGCCTGAGGACGAGCTGAAGGCATTGTATGATTCTCTGGGGCTTGCAATGACGTTTAAAGATTTTCTGCATATTCAGAATTATTTCCGTGGAGAAGAGAAACGCGACCCGTCTATGACAGAAATTCGTGTGCTTGACACATACTGGTCAGACCACTGCCGTCATACGACATTCTCAACAGAGCTTACGGATGTCAGCTTCGGCGATGGAGATTATCGTGCTCCGATCGAGGATACTTATAAAGAATACTTACAGACACACAGCGAGATCTTTAAAGGTCGTGAGGACAAATTCGTCTGCCTGATGGATCTTGCTCTGATGGCAATGAGAAAACTCAAAAAAGAAGGAAAACTTGAGGATCAGGAAGAGTCTGATGAGATCAATGCCTGCAGTATTGTTGTACCGGTAGAAGTAGACGGTGTAGAAGAAGAATGGCTTGTGAACTTCAAGAATGAAACCCATAATCATCCGACAGAGATTGAACCGTTTGGAGGAGCGGCTACCTGTCTTGGAGGAGCGATCCGTGATCCGCTGTCAGGACGTACTTATGTATATCAGGCTATGCGTGTGACAGGAGCGGCAGATCCGACCGTTTCTGTAAAAGAGACGATCAAAGGAAAGCTTCCACAGAAGAAGCTTGTCCGCAGTGCTGCACACGGATATAGTTCTTATGGTAACCAGATTGGTCTTGCAACCGGACTTGTGAAAGAGATCTATCATCCGGATTATGTGGCAAAACGTATGGAGATTGGAGCGGTTATGGCTGCAGCACCGAGACGTGCGGTTATCCGTGAGACTTCCGATCCGGGAGATATCATTATCCTGCTCGGTGGACGTACCGGCCGTGACGGCTGTGGCGGAGCAACCGGATCTTCCAAAGTTCATACTGAAGAATCGATTGAAACCTGCGGTGCTGAAGTTCAGAAAGGTAACCCGCCGACTGAACGTAAGATCCAGAGACTGTTCCGCAGAGAAGAAGTCAGCAGACTGATCAAGAAATGCAACGACTTCGGAGCAGGCGGTGTTTCGGTAGCAATCGGAGAACTGGCTGACGGACTTCGCGTTGATCTGGATAAAGTGCCGAAGAAATATGCCGGTCTGGACGGAACTGAGATTGCGATTTCGGAGTCTCAGGAACGTATGGCTGTTGTTGTTGATCCGAAGGATGCCGAGCAGTTCCTCGCATATGCCAAGGAAGAGAATCTGGAGGCAACAAAAGTAGCTGTTGTAACGGAAGAGCCTCGCCTGGTATTATCCTGGAGAGGAAAGGAAATCGTAAATATTTCCCGTGCATTCCTTGATACAAATGGTGCACATCAGGAGACAACTGTAAAAGTTGACATCCCGAACAGAGCAGACAGTCCGCTTGTACAGCAGGTAGAAGTAAATGATGTAAAAGAAAAATGGCTTGATACACTGAAAGACCTGAATGTATGCTCACAGAAAGGACTTGTTGAGATGTTCGACGGTTCGATCGGAGCAGGCTCTGTGTTTATGCCGCATGGCGGAAAATATCAGATGACAGAGACACAGAGCATGGTTGCCAAACTTCCGGTTCTGAAAGGAAAATGCGATACAGTAACCATGATGAGTTATGGATTTGATCCGTATCTTTCAAGCTGGAGTCCGTATCACGGAGCTGTTTACGCAGTGACGGAATCCATCGCAAAGATCGTTGCGTGCGGAGGGGATTACAGAAAGATTCGCTTTACATTCCAGGAATATTTCCGCCGTATGACCGAAGAACCGTCCAGATGGAGCCAGCCATTTGCAGCGCTTCTCGGAGCATATAAAGCACAGCTCGGATTCGGTCTTCCGTCAATCGGAGGTAAAGACAGTATGTCCGGTACGTTCGAACACATTGATGTACCGCCGACACTGGTTTCCTTTGCGGTAGATGTTGCGAAAGAGCAGGATATTATCACACCTGAATTGAAAAAAGCAGGCAATAAGCTTGTATGGCTTCGTATTGAGAAGGATGAGTATGAGCTTCCGGCATATGATAAGGTGATGGATCAGTATGGCAAATTCACAGAAGACATTCACAACGGAAGAATCGTTTCCGCATATGCGCTTGACCGCCACGGTGTGATCGCCGCTGTCAGCAAGATGGCATTTGGTAACGGAATGGGCGTCAAGATCGAGCATAACATGGATGCAAGAGAATTATTTGCTCCTGCATTTGGAGATATTATTGCGGAAGTTCCGGCGGATAAGGTTGGAGAACTTGGCATTACTTACACCGTGATTGGTGAAGTGACCGATGATGCGGCATTCTCTTATGCAGATGTCAGAATTACACTTGCAGAGGCAGAAGGTGCATGGACTGAAACTCTGGAGAAAGTATTCCGTACTGTATCTGATGAGGCATCCGAGGAGAAGGTGGAATCACCGCTTTATGATACAAAGGATATCTATATCTGCAAAAACAAGATCGCTCAGCCGCATGTATTTATTCCGGTATTCCCGGGCACAAACTGCGAATACGACAGTGCGAAGGCGTTTGAACGTGCAGGCGCGACTGTAACGACAAGAGTATTTAAGAACATGGATGCGGCGGACATTCTTGATTCCGTTGCTGAATTTGAAAAAGAGATTGCGAAAGCCCAGATCATTATGTTCCCGGGCGGATTCTCAGCAGGTGATGAACCGGATGGTTCAGCGAAATTCTTTGCAACTGCATTCCAGAATGCAAAGTTAAAAGAAGCTGTTGAGAAGCTGCTGAATGAGCGTGACGGACTTGTACTCGGAATCTGTAATGGTTTCCAGACACTTGTCAAACTGGGACTGGTTCCTTATGGTGAGATCGTAGGACAGACAGCAGATTCACCGACACTGACATACAATACCATCGGACGTCATATTTCCAAGATGGTATATACCAAAGTTGTGACGAACAAATCTCCATGGCTGCAGGGTGCTGAACTTGGCGGCGTATATACCAATCCGGCTTCTCATGGTGAAGGACGTTTCGTAGCAAGCAAGGAGTGGCTTGACAAGCTGTTCGCAAACGGACAGGTTGCAACCCAGTATTGCGATCTTGACGGCAATGTTTCTATGGATGAAGAGTGGAATGTCAATGGTTCATATTGTGCGATCGAAGGTATTACAAGCCCGGACGGACGAGTACTTGGCAAGATGGCACATTCTGAACGCCGCGGTGACAGTGTGGCTGTCAATATCTACGGTGAGCAGGATATGAAGATCTTTGAATCAGGAGTCAAATATTTTAGATAAGTCATAAATTTGTATGACGTAGCATAAATAAAATGAGAACCGTTTTCATACAATACATATGAAATGGCACAATGCCAGGTATATGGATGTACGGGGACGGTTCTCATTTTGCGTAAAAACAGTATGTGTGAAATGTGCGTGCAGGAAATGAAAATAGTACTTGCATGAAAAATAATAAAAATCAATAATATAAGAATAAATATCATATAAAGTGAAACAGATTACGCTCTAAAATTCAATAAAACATGAAAAAACTCAAAAAAAACTTGACATTATTAAGATGATGTTTTAAAGTGGAAAAAGGTTATATACAGGCTTTCGTATTTGGATATGGTTTTTGTATCGTGAGAACGCTTGAAAAAATGATCAGGAGGTATTGAGTAGTATGTCATATGTTGATGAGGTAATTGAGTTAGTAGTTAAAAAGAATCCGGCAGAACCGGAGTTTCATCAGGCAGTAAAAGAGGTTTTGGAATCTCTTCGTGTTGTAGTGGAAGCGAACGAAGAAAAATTCAGAAAAGATGCGCTTCTGGAAAGATTAGTAGAACCTGAAAGACAGATTAAGTTCCGTGTACCGTGGGTAGATGACAAGGGACAGGTTCAGGTTAACACAGGATACCGCGTACAGTTCAACAGTGCAATCGGACCATACAAAGGAGGACTTCGTCTCCATCCGTCCGTAAATCTCGGTATCATCAAATTCCTTGGATTCGAGCAGATCTTTAAGAACTCCCTTACCGGTCTTCCGATTGGCGGCGGCAAAGGTGGTTCTGACTTTGATCCGAAGGGTAAATCAGACAGGGAAGTAATGGCATTCTGCCAGAGCTTTATGACAGAACTTTGCAAATATATCGGTGCAGACACGGACGTTCCGGCAGGAGATATCGGTACAGGCGCAAGAGAGATCGGATACATGTTCGGACAGTATAAGAGAATCCGCGGGCTCTATGAAGGCGTGCTTACAGGTAAAGGATTAAGCTACGGCGGATCTCTTGCACGTACAGAAGCAACCGGATACGGACTGCTGTATCTGACAGAAGAGATGCTGAAACTTAACGGAATTGAGCTTGCAGGCAAGACTGTAGCAGTATCCGGTTCAGGAAATGTTGCTATTTATGCTACACAGAAAGCACAGCAGCTTGGAGCAAAGGTTGTTACTGTAAGCGATTCTACAGGATGGGTATACGATCCGGAAGGAATCGATGTGGCAGCACTGAAAGAAATCAAAGAAGTAAATCGTGCAAGATTGACCGAATACAAGAAATATCGTCCGAACTCAGAATATCATGAAGGACGCGGCGTATGGTCTGTAAAAGTGGATATCGCACTTCCGTGCGCAACACAGAACGAACTTCTTCTTGATGATGCAAAACAGCTTGTTGCAAACGGATGTATCGCAGTAGCAGAAGGAGCAAACATGCCTACAACCATCGAAGCAACACAGTATCTTCAGGAGAATGGTGTATTATTTGCACCTGGCAAGGCGGCAAATGCCGGCGGTGTTGCAACATCTGCTCTTGAAATGTCTCAGAACAGCGAACGTCTGAGCTGGACATTCGAAGAAGTAGACGCAAAACTGAAAAACATCATGGTAAATATCTGCCATAATATGGCTGACGCAGCAGAGCGCTATGGAGCAAAGGGCAATTATGTAGTAGGAGCAAATATTGCCGGATTTGAAAAAGTTGTGGATGCTATGAACGCACAGGGAATTGTTTAATAGAAATGTACTGTATCCGAAGGAACAGTAATCAATAGAAATGTCGGGATGATCGCAGGAATGAGATGATCCCGGCATTTTATCTTGGAAGAAGATAAGTCCCCACATCTAAGCATAATTTTGAACAAGAAAAAAGTCTGGAAAAACCAGACTTTCTAATCAGTAGCGGGAACTGGATTTGAACCAGCGACACCACGGGTATGAACCGTGTGCT
>JBJENH010000052.1:11178-19964 GCA_051880095.1 Bariatricus sp. | reverse complement strand
TGGAATCGGTAACGCTCTTGACCTGTCTTCCGTCGGATGTGTATTCCATAGAAGACTCCATACGGTCACTGCATTCTTCAAGGATCCACCACTTATTATCCTGCACTTTGGTATGGGCAGTCAGGATGATATCCGCATTGCTTGCGTAGGAATAGTTCATGACATCCAGGGCCGTATTCCCGTCCTTGCAGACGATGGCGTAGCCGGTTCCCATATCCGGTTCGGTTTCATCAAACCAGAAGAGCTGGGTCTCTTTTCCGTCCACCTTCGCTTCCAGGGCAAGTCTTGGGTAACCGCTGTCATTGGTTCCGGATTTGGCCAGTACCATGCCCGGTGCGTGCAGCGGTTCCAGGTAGAAGTAAATTCCTTCCTGTTTCGTCAGTCGGAACTGCTGGTTCTTTCCTCCGTTATAGTAATGCTGCATGCCTTTGGTTCCTGCTGTCGTCCCGGCCTTATAGATATCCACATACTGCCCGGATCTGCGTCCCCTTAAGTAGTATACCTTTCCGTCTTCCGGCACTGCGGAGATGGTTCCTTCATCGGCCGGTTCGAAATGCCAGTTCTGATATCTCCTTCCTTCTGCCAGCGGATAGCTGAGTACGGCCTGTCCCTCCGCGGTGCTCTGCGCCCAGTTAGACGGACCTTTCTTGTCTCCGGTCCCTTTACAGCTGAGCTGGTAGCTTCCGTCCTGGTTCGGATGAAGTTTCCACTTCTGTGCATCATGGTTATTGCTTCCGTGGATCTGGATGACGGCTCCGTCACTCTGGGAGTTATCGATCAGATCCAGCATCCTTCCCGGGGAACTCTGGGCTTCCAGATTGATATAACCGTTCTTGCAGTCAATGACCTTCCACTTCTGGTCAGCTGCTCCGGTAAAGGCATGGAGCTGCACTGCCGGCGGGGTGCTCTGCCCCTGTACTTCCATATAGTGTCCGGAATACTGGTCACGGATATAGTAGATCCTTCCCGGCGTCACTGATGCCAGATGTTTCCCGCCTTCCACGGTCATTCCGGTCGGCATTCCCTTTTCATCATAGGTGAATCGGTATCGTACCCCTTCGGAATTCGACGCATTTACCAGATGTTTCTTGGTATCATAGCCGTAATCGAAGGCAGTTCCGTCAATATTTCCCATTCTGGTCAGGGAATCTTTCCCGTCGAACACAAAGTGGGATTTTTCTGCCGCGCTGACTGCGCTGATCAGGTTGCCTTCACTGTCATATACATAGCTTTCCCCGTCATCCCTTACAAGCTGCATGCCATCGAAGAGTACCTGGTTCACCTGGTTGTCATACTGCAGGTACACGTTGATCGCGCTGTAGGTCTTCTTTGTCATGGAGTTCTCATCATCAGTACTGAACACACCGCTCACGAACTGCCAGCCGCTGATGTTCGGGTTGCAGGCGAACTCATGCTTCTTCACATCATTGGTCCCGTAGACAACTTCCGCAACCAGGCTAAACTTCTTGCCCGGGATACCGCATCCTTTCACATGGCAGCTTACGGAATAGATGTCCCCTTCGGATCCGGAGACATGCACAGTCTGCTTACAGCTCAAGGCCTTGTCTCTTCGCCCTGTTATGGCTGCGCAGCGTCCGTGGGTGCTGTCCGATGCGTATTTCGTTCCCTGCACATCCGAAGAGAAGGTCCAGTTCGCAGGTGCACTTCCGGAGAGGGTCTCGAATCCGGAATTAAGAAGCAGGTTCAGTTTATTGGCCGCCTTTCCTTCCTCCAGCTGCACTGCACTGACACGCAAGATTCCTGACATCCCCAGGATTCCGGCAAACACCGTCACACTCTTCTGGGCTGTGAGAGTGAAGGTCAGGGTCAGTCTCTCCCATCCTCCGTCCACTTCCGCATCGGTATCTGTATCCAGCATACGCTCCCCTGAGATACGGGTTCCGTCTGGCTGGAGCACCATCAGGCATGCGCCTTTTCCTTCCGTGCTTCCGCTTCCTGCTGACAGATTTTCTGTTTTCACGTAGGCCGAGAGCGTATAGGTTCCTGCCGCAAGCGTCACATCCTGGCAGATTCCTTCCTCCGATGTGGCATCTGTCTTGGCCAGCTTCGCACACTTCGTTCCGATGTACCCGGCATCTGTGGTGACCGTTCCCTTCGTCTGATCTGACAGGCGGCAGGTATACCAGCTGGAAGTTCCGTAACTTGTATCAAAGACCGGATTCTTCAGAAGGTTATACACGGTCTTCTGGACAGAGCCTTCCTTTCCCAGCTTGTGGTTCTTCATGCCGGAAGTAAAGTAGGTATAGTGGTTGGCATATCCGTCATTTTCCAGCACATCTGTCGGGCGGCCCATGTTGTCAAAGTGGTATGTCGTCTTCCGGTTGTCCGCGGTCTGTCCGATTTCCCCGTCCAGTCCCGGCTCCTCGAAAGTCGTAGTATTTCCATTTTCATAAGAGATCTTCATCTCCTGCCCCGTCTGGCTTCCGACACCTTTCTCCGTGATCCTGCTGACACGGGGCACACGGAAATCGTTCGTATACTGGTAGGAAATGCTGTATCCTTCCGGATTCGTCACGCTTAAGAGCTTATGTGCGGAATCGTAGGTGAAAGTGGTCTTCTCCCCATCCGGATATGTGATGGAAGCAAGGTTTCCTGCACTGTCATAGGTGTAGTGGATGGAGCGTCCCGCCATATCCCTGATCGCCGTGATCCGGGAGAGGGAGGCATCATTCTTATAAACGAATTCAATCTTCGCCCCGGTCGGATCCGTAATGTATGGGATATAATTCTGGGTAGAATTCGGCTCATACTCATAGGTGACTTTATTTCCATCCGGGTCTTCATCAAAACGGAGATATCCGTCTCCACCAAAAGTATACTTCATTTTGTCCTTTGTCTCAATACATTTCCAGTGATCATAGTCTGCGCCGGTAGAATCGGTGATCGTAAGTCCCAGCCCGTCTTCGTCTTTCAGCCTGCCGCCGTCTTCGGTATCTTTATAGAAGTAATGCTTTGTTGCATCGCCATCCGTATAGACATATGGATAGTCCGTGATCCCGGTTGCTTCCAGTTTCTGCAGGCAGCTTAAGGTCCATCCATAGCCAAGGCGGGATGAAACGGATGCCGCACTGGAATTATATACATGGTTCACTTCTGCCGGAAGCAGGCCTCCCACGGTCTTGGTATCCGGATGGATCCATACCAGATTTCCGTTGAAATCGTTGGTATATCCGCATCCAGCGCGCCCTGCCGGCTGTTCATGGTAACTCTGGTAATCTTCCAGGCCGTCCACATTGCGGTAATAGAACACACCGCTCGGATACTGGTCGGACGCCATCGTCGGATGATCCGAAGCATAGAACCTTGCATAGGCACGGTTGGCAAGGGTTGTATCATTTTCATAAGCGGACTTCAGCATGATTCCGTTATTCGTTCCGGTGTTGTACCACTGGCGCACCAGACGGGTCACATCGAATCCGATCGGAGTGATCGTCACGGTATTGCCATTTACCACCTGGGCGACTTCCTTATAATCCAGCACCTTGCTGTCCACCGACGGCTGGTTGCTCCATCTTGCGTTCTTCTCCGTCCAGCTTCCCGTCACTTCATAGGCCATCAGCGGAAGCTTTTCCAGCCCGTAGGTCGAATACTGGTACTGCCAGATATACATGGTCGCCGCATAGAGGATGGAGCCTTTTCCGATATCCGGCAGGTTCTTAAAGCGGAGCAGTGCACGGTTATTCCCATTTTCAGTGGATTTTCCTACCAGGAAGGAGCCGTATGCGTAAACTGCCGCCGCATCATCCGGATCACTTCCGCCCGGAAAGATATAAGTATCTTCAATGTTCGATCTGGTCTTGCTGGTCTCCGTCCTTGGGTCGATCACCACCGGATAAGCACGGTTTTCTGCAAGAAGCCACGCCCGATCCGGGATCACTGTGACTGTGCTTTCCCCTTCTTCTGCTTCCAGATGGAATTCCACGTTCTGTGAGAATACTCCGTTTTGATCGTACATATATGGTTTTGCCAGTTCGAAGACTGGTTCTGCCATCTCGCCTTCTGCGTAAAGGCCAAGGCTTCCATCTGCTTCCTTCTGCATCGTCATGCCGGTATGGGTGAAGTGGAACCTGAGCGGACATCCTGATGCTTCCCTTGTCTTTAAGCGGATGTTCTCCTTGATCCGTTCCCCTTCGATGGTGTAATGCAGGTCCACTCCCGGCAGGATGTCCTCATACATGCCTTCGCTTGCAAGATGCGGCACACGCATCATCTGACGGATCTGATCCTCTCCCAGCCGGTCTGACAAAGCAGCGGCCTCGGTGTCCGTTGTCATTTCCTGTGCCTCTTCCGGTACGGCAGTCTCTATCTCTTCCGTTACTTCCTGCACCGTATGTTCCACAGCCTCACCGCAGTCTCCTAAACCTATGGATAATTCGGAATCCGGTATTGTTGCTGCGATATTATTTTCATCCGCAATTTCTGAATTCAGAATTCCCGCATCAGCTTCTGCCCTCTCTTCCTCTGCGGCATTTGCAGACTGTTCTGCCCTTAATTCCTCCGGGA
The DNA here is from genome assembly GCA_051880095.1 of Bariatricus sp. Taxonomy (GTDB): domain Bacteria; phylum Bacillota; class Clostridia; order Lachnospirales; family Lachnospiraceae; genus Allocoprococcus. Next base: position 15,440 of record JBJENH010000052.1, on the reverse strand, counting down.
ATCTCGGAAACTCCGGTTCAGTAAGAACACGGAATACTCCTGCAGTCTGATCTTCTTCTCTGCCGGACACCGCCTGTGCTTCTGATGCCGTCTGCATCCCGGCAGCCGCCTGTGCCTCCATCTGCACCTCTGCCTGGCCGGCAGCCGCCTGACTGTTATTGAGTTCCAGCCTCCATGCAAGACATCTGCCCTCCTTCTCCACGGACACCAGATCCTCTGTTCCTGCCTGCCCTGCAAAGCGTACATGAACCTGCGATGCGCGGTTCTGGTATACTGTTTTTCCTTCATGAGTGGCTCTTTCCAGGCGGTTGTCGATCTCTTTCCACTCCCCGCCTTCTTCATAATGGACCGGCACGGAGTACACCGCTGCCGCCCGCCCTTTCTTTTCCATCTGGAAATGTTTCGCGTACCGTTCTCTTTTTTCCGGCACTTCTCGTAAAATTTTGCTGTTCATTGTTTTTTCCTCCTGTTTGTTATACTGTTTTTTAGTTCTATCGAACGAACCTTCCTATCAGAACGAGAAGACCGGCCGTATTATATATCTTCTTCAGAAACCTGATCTAAGCATTGACATTTCTTCCCAGATAAGGTAACATATGTTCGAGAACATTCGTTCGATTTCCTATATCATATTCCGAATTACGTATTTTGTCAATACCTTTTTTCGTATTTTTATTTTTTGATCTATTTTTGATTTACAATTCGGAATTTAGAATGTAAACTAAGAGTAACAATACGACGATTGATCAGACTGATGAAATGAGGAATACTGATATGGAAAAAGCAAAGTTTCTGGAAACAATGATAAAAGAACAAGGATATAATCTGAAGTCATTCGCTGCTGCCTGCGATATCCCATATACCACTCTTTATGGGATCATCAAAAACGGCGTGGGGAAAGCCGGTGTGGACAACATCCTTACGATCTGCCGCCATCTCGGCATCACGGTTGAAGAACTGGAAGAAATGGCTGCGGGGCAGGAAGAACCGAAGAAACCGGCAGGGGAACCGAATTTCTATGATATCGAGAACCTGATCGCCAGAAACGGCGGGAATTTGTCCCCCGAGGAAAAGCTCCGACTGATTCAGTTATTATCCGAACTGAAATGAGGTTGAATGAATTTGAATTACGATAAGATCTATGCTGCCGTTCTCGGTGTATACAAGGATTGTGATATTCACTCCTTCCCATTCTCATGTAAGGAGGTGATTGCCCACTATGGATACCGTCTTCTCACCTATCATCAGGCAGCCGAACAGAATGACGAGATCTACGAGATCTGCAGGCTCTATTCCGAAGATGCATTTCTGGACCGGACTAACCGTCTAGTCTTATACAATCCGCATGTACCGGGAGAGCGTCCGCGTTTTTCGCAAATGCATGAACTGGGGCATATCATTCTGGATCATCACGGCGAGGATGAAGAACAGGAGAAGGAGGCCAATATGTTTGCCGGGATGCTCCTGGCGCCAAGTATGGCCATTCATTATTCCCGTATACGTGATGCAAGCGACCTTTCTACCGCTTTTAAGATCAGCTATGATGCTGCCACCTGCGCCCTCAGCCAGTACTACCGATGGTATGAACACATCCTTGCTTATAAGATGACAGCTCTCGACAAGCAGATGTATCAGCATTTTTATGATAAAGAGCAGAACTGTTTCGTCTGGACCAGACGGGAATGTCAGGTTTGCCATACAGGCATTGTCAATTCCACTTACTGCATCTGTCCTTCCTGCAGGGAAAGACCGCGCTCCGATTCATTGATCCCGGTAACATACTATCGTCCTCGTTTCTGGGGGATGGATCCTACACAGATTGAACAGGAAAAGGCGATCATCCGGGAGGAAAACCGCTGGCTAAATGGCATTTAAATAGGACTTTCCTTTTCACAAGATTGTGGAAAGACAGGCATGCGATATTAATCTGTTCAAAAGCGCTATGGCATAACAGAATAGATGTTGTAGCAAATAACTATTTACGAGCATTGTAATGAAATGAGTATTTTTCGCCATGAAAAATAGACGCTCAATTCATTAGGTGCTCATCTCCACAATATATGCTAATATAAATCTATTAACTCGAACCGGAGGTACACTATGGCTATCAGTTCCAATAATGTTCAGGTCTATACTACTTTGTCTAAAGAACTGGTCGCTGAGATTGATAAGGATGCGAAAGAAAACTTTCGTACACGTTCCCAGCAGATCAATATAATTCTGACCGAATATTATAAGTCAAAAACAATAACCCATCATGAGTCCCAGTAAAACACTGAGTTTCCCGAAAATGCAGGAAATATCAGTGTTTTCTTATGTTTTCCCTTAATTACAAGGCTCATGTGAGCCATACGTATTCCCAATACTGATATTCACCGCCACCGGTTTCCCTATCTCCAGTGCTTTCTCCACCACATAATTCAGCCCCATCATCAGTTCTGTCGTCCTCGGAAACCCTTCCTCCCTCGGCCTTCCCAGCTTCACAACAATCAATTCACTTTCACTTGCCACACCGCGATATCGGTTCCCGCTCCCGCGTCCATTTCCCGCTGCAATTCCTGCCACTGCCGTACCGTGTCCTGATGTGTCTGTTACAGGAACCAATCTGCGCATCTCCAAAGGATCATTCTTAAGAAGCGCGTCATCAATCTGCTCTCTGTTATACTCAGAACCCAGGGCATACCCTTTCGGAGGCGCGCCGGAAATCGTCTGATCCCAGATGCTTACAATTCTCGTCGTACCATCCGGATTTCGAAAATCCATGTTCGCATAATCAATCCCTGAATCCAGAATCGCAACCAGCACTCCCTTTCCGAAAAGTCCTTTCTCCCCGTCAGGCCTGCCCGGAATGAAAAAGCGGGCATCTTGTACCGAATTGATACAAGATACCCGTCTTCCGTTTTCCACCTGAAAATATAATCTTTTAGGCTTTTCAATATACTCCACCTGCGGCAGATCCGCAAGTCTCTGTATGTATGATTCCCGTACAACGACAATCGCATACTCATTTTTCAGTTCGGTCACCTGCACGGCAAACTCCCGCACCGCATCCAGGGAACCGGAATATTTCACAATCAACTCCCATTCCTTTTCGATTGGATAATACCCCACATCCAAATTCAGAGATTTTTCCCGCTCTTCTTCCGTCGCGTCCAATGCGAGATTCAGCATATTTTCCAGATTCTGTTCCGTCATTTCAAGAAATCCTATATTTTTTTCTTTTTTATACTATATGATGTAAAATGCAAGTGAAATGATTCTATGCTCATTTTTTCCTAAACTCCATCCAGATACACTTCCCAAATTGATTCCTGATATCCCGCCACACCTTCCTTACGAATCGCATCCGCAAGTTCCACAAGTTCCGTATCTTCAATCCTCTCCAGCATTTTCAGCCTTCTTTCGGAAATCCTCTCCTGAGAACGGCTTTTCTCATAGTCTTTAACCGACATATGCCAGTACTCCATCTCTCCCTTATAATAGAGTCGAGTTTTCTGTGCAATCAGCAATCCTTCCGGATCAAAATCTCCCGCGTAGTACACCTTAATCCCCGCCTTTTCAAGCAGATCCAACATCATCACCGCACTGAGTCTGGGCTGCCCGTTCATGCACATGCAGGCTTTTCGCCCTCTCCATGTTCCGCATAGCATGGCATATACGGACGGATTTTCCACAATATAGATTTCCTGATCCGGACATTCTACCCGTTTCCATCCGGCAAGCACCGTAAGCGGCACCTGCACAGGGTCCCCCTCTTTCCGGAATCCTTCCATTCCTGCATGCAGTTCTCCGTTCCGGTTCCATACCCGGACTCCCGAGAGCATCACATAGTTAGAAACATCGTCTCTTAGTATCCCAACCGCCAAATAGATTTTCTGCTTCTGTAATGCCGGGAACAGTTCCGATTTTTCGATGTCCAGCCTTCTGTGCGCCGTGTCCCACTCTGCCAACAGCCGCAAAAACGGTCCGTCCTTCATACCGTCATCAAAAGCATGTGGATTCCCGGTCATCATTGTAGCAAACACTGCCAGATATTCCGTTTTCTCCTGATGATAGGGGAATGCATTGATGATCCGGATTCCCAAATGCAGCAGTGCCCTCACTTCTTCTATCTTTTTTCCGGATTCACGGTAACGCTTTGCCAGATAAAGTGATGTCTCACTTTTCTTCTGAATCAGTTCATCCACCCACTGCTGCGCCAAAGTTCCGATGCACGATTTTTTCGCATGCTCCAGTTCCAGAAACCACTTCTGTTCCTCTTC
>JBJENH010000052.1:0-11078 GCA_051880095.1 Bariatricus sp. | reverse complement strand
CGATGCACGATTTTTTCGCATGCTCCAGTTCCAGAAACCACTTCTGTTCCTCTTCCTTTTGCAGCTCTTTCTTTCCCGTCATTTCTTCCCCAAAATACTGTTCCAGAATCTCTTTTGGCAGGCAACCGTCGAATCTGCTGTTCTTCAGTGCCTTTTCAAACCTGACCGCAGAAATAGACACACTTTTCTGTCCATGGAAATTTTTCTGAAAAAATCCTTCCAGATTCTCTATGTCCTCTTCGGATAAATTACGCACGGTTACCGTACCGGAGAAGGATCCATATGACATATACTTTTCCCGGAATCCGCGCAGGAGCCGGTCAAATACCGGCCTCTCGCGAAAATAGTCAGCACATTCTCTAGTCAGCGAACTGGAGAGCCCGTTGTTCCATCTTTTCTTCATCGTCCACCATCTCCTTCGTCTTCCCGTTCCACAGATAAGGCATTACGGTCACAAATTTTGCATTTTCCGGTCTGAGGAGCTGGTAAATTGCCAGTGCATCAAGCGTATCACAATCCCCCCAGAGCACCTGTGAATTGATGATAAAATCAAACTGGAATTCCGTCATCAGCCGGAACATATCCCGAATATTCTTATTGTCCACACCGGCAAATGCTTCGTCCAAAGAAATCAGCCGCGGGGCATCCGCCCGTCCTCCCTGGTATTTTGCCACGACCGCCGAGAACAGCGGTACATACATGGACATTGCTTTCTCACCGCCGCTGAAGGTTCCGAAGACACTGTTCGTCAGTTCCTTCTGCCGCTCTCCGCTCTTCTGTGAAAAGAGCTGGAATTCGAACCATTTCCGGTAATCCAGTGTTTCCTTCATCACCTGATAGAAAGAGACCATACCTTCATTGTCCTTTGCGTGCCGTCTCGCCTCTTCCACCTTGGAACGGAAGTGGAGTGACAGCTTTGCCGCCTCATCCTCCCGCATCAATCGATAGTCTTTTTTCAGAAGTTCAACCAGTTCTTTCGTATCAAGCTGATCCTCTGTTTCCGCGGTTTTGCTTCTCCAGCGCAGGCTCAGTTTCAGACCACTTGAAGTGTTCATGGCTCCCATCAGTGCGTTCATCTTATCGACCCACGCATTGGAACTGTTGATTTTTCCACGGATTTTCCGGCTCACTGTATTTGCCAGAATATCCTCGAACAGCTCCCTGTCTCCGTCTTTGATCAGTTCCACAAGCTCTGCAATCTCTTCTTCCAGATGGTCAAGTAACTTAGAAAACGGAATCTTTACTCCCTGATATCTTGCCAGAATGTCCATACGTTTCGCCGCCGGGTCTCCCTTCCCGGCAAATTCATCCAGTTCACCGAACAGTTCCGTCTGCATAAGCTGGTAATCATTCAGAAATCCCTTGTTTGCAAAATATACCTCGTTCAAATCCCGAATGATCTTCTCTTTCTGAAGTTCACGGCAGTCTGTTGCAAGATACCCGCGCACCTTACTCACTTCCTGCACCAGTTCTTCCGGAATCGCTACATAAGAAAGAGCCATTTCTGCTTCATAGCATTTTCGGAGATACTCTCCCCTTCTTCTTCTCTCTTTGATATTCTCGGCTCCTGCCTCCATCTGCTCCTTCAGATTCTTTGCCTGCTCACTTTTCTGAGTTTTCTCCTCCACACAATCCTGCAGTTTCTTCGGATACTCGTTCAGCCATTTCACACAGGCATCCAGCCGTTCTTTGATCTCTTCATAATCCGTCAATTTCAGCTGCTCCTGCACAGAAGCATATTCTGCACGATCTGCTCGCAGCGCTTTTTCTGTATTTCCGGCATCGTACCGAATCTGGTCCATATCTGCATCCAGATCTTCCATACGTTCACCAAGTTCACGCAAGTGAGACACCATCTGTATAAAAAGTTCATGCCCGGATTTCAACTGATAGAAATGCTGTCCGTATCCACGGGCCGCCTCGTCCGCTCCAAGGAACACCTCGTAGCTGCAGGTCAGATACAGCTTATCCGCAATCTGCAAGGCTTCCTTCTTCTTCTCCCTTAAGATCTCCGCCATTTCACGAAGCTTTTCTTCCATGAGAAGTCCTTCTTCTTTCATCCGTTCTGCATACCTTGCGGCATCCGCCATCATCCGGTACGCCTCTTTAAGATCCACATCCCCCGGAAATGCTTCGTATTCTTTATTAAGGTGATCGATGCGTTTCTCCAGTTCTTCCGCCTCTTTTTGAAGTCCCGCAATCTCCTTTTCCAACAGTTCCATCGCCGCAATACATGCAGCGATCTTCGCCTGACGATTCTGTTCTCTTGCTCTGGTTCCGAGAAATCCGGCTTCATATTCTCCTGTCAACGTTCCTGTCAGAACACCGATCTGGTAGGTTCCCTGCGATGAAATAGAAGTGATTCCCTCCCCATCATAGGCTATATTTCCAAGAATGCCGGTGATCCGCTGATTGAAAAAGATATCATTTACCGAATCATTCAGTTCCAACACATCCAAAATACTTTTTTCCACCCGCTGTTTCTGGACAAACAAGTATTTATCGCAGCAGCCACGTTCCATGGACAGTACCTTTTCTTTGTACTGTTCTTCGATTACAAGCGCATCCAGAATACCCATATAGTACAAAGCTTCTTCCAATCGATCACAGGATTCTTTGTCAAGCGCTGTTCCGAATTCAATGACCTTGTAAAATTCCTGATATGGGATCTGCATTTCCTGCAGGCGTTTTCTGTTTCTCAAGACCGCCTCACTGCGCTCCGGCTCCGGCTCTTTATGGTTCTCCCACTCATGGAGCTGTGTTTTTAGTTCCTCGTACTCTGCCTGAAGTTCCTTCGCTCTCGTCCGGTTCTTCCAAAGAGTTGCATCCAGTTCTGATTTCTTCGCAATCTTTACATCTGCCACCATCTGGCGGACACTGCCAAAATCTGCCTTCTCATCATAGGTCTCTGCGAACTGCGCCAGTTGTTTCAGCATCTCATTGGACAGAACAAGCTCCTGATTGCGCCCGTTCCAGCTATAAAGTGCTTCCTTCCATTCGTTCTGCACCTGCACAAACACGGCTTCCAGCTCACTCACCTTCCGCCACGCTGCATCCGTCTCCCTCTGATGTTTCTCCCGTTTCTGAAGTAACTCTTCCACCTGCCTCTGCTGTGCATCTACTTCGCGCAAAACATGAAGTCCTTCGGAAATATGCTTCTGTGTCTGTAAAAACTGCTTTTCATGCGTATCAAATGCATATGCCGTGCGGAAGTTCTCTTTCAGTTCCATGTTCATGAATGCATGCTCCTGAAACGCCATCTCATCGGCCTCTTCCTGCATTTCCTCCAGAAGCTGGTTCAGTTCCTGCTCCTTCTGCCAAACCCTGTCCTGCTCTGCCTTCTGTCTGTTCTCGAATTCGACATACTGCTCCTCTTTGTCTGCGAGCTGCTTCTCTTTCTCTCTCAGCGTCTTTTCCTTTTCCGCGATCCGGTCTGCAAGCTCTGTTTCCTTCTGTTTCAGCCCTACCGCATCACTTTTACTAAGAGAGTCCTTTTCCTTCTCCATGGCAATCTTCCCGGCATCCAGATCCATCCTGTTCTTTTCCAGCTCCTGCACACGGGTTTCACACTCACGAATCTGCCGTTTTCTGTCGTTCTCTTCCTTTTCTAAAGATGCCAGCTTCTTTTGATTTTCCTCAAAATTTTCTGCTTTTTCAAACAGAACAAGCCGGTTATACTTATCCAGTACCCGGTTAATCTTCTCTGCCGCCTGCTTTCCCTCCTGTCTGGCTTTCAAGTTCAGGTTCATGGTATCCATATTTTCAATCGCCTCAGACATCGGACGCAGATCCTCATCCGACAACGGCTGCAGCGAATCACTCAGAATATCATTGATGACAGAAGGCTTAAAATCCTTGGACAACTTCGGTGTACGAAGCTGGATCAGAAGATCGATCATTTCTTTATACTCTTCCACCGTCTCAAAACCGAATACCTGACGGTTTACAAATTCCATGTATTCCATCTGACGGTCAAATACCTGACCGCCGCCCTGAATGCGATTTTCCAATTCCTTACGGGAGAGTGTTACCTTCTCATCTGTCTCCTTGTACAGGAAAAAATCCTTCCCGATTCTTCTCCCGTCAGTCAGGCCAAAATACCATTTGTCCAGCGGTTTCCCTCTCCTCGCACGGATTCCCATTCCAATGGTAAGATAAGTATCGCTTTCCTTCCGTCTGAATTCCAGATACAGATATCCCGTGCGTTCGTCCCTTCCGTCGTCCTCTTCCAGAAGATAACTGCTCATTTTTCTGTCCCGGGATCCAAATGGGTCTAATCGCTCCGGACTCATATTTCCATCCAGAAGAAGCGGCACCACACTCTGCATGGTAACGGATTTTCCCGAACCATTCGATCCACGCAGCAGCATTCTTCCCTTTACGAAAGGAAACTCCTGCTCATCATAATACCAGAAATTAATAAGACCGATTTTATTTGCCTGCCATCTACTGTTCATTCGTATTTCCTCCCGCATAATCGTCCGGATAACATCCCGTCATCTTTCCCGCCGACGGATAAATCATCACCTGATGCTCCTTCTCCTCACATTTGATAAAGGTCCACCGCTCCAGATTCTCCATGATCTCACGCACAAACTCACCTTCCGGCATCTCCCGGTAATTCTTTGTGAATCCGGATCCCGACTCAGCCTTTACTTCTCTTAACATCTGCTCAAACTCGATCTCTTCAACACGAACGGTATCATCATTTCCGGTTTTCCATGCTCCGCTCTCCACTTTTTCGCGGATTTTTGCACAGCACAGGAGCAGAATATCCGACAAAGCATTATTTCCCGGAAATGTCGTTCCGATATGGCAGTCTTCCCCTGCCAGAAGGAATGCACTTCCCTTGTGAATATGCACCTGACAGTCAAAATTCTGTTCCAGATCCTCCGCAAGTCTGCGGCCATAATATTTTAAATACTCAAAATCCTCCTCTGCTCCGGTGTTCCGATACATTCCCACCGAAAACAGCAGCCGTTTGTAAACGCGATGCCTTCTTGCGATTCCACGATCCTCATTCATTTCGAACCAGTCACTCTCGCGGAAATCCTCAGGCTTTGTATATTCCATAATATCCCTTGAAAAATTTCTCATAAAATATCTGGATGCTCCTGTATTTTCATACAGCACTTCCCCGGACTCTTCGTCCATGAACACATCGTCGCTTCCATCCGTCACCTTCACGATCCCCTGTGCCACTGCATACCGAAGCACCTTCACCATTCTTCTCCGGCTGGTATATAAGGTCCAGTCCACCGGCTGTCCCGGCATATTGGCGGAAACATACTCTGTAAGCTGCGAGAGGATGAACTGCTCCTCCGCATCCTTGTCCTCCAGAAACATCAGCAAAATACAAAGAAATGCATATTCCTCTTTCGATGTAAATTCTTCGATTCCCATAAAACTTTCCGGTATCGCCGGAATCTTCTCCATTTTCACAAGAAGTGAATTTTCTATGACCTGACATCCCATCTTGTCTGTTGCAAAGCGCCGGATTTCGCCAATCGAATCTCTGACTTTATAATACAGTTCTTTGTCCTCCGATTTCAGAACCCATCGCTTTTCCAGTAATGTCTCTAACTCTTTCATTCTCCCATTTCCTCTTGAAATACGATTGCAAGCTTCGGCATCGTAAAGTTTCCGTCCTCACAATGCACCACACAGCGCTCTTTTGCCTCTCTTGTATCCAGTACATACAGTCTTCCGTCATCCGTCCGTGCCGTATAATCTGCATCCTCCAGCGCATCCGACAGCCATTTCAGCAGGATTTCCCGCACTCTCGGCTCAATAACCGGGAGCGATGCGAAATCAATCCGTCCATCCCGTTCCAGCATTTCAATCTTCCTTCTGTCCTCCCGAAGCTGCTCCAGCATCTGCTTTCTGGTCTCTTCCTTTTCTCTCCGGCTGTCTCTGATGGAACTTCTCCTCGTTTTCTCACGGTATGTTCTCACTCTGGGTTTCAGCAGCAGTTCCAATGCCGGCTCCTCATACACACCTTTGTTCATACTGTCCGTCTCTCTCGGGCTGTCCCCTTTTAAATGAAATGGTTTCTCCAGACCGAAAACCATTGCCGACATTTTGTGTGCTTCCTGTACATCTTCACACTTCAGAAAAAGCTCCGCAACTTTCCGATATTCCTCCCTGCGGTTCGCTCCCAGTGCATTTTTCTCGCTCAACTGCGCCGCATACCGTGTAATCCTGCGGATAATCTCATTCGTTGCATCAAACAATTTCCCGGCTTCATTTTCCTGCCCATTCTCCGCCACAAACCAGTTACGGATACTCTGATAACGCCCTTTCGTCTTCTCTTCAATGAGCTCCGGAGATACTTCCACATCTATCCTCGGAATCGATAGTTCATACTGATTCACCTTATCCAGCACCTGATGAAGCAGTTTCGGATCCAACATCCGCAGATCCTCTTCAATTACTCCTACATTTCGCTGCAATCCCTTGATGAAATTTCTCAGATATTCCACCAGTTTATCCTTAAATACCAGAAATTCCTTCGTCCGCATCATTTCTTCTGCTTTCACACTGTTCAAATCGCGAATATAGTCCTGATAATTCTGGTTCAGCCGGATAAAATCATTGTTCAGATCCTGCCACCATGTATAAACAATATTCAGATCCGCCCCGCCCATTTCCGGGAATCTCGCAACACTGCGCCGGATCCGCTCCAGAAGGGTCGGTTCCAAAGACGCACCTTCGATAAAGAGATTTTCAAGCCTGAGCACCAGACGTTCAATTTCCACGCTATACTCCGACATTTGATAACGGAATTTCTTATTCTTGAACTCTTCAATGGAAGAAACCTTTCTGGTATCCTGAATCGTAGTCAGATTCTTCCATTCCATCAGCGCAGCCAGATCCTGCTGGCACTGCTCCATCCGATATTCAGAAAAATACGGATCCTGTATCATCTGGGCATAGACATCCTCCTGGTACATCCAGTATTTCAATTTTTCATAATTCTCATAAAAAATGCGCATAATGCTCCGGTATCGGTCAACATTATCCGCATTTAAATACTTCGCCTCCGTGAGTGGCCTTGTTAATTTGTCAGTTACATGCATGATTTTCTGTCCTCCGCATTACTAATGGCAGTATAGCTTATGCGGCAGGATAATGCAAGGTTTTTAGGTTTCCATTTTTCCAATACTTGTGATAAGATAGCAATATCATGATAATCACGAAGAAAAGAGGACTTGTAATGAAAATTTTAATCATTCGCCACGGTGACCCGGATTACGAACACGACTCCCTGACCCCGAAAGGATGGCGTGAGGCCGGGTTATTGGCAGACAGGCTTTGTAAAATAGACATCAAAGATTTCTATGTATCACCTCTAGGACGCGCGAAGGACACCGCTTCCTGCACCCTTAAAAAGCTGAACCGCACCGCCACGGAATGTCAATGGCTCAGAGAATTTGCGCCCTCCATCATGCGGCCCGATGTCACTGACCATCGTATGATCGCATGGGACTGGCTTCCGGAGGACTGGACGAAAGAAGAAATGTTTTATCGCCGTGATCATTGGATGGATCAGAAAATCATTCAGGACTCCGATGTCCGCAGAGAATATCAATGGGTGACAGAGGGTCTGGATTCTCTGCTTGCAGAGCACGGTTATGTCCGGGAACATAATATGTACCGCGCAGAACGGGCAAACCGGGACACCATTGCTCTTTTCTGTCATTTCGGCGTGGAATGTGTCCTGCTCAGCCACCTGATGAATGTATCTCCCATGATACTATGGCACCATACAGTTGCGGCCCCATCTTCGGTTACGACCCTCTGTACAGAAGAACGCCGGAAGGGGAAAGCCCTTTTCAGGCTCAGCAGCTTTGGAGATATTTCACACCTGTATGCAGGCGGGGAACAGCCGGCATTCGCGGCACGGTTCTGCGAAACTTACGACAGTGTAGACGAAAGACATGATTAGAAATGAATACACTGAGAGCTTATTTTCCCCATACGACAAACGCTAAGAAAATAAGCTCTTATTTTTCATCTTCTATAATGCCTAATGCTACATACTGCTTCCATTCAATTTAGCTATAATCTCCTTAATAACCACCACTTCTTCCACCAAATCATCCGCGATCTTCTCTACTGAATCGCCTCTTTCCAGCTTTTTTTGCACCTGAGCAGCAAGATGATCCATTCGTCCCTCTTCACGACCCTGATTTAGTATATCTTTTGCTTCATAATCCAGTATTTTCCCACCCATAATCTTTCCAACTCCTTCTTGCACTTTGGAATATTTTACAGTCAATGCTTCCAGTACTTTCCTGGACATGGCGATTACCGTTTTCTTTATATATTCATTGATGATTCCCTTCTCTGTACATTCATTCAATCGAGTGATAATCTGCTGATACACTGTCATCAATTCCTGAAGCTTTTCTCCATCGGACTCATATTCCGGAAATTTCTTCTCATACGCAAAGATATGGAATGGAATCAAAAAGAACAGATTCTTGTCGAAGATTTCCTGCAGAGAATAGTTCTGCACTTTCATCACAGGCACTCGATAGGTACAGGACGCTTCCGGCACCCGGATGCATATGTTCATGTAATCCGGCAAGTTTTTCGTCTGCCGCAAATACAGAATGGCTGTTTTGGGGAAATGTACTGTCAGCACATTATTCTCAATATAGCTGTCCCGAATCGCTATCTGTGAGCCATACTCAAACACCCGCATGATAATCGTTCCATCGGCTGTACTCTGGCATTCAAAATGATAACACGAATTTCCAATGATGAAATTAGAATCCGTGATCCGCTCTTTCTGTTTCCCATCCTGCCCTGTGATATAGAATTCATTGCTCAGTACGGTTATTTCTTCATCTTCGCCATGTTTTTTTCGAAACACTTCATTCACAACCGGGATGATGAGCGATGTACAGTCATTCAGAAGAGTACGATACACATCGTCATACGGGGTTGCTGTGTTCCGATCCTTATTTAGTTTTTCCGTTTGTATCATCGTTTTTCTTCTCCTTTATCGTATCATACTTTTCGATTTCTTGGTAGCTGAAATTAGAAGCAACCACCTCCATTCTTCCTTTTATTCCCAAACTGAGATTCACTGACTGAACTGTCCCGATCTCCAGACGTGTTCTTTTCTGAACACGATATGGCACCTTGAAAGGTTCGACGCGAACCAGTGCCTTATTTGATTTGTTTTTATATTACACTACACCACTTACATTTGCAATGTAGATGTTGTTGATAACTCCTGAAATCCTCTGCAATCCGCCGGCGGATTTATCTTGGAAAGAAATTGTACTCCCACCAAGACTAATTTGTCACAACGCGCCGCCTATAGAGGTGGGGGCTTATCTTCTTTCAAGACAAAATGCCCTTCAGTCAACACAACCGAAGGGCATCTCTTGTGAAACAAGACAAATCCGCAAATGCAGAAATCTTTCTATTTTCATTCCTAAAAAATCTTCTTGATTTTAAAAACAATAATACAGGCGACCACCACGATAACGCTCAAAAGAATCACACCGGGATAGCCACTCTCCAGTTCCGGCATGTTTTGAAAGTTCATTCCATACCACCCGGTAATCAATGTCAGCGGGAAAAATACAGTAGATACGATCGTCAAAAACTGCATATTACTGTTCTGTTTTGCATCCACTTTAGCCTGATAAGCATCATTCACCTGCCCGGCATACTCCAGAAGATGGGATGTTTTATTCATCAGCCGCTCTGCCCGGTCAGAAATCGTCCCAAAATACTTTAAGTGCTTTTTGGCAAAATAATGATTTTCGTTCTCTTCCAAGGCCTTCCCTACGTCCATGATTTCATCATAGTATCCCCGCAGGATCAGGAGTTCGCGGCGAATTGTTGCAATGCTGGATTGAAAATTTTCAGTATGATCACGATGCACCGCTTCTTCTAATTCCATCAGTTTTTTCTCGAACTGTACCAGATATTCCAGATCACGATTCATAAACTCGGCGATGAAATTAAACAAAAATATTTCTTTCGTCTTATATCTGGTGCTCTTTCTTCGCTTGATTCTAGAGACAAGCCTTTTTGAAAATCCATCATCATCAACCAGAACTACCTTATCACTTGTAATAAAAAACAGAATTCGATAACGGCTTCCCTGTACATCGAGAAGCTTCGGGATACAAAAGGAACCTGTCAGGCATCCCTGCTGTGCTTCGATCTTACAAAATCCGATATTACCAAGCTCGATGTCCCCTTCATATACAATACCATTTTCCTCAAGGACTCTGGCCGCACTGTGTGAATCTGTAATGATCGGTTCAAACCCTGTGCTCTTTTCAGTTTTCCCAGTCTCATTATTTTGTTCTGTTTGTAAAATCTGCTCATCCAACATATTTCCACCTGAAGGTTCCTATCTATAATACTTTACTTCCGTTTGCCGTAAGTTTGAATCTGGCTCCCAGTAACTCTGCAGCCTTCCTGCACATCATCATCCTCCCAAGAAATATTTCAAAGTATTCATACATCGTACAGATTTCTTCATCGATCTGCAGATTTAATGTAATAAGATGTTTCTCTGCATTCACTTTCACTGTTGCACTGGTCACTGCATAATTAACACGGTCATGTTTATCGAAGCTAGCTTTATCTTTACTTCTCACGCGATTTCTTCTTACATCCGTTTTATCTGCAAGAATAAGCGCAGCAGAGACAGCATCAACCGCTCCGCCCGTAGACTCATCATGATTTCCAATAGCCGACGCAATAATCACCCTGTCTTCCAACGGCATATTCATCTTCTCTAAAATTGAATATGCCAGAATTGCCCCATATTCACCATGATTCTTTCTGTTGATCATATTTCCAATGTCGTGCATTGCTCCGGCAATCTCGGCAAGTTCAATTTCGTGATCAGAATATCCAAATTTTGACAAAATCATACCGGCTCGTTTCGCTACGATTGCACAATGTTTTGCAGAATGATCTGTATATCCCAGGGTTCCGAGATTTTCGTTTCCTTTTTTCAAGAACGCTTTTACTTCCTGGTTTCGGTCGAGTAGATACGTCCGTTACCGGACGTACCCCTCACAGAATTCCGGACATGC
>JBJENH010000051.1:0-3468 GCA_051880095.1 Bariatricus sp. | reverse complement strand
GTAGCCGGTCGCTGATGATGCGCCACAGTCTCCATCGGACTTCGCTTCCGGTTTCACTCTGTTCATCGTGTATTCGATAGCAGCTTTCACTAATCCGGCAATACTGATCTCTGCTCCAATCTTAATCTTGGTTGAAGCAACTTTGGAATCATCACTATCTCTTGATAATTCTCCGTCCTGCTCTACTTTGTGATACACAGATTCATTAGGAGAATAGTATCCTAAACAATCGAGTGGATACTCGCACGCATGGAATCCAGTATCGCAAGCAACAGCTCTTTCTGTCTCGTAGGTTTCTCCTTCTTTGTACTGGAATCCTCTGCAAGTCATATCTTTTTTAAACCCCTTATAAGCTTTCATAATTTTCCCTCCATTATCTTAATTCCAAATTCAACCCCCGATTTATCGTCTTATCCGTCATGGGAGCTCTCGCATTTATATCTCCTCAAAGCGGATATTCATAAAAATCCTCATCCTCTATGTACCAGTCATCACCAACACGATAAATTCGCATCTTATCTATCTGATCGTCCGTACAATCTCTCCATGACGGATTTACTGTAAGCATATTCCGCATGTACTGCCGCCGAATATAAATATCTTCCTGCGACATCTCCACGCCCATATGCAGATCAGCTCCTACCCTGTGACGTGCCAGCTTCGCAGCATACCTCTCATCCATTGGAACCCTCCTTCATGGTGAGAGCGCAGGCTGTTTTTGAGATTTGCTGCTCCAGAAGAGAAGCCCTCTCGTTTTTTACTCCGATCGGAAGTGCATTTTCTTTCCTCTTCCGCTCCATCTTCACACGATAGGAATCCCGGAAGAACGCTCGTTCATTCTCAATCCGTTCGCTTTTACAGAGATTCTGCCAGCCGATATTTCTGACTACGCTCCGGCATGGTTCCTGAAGGCTTTCCAGAGCCTCAGATTCTCTCATATAGCCGTATGTACGGATTGCCCTGAGAACTGTGCCCCATGCCTCGTCAACGTCCATAGCGTTGATTGTGAGCGTTTCTGTAGCTATCTGGCGTATATCCGCAACCGATGGCGGAAACTTATTCGACAATGAATACTGCCTCAAGGAATTCATAGCTGCCTGAAAAGGTAAATCCCCTAATAGGTCATACCACCACCTCACAGCATCTTTAGTTGCCAGAAGATTGTCTTTCGGATATGCAGTCTTTACTCTGTCCACAAATACCGCAAATTCTTCAACTGTCATCAATGCCCTCCCTTCATTTCGTATGCCCATTCGTAAAGCATATCTCTGCTTTCCTGCTGCTTTTCTTCCTGTGACCGATATGTATTTGCAGGGCGTCTCTTTGGGCTGTCTTGTTCCCTTGAAAGCCATCCAGTAATAAATCTCATAATTCCTCCGGCAGTTTTACGCTTAGTCGGATTACTATTAAGCCATCCTCTCATGTTTCTCAATTCCTGCATTACATCAACAGCGGGATATAATTCAATCCATTCAGCAACGTGTTTATCATATATTGGGAATTCAGTTTTATCGTTTAGCGGAAGAGTTATTACAGGCGGCGCAGGAGCCTGATTTTCTGGCTCTGCGCAGAAAGTATTTATTTTACTTTCCTCTACTTTACTTTCCTTTACTCTACTTTCCTTTACTTTACTTTGGGCTTTGCCGGATACTTTTTTTGAGTTTCCGGATACTTTTTCACTGTTTCCGGATACTTTAATTGATGAAAAGGTGCACTTAATAGAAATACTCTTCGGAACGTCTTTTACATTCGACATATCAAGCAAAAAGTATTCTTTGATAAATTCGATATTTTCCCGCTTTTTAGCCGCTCTCAGGAATCGCTTCTGGATTCCATGCGAAGTAAGTATTCCGAACTCATTAAGAAGTTGTTCATCAAACATTGACCGCCTAATGCACTCGTCTACTACTTGGGTTGTCAGCTCTGGGGTTACTCCGCAGCCTATGGCATCTGCCGATAAATAGCTGTCATCTTCGTCCCATTTCATGTAATATCCATGTTCCTCATATATTTTTGATAACAGGTAAATGACGATCACAACGCCCTTTGCCCCGTATTTGCTCTTTATGAGGAGCACCTTTTTATCTCTTAGGAATCCGGTTTCAAGTGGGAAATAATCAATCCCGTCCTTCTCCATTCCGATACTCCTAACTCAATTCTTCTATCACCACTTCAATACGTGGTTCTCCATCCGTGTAGAAAAAATCATGTGTGGTATTCTTCACCCAGTCCGGTCCATCATTCGGTATTACTTTGCACTGCTGGAGGGAATCCTGTATAATCTTGTCCGCCATCGAAAACACATTCATATAATCACGTATTTGGCCCTTGCTCGGCTCGTAGAATGTGTAATGAATAATAATAGGGTTATGTACCTTAAGACGCTTCAACTGAAGCCTGATAGCATTTGAAGCAATCATCATGCAGTCCTTTTTCAGCCTTCCGCCAGCTTTGGGATTCTTCCCGCACTCATGCAGGTAATCATTCAGAGATGGAAATGTCTTTTCGCCGTAAAACCGGCCCTTTATTATAAATTTGTGTTCCATTACTTATCTCCCTTCGGAGGAAGGGCAGCTGATCAGAGAGCTTTCTGGTTAAGCTGCCCTATTGTGTCCAACCAATGGCATTTCGTGACATATAGTAAAGTGGATGGACAACATTAACCGTTTTATGTAAAGGCGGCTAAACGCCGATACATCTATGAAATGACGGTAAAGCGGCCAAGGCCCTTCAGCTGTTCTTCCAGATATTCCTTAATATACTTCATGGCCCGTTTCTCCCATCCGCCTCCATCAGCCTCAAAAATGGCACACTGGATGCCCTCATACTTATCCGACTTCATACGGAAAATAAATTCACTGGCAGGCTGCGTAACTTCCTGGAATGTTCTATACGGGCGTAATTTTACAGGGTTTGGTACCTTAGCATCAGCCTTAGAAGTAATACCGGTTCTGACAGTAGCTTTCTGAGTAATCCCATCATCTCCATAATCTGTTACGGTTCCATCTTCCACAGCACCTGCAAATTTCAACACCAGCGCTCTTTCAGTCTCTGGGTCATCAATAAACTTTGACTGCAAACCAATGCAGAAACTCTCATGATCTATGAATTTTCCAAATGGGAACGTTGGTACCAGCGCCTTCACTACGACCATATCCTCCCGGCACCTGTCCTTGTCCAGCTGAGAATACAAGGCGACCTTTGTCGGGCTTATAACGTGCACGATCATCTTGTCTGCCATTGTATCAATGTTCCCCTTGATGTAATCCACAAGGCTCGTTAGTGTACTCATTTCGATTGCAAGGGCTTTTGGATTGAAAGAAATACGTTCCAACTTTTTATCAGAGTAAACCTGACCTCCGATCTCCTTGATGACTGGTTCCTTTAAACCAACGATGTATCTTAATGCCTTCTCAATCATGTTTTTATCCTCCTTATGCCTGTTTAACAGCTCTAAAATCAACGATA
>JBJENH010000050.1:1217-3492 GCA_051880095.1 Bariatricus sp. | reverse complement strand
CGCAGGATATTCATACAGAACACGAAGTCCCATATGGAAAGCCGGGAAGTCCACTTTACATTGAATTACATAAGTGCCTCTTCCCGCCTAAGTCCGATGCGTATGGAGATTTGAATCGCTTTTTCAGAAATGTTCAGGATAGGGCAGTCAAGTTATCCATTGATGGAGAAGAGATAGTCACCATGAACCATACAGACCATTTATTCTATCTGATCTGCCATGCGTTTAAGCATTTCCTGCATAGTGGCTTTGGAATCCGGCAGGTCTGCGATATTGTCCTCTTTGCCAATCATTATGGAAAAGAGATTGACTGGATTCAGATCTTGCAGCAATGCAAGGAAATCCATGCTGATGTATTTACGGCAGCACTGTTCCGGATTGGTCAGAAGTATCTGACGTTTGACCCGGTATTGGCCGGTTACCCGAAGGAATGGCAAGAGATTCAGGTGGACGAGCAGTTGATGCTGGATGATCTGCTGGACGCCGGTATTTATGGAGATGGTACGATGAGCAGGAAGCATAGCAGCAGCATTACCTTGAATGCGGTTTCTGCACAAAAACAGGGAAAAAAGGCGGAGCATTCTGTTATGAAGACGCTGTTCCCACCGGCGAAAAGTATGGAAAGACGATACCCATACCTGAAAAAGTATCCGATGCTGCTGCCGTTCGCGTGGGTCAGCCGAATTTTAAAATATCGTAAGGAAATCAGCAAAAGCCAGAACAATGATGCGGCTCAGGCTGTGGCCATCGGGAACAGGCGTGTGGAGCTGCTGAAGCAGTATAAGATTCTTGATTGAATGATAATTGCTGCAATTTTACAGAGGATTATGGATGAGTTTCGATTTACGGAGGGAGAAGCAATATGAAGTTGGAGAAAGAATTTGTTTTACGGGAAATTGCGGGTGACTATGTTATTATTCCGGTCGGGAAAACGGTGATAGAGTTTAATGGACTCATTACGGTAAATGAAGTTGGAGTATCCATTTGGAACATGCTCCAGAATGAGGTTACATTTGACCAGATCGTTCAGGGCATATTAAATGAATATGAAGTAGAAGAAAGTGTCGCCAGAGAAGATATTCGGGAGTTTTTAGATCAATTGATTGATGGAGGAATTCTTACAGAGGATAAGGAAAATGGAGAAGAGTAGCCCATATGTAATGCTTACGGAAGAACAATTTTACATAGATAAAACGGCGATACTTGAGAGGGGAATGGAAGAATTCCCTTCTATTTATATAGAAGGAGCAGCGGCGTCGGGGAAGACGACGGCTGTCAGACTTTTGCTGAGGAAAAATCCAGATATGAAAGCGTATATTCTGGAAATGAAAGAAGAAGCAGAAGCCATCAAAAAGCTTGATGAAATGGTAAAGAACCGGGAAGAATGGAATAGGCCAGGCTGGATCATTTTTGAAGATATGCATTCGGCGCTTAGCGAGGTTACGATAAAGAAGATAGCAGACTGTATTTGGAACCTTCCGGCAGGATGGCATGCGATTCTGATCGGGCGGGATCGGCCGCATGAGGGATTTCTGGATCTTATATGGAAAAGAAAGATGCAGATCATTTCACAGGAACATCTGCATTTTACAGAAAAAGACATTCGAAAGCTGACGGATTACTTCGAGAGTGATCTTGATCCCGGGGAAATCTATGAACAGACCGGAGGATGGGCCGGATGTGTGGATATGATGATTCGACTATCGCAGGAGGATCCACCCGCTGCCAGAAGAAATGTCCGGGAGTTAAAAGCATCGTATGAGATAACGGCGTATATTAAAACGTACATTTTGGACACGCTTTCAGCAGAAGAAAATGAAATCATGCGCCGGGCTGCGATTTGCCCATGGATCAATGAAACCATGTGCAGGGAGATTTGGCAGCTCCCGTGGGCGGCAGAGAGTCTGCAAGATTTATGCCGTAAAGGGCTTTTGGAATATAATAAAGAGAAAGAGCGATGGAAAATAGCTCCCATGTTTCGTGATATTCATTTTCCGGAGACGAATCCGATTTTCTGGAAACATCTTGCAAACTGGTATAATCAGAATGGAAATGTAGCAGAGGCGCTTTTTTGCCTGAAAAAGTCTCACGATGAGGAAGCCTATCGCGCGTGTATGCTTCAGAATTATGCAAAGATTCCATTTTTGGAAATCCCTTATTCAGAGGTCATGGGATGGAAAGGGACCGACCCCAGACTGTGCTATCTGAGAGGCGTTTATTGTTACACAAGACAAAAACCGGACGGCATAAATCTGGAAATACAGAATCTGAACAT
>JBJENH010000050.1:0-1117 GCA_051880095.1 Bariatricus sp. | reverse complement strand
ACCATTCCTATGGAAGACTGGGAATTGCTTTTTGCACAGGAAGATGCAGAGAATTCCAAAAAGAGCTCGTGGCAGCAGCGCCTGGCAAAGCTGTATCTTCTATATAAATTGCAGCGCCTGGCACCGAAAGAAGACCACAAAGAACATATTTCCAACCTGGAACATTCTTTGATGAAGGAAGAAAATCAGGTTTGCCTAAAAAATACAGAAGCAGTCAGCAGTTTATTTGCTCCCGTCAGAAATGAACAGGAACGCCTTACAAGATGGCTGCTCAAGTCCGATAAAAATATGGGAATCTCTGTAAAAGAAGATAATTACGATCAGCTGTTTTGCCAGGTAAAAGGATATTTACACTTGAACCAGTATAAACGTTCCGAAAAAATACTTCGCCATTTAATTCCGTATCTCCAGTTTTACCGGCGCAATAAATATCTGGCAGAATTACTGTTCCAACAGGCTGTTATTTTCTGGGATGAAGGCCTGCACGGTCAGGCACTTCGTAAAACGATCGAATCCTTTATGGTTTCCGGTGAAGCCCGCTATGTCGGACTCTACACGGTGTATGAAAAAAAGGGTGAAGAAGTACTAGAGGAATACATTGACTGGCTGAGCAAAAACTCCCCGGGCGGCTGGCACAGGAAGAAAAAATACAATTACGGGAACGTACTTCGCATGCCAAAAGAAGACTACATGGAAGTCGTACTCCGGTGCGCCAGACGAGAAGCAAGGATCAGTCGTTCCGCTGAAGAAGCGACAGAAGAACATTTGACGATGATGGAAACTATTATACTTCAGGATATTAACCGCGGCCTTACCAATGCGGAGATCTGCGAAGAACTGAATCTGAAGCTCCCGACGGTAAAGAGCCATATTTATAATTTGTATAAAAAACTGGGGGTTAATAGCAGAGTTCAGGCGATCCTGAGGGGGAAAGAACAGGGGATATTGGATTAGAGGGGGTTGAACCTGGTTAGTTTAAACTATAATAGGTTTGAATAAACTATCGGAGATGTTGGGAAGCATTTCCGGTAGTTTTATATATTTAGAGGCTGTGCAAAGAGAAAACTCTGTGCTATACTAATCACACATCAAAATCTCAGACGGAGTCCGATCCGGA
>JBJENH010000049.1:0-20388 GCA_051880095.1 Bariatricus sp. | reverse complement strand
ACTACGCGGTTTATCGCCTTTCTCATCTCTTCCAACTGTCGAAAACGGGATCATATCAAACTACAAAACGCAAGGGATGAATTTACTGGAGCAATACATCAGAATGTGGAAAGCAATGTAGAAGCAGATTGAATTACAAGTTCAATGAAAAACAGATTAAAATATGATAAACTTCTATTAGGAACAACCGTGTTATAGGGTGGCTGACCTCTATTCTACATAGAATGGGGGTGGTGCTGGTGGACAAGAAACCTTTTGATTTCAAGGACTTGATGGCTTTTGGCACGTTCATTCTGGCGTTACTGACATTCGTATTTACGTTTATCAGATAATGTTCTAGGCATAGAAAAACCACCCCAGAACTTTGGCGAGCGATGGAGTGGTGATTCTACATTCATTCAATGGTCAACCCCTTGTGGGCGGTTGTTCCTCTTGTGTCTATAATATATCATATCAAACTACAAAGCGCAAGGAATAATGAATTAAGGCATAGAAAAACCACCCCAGAACTTTGACCAAAAAGGGTGGTGATTCTATATTGAATTACAACAATGAGGTCAATCCCCTTGTGGGCGGTTGTTCTCTTTGTGCTTATAATATATCATATTAATCCACAAGGCGCAAGGGATGAATGGGCAATAAGTCAGCAAAAGTTTCCCTCCTACAAATCATGCATATCATTCTTCATTTTACACAGATTTAACATTTCTCCGATATGTATTTTACATTCTCAAATTATAGTAAAGAAGATAATAGGATCAATATGAGAATGTGAATAAGGAGAACACTATGAGCGATTCAACAAGAATTGTATTTGGTTTACTGGGCGGACTTGCCATTTTTATTTATGGCATGAATCTGATGAGTGAATGTCTGCAGAAAGCGGCAGGGGAGAGGATGAAGAGCATTCTTGCCCTTCTGACGCGCAATCCTGTCATGGGCGTGCTTGCAGGAGCGCTGACGACGGCGGTGCTGCAGAGCAGCAGTGCGACGACGGTCATGACGATTGGATTTGTCAGTGCCGGTTTGATGAACCTGCCTCAGGCGATTTCGATTATTTTGGGTGCAAATATCGGTACGACGATGACCGCACAGATTATAGCATTTAAGATCAGTGACTACATATATGTGTTTATTTTTGGAGGCTTCATTGCGTCATTTCTTGCGAAAAATGAAAAGGTGAAGAACATCGGACAGACGGTATTTGCTTTTGGTCTTTTGTTCCTTGGAATTGAGACGATGGGGGATGTTATGAAACCTCTGGCGTCCAGTCCTGTGTTTACGGATCTGATCGGGAAGGTGGCGGACATTCCGGTTCTGGGAGTTCTGGTAGGTACTTTGATGACGCTGGTTGTGCAGAGCAGCAGTGCAACCATTGCGGTATTGCAGAATTTTGCATCGCAGGCGGGGCCGGATGGTGTGACGAGTATTCTCGGACTTGCGGGCGCGATCCCGATTCTTCTTGGAGATAATATCGGAACGACGATTACGGCAATTCTGGCAAGTGTAGGGCAGCCGAAGGATGCCAGGAGAACCGCAGTGGCACATTGTGTATTCAACGTGTCCGGAGCATGTTTATTTATTTGGTTTGTGAAACCATATGCGCAGTTAGTCCAGTGGATCTCACCGAAAGGACCTGAAGTGGAAGTGATCGCGAGGCAGATTGCGAATGCGCACACTATATTTAATATCGTAATGACGCTTATCTGGATCCCGCTTATCGGAATTCTGGTGAAAATAGTAATGGCACTTGTGCCGGATGGAAGGAAAATGGTGCATGCGCCGGGAGAGCCGCTGTTTCTGGATGAAAAACTGACAGCACAGCCTGCGGCGGCACTGGAACTGGTGACCAAAGAAGTGATCCGCTGCAGCGAGCTTGCAGGCGGTGTACTGGAGGAGCTTGCAAAGACAGTCAGAAAAGAAGAAAAAGATCTGCTTCAGCATGTGCTTGAGAATGTGGAAAATGTTCAGACATTGAGCAAGCATATCACAGATTATCTCTCTGATCTTTTTGCGGCCGGTGTTATGACGGAAGAACAGACATCCCAGACGGCGGGAATGATGTATGTTTTGAGTGATGTGGAACGTCTCGGATCATTGTGCGGAGATATAGCAGAAGCGCTGACGGAACGCCTTGGTAAGAAAAAGCGGTATTCAAAGGAAGCGTTAAAAGATCTGGAGAGCAGTCTGACCCTTATGGGTGACATGTATGCCGATGTGCTGGAGATGATGGTGACGGGAAATGAGGATGGCAGTGCAGAAATCCAGAAAAAGAAGGAAAAGGTCATGGATCTGGATATTGAGATGAGAAAAGCGCATATGAACCGTGTCGGGAAAGGAAAATGTGCTGCAAATCTCACGGTACCGTTCGGACAGATCCTGCACGATATCGACAGAATGGGAAATTGTTGTGTCAATATAGCAGATGCGGTGACCGGTCAGACAAAGCTACGTAATTTTATGAATGTCCAGCAAGAGCAGGTTAGTTGAGTGGAAATATTATATGGCAAGGTGTACAATTTGATCAAACTCAAATTGTGCACCTTGTTTGTTATTGCCATGCATATAACAAACAAGGTCCGACGGACCTTTTTACATGGCTTGAATTTTACAGAAGTTAACGAAAAATAATGTTTATCACTATATTATTTTGTCTCAAATCATGATAAATTAGTAATATAGAAAAATGCTCAGGAGGTGATGCGATGAAACGGATACAGGCATGGATTTTGATCATGGTACTGATTGTCGGCTGTGCAGGGTGCAAGGGAAATGAACAGGAAAAGAACCAGACGGTGTCTGAAAATTTAGAGACAGCAACGGATAACGAAAATGAACCCGTTTCCGTGGACAACACAGACGAGACGGAAAATGATGATTTCCAGTTGACATTCTACACGGATCTGTATTCGGAAGAGTATCAGGAATTGGGAAAAACACAGATGTGGTTTTCCGGTTTTTCTGAGGAGACGGAGGGCAAGAAGATTCGTTTCTGCTCAGATTCAGATGGTGTGTTTGTGACGCTGGAACAGGGAGAGTGGATGGAAGCACCCTTATATTTCCGCCCGGTGGATTGCATGTTTAATGTGGACACAAAAGCCGGTATGGTCTATGAGTTCGACGGGTATCTCGCGGAGTGCATACCTCTGTATCGTATCACTGCATTTAAAGGAGACAAAACTGCAGTGTGGTATCTGATGGAGGACGGCAAAGATGGAAAGCAGGTGTTTGAGGTTGTAGGAGAGGAACCCCAGGCGACCTGTCCGGAAATAACGGATCCGATTCTCTCACTTTGTGCCGTATATGCCGGATTATCGATCAGAGTCGAAGAAGATATCGCATATAAGCCTGAGCAGTTCTGGACTGCGATTGCGAATGCAGTTACAATTGTGACGCTTCAGACTGCAGATGCGGATGCGGAAGGCAATATTTATCTGGATTTTGAAACACTGAACAAGTATGTGACGGCCATGTTTCCGGAAACGGGTGTGTACCCGGATATCAAGGCGAGTGATGGCATCATCTGGCCGGAAAGTGCGGAAGATTCCGTTATTGTGAAAGCTAATTTAACAGTGGATGACTCTACAGTAGTCATTCAGTCGATGGAAGTGACCGATGACCAGAATGTAGATGTAACATTGTTGTTCAAAGGAGAGATTGAGGAGTATGCAGTTGTTCACATTTCACCGGTCAGTGAAGTGCAGAACCCATTTAAGTGGGTGATTACAGGCGTGGAACTTGCGAAAGGATAATACATAAAGATAAGCAACAAGCAGTGAAAGGAGAATTCAATTATGGGATTAATTAAAGCAGGAATGGGAGCAATCGGTGGTACATTGGCAGACCAGTGGTTGGAGTTTTTCTATTGTGATGCACTTGCCAATGATGTTCTGGTAGTGAAAGGAAAGAAAAGAACGAGCGGACGTTCATCCAACACAAGGGGGAACGATAATGTGATCACCAATGGTTCCGGAATCGCTGTGGCGAACGGGCAGTGTATGATCATCGTGGATCAAGGGAAAATCGTAGAATTCTGCGCAGAACCGGGCGAATATACTTACAATACTTCATCAGAGCCAAGTATTTTTACGGGGGATCTGGGAGACGGCATCAAGCAGGCATTCCTGAATATCGGAAAACGTTTTGCATATGGCGGGGATGCAGGAAAGGATCAGAGAGTATACTATTTTAACACCAAAGAGATTATGGATAACAAATTCGGAACACCGAATCCGTTTATGTTTGACGTGGTAAATAAAGAAATCGGTATCCGCAGAACGGTTCAGGTCAGATGCAACGGTGTTTATTCTTATAAGATTACAAACCCGATCCTCTTCTATTCAGAGGTCTGTGGAAACGTAGAACAGGAATTTACAAAAGATGAGATTGAAGGACAGCTGAAGACCGAGTTTATTGATGCTCTGCAGCCTGCTTTTGCGGCACTTTCTGAATTGCAGCTTCGTCCGGCTCAGATTCCTGCGCATGCAAATGAACTGAAAGATGCGATGAACAATACGTTGCGAAATGAATGGTCAGAACGCAGAGGTATTACGATTCAGCGAATTGCCCTCAATCCGATTACGCTGACGGAAGAGGACATGAAGAAGATCAATCAGATGGAAGACGCCGCTTCTATGGGAAGCAATCCATTTATGATGGCAGGACGCATGACAGATGCCACTGCAGCTGCAATGGAAAATGCCGCATCCAATCCGAACGGTTCCATGAACGGATTCTTCGGAATGGGAATGGCAATGAACGCAGGCGGCGGTACAGGAGGATTCCAGGCCGCGCAGAATTTCTACAATGCAGGAGTTCAGCAGCAGGCGGCACAGCAGGAGGCAAACCGTCAGGCAGCGGCACAGCAGCAGGCAGCACAGCAACAGGCAGCTTCGTCCGACACGTGGAAATGCAGCTGCGGCGCAGTTGTTAAAGGCAAATTCTGCCCGGAATGCGGGACAAAGAAGCCGGAACCGGCACCTGCCGGATCATGGAAATGTAAATGCGGAGCGACAGTAAACGGAAAATTCTGTCCGGAATGTGGATCGCCGAAACCGGTCGATGACGGATGGACCTGCTCTTGTGGAACGGTGAACAAAGGAAAATTCTGTACAGAATGCGGAGCAAAAAAACCGGCTGGCATCCCGCTCTACCGCTGCGATAAATGCGGATGGGAACCGGCTGATCCGGCAAATCCGCCGCGCTTCTGCCCGGAATGCGGTGATCCGTTCAACGACGCGGATATTCAGTAAATAATCAAAAACTGTTATGAGGTACGCCGAGGCGTACTTGAAGAAGACGGAGGAACAGACATGGCAGAATCAAATGAAAGTCAGCAACTACAGCGAAGGATATCATTTAAAATGATGATATTGATTCTGACGATGATTGCTGCCTTGCTGACCTTATACATCAAAGCATCCAATACATCCCAGGCAAAGATGGCACTTTCCATGCACGTCAGTTTTCAAGGAGAATATAAGATTGCAGACGGTCCCTGGAAGCCGATCCGGCAAGGGGAGCATATCTCATCAAGGCAAGGGAATGTGACGCTTCGCGGGTATTTCCAACTGGAATATCCGGATGGTTCCGAAGTGATCGGAAGGCTTTCGAATGGTTCGACCATTGTTTTTTGCTGCAATCATATCGGTGTTCAAGTGAAAATACCGGGACAGGACACCTGTATTACTGATGTGGAAAATCCACTCTTCGGCGCGGATGCCTGCGGAAAAAAGTGGAACAGTTATCAGTACACGGGTACAGAAGATGATGTGATAGAGGTCGTTCTGACGAATCAGCATCGATTTGGAAATGAGGATGCCGTGGATGAATTTCTCTCTTCTATTAAAATATATGGCGGAGATAATGGTGCTGTCTTCAGAAATGAGGAGGACAGCAAAAATAACATAACAAAGATATGCGGGATTTCGCTTTTGATTTCTGCTTTTATTTTTATTGGTATTGCACTCTTTTCTTCGCGCCTTCATATTTCTTATAGTTCCTATATTTTATTGATGGGAATGGTTGCGTTCTTTGCAGGTGGGTATACATTGACCAATATTGTTGTGATGCCGGATGCCCAAAGTGTGGTGGTTTTCAGAACTTCCGCTGCAATATTGTGCAGAATGCTGTATTTTATATGTATGACCCATCTGGTGCCCGTACTGATGGAAGAAAAAGAAAGGAAAGTTGCCGAGAGCGCAGCAGTGACTTTAGATTTCGGAACGATCGGAATGCTGATGTATGCCTGCTTGGCAAATATCTGTTTGTATGATTTGAACTTGCCGTGGAATTTTCTGACAGCAGGAGTTGGAATTCTGATCATTGTCTGTCTGGTTTCCGGTATGCGAAGGAGCGATAAGCAGGGACGTATCGTGATGATGATGGGAATGATTCCGTTTTTGGCAGTCATACTGGACGGAATTGCGGAAAATACAGGTTGGTGGCGGGCAGGATTGCTTACCGAATATGTATTTGCTATCCTGTTCCTGGTTGTATGGACTTTGGTAATCAGTATTATACCTAAAAATATCCGATCTGCAGTCCGTGAAAAAGAGCTGCAGGCTGAACAGAAAGAATTGAAAATTCAATTGAGGGAAAGTCATGTCGCAACGATGATCAGTCAGATTCAGCCGCATTTTATCTATAATACGCTCGGAACAATTGAATACCTGTGCCATAAAAATCCGAAGATGGCAGCAGATCTGGTGCAGAGCTTTGCGAAATATCTGCGGGGGAATTTCAGTGAAATGGACGAGCCAAAGCCGATCCGGCTGAATCGGGAGATGGAGCATGTCCGGTATTATACGGATATTGAGACGGTTCGCTTTCCGGATATAACGGTTAGATTTGATATTCAGTCCGATGATTTCCTGGTTCCGGCACTTACTGTCCAGCCATTGGTGGAAAATGCAATCAAACATGGACTGATGAAGAGAGAAGAAGGCGGAACCGTGACGATTTCCACATATGAAACAGACACTCATTATTGCATCCGCGTCGAAGATGATGGCGCTGGATTTTGTGAAGCAGATTATAAAGATGAGAAAACGCATATCGGGATACGGAATATCCGGGGCCGTATTGAAGCCATGTGCCAGGGGACTCTGACGATAAAGAGTACTCCGGGTATCGGAACAACAGCACTCGTTGAAATACCAAAAGGAGCTGAAAATTCATGAGAATATTGCATACTTCGGACTGGCATCTTGGAATGTCGGTCGGAACCGGAACGCTGGCAGGTGACCAGCGTTTCTTCTTGGAACAATTATATAGAATTATAGAAGATGAACAGGCAGATATTTTGCTGCTTGCGGGAGATGTATATGACAGCAGTGTCTCCAATGCGGAAGCAATCTCTGTTTATAATGAGGCAACAACCAGAATCTGTGCGGACATGGGGAAAAAGATGGTCGTGATCGCAGGAAATCATGATGGTGCAGAACGTCTCGCGGCATGCAGTGAACTGCTGAAGGGAGCGGGACTTTATGTGTCAGGCCGCCTGACCCGAGAGATCACGCCGATCCTTGCCGGGAATACAGCGATTTACCCGCTGCCCTTTTTTAACCGTGAGGAGGTCATCGCCTTGTTCCCTGAGAAAAGTACAGAGATCACTTCTCAGGAGAAAGCATTGAAAGTCGTCTGCGACCATATCCGGGAAGGGATGGATCCGTCCCGTTTCAATATTGTGGTGGCACATGCGCTGATCGTAAGTGCAGAGCTTTCCGAATCGGACCGGTCGGCGAGAGTCGGACAGGCGTCGGCTGTTTCCAAAGATGTATTCGAAGGCTTCGATTATGTTGCGCTTGGGCATATTCACAAGCCGCAGATGATCGACGAGCATATCCGTTATTCGGGAAGCCCGGTAAAGTATTCCTTTGGAAATGAAGAGAGCCAGCAAAAAGAAGTCGTGCTCATCGATACCGAATCTTCCGAGATTCGAACCATACCGATTCAGATGCTGCATGACCGTAAAACCGTGCGGGGAACCTATGAAGAAATCATAGAAAGGGAAGATCTGTCAGAGGATTATCTGAGAATCTATGTAAGTGACCGGTATGCCGGTCTGGAACTGTTGTCCGCATTGCAGCAGAAGTTTCCTTATTTGCTGGAGCTTTACGGGAAAGCATTGGAAGAAGGGGACTGTCAGACGGCATTGACGATAGGAGAACTTCAGTCGCTGGACGAAGTGGATATCATGATGAGATTTTGCGGGGAAAATGGCGGAGCACTTCCAAATGAAGAACAGCTTTCACTTTTTAAGGAAGTGCTGGAATGGTGTGAGAAAGAAGGTGAATTATCATGAGACCGGTATCGCTTAGATTTCGCTGTTTTGGCCCTTATATGGAAGAACAGTTTATTGATTTTGAAGCACTCGAAAAGAGCGGGCTCTTTCTGATCTGCGGTGAGACAGGGGCCGGAAAAACGACCATTCTGGATGCCATCTGTTATGCCCTTTATGGGAAATCCAGCGGCGGACTACGGGGGGATATGAGCGTGATGCGCTGCAAACTGGCTGAAAAAGAAGACGAGACAATGGTAGAATTTATATTTGATGCCGGTCAAAAGAGATATAAATTTACACGTTCTTTGCGTTATGGAAGAAAGAACCTGAGGGATTATCACAATTGTATGGTTCTGGAGGATGGAAATTATGTTCCGATATTTGCAAATCCTAAAAAGCAGAACGTGAGCGCCAAGGCAGAAGAAATCATCGGCTTAAACGATGAGCAGTTCCGTCAGGTCGTGATCCTTCCACAGGGACAGTTTGAGCGATTTCTGGTTTCAGATTCGGCAGAAAAAGAAAGCATCCTCGTCAGTCTGTTTGGGGCGGACAAATGGCAAAAGATCGCGGAAGAGATTTATCGGAGAATTACGGAAGAAGATCAAAAACTCATCCAGGAAAGAGCAGATATCCAAAGCCGCCTGAAAGACTATTCCTGTGAAAATGTGGAAGAACTGCAGATTCTGGCAGCCCAAAAAGAGCAGGAACTGATCAGTCTGCAAAGTCTTGTAGAAAGTGTGGAAAAAGAAACGGCAGAAAAGAAAAGGCGTTATGAGCAGGCAGTATTACTGAATGCGGAATTTGAAGCTCTAAAAAAATGGCAGATAAAAATGGAGCAGCTGAAAGCAAAAGCGGGAGAGATGGAAGCGACCGCGCAAAGGCTTGCCAAATCGGATATAGCGGATCAGATCCAGCCTTTATATGCGGAGGCGGTCAGGGCCAAAGAGGAATATGCCCGGCGAAAGAATGCCCAGAAGTCCGCAGAACAAGAAAGAAATGCGGCTGAAAGCAGACTGCAGGGAATACAGGTAAGGCAGAAGAAGCATGAAGAAATGCGGGGGACGTACGATCGAGAAACCAAACGTCTCGCACTGTTGGAGCGTGCAGAGGGGCTGTATGAATCTTTGGAACAGAAGAAAGGCGCGGCAGAAAACGCTGAAAAAGAATGGGACGTGCTGAAGAAAAAGCTTGCGGACAAGAAACAGTCTTTTGAGCAGGCCAATGTTGTTTGGATGGAAGCGATGGAAAGCCAGCAAACGTGTATGGATGCATATACCGCTGCCCAGAAACAGTATCTGGACGGAATCAGTGGTACGCTGGCTGAGAAGCTGATACCTGGAGAGCCCTGCCCGGTGTGCGGAAGCAGGGAACATCCGAAGCCGGCGAGACTGAGCCAGAAGAAGGTGACGGAAAAGGAATTGGATACCCTGAATAAAAAGCTCAGTGAATGCACCAAAGCAGTCAGCAGGAATGCAGAACTTCGCAGGAACGCGGAAACGGTATATCTGAATTTACAGCAGGAGGCCGGAAAAGCTGAGCAGAATATGATTGCCCTTCAAACTGCCTATGAAGAACTTCTGGGGCAGAAAATTAGCGGTATCGAAAATGCAATGCAGCTTTTGAAGGAGCGTAAAAAAGCAGAAACATGGATTCTTTCTTTCCGGGAAGAAGAGAAACAGATCCAGCAGTTGCTGACAGCCGTTCAGGGAGAAGTGACTGCGGCGAACGTGCAGCTCGCGAAAGCACAAGAAGCATCCCAGGAGGGGAAACTGCGATTTGAAGATCAGCAAACGATATGGAAGCAGGCATTATCAGAACATGGATTTGCAGATGAGGAAGAATTTATTCGCAGCCTGATGCAGGCAAAGGAAAAGAACACTTGCCGGGAGACATTGATTTCCTATCGGACTACTCTGGAAAATGTGAGAACCGAAGAGCAAAAACAACAGGAAAAACTGGAAGGAAAGATCCGGCCGAAGCTGGAAGAGATGGAATACGAACTGCAGATCGCTGAGACGGAGCAGAAAAACAGATCCAAAGAATTGATTCTGGCACAGCAGGAGGTTCAGCGCATAAAACGAATAGAAGACTCCCTTGCCAAACGGAAAGCAAAATATGAAAAAGAACGCATCCGTGTCGACGCGAATCTGGAATTTGCAGGACGTCTCCGGGGAAGGTCCGGAATCAGCCTTCAGAGATATGTACTTGGCGTGATGCTTTCTTCAGTCACCGTAGAGGCCAATCGTCTCTTAAAACAGGTGCATGGCGGACGCTACCGCCTCTATCGGACGAATGAAATCGCAGGAACCAGCCATAAAGGTGGTCTGGAACTGGAAGTACTGGATGCATTAAGCGGAGAGAGACGAAGCGTGACAACCCTGTCCGGAGGCGAAAAATTCCTTGTCGCACTCAGCCTTGCAATTGGACTTTCGACCATCGTGCAGACCCAGGGGAACGGCATGCGCCTTGGAGCCATGTTTGTTGATGAAGGCTTCGGAACACTGGATCAACATTCCGTTTACGATGCGCTGGAAGTACTTCAGGGAATACAGAAGGCGAACGGCCTGGTCGGAATCATATCCCATGTAGAAATGCTGAAGGATGTCATTCCTGTAAAACTGGAGATCCTGAAAGGGAAGGATGGAAGTTATATTTCCATCATCCCCGACATAATGCAGCCTCCGATTGCCCCGCACTCCATCACTTCTTCAAGCTGACCGGTTCCCGGGTTAATTCCCCCGATAGCGTAGACCGGAATATTTACAGCCTGACAGATGCTGCGAAGAAACTCCGTCCCTCTCGGCGGCAGATCCTTTTTACAATCAGTGGCATAGATATGTCCTGCGGTAATATAAGAAGCCCCCAGCCGCTCCGCTATTTTGGCTTCACCTACCGAATGAACGGAAGTGCCAATGCTTACGAAAGGTTCGTAGAATGTATATGGTAGGGTCCCTTCTTTTATCTCGGCAGCAAATTTGCGAAAGAGCTCAAGCGGCAGATGAATATTTCCCGTTCCGAGTTCTTTCGCAACATGAATATAGGTGTGCAAAATGCAGGGAGTATCATAAGCCTTGCAGATTTCCAGAACCTGCACGGCAAGTTTTTTATAGTCGTCTGCCGAAAGATCTTTTTCGCGCAGCATGATTGCCTCCGGGTGGCATTTGCAGATTCTTTCAATCTGCTCTAAAAAGGGCCGTTTACTTAAGCGCCGGTTGGTTACGGCGATCACATTCTGAAATGGATTGTGTTCGCAATTAAAAGTAGTATCATTCATATGTAAAGCATCCTCTCTTGGTACAGCAATCTGCAAATGGCGGTGCCGCTACATCGTTCTCGAAACGCTGTACCAGGAGAGCCGGTTGCAGTTGCTATACATAAATATAATCATTCATAACAGGCTGAAGATCATGCGCAAGAAGCGCGTCATAAACTTCTTTGACGGACCGGTCATCTGAGATTTCGAACTGGTCATCGCCTTTTTCTTCAATATCATCCGCGTGTTCTCCGATACCGGTGCTGACGCCGGCGGAAATCTTTGTCGCGGCAATATTTACCATATTATCACGCACTCTTGCGCACTCACGGGTGGAGACTGTGATGCTTGCAAATGGCATGAATAATCGATAAGCGCACACAACCTGAAGAAGCTGTGGCTCGTGAACATCCATCGGATTGATCCGGTCATTGTTGATGATCGGGCGAAGCCTTGGGCAGGAAAATGCAATCTCGGCGTGTGGGTATTTCCGCTGAAGCAGGTAGGCATGATAGCCTGTGGCGAATGCATCTTTGCGGAAATCATCCAGTCCCAGAAGGGCACCGAAGCCGACACCGCGCATGCCGCCCATCAGTGCACGTTCCTGTGCGTTCAGACGATATGGGAAAATACGTTTGTGCCCGGCCAGATGCAGCGTCTCATACTTATCGGAATTATAGGTCTCCTGGAAAACGGTTACGTAGTCCGCTCCGCATTCGTGGAGATAAGCATATTCGTCCGAGTTCATCGGATACACCTCAAGGCCGATGACACGGAAATATTTCCGTGCGATCTTGCAGGCCTCACCAATGTATGTTACATCGGATTTGGCACGGCTTTCACCGGTCAGAATCAGAATCTCCTGAAGGCCGGTTTCGGCGATGGCTTTCATCTCTTTTTCGATCTGTTCCGGGTTAAGCATAGCACGATTGATCTTGTTATGGCAATTAAAACCGCAGTAAATGCAATAATTTTCGCAGTAATTGGCGATATAAAGCGGAGTGAACATGTAAACGCTGTTGCCGAAATGCTTGCGTGTCTCCCTGCGTGCCTCCTGCGCGATCTCCTCCAGAAGCGGAAGGGCGGCAGGAGAGAGGAGCGCGGCGAAATCGTCCGGAGTCCGGTTGTCATGAGCAAGAGCGCGGCGCACGTCTGCTTCCGTATATTTCTCGTAGTCATAATGGTTCATGGCGTCAATGACCTGATCCATAATATCAGAATGCGGATCCTCCATGCCCGGCAGATACGTCATGTGATCGATACGATTTTGCTTTAAATCTTCCAGAATTACTTCATTTACGATACTCTCGTTCCAGTGTTCTTTGGAAGCATTCTCGGTTATGGTTTCCTGACTCATAAAGCGCACCCCCTAATCCTGAAGATAACCGGTCAGCGGTGAGGATGCGCTGGCACCTTTGTCGAGTGTTCTTCCCATGCCGGCAAGATAAGCACTTCGGCCCGCTTCGATTGCCTTCTTGAAGGCCTCAGCCATAGCCGGTACATCACCTGCAGTAGCGATCGCGGTATTTGCCATGACGGCAGCAGCGCCCATTTCCATCGCCTCGCAGGCCTGGGAAGGACGGCCGATTCCGGCATCGACAATGATCGGAAGATCGATTTCGTTGATCAGGATCTGGATAAATTCTTTGGTACAGAGACCTTTGTTGGAACCGATCGGAGAACCAAGCGGCATGATGCAGGCGGCACCTGCGTTTGCAAGATCACGCGCGGCATTCAGATCCGGATACATATACGGCATGACGACAAAGCCTTCTTTTGCAAGAATTTCGGTCGCCTTGATGGTCTCATAATTGTCCGGCAGCAGATATTTGGAATCATGGACAACTTCGATTTTAACAAAATCACTGCCGCACACTTCGCGGGATAGGCGGGCGATCCGGACTGCTTCGTCCGCAGTTCTGGCGCCGGAAGTATTCGGAAGGAGGGTCACGGTATCCGGGATGTAGTCCAGGATATTGGCAAGACCGCCCTCATTTGCACGGCGCAGCGCAAGCGTGATGATCTGAGCTTCTGCCTTTTCGATACATGCTTTTACAAGTTCCAGCGAAAATTTGCCGGAACCAAGGATAAAACGGGAGGTGAATTCATGTCCTCCGAGGATAAATTTGTCATTTGTCTTACTCATAAGGTTTCCTTCTTTCTGTTTTAATTATATACATTCTTCGCCAAGTAACAGGCGCGTAATCATATTTGCTTCATGGGCAGCGCAGATTGCAACCCGAGGAGCCATTAACCCTCTCGCGTGGGACGGTTCGGTGACCTCATCTCCGCAGAGATAGAAATTCGGCAGGACCCGCCGGGTATGAATCAGATTGCTGCTCTCAAAACCCGCCATTCCGGAAGCCGATACCAGCTTTTTCTCCGGGAAATGTTCCAGAACGCCATTTACCAGCATGGCCTTGCATTCCGGTACATCAAATGCCTCGCAGATAATGTCTTCATTTTTGAAAAGTATCTCAATATTTTCTTCGGTCACACGTACCTGATCGGTTACGATATCGAGATAAGGATTGATGCGCAGAAGCTCGGATTTCAGCGCCTCTGTTTTTGGCATTCCTACATGCTCCAGAAAATATTGCTGACGGTTCAGGTTGGTCAGGTCTACAACGTCAAAATCGACGAGATGGAGATGCCCGACACCGATACGCGCCAGGGCAAATGCCACGTTGGATCCCAGACCGCCGAGCCCTGCGATGGCAACGCGGCCTTTTGCAAGGCGATTCTGTACTTCTTCAGAATGGCGTATTATTAAAGCTTCCTGGATGGCTTCTTTCGTTATGATAGTGTTTGTCATTCTCATCTAGCCGCCTCCTACAAAAGTTACAACTTCCATGGTATCTGCTTCCGTGAGTGTCGTGGTGGAATAGGCAGATTTTGGAAGAATGGCGCCGTTTAATTCCACTGCGATTCGGGTCAGTGTGTAATTACGCGATGTTAAGAATTCCGTGACGGTGACCGGATTTTCGAGTTCTACTTTAGAACCGTTGACTGTGATCTGAATCATGAATGTAATTCTCCTTTCTGAACAATCAAGGTCAATTCTGCAAAAAAAAGAAGTCCACAAAGAAATGTACCCGTGGTGGTGCACCCCTTCATGAACTCATAATGCCGGTTCAATCTCAATTGTTCCCTGTATGTTTTTTTTAAATGTAAATCTCCGGTTTGAATGATTGCGATAAAAAAACGGGAGATGCCATAGGCTTCTCCCGCGATCTTCGTTCTTTTGCGTTTGTTCCTACGTTGGCATTATCCAAATCAGGTATGCGGGTCGAAGTTCTGAACTTCCTCTCAGCCTGGCGCACAAGCTCCCCGGATCAATTTACAAGATTCAGTATAATAACAAGTAAAAGCATTGTCAAGAATAGATTAAATAAAAATGGAAATTTTATGTATATCTTGCACAAATAATTACAAAATGATACACTTTATACATATTTAAAAGCAACAAAATGGCGATATTCGCCATAATAAGTGTATGGGGATTAAAGAAATGTTAGGATATTATACGGCAGTTGTGGCAATGTCTTGTCTGACATTGGTTGTTTTAGCAATACTTGTTTATGAGAACGGGCGGCTTACAAAGAAAATGAAGCTTCGGTTTTATGATACATATGCCATGATCGTCGTGGCTATGCTGGCCGAATGGAGTGGCATCGTTCTGAACGGGGCACCCCGGTGGACCATGGGGATTCATGCCATTTTAAAGTGCGTGGACTATATTGCAACTCCGGTGGCCGGCATATTTTTTGCAAGACAGGTTTCGATGAGTGATGGATGGAAAAAGAATAAAAAGCTGCTTGTGATAATGCTGCTTAATATGATTCTGGAGATTGTATCTATTTTTACCGGATGGACGTTCTATATTGATGAAAAGAATTTCTATCATCATGGGCCCTTCTATTTCGTGTATATCATTATATATTGTATTTCAATCGTTTATGTACTTCTGGAATTTCGCCTTTACGGAAAACAGTTTAAGAAGAAAAATGTTGTGTCATTGT
This sequence comes from Bariatricus sp., assembly GCA_051880095.1. Taxonomy (GTDB): domain Bacteria; phylum Bacillota; class Clostridia; order Lachnospirales; family Lachnospiraceae; genus Allocoprococcus. The sequence goes on along the minus strand of JBJENH010000049.1, from coordinate 4,829 downwards.
TTGCGATCATTACGCTGTCCTGTATCGGAATCGGCTTGCAGGAGCTGGTCGGAAGCAACATCAGGACGTCTTGCCTTGCTCTGGTGCTGGGCTCGGTTCTTCTGTTTATCCATTTCAGCGAATTTCAGCAGCAGTTGAATGACGAAAAGATGAAACACCAGAAAATGCTGGTAGAGACAGATGCATTAACCGGACTGTTCAGCAGATATGCATACATAGAAACCCTAAATAAATACGGCCAGGAAGAATCTATGCCGTCTGATCTGGTTGTATTCTCTATTGATGTTAATGGCTTGAAAACCGTGAACGATACGCTGGGACATGAGGCGGGAGACGAGCTGATCCGCGGTGCGGCAGAATGTATTAAATGGGTATTCGGGGATTATGGGAAATGCTTCCGTACAGGAGGCGATGAGTTCATTGCGATCCTTAGAATGGAACAAAGACAGTTGGATAGAGTGCAGAAGACGCTCGCAAGAGCAGTGAACGGCTGGCACGGAGAAAAGATTGGGAAATTAAGCATTTCCGTAGGATATGCTCTCGCGAAAGAACATCCGGGAATGACGGTTGAAAAGATGGTAAATGTTGCGGACAAGATGATGTACGAAAACAAAGCCGATTATTATCAGAGGACAGGAACAGACAGACGCAGCAGCGGCTTATTATAGGAGGAATGCATTGTGAATCCGGATAATAGTTCCAAAAAGAATAATAATAGAATTTATTTTACAATCGTGATCATAGGCATTATTGTTGCTACAATGCTTATTTATGCACATTCTATGAATGCAAATCTGAAAAAACAGGCGTATTATGCGGTTCAGCAGAATACCGATGATATTGCAAATGAGATCGACGCTTCCATAGGATTTGCAAAGAGCAGCATCCGGCTTACTTCCCAGTCAGCAACCCAAAGCATGGACCAGGAAGTGATTGAAGATGTGAATTCCATCCTGGATCCGCTGCTTGAAAGCACACCTTTCAATTTTATTGAATACATTCTGGCAGACGGATGGAATACGATGAACGATGGCGGCGAGCCGTTTGATGCCAGTGACCGTGAATATTACAAACAGGGAATTCAGGGAAATACAGGGATCTGGATCAATTATACTCCGAAAAAATCCAAAGAGGTTCTTCTGAATTTCTATACCCCGCTTTATTATGAGGGAAATATCGTGGGCGTATTCACCGGAACACTTGGGGGAAATACAAATATCAGGCCTATGCTGCAGTCGAGTTTTCTGGGAGAAGAGGTCATCGGCTTTCTGTGCGATGAGGATGGAAGGATCATAGCTTCGACGGTCGACGGTGTGGAGGAGGGCGTGAGCCTCTGGACATACCTCGCAGATGATATGAAGAAATCGAGCACTGCAGAACAGGAATTCAGAACACACATTGATGCCAAAGACGATACTGCATTTACATTCCGGGAACAGGGAGGAAATGCAGTCGGCAGTGTGTCATGGGTGAAAAATACCGGGTGGTATGTTGTACAGATCGTTCCGGCAAAATCGCTTTCCAATATTATGAATGTTACGACGCTGCAGTCGATCCTTATTGCGGGTGGAATCAGCCTGCTCTTCGTCGTATTCCTGTATTTCGCAGGGCGGGAAGAAAAGAGGAAAACAAAACAGGAAATTGCAGAGCAGCGGGGAATCATAGAAGTGCTGGGCAAAGAATACAGTTCGGTCTATGTGGTGGATACTCAGACAAGATGTGCGTATCCGTACCGGCTGTCAGAGAAAATGAGACGATATTACGGGCAGGTATCCGACAGCGGAATCCCCTGGGATGAAGGCGGCGTTAAGTATGCCAATCATTTCGTAAAAGAAGAATACCGGGAAGATTTTCTGCAGAAATCCTCCATTGAAAACCTTACTTCAGAACTGAAGCAGGTGGGGGATTATTTCTACTATGAGTATGTGAATGAGTATGCCGGAAAACAGCAGGTTTTCCGTATGATCGCCTCTCTGCTTCCGGGGGATCAGGAGAAGAACATCGTGATTGGTTTTGCGGACATCACCGAAGAGAGGGAAAATGAAATCGCTACCCAGAAAGCACTCGCGAAAGCTTATCACAGCGCGGAAGCTGCAAATAAAGCAAAATCTGCCTTCCTATTTAATATGTCCCACGATATCCGAACTCCGATGAATGCGATTCTGGGATTCACAAACAAACTGGAAAAATGCAGGGAAGACGAGGCAGAATTCCAGCATTGTGTGGACAGCATTAAAGTGTCCAGTGAATATCTGCTGGACCTGATCAATAATGTACTGAATCTGGCGCGTATTGAGAGTGGGAAAGCATCGCTGGATGACACGTCACTATGGAATATAGAAAAGTTCGGTGACAAGATAAGCACTGTATTTTCAGAGGAATTTAAGAAAAAGAATCTCTCCTATTATCAGTCTATAGATGTGGAGCATTCTTATGTGTTCATGGATACCGTCAAAGTGGAGCAGATTTTTATCAACATCGTCAGCAATGCCGTGAAATATACGCCAAATGGCGGCGAGATTCATCTTGCAGTGACAGAACTGCCGTCCGACAAGGAAGGATATTGCTGCTTCAAGACAGTAATCGAGGACAACGGGATCGGAATGTCAAAGGAATTTCTGCCGCACATTTTCGATGAATTTGTCAGGGCAAAGAACTCGACAGAAAGCCGGATCATCGGCAGCGGACTGGGCATGGGAATCACCAAGAAAATGGTCGATCTCATGGATGGCACCATTTCCGTAGAAAGTGAGCTGGGGAAAGGAACGAGAGTGACGATCGTGATTCCGCACAAAATAGCTACAGAAAAACAGGTGGTCGAATCGGCTGAAACAGAAATAAAGAAACTGGATTATTCCGTTTTTAAAGGGAAACGAATCCTTCTTGCAGAAGACAATGCCATGAATGCCGAGATCGCAACAGAACTCTTAATAGAAGCAGGATTTGCAGTGGAGCATGCAGAAGACGGAATCGTCTGCGTCGATATGCTGGAGAAGAACGAGGCCGGATACTACGACCTGATCCTCATGGATATCCAGATGCCGAACATGGATGGTTACAAGGCCACGACCATTATACGAAGATTGGATGAACCGGGAAAGAAGGACATTCCGATCATCGCCATGACGGCCAATGCCTTCGAAGAAGACCGGAAAAACGCATTGGATGCAGGGATGAATGAACATGTTGCAAAGCCGGTGGATGCGGTGAAATTATTTGAAGTGCTGATGCAGGTGCTGAAAGCGAATGTTTAACCAAAGTGATATTATTTTCTTATATATTATGAGCATCCCGGCTACGAATTACATGTGGCCAGGATGCATGAAATTATAGTTTTTGCTTTTTTGTCTCGATCAAGTCATCAATGGCGAGTTACGAATCCATTGTGTGAAACATCATGTAGTTTCCCATTTTGCCCGGCTATAAGCGACAATCGCAAATTGATACTGGATCGGTAGAAATACTCTGATCTGGCAGAATAGAATCCGTTTGTTTCGCGAAGACTACACTTGATTATCATGGATAACAAGGAGGTCTGCTATGGCACAGTCAGTATGGAGAGATGAAACGTATAAATATAAAGAGGCATACGTAATGCCGCAGTTTGAAACGCTGCACGGGGACGCTGCGACCGATGTGTTGATCATCGGCGGTGGTCTGTGCGGCGTTTTGTGCGCTTATCTGCTGCAGCAGGAAGGCGTGGACTGCCTGCTTCTGGAGGGAAAAACGATCGGAAGCGGCACCACAGAAAATACAACAGCCAAGATTACAGCCCAGCACGGACTGATCTATGACAAACTGATCCGAAAGGAAGGGCAGGAGCGGGCGATACAGTATCTTGCGGCGAATCAAAGAGCGCTTGCAAAATATGGGGAAATGGCGAAGGAGATAGCGTGTGATTTTGAAGAAAAGGATGCGTATGTTTATTCGTTGCATAATCGTGAGATCCTGGAGCGGGAAGTACGTGCGGTGAATCTCCTGGGTTTTCCGGCAAATTTTGCGGAAACGCCGTCGCTCCCTTTTAAGACGGCCGGAGCTGTCCGGTTTCCGGGGCAGGCACAGTTTCACCCGCTGAAATTCATGGCGGGGATCGCCGGTGGATTAAATATTCGTGAGCATACATTTGTATGGGATGTCGACATTCCTGAGCGGAGAGCCTTTGCAGACACCGGGACGGTCAAGGCCAACAAAATTCTGGTGACAACGCATTTCCCATTTATGAACCGGTACGGAAAATATTTCCTAAAGATGTATCAGCATCGGTCTTATGTGATTGCCCTGGAAAATGCAGCAGACGTGGATGGTATGTATCTGGATGCAGATCATAACGGACTTTCTTTCCGGAATTATGGAGATCTGCTGTTTGTTGGAGGAGGAAGTCACCGGACGGGGAAAAAGGGCGGTGGATGGAAGGAATTAAGAACATTTGCGGCACGGTACTATCCTGAGGGCAGGGAGGTGTATCACTGGGCTGCGCAGGACTGTATGAGCCTGGACGGAATTCCGTATATTGGGGAGTATTCGAAGAATACGTCGGGAATCTATGTGGCCTCCGGGTTCAATAAATGGGGGATGACCGGAAGTATGACGGCGGCGATGATCCTTTGCGATATGGCGCTGGGAAGAAAGAACATGTGGCAGGAGGTGTTTGCACCGGAGCGGTCTATGGCGAAAACGCAGCTTTTCATGAACGGAATGGGAGCTGCCGTGAATCTTCTGACTCCGACGGTTCCCCGCTGTACGCATATGGGATGTGCGCTGAAGTGGAACCGGCTGGAGCATACCTGGGACTGTCCCTGTCATGGTTCCAGATTTGAAGAAAATGGAGA
>JBJENH010000048.1:1952-3644 GCA_051880095.1 Bariatricus sp. | reverse complement strand
TGGTTCAATTTGGCTGGGAGTGCGGGCTTCTGATCGGTGGTATCCGCAGTGCAGGTTTTGCCACACTGGAAGAAAAACTGATCCCGTTGGTTGTGAACTCTTTGCTGGAAACCAATCTGGGAATGCCGTACATTTTTGCAATCTTCATCGCCTATTCCAGCCGATTTACAGAACGACTGACCAGGCGGAAGCAGCCGATTGCCTTTACAGAACGCATCAAAGAGTGGAATTCGCAGGGTGTACGTGATGAAACTCCCCGATGAACTGCGAACCACTTCAACCCTTGGAGGGTAGTCTGCATCGAAGAGATGTCTATATATTCAAAAAGTTCTATTTTAAGGAGCAAAAACGAATCGCATAATCACAGCGCAGCTTCCACATTTTCAGGGAAGCTGCGCCTTTTTATTGTATTTTATTTTTGGTATTCAGAGTATGCCACCCATTTTGACCCGTATGTGCAAACCAAGAACCTATTTCCGACGTCATTTTCGACCCATTGTGGCATCACCCTGTACCATCCACGGAGCTCATCTCGGAGAATTTGGTCCTGCGAGATTGGTTCCACCCAAATCTCATCGTGATCGTTCAGTTGTTCTTTGTTCAGAGGCTTATCTATCGGCAAAGGCGTTTGCATAAATGGTTGCGGCGCGGTGTAAAGATCACATGCATCAGAAAACGAAATTATCTCTCCTTGGGAAGAGAGTAACTGGTACTTCTTTGCATTTACAAGCATCCAGCCGTATTTGGGGGACCATACTGGCCGTCCATCAAAAACAGCCACAAGTTGATTATCAATCGCGTAATCTGGCTTTAGCGCTTCCATTCGTCCCAGCAAATAATCAGTCGTCACTCCATACAAGTCCGCCATGTTTTCCAGAGCTTCTATTGAGGGAGTTTTCCGCCCGGCCTCCCATGCGCTGATAGTTGGCTGGGATACTCCTAGTTTTTCGGCTGCCTCTGCTGCAGAGGAGAATTTAGCTCGTCGTACCTCTTTGAATCGCCGTTTCATATATTCACCATCCTTATTTCCTTTCAATGAAGCCTCATTTGCTAACGCAGAATACGCAAAAAAGCCAAGTATACAATTTCAAATCAGGATTACCGCTTAATCACCTAAATGAGTCTTTTTTCTGCTCTGAGTTTTCTTCCTCCATATCTAATATTTGCGGTTTTATATACCTGCCACTTTTAATCCGAGCATCCAACGGCTTATCTGCATTTCTTGGAATGAGCCATGTGATTCATGCTTTCTGCACGCCGGGAATCCGTCCTGGCGCACACAAAATACCCACGCGTTGTGCGGGTATCCCCCATTTTTCCCGGTTTTCGTTGTTCTCATGATCTTCATCGTAGTAGCTCCTCCAGAATTGGATCTACTTTTTATTATATTCGGCTAGCTGAATAATATCAAGACCGTCCTGTGCGCAACAAAGGTAGACAATTGATTTGCAGATCCAGTCATCGAATCGTGTAATAAAGTATCCGCAAAGGTGTACCTTTTCAGAGGGGTAAATCCCTGGCTCCGATTAGAATAATTCCGTATCCGAAAAGGTTTCAAAACAGTATTCGGATATGTGTGAAAACAAGAACACCTTTATGGACAGAAATTACGATGGAGCTGAGGCAGATGAAAAAAATCTACGGGTATGCCCGGGTCTCCACACGGGAACAGAATCTGGATCGCCAGCTGAA
>JBJENH010000048.1:0-1852 GCA_051880095.1 Bariatricus sp. | reverse complement strand
GATATTGTTGCGTGGCTCTATATTGAGGGCACGGAAATCAATTATCCGGTCGTACAGGGAGCAGACAACGAGCATTATCTGAAGCACCTTTTTGACGACACATATAATAGTTCTGGATGCCTCTTTCTGGACAGCAGAAACACAAATGATTTCACAGATGCGCATAGCATCATCTATGGCCACCACATGAAAAATGGCAAGATGTTTGCGATTCTGGATGGCTACAAGAACCAGATATTTTATGACGAACACCCCGTGGCATTGCTTCTTACTCCAAACTGCAACTTTAAGCTGGAGTTTTTTGCCGGGTATGTGGCCAACGTGGAAGAAGACGCATGGCAGCTTGGGTTTACGCTGCAAGGATTTGAGGACTGGCTGGCTGCATCCGCGGAGAGATCCTGCTTTGAGAGCGGCATTATCCCTGCAGTCACGGATAAGGTTGTAACTTTGTCTACGTGCAGCTACGAGTTCAATAATGCGCGGTTTGTACTCGTTGGGATCCTGAAATGAACCATCAACTATTTTCCTTTTCCTCAACAAACCACTTATCGCCTTCATGAAACAGGTAGGCTTCCTGCCCATTGATCATCACAGTATACCGAATGCCGCCGCCACCCACTTTCGAGGATGTGGCGCGGCATTTGTATTTGAGGCGATCAATCCCGAATATGTGACCATTTTTCCACCGGATGAAGCGTGGATAGATTGTCCCTTCCTCATCGACATCCAGATTGACCGAAACATATGCTTTTCTGCATCGTACATCTGGCATACCGAAACCCCCATTCATATGAAAGTCACACACGATAGACCATTCGCCTTGTTGACACTCTAAGTTTCGTGTGATAGAATATGGTTACGAACGAACTTTCGTGTTCATGCGTGTATTGTAGCACGAACGAATTTTCGTGTCAATGGGTACATACGAAAATATGTTCGTGCGCGTATGAGGATTATGAAAGAGGTGGCCTTATGGTATTCAGAGACAGACTGAAAGAAAAACGGCTGGCAGCTGGGATGACACAGGCGGAGCTTGCGGAAAAGGCGGGGGTGTCTGCACGGACAATTCAGAATTATGAAATGGGCACCCGTAAACCGCGCAACCTGGAAGTCATCCAGAAAATTGCAGAAGCATTGCGGACCACACCGGATTATCTGTTGGGAAGCAGCGGCGCCTATGTGGTTGTGGCCCAGGAAAAAGGCGGAGCAAAAGCGGCACGGGATATTGAAGCACTTGTCAGTGAAGTGACCGGTTTGTTCGCTGGTGGCATGTTGAGCGAGGAGTCCATGGATGGCGCCATCAAGGCGCTGAACGATGCCTATTGGATTGCCAAGGAGAAGAACCGGAAATATACACCCAAGAAATACAGGCCCGATGAGCAAGAGTAAGTTCGTCTTCCCTTTTTAGAAATTAACCCCTGACAGGAGGTGGGATGATGAGCTCAGAACGACTTACTCAGGTAGGCATCGGCCTTGTAAAACGCTGTGGGACGCGAGATCCATTTGAAATTGCGAAAAGTATTGGCGTCGAAGTCATGCATTGCGACGACTTCGGCCCCCTGAAGGGTATGTACCGAGTCATCAAGCGCAATCGCTTTATTTTCATCAATCGAGATCTGTCCGAGCAGATGCAACGCATTGTTTGTGCCCACGAGCTGGGGCATGATCAGCTCCATCGTAATCTTGCAAAAGACAACTCTTTGCGGGAGTTCATGCTGTATGATATGAGAACAAAGCCTGAGTATGAGGCAAATATTGTGGCGTCGGAGATCCTGCTGGATAACGATGAACTGCTGGAGTACATCTACCAATACCGCTATTCTGCCGAGCAGATAGCCCGGGCAATGGGAAC
>JBJENH010000047.1:0-21077 GCA_051880095.1 Bariatricus sp. | reverse complement strand
ATGATGAAGCTACTGCAGAAGCAATCCGTATTCAGTATGGCGGATCTGTAAATGCTGCTACAGCACCGGAATTATTTGCTCAGCCTGATATTGATGGCGGCTTAGTAGGCGGCGCAGCTCTGAAACCGGATTTCGGAAAGATCGTTAACTGGAAATAAGAGACGGCAGTTTCATAAAGAGAATCATAAAAGAACATAATAAAAACCCGTTCCGGCGATAAACCGGGACGGGCTTTTTATATGGAGATTAATCAACTTTCTTGAATTTGTCAGCTCCCTGTTTACAGATAGGACATACATAATCAGCCGGGAGTTCGTCCCCTTCATATACATAGCCGCAGATCTGGCATACATATTTTGACGTAGCCTGTTTTGGAGCAACTTTCTTGAATTTGTCGGCCCCCTGTTTACAGATCGGACATACATAATCAGCCGGGAGTTCGTCCCCTTCATATACATAGCCGCAGATCTGGCATACATATTTTGACGTAGCTTGTTTTGGAGCTTCTTCCTCCTCCGGAAGATAGGTCGGTGCATTTTTCGGGCTCTTTCCTTTTACTACTTTATGATAATAAGAATAGGTCATTTCCGGAACAGAAGTATCGTATACTTCGGCAGCGATCACTTCACCAAGGAATACGGTGTGTGTGGAAGTTTCCATCTTATCAACAACCTTGCAGACAACGTATCCGCAGGTTTGTTTTAAAACAGGAGCACCGGATACCAGTTCAAAATCAACGCCATCGAATTTGTTGATTTCTTTTCCGGACTGGAAACCGAATTTACCGATCAGTTCGGCCGGTGAAGCTTCTAATAAAATTGAAAAAGAGAAAACTCCGGATTTCTCGATACACTCGTTTGTGTAGTTGCCATGGTTGATACTTGCAGCTATGGTAGCCGGAGTAGAAGTAATCTGCATCACACTGTTTGCGACACATCCGGTTGGACGCTCGCCGTCCATCGTACCAACGATGTATACGCCATATGACATGTTTCTGAAAATTTTAGTATTCATGAAATACCTCCTCATTAAAAACGATAATTATTACTGATATTAATTATAACATTTTATTTACATTTGTCAATTGAGAGTTTGTTGAAAATTGGTCAAATAATTCACAATGTATTGCAAGTAGTGAAAAAATCATGTAAAATACGAGGGTAGAGCGTTTTAAATCTATTTGATGAAGGAGTGTATAACAGATGAGTAAAAAACCAACGGTTTTGATGATTTTGGATGGTTATGGATTGAATGAAAAGACAGCCGGTAATGCAGTTGCACAGGCTAAGACGCCGGTTATGGATAAACTGATGGCAGAGTGTCCGTTTGTTCGCGGAAATGCAAGTGGACTGGCTGTAGGTCTTCCGGACGGACAGATGGGTAATTCAGAAGTAGGCCACCTGAATATGGGAGCCGGAAGAATCGTTTACCAGGATCTTACAAAGATCACGAAAGCGATCCAGGATGGAGATTTCTTTGAGAATCCGGAACTTTTAAAGGCATGTCAGAACGCGAAGGAGAACGGAACCGCGCTTCATATGTTCGGCCTGGTTTCCGACGGAGGTGTTCACAGCCACAATACACATATCTACGGACTTCTTGAGCTGGCAAAACGCCAGGGTCTCTCAAAAGTATACGTTCACTGTTTCCTTGACGGACGTGATACACCTCCGGCATCAGGAAAAGATTATGTACAGGAACTGGTGAATAAGATGGCTGAGATTGGTGTCGGTGAAGTCGCTTCCGTAATGGGACGTTACTATGCGATGGATCGTGATAACAGATGGGATCGTGTGGAGAAAGCTTACAGTGCACTGGTTAAGGGAGAAGGACTTACAGCAGAGGATCCGGTACAAGCCGTTCAGCAGTCCTATGATAAGGAAGAGACGGATGAGTTTGTAGTGCCGACGGTTGTTCTGAAAGACGGCGCGCCGACCGCAACGATCCAGAACGGCGATTCTGTTATCTTCTTCAATTTCCGTCCGGACCGTGCAAGAGAGATCACCAGAACATTCTGTGATGATGATTTCGCAGGATTTGACCGCGGAGAGAGAATCAAGACAACTTATGTATGCTTCACCGAATATGATGTCACAATCCCGAACAAATCGGTTGCATTCGTGAAGACTGAGATCACCAATACATTTGGCGAATTCCTGGCTGCAAACAATATGACACAGGCAAGAATCGCAGAGACAGAGAAATATGCGCATGTAACCTTCTTCTTTAATGGTGGCGTAGAAGAGCCGAATAAAGGTGAGGATCGTATCCTTGTGAAATCACCAAAGGTTGCTACTTATGATCTGAAACCGGAGATGAGCGCATACGAAGTATGCGATAAACTCGTGGAAGCAATCAAATCCGATAAATACGATGTCATCATCATCAACTTTGCAAACCCGGATATGGTGGGACATACCGGTGTGGAAGCGGCTGCGATCAAGGCTGTAGAAGCAGTGGATGAATGCGTAGGAAAGACCGTTGACGCGATCAAAGAAGTAAATGGACAGATGTTTATCTGCGCCGACCACGGAAACGCAGAACAGCTCATCGACGAGGAGACCGGCGAACCGTTCACCGCTCATACAACCAATCAGGTTCCGTTTATACTGGTAAATGCAGAAGGTTACGGACTCAGAGAGGGTGGATGCCTGGCAGACATCGCACCGACTCTGATCGAGCTGATGGGCATGGAACAGCCGAAAGAAATGACAGGAAAATCACTTCTGATCAAAAAATAATAATACCTGCATGTATAGATCTGCATGAGCAGGAAATCATAAAATGGGAGACGTAGAAAATGCGTCTCCTTTTTTGATGTCATGCATATGGGTAAATGTTCAGGTGGATTTTTTTGAATATTTTGTGCTGTACATAGATTCTGTTGCAGTACAAATGAATAAAACAGAGAGTAAAATTTCAAATTATCATAATAAAATGCCGAAAATCTGTTTTTAAATCGAAGAAAATGCAGGAAATGGTTGACGAAATGTCATTCTTTCGATATACTATCATTCAGTGAGATAAAATTCAGTGTAAAATATCGGTTAGATATAATCAGTGCGATAAAATGGAGGTTTTGAGATGACTGCATATAAAGATATGAGCAGAGAAGAATTACTGGAGCTTAAGAAAGAACTGGAAGCAAAATTTGAAGATGTAAAGGGAAAAGGCCTGAAGCTTGACATGTCAAGAGGAAAACCGTCCAAGGCACAGCTTGATCTTTCCATGGGTATGATGGATGTTCTGAACGGAGATTCAGACCTGGTGTGTGAAGAAGGCGTTGACTGCCGTAACTATGGTGTGATAGATGGTATTAAGGAAGCTAAGCAGTTGTTCGCGGACATGATGGAAGTGCCGAAAGATAACATCATTATTTTCGGAAATTCCAGTCTGAATGTGATGTATGATACTGTAGCTCGTGCGATGACCCACGGTATTATGGGAAGCACTCCGTGGGCTAAGCTGGATAAGGTGAAGTTCCTCTGTCCGGTACCTGGATATGACCGTCACTTTAAGATCACAGAGCATTTTGGTATTGAGATGATCAACATTCCGATGACACAGGACGGACCGGATATGGATCTGGTTGCTCAGTATGTGGAAAATGATCCGACAGTGAAAGGAATCTGGTGTGTTCCAAAGTACTCCAATCCGCAGGGAATCACATACTCAGACGAGACCGTTCACCGTTTTGCCGCACTGAATCCTGCAGCTGAAGATTTCCGTATTTTCTGGGACAATGCATACGGTATTCATCATTTATATGCAGATAAACAGGACTATCTGATCGAAATCCTGATGGAATGTAAGAAGGAAGGCCATCCGGATATGGTTTACAAATTCGGCTCTACTTCCAAAATCAGTTTCCCAGGCTCTGGTATTGCGGCTATCGCAGCATCCGATAACAACTTGAAAGAGATCCGCCAGATGATGGCGATTCAGACGATCGGACATGATAAATTAAACCAGCTTCGTCATGTGCGCTATTTCAAAGACATTCACGGAATGGTAGAACATATGAAGAAGCATGCGGACATTCTCCGTCCGAAGTTTGAGGCCGTTCTGAACGTTCTTGAGACCGAACTGGGAGGACTGGAGATTGGTTCCTGGATCGCTCCCCGCGGAGGATACTTCATTTCCTTTGATTCCATGGAAGGATGTGCGAAAGCCATCGTTGCAAAGGCGAAAGAAGCAGGACTGATCATGACAGGAGCGGGAGCGACCTTCCCATACGGCAAGGATCCGAAGGACAGCAATATCCGTATTGCTCCGTCATTCCCGACACCGGAAGAGCTCGCCGTTGCTGCACAGGTTTTCGTTCTCAGCGTAAAGCTTGTAAGTATCGATAAACTTCTCGATGAAATGGAATAAATTAATAGATAGATATAAAAAGCGCAGGTCTGAATTACAGATCTGCGCTTTTGGGGTTTTTATGCTGTTTCGTTCATTTTCTTGTAGGCTGTTGAAAGCATCAGTTTGATACGGTTCAACTGGTTTACTTCGCTGGCACCCGGGTCGTAGTCGATCGCCACAATATTAGATTCCGGATGACGGCGTCGGAGTTCTTTGATTACCCCTTTTCCAACTACATGGTTCGGCAGGCAGGCAAATGGCTGCGTGCAGACAATGTTAGATGCGCCGCTCTTAATGAGCTCCAGCATTTCGCCGGTCAGGAACCATCCTTCACCGGTCTGGTTTCCGAGAGAAACGATCTCGCTTGCCATTTCGGCCAGTTCTTCAATATGGGACGGAGCGTCAAAACGTTCGCTTGCTTTCAAAGCATCCACTGCCGGTTTACGGAACCACTCCAGAGCACGGATGCCGAGATTTCCGAGTCTTGCAGAAGATTTCTTCATGCCCAGATGTTCTGCCTTGAAATTGGTATTGTAGAAGCAGTAGAGCAGGAAATCCACAAGATCCGGCACGACAGCTTCGGCACCTTCCTGTTCCAGCAGATCCACCAGATGGTTATTGGCGGCAGGAAGGAATTTTACAAGGATTTCTCCGACTACACCTACGCGCGGCTTCTTTACGTCCTTGATCGGAAGTGTATCGAAGTCATGTACGATTGCACGGCAGAGACGCTTGAACTCACCGCGGCTCTGATGATCTTTAGTAATAAATCGGATGGCTTCTTCCTCCCATTTCTTATGTAATGCATTCGCAGAGCCCGGAACCGCCTCATATGGCCGTACCCGGTAGAGGCAGCGCATAAACACATCGCCGATTACCGCTCCGTAGATGCCTTTGATCACGAGAGCCGGTGTGATCTTGAAGCCCGGATTGCTCTCCAGTCCGCTTAAGTTGATTGAGATGACCGGAATGTGTGCATAGCCGGCCTTTTTCAGCGCGCGGCGGATGAAACCGATGTAGTTGGATGCACGGCAGCCGCCGCCGGTCTGGCTGATGATCACAGCCAGTTTGTCGGTATCGTATTTGCCGGACAAAATAGCGTCCATGATCTGTCCGACTACGATGAGGGACGGATAGCAGGCATCGTTGTTGACGTATTTGAGCCCGGTGTTGACTGCGTTCTTATTATCGTTCTTAAGCACTTCGATCTTATAGCCCGCTTTTCGGAAAGCCGGCTCGATGAGACTGAAATGGATCGGTGACATCTGCGGACAAAGGATGGTATAGTTTTCTCTCATTTCCTTTGTGAACTGTACTTTCTCAATCGATGCAGGGCGGATTTCACGTTTCATCTGTTTCTGCTCACGTACACGAATCGCAGCGATCAGAGAACGGATTCGGATACGGGCAGCTCCCAGGTTGTTAACTTCGTCGATTTTAAGAGAAGTATATATTTTGTCGGAACCTGTCAGAATGTCGGCAACCTCGTCTGTGGTAACCGCATCCAGGCCGCATCCAAAGGAATTGAGCTGGATGAGATCCAGGTCATCGCGGGTCTTCACATAGTTTGCGGCTGCGTAAAGGCGGGAATGGTACATCCACTGATCCATAACGTTGAGTGGCCTCTCTACTGGATTCAGATGGGAAATGGAGTCCTCGGTGAGGACTGCGATTCCGTATGCGTTGATCAGTTCCGGTATTCCGTGGTTTACTTCCGGGTCATAATGGTATGGACGACCTGCGAGTACGATACCTCTGGTTCCCGTTTCTTCCATATAAGCAAGAGTCTCTTCCCCTTTTTTGCGGATGTCCGCACGGCAGCTTGCGAGTTCTTCCCAGGCAGCATGCGCTGCAGTTCGGATCTCGGACTCCGGAATATTTTTCAGAGATCCGAATTTATTTACAAGGCCGTTTGTGACCGTCTCTTCACTTGTAAGCGCGAGGAACGGATTCAGGAATTCGACCTCTCCTTTTACGATCGGGTCCATATTGTTCTTGATATTCTCCGCGTAGGATGTAACGATCGGGCAGTTGTAGTGGTTGTCAGCCCCTTCAAATTCGCTTCGCTCGTATGGAATACAAGGATAGAAGATGAAGTCGACTTTCTTATTGATCAGCCACTGTACATGCCCGTGTGCAAGCTTGGCCGGATAACACTCGGATTCACTCGGGATGGACTCGATGCCCAATTCGTAAATCTGGTGTGTGGACGGCGGAGAAAGCACTACGCGGTATCCCAGTCTTGTGAAGAAAGTAAACCAGAACGGATAGTTCTCGTACATGTTAAGGACACGCGGGATTCCCACCGTGCCGCGGTAAGCCTCCAGTTCGCTGAGCGGTTCATATCCGAAATACCGTTCGTTCTTGTAGGAGAACAGGTTCGGGATATGATTGTTGGTCTTTTCTTTTCCAAGACCGCGTTCACACCGGTTGCCGGAAATAAAACGTCTGCCGCCGCTGAATTTGTTGATGGTCAGACGGCAGTTATTGGTACATCCTTTACATTTGGACATCGTCGTGCTGTATTCCAGCGCGTTGATGTCTTCGATGGAAAGCATGGTCGTATTTTTGCATTCCTTAAACTGATAACGCTCCCGTGCAATCAGCGCAGCACCGAAGGCACCCATGATTCCGGCGATGTCCGGACGGATTGCCTGGCAGCCTGCAATTTTCTCAAAACTTCGCAGAACCGCATCGTTGTAGAATGTTCCTCCCTGGACAACGATCCGGTTGCCGAGCTCGGATGCGTCGGACACCTTGATTACTTTGAACAGAGCGTTTTTGATTACAGAATAAGCGAGACCTGCGGAAATGTCGGCTACCTCCGCACCTTCTTTTTGTGCCTGTTTTACCTTGGAATTCATAAATACGGTACAGCGGGTTCCGAGATCGATCGGATGTTTCGCAAATAAAGCTTCGTGGGCAAATTCTTCTACCGTGTAGTTCAAAGATTTTGCAAATGTCTCAATGAAAGAACCACATCCGGAAGAGCAAGCCTCATTGAGCTGAACGCTGTCAACGGTCTGGTTCTTGATCTTGATACATTTCATATCCTGACCGCCGATGTCGAGAATGCAGTCCACTTCCGGTTCAAAATAGGATGCGGCATAATAGTGGGAAACGGTTTCTACCTCGCCCTCGTCGAGAAGAAGCGCGGCCTTGATCAGTGCTTCCCCATAACCGGTCGAGCAGGAGTGGACGATGGTTACGCCCTCCGGAAGCTTGCTGTAAATATCTTTGATCGCCGTGATCGTCGTGCCCAGCGGATCGCCGTCATTTCCGTGATAGAAGGAATACAGAAGCGTTCCGTCTTCCCCGACAAGCGCTGCCTTGGTCGTTGTGGAACCGGCGTCGATTCCGAGATAGGCATTGCCGCGGTAGCTGGCAAGATCTCTGACCGGTACTTGGTGCTTTGCGTGACGGTTCTGGAATTCTTTGTAGTCCGCCTCAGAAGAAAAAAGTGGTTCCATACGTTCCACTTCGAATTCCATCTGAATCTTTGAGACGAGCTTCTGCTGCATTTCATTCAGGGAAGTCTCCACTTCCTTCGGAGAATTGAGTGCAGACCCGATCGCAGCAAAAAGATGGGAATAGGTCGGTGCAATCACATGCTCGTCGTCCAGCTTCAGTGTGCGGATAAATGCTTCCCGCAGTTCCGGAAGGAAATGCAGAGGACCGCCCAGAAATGCAACGTGGCCGCGGATCGGTTTTCCACAGGCAAGACCGCTGATCGTCTGATTCACAACAGCCTGAAAGATGGAAGCGGCAAGGTCTTCTTTGGTGGCCCCTTCGTTGATCAGAGGTTGGATATCGGATTTGGCAAATACACCGCAGCGTGCGGCAATCGTATAGAGTGCCTTATAATTCTTGGCGTATTCATTCAGCCCCATGGCGTCGGTCTGAAGAAGAGAGGCCATCTGATCGATGAAAGAACCGGTACCGCCGGCGCAGATTCCATTCATACGCTGTTCAATATTTCCGTTTTCGAAATATATGATCTTTGCGTCTTCGCCGCCAAGCTCGATGGCTACATCCGTCTGCGGAGCATAATCCTGAAGGGCGGTAGACACGGCAACGACTTCCTGTACGAACGGAACGCCCAGGTGCTTTGCAAGAGTCAGTCCGCCGGAGCCGGTGATCATCGGGGAAACCCGGATCGAACCAAGCTTATAGATCGCACGTCCGAGAAGGTCTGACAGTGTCTCCTGGATATTGGCAAAATGTCGTTCGTAGTCAGAAAACAGCACTTCATTGTTCTTTCCGAGTACTGCAATTTTAACCGTCGTAGAACCTATGTCAATTCCCAGTGTATGTAACTCTTTCTGACTCATAAAATACTACTCCTTACTTAGCTGATAGGAGCCTTTTTAAAGGCTCGGATATGTCAATATTATTACCTATTTAATGTATGCCGGTTATCTTCGGCAACATTTTTCATTATACGACAGAATGGGTGAAAATACAAATGGAAGTTCGATTAAGAATGTAGAAAATATATGAAAATGTCATAAAAAAGATGTAGAATTTGTTAAAACGGCGGTAAACTTAATAGGAGGAATTGACAAAGACAAAGTCAAAGGATACAATAACAAGAGTAAAAAAATACAGAAATGGAGTCAGTTTATGAGAAAATGGATGGATAAAATGGAACGTAAATTCGGCAGATATGCGGTGAAGAATCTGACGGTCTATCTGCTGGTTTGTTACGGTGTGGGATATCTGCTTTCGTTCTTATCTCCGCAGCTTTTGAGTTATTTTACGCTGGAACCGGGGCTGATCCTGCACGGGCAGATCTGGCGTCTGATCAGCTGGGTGATCATTCCACCGAATTTCAGCCTGATCTTTGTGATCTTTATGATGCTGCTGTACTATTCTCTGGGAACCTCTCTGGAGACGATCTGGGGGCCCTTCCGGTATAATGTGTATATTTTCTCTGGAATCATTTTCACCATTATCGGCGCATTTATCGTGTATGTCATCACAGGCGGAATGATCGGTTTCGGAGGCATTTTCAGTACGTATTATATCAATATGTCTATTTTCTTTGCATGTGCGGCGATTATGCCGGATCTGCAGCTTTATCTTTATGGGATCATTCCGGTGAAGATGAAGTGGCTGGCTATACTGGACGCAGTACTGATTTTATGGGATTTTCTGGCAGGAGGAATCGTTACAAGGATTTCGATCGTTGCATCGCTCCTTAACTTCCTGATCTTCTTCTTGATGAACCGGAATATGCAGCGCTATCGCCCGAAACAGGTGATCCGCAAGCGCAAATTCCAGAAAGAAGTGACAAGACCGTCTGCTGCGTATGCTGGCGGGGCGAAGCATAAATGCGCAGTCTGCGGAAGAACGGAGCTTGATGATCCGAACCTGGAATTCCGTTACTGCTCCAAGTGTAATGGCAATTATGAATATTGTCAGGATCATCTGTTTACCCATGAACATGTGAAATAGTTCGCAGTTCAGAGAAATACAATCAAATTATCGAACGACAAGGAAGGAGAGGACACCATGGAAAAAAGACCATTCGTGACCAAAGGACAACTGGAAGAGATTGTAAAGGAATACCCGACACCGTTTCATCTCTATGATGAGAAGGGGATTCGTGAAAATGCGAAAGCACTGAAGGAAGCGTTTGCATGGAATAAAGGATACAAGGAATATTTTGCGGTGAAAGCGACACCGAATCCGTATATTCTTTCCATTCTGAAAGAGTATGGATGCGGATGTGACTGCTCATCTTATACGGAGCTTTTGATGTCAGAATCCGTAGGCTCTGTAGGAGAGGACATCATGTTTTCTTCCAACGATACGCCGGCGGAAGAGTTCCGTCTTGCGGCAAAGCTGGGTGCGATCATCAATCTGGATGATATCACACATATTGATTTTCTGGAACAGACGATCGGAAAGATTCCGGAGACGATCAGCTGCCGGTACAATCCGGGCGGACTGTTCAAGATTTCCAACAGCATCATGGATAACCCGGGTGACGCGAAATACGGCATGACCACCGAACAGATCTTTGAAGCCTTCAAGATTCTGAAAGCGAAAGGAGCAAAGGAATTCGGCATCCATGCATTCCTTGCCAGCAATACGGTGACGAACGAGTATTATCCGACTCTCGCGAAAGTACTTTTTGAGGTTGCTGTGAAACTTCAGAAAGAAACCGGTGCGCATATTAAATTTATCAATCTGTCCGGAGGTATCGGTATTCCGTACAAACCGGATCAGGAACCGAACGATATCAAGGTGATCGGTGAAGGCGTGCGGAAGGTCTATGAGGAGGTTCTCGTTCCGGCGGGAATGGGCGATGTCGCGATCTACACTGAACTTGGCCGCTTCATGCTTGCACCGTACGGATGCCTTGTGACGAAAGCGATTCATGAGAAGCATACACATAAAGAATATATCGGCGTAGACGCCTGCGCAGCGAATCTGATGCGCCCGGCCATGTACGGAGCATATCATCATATTACCGTTATGGGAAAAGAAGAGGAACCTTGTGACCATATGTATGATGTGACCGGATCCCTTTGCGAGAATAACGATAAATTTGCAATCGACCGTATGCTGCCGAAGATCGATATGGGTGATCTGCTTGTGATCCATGATGCAGGAGCGCATGGTTTCTCCATGGGATACAATTATAACGGACGACTTCGTTCCGCAGAAGTTCTCCTGAAAGAGGACGGTAGTACGCAGTTGATCCGCCGTGCAGAGACACCGATGGACTATTTCGCAACTTTTGATGCGCTTCCTGTTTATGATGCACTCAAAAAGAATACCGAAGAAGCAGAGAAAGATTGTCAATAATTAAAAAAAACACTTGCGAACCGCGGATGATTGTGGTATGATTATCTACGGTTCGTGATAGGCCGGCGTGTCGGAATGGCAGACGAGGCAGACTCAAAATCTGTTGCGGGCAACCGCGTGCGGGTTCAAGTCCCGCCGCCGGCAGTATAGAAATCTGTAGCTGCGAAATCGGTAGAACTAAGTTCTATTGGCTTCGCAGCTACAGATTTTTTTATTCCCGGAGGGGATTTCGAAAATATGGAATTATATTCGAATTTCCGACGGCAGCATGATAGAGTGCAGAAAGGAACAGCGGCATGAGTAAAATTGTACTGATTGATGGACACAGTATTCTGAACCGGGCGTTTTACGGTCTCCCGGACTTGACAAATGCGGAGGGACTGCATACCAACGCGGTCTATGGATTTCTGAACATTATGTTTAAGATACTGGAAGAGGAAAAACCGGAGTATCTGACGGTGGCATTCGATGTCCACGCGCCTACTTTCCGGCACGAGATGTACTCTGAATATAAAGGAACGAGAAAGCCGATGGCGGAAGAATTAAGAGAGCAGGTTCCGCTTATGAAGGAGGTTCTGCATGCGATGGGCGTTCGGACCATCGAGCAGGCGGGACTGGAGGCAGATGATCTTCTGGGAACGCTTTCCAGAAGATGTGAAGCTAAGGGCATGGAAGTTGTGATTCTTTCCGGTGACCGGGATCTTCTTCAGCTGGCCACTGACCATGTGGAGATCCGCATTCCCAAGACGAAGCGGACAGGAACCGAGATCGAGGATTATTATGCGGCGGATGTGAAAGAAAGGTATCTGGTTACACCGCAGGAATTCATCGATGTCAAAGCGCTTATGGGAGATACTTCGGATAATATTCCGGGGGTTCCGAATATCGGAGAGAAGACGGCTACCAGGATCATTGCGGATTACGGTTCTATTGAAAATGCCTATGAGCATGCATCGGAACTGAAGCCGCCGCGTGCTGCAAAGAATCTTGTGGAGTACTGGGAGCAGGCGAAGCTGAGTAAGGTGCTTGCCACGATCAATGTCGAAGCGGATTTCCCATATGAACTGGATGAGGCGAAGCTGGGAAATCTCTATACTGCGGAAGCATATGCGTATTTCCAGAGACTGCAGTTCAAGAATCTTCTGTCAAGATT
Organism: Bariatricus sp.; assembly: GCA_051880095.1. Taxonomy (GTDB): domain Bacteria; phylum Bacillota; class Clostridia; order Lachnospirales; family Lachnospiraceae; genus Allocoprococcus. Next base: position 8,752 of record JBJENH010000047.1, on the reverse strand, counting down.
CGAGGTGCAGAGTGGAAATGCATTGGAAGATGCGTTTCAGGTCATCCATGCACGCAGAGAAGCAGAGGCGGTATTTGCTGAAGCGATGCAGGCCGAAAGAGTCGGAGCCCTTGTCTATAAACAGACGAAGAATGTGCTGCCGCTGTTTGCCGCACAGGCCGGGATCGGAGGAATCGGTCTTGCGTTTGGCGATAAAGAGATCTACTGCATCCCGGCAGAGGGGGAGATATCTTCGGAATTTCTTCTTGCCAGACTGGAGGATGTGGCCACTCATGCAGGGCAGTTTTCGGTATTTGATTTGAAGAAAATGTTGAAAAATGTGAGAATAAATCCGGACAATGTTGATATGTGTTTCGATGCGGCGATCGCTGCCTATCTTTTGAATCCTCTGAAGAGTGATTATCCGTTTGAAGATGTGGCGCAGGAATATCTGGGAATGATGATCGATCCGAAGGCGGATGAGGAGAAAAAGATCTGCTATGAAGCGTACACGGCCTTTGCGGCAGTGGATGCTCTGCTCGGAAAACTGCGCGAAGCAGACATGGAAAAGCTGTTCCGTGAAATCGAGATGCCGCTGGTATTTACGCTGTTCAAAATGGAGCAGAACGGGGTAAAAGTGGAAGGAGAAGAGCTTCGCGTATACGGAGAACAGCTTGGAGGAAAGATCGTAGAGCTGGAGAAGGAAATCTATGAGCTTGCCGGGGAGGAATTCAACATTAATTCTCCGAAGCAGCTGGGAGTCGTTCTCTTTGAACATCTGGGCCTTCCCAACGGCAAGAAGACGAAGACCGGATATTCCACGGCGGCCGATGTGCTGGACAAATTGGCACCGGATTACCCGGTGGTTTCCAAAATCCTGGAATACCGCCAGTTAAGCAAGCTGAAGTCTACTTACGCGGATGGACTGGCCGTCTTTATCGGGGAAGAGGATCAGAGAATCCATGGGAAATTCAACCAGACGATCACCGCGACGGGACGGATCAGCAGCACGGAGCCGAATCTGCAGAATATACCGGTCCGGATGGAGCTTGGAAGGCTGATCCGCAAGGTATTTGTCCCGGAGGACGGCTATGTCTTTGTCGATGCGGATTACTCCCAGATCGAACTGCGTGTGCTGGCACACTGTTCCGGAGACAAGGAACTGATCCAGGCCTACCGTGAGGCGAGGGATATTCACCGGATCACCGCATCTCAGGTATTTCATACCCCGTTCGACGAGGTGACGGACTTGCAGAGAAGAAATGCGAAGGCAGTCAATTTCGGGATCGTGTACGGAATCAGTTCCTTCGGACTCAGCCAGGATCTGAGCATCACCCGGAAAGAGGCGGCTGAATATATTGAACGGTATTTTGAGACCTATCCGGGAATTAAGAAATTCCTGGACGATACGGTTGCACATGCGAAGGAACAGGGATATGTCGTTACGCTCTACGGAAGACGACGCCCGGTACCGGAGCTTGCCTCCAGTAATTTCATGCAGAGACAGTTCGGAGAACGTGTGGCTATGAATTCGCCGATCCAGGGAACTGCGGCGGATATTATCAAAATAGCCATGATCGCGGTGGATCGGGAGCTGACGAAGCGAAACATGAAATCGCGGCTGGTCCTTCAGGTACACGATGAACTTCTGGTCGAAGCGTGGGAGGAGGAACTGGAGGAGGTACAGGCGATCCTGAAGGAATGCATGGAGAAGGCCGCTTCTCTGGATGTCCCACTCGACATTGATATGCATACCGGCAAGAGCTGGTATGAGGCGAAGTAGAACGGATAAAACCTCGGACAGGAAAAAAGTCATGAAAAGACTCCGGGATAGCGGAAGGGGTACAAGGATGATTAAGATAGGAATAACCGGCGGAGTGGGCTCCGGGAAGAGTCAGGTTCTTGCATATCTTGAGGAAAGGCATCACGCGAGGATCTGCCAGGCAGACCTGATCGCCCATGAACTACAGAGACCACAGGAAGAATGCTGGAGTAAGATACGGGAATATTTTGGAGAGAGTATCTGCAATCCGGATGGTACGATCGACCGGAAGAAGTTGGGAGCGATCGTATTTTCCGATGCAGAGAAGCTCTGCGCACTGAATGCAATCGTGCACCCGGCAGTCAATGAGAGAATCCGCCGTCTGATCGCAGAAGAAGAGGGAAAGGGAACCGGGATCTTTGTGCTTGAGGCGGCACTCATGACGGAGCCGGTTTACCGTGATATGATGAATGAGATCTGGTATATTTATGCGGATAAGCAGGTGCGTTTTCAGAGACTTCGGACAAGCAGGGGCTATACGGACGAAAAGATCGCATCCATGATGTCATCCCAGGTGACAGAAGAGACTTATCGGGATTTTTGCGATCTTACGATCGATAACAGCAGCGAATTTGAGGAAACGAAAGTGCAGATCGACCGCGCGCTTTCGGATATGAAAAATAGATACGACAGGAGATAAACAGATGAGATTATGCAGCATTGCCAGCGGGAGCAGCGGAAACTGTATTTACGTTGGAAGTGACCATACACATTTGCTTGTGGATACGGGAATCAGCAGAAAAAAGATTGAAGAAGGACTTTGTTCTCTGGATATCAAAGGAGAGGAACTGGACGGGATTTTGATCACCCATGAACATGCAGATCATATTCAGGGACTGGGTGTATTCAGCCGGAAATATCAGGTTCCGATCTATGCCACACCCGGCACCTTGCGGGGGATTTGCGAATACAAAGGACTTGGGAAAATGCCGGAGGGGCTGTACCGGGAAATTCATGTGGATGAAGATTTCCGGGTGGGGGATATCGATATCCACGCCTTTTCCATTTCACATGATGCGAATGAACCCAGCGGGTACCGCTTTGAGCAGGACGATAAGAGAGTGGCTGTCGCGACTGACCTTGGAAAATATGATGCATACACGGTGGAAAATTTACAGCAGCTGAATGCGATTCTGTTAGAATCCAACCACGATATCCATATGCTGGAGGTGGGACCTTATCCGTATTATCTGAAGCAGAGAGTCATGGGTGATAAAGGTCATTTATCAAATGAATTGTCAGGACGACTTCTTTGTGATATACTACATGAGAACTTGCAGCATGTTTTGCTGGGACATCTCAGCAAGGAGAATAACTATGCAGAACTCGCATATGAGACTGTAAAACTGGAAGTGACGTTGGGAGATAATCCTTATAAAGGGGAAGAGATACCGATTTCCGTGGCAAGAAGAGATCGTATTTCAGAAATAGTAACCGTTTAGTAAGACTAGAAGAGAGAAGCAGGAGGCACACTATGAAGAAATGTATTATTACAGTGGTAGGAAAAGATTCGGTAGGTATTATTGCAAAGGTCTGCACATATCTGGCAGATACGAATATCAATATTCTTGATATTTCCCAGACGATCGTGGATGGTTATTTTAACATGATGGCAGTTGTAGATGTTGAGAATTCAAAAAGGGAGCTGGACATTGTTTCCGTGGATCTGCGTGACCTTGGCCTTCAGATCGGTGTGGACATTCATTGTCAGAGAGAAGAGATTTTCCAGAGAATGCACAGACTGTAAGAGAGGGCGGGTACGATGATCAATTTTTTTGAAGTTGCAGAGACGAATCAGATGATTGAACAGGAGAATCTGGATGTGAGAACGATCACACTGGGAATCAGTCTTCTGGACTGTATTGATTCTGATTTGGAAAAATTAAATGAAAAGATTTATAATAAGATCGTGACGATCGCAAAGGATCTGGTTGAGACAGGCAATAAGATTGAGAAGGAATTCGGAATTCCGATTGTAAATAAACGAATTTCTATTACCCCGATCGCGCTTGTGGGCGGTGCCGCCTGCAAAACGCCGGAAGATTTTGTGACTATTGCAAGGACGCTGGATGAGGCTGCAAAGACGGTGGGAGTGAACTTTATCGGCGGTTATTCTGCACTTGTGTCAAAGGGAATGACAAAGAGCGATGAGAATCTGATCCGTTCGATTCCGATGGCGCTCTCATCTACAGAACGTGTATGCAGTTCCGTAAATGTCGGCTCCACGAAGACAGGCATCGACATGGACGCTGTCCGTCTCTGCGGAGAGATGGTGAAGGCGACGGCGGAGGCTACCAAAGAAAAGGATTCATTGGGATGCGCGAAGCTGGTGGTATTCTGCAATGCGCCGGACGACAATCCGTTTATGGCCGGAGCATTTCTCGGAGTGACAGAGGGCGATGCGGTCATCAATGTGGGTGTCAGCGGACCGGGCGTTGTCAAGAAGGCAATCGAAAAATGTCGCGGCAAGGGCTTTGAGGTACTCTGCGAGACAATCAAGAAGACAGCGTTTAAGGTGACGCGTGTGGGACAGCTTGTTGCAGGAGAAGCATCCAGACGGCTGGGAATCCCATTCGGAATCGTGGATCTTTCGCTTGCTCCGACTCCTGCGGTAGGCGATTCAGTGGCTGAGATCCTGGAGGAGATCGGTCTGGAGAGAGTGGGCGCACCGGGAACGACCGCCGCGCTTGCAATGCTGAATGACCAGGTGAAAAAAGGTGGTGTAATGGCATCCTCCTACGTCGGCGGACTCAGCGGCGCGTTCATTCCGGTCAGTGAAGATCAGGGGATGATCGATGCGGTTAATGCCGGTTCGCTGTGCCTGGAGAAACTGGAGGCGATGACCTGTGTCTGCTCGGTAGGACTTGACATGATCGCAATTCCGGGAAAAACTTCAGCGGCAACCATATCCGGAATCATTGCCGACGAGATGGCGATCGGCATGGTGAACCAGAAGACGACGGCAGTGCGTCTGATTCCGGTCATTGGCAAGGATGTAGGAGATGTGGCAGAATTCGGCGGACTTCTTGGGTATGCGCCGATCATGCCGGTAAATGAGTTTGACTGCAGTGCATTTATCAACAGACAGGGAAGAATTCCGGCACCAATCCATAGTTTTAAGAATTAGAGAGGTATTCGAATATGAGTAAGGTAGCAATTGTAACTGACAGTAACAGTGGTATTACGCAGGCAGAGGGGAAAGAGATGGGGGTATTTGTGCTTCCGATGCCTTTCTATATTGACGAGGAACTCTATTTTGAGGAGATCACGCTGACTCAGGAAGAATTTTATCAGAAAATGGAAAGCGATGCGGATATCAAGACTTCTCAGCCTGCACCGGGAGATGTGATGAAGCTCTGGGATGATATTCTCAAAGAATATGATGAAATCGTTCATATTCCAATGTCAAGCGGACTCAGTGGTTCCTGCGAGACGGCTATGATGCTGGCTGAAGACTACGACGGAAAAGTAAAAGTTGTCAACAATCAGCGGATTTCCGTTACACAGCGCCGTTCTGTAATGGAGGCAAAGGAGCTGGCCGATGCGGGAAAAAATGCAGATGAGATCAAAGAGCTTCTGGAAGAAATCAAAATGGAATCTGATATCTATATTACGCTTGATACCTTGAAATACCTGAAAAAGGGAGGACGTCTTACACCGGCTGCTGCAGCAATTGGTACCGTACTCAATCTGAAACCGGTTCTTCGCATCAAGGGAGAAAAGCTGGATGCATTTTCAAAGTCAAGAGGCTGGAAGAGTGCGAAGAAGACGATGATCCAGACAATCCAGAAAGTGATCGATACAGAGTTTGCTGATTGTAAAGGGCCGGAGAATCTGTATATTGACGCAGCTTATACCGGAGATCTGGAAGATGCATATGAATGGAAGAAGGAACTGGAGGAGACATTCCCGGAATATGATATCTACATGGCACCTCTGTCGCTGAGTGTGGCATGTCACATCGGACCGGGAGCCCGTGCGGTGACTGTGACGAAAAGACTTAAGGTTTCATAAAAAGCGGTTTGAATCTGAAAAGAGTATATGGGATAAACAGGTCATCTTAACTCAAGTGGGAGCTGCGTCCGGATGATGGGGCACAGTTCCCACTTGTTTTTTATCTTGGAAGAGAAGATAAGCCTCCGGCGGATTGCAACCTCTAATTAAAGAATGACAAGCGGCTGCGAAGGCGATGGAATGAAGGGTGTGCCGAATTTGTGGGTGATCACAGACTCGTAGAGGTCACTGGCAAAGAGATCCTGCGCAAGCATTGCCGATGCCTCGCCGGAAAGTGGCAAAGCTGTGCCTGGTTTTGTGATCAAAGGAATCCGGGAGTGTTCATGCAAAACGGTGAAAAGACCGGCATCCTTTCTGCGAAATCCCAATATGCGGGCGTAATGTGCAAAAGTGGTATGAGCAGAATTATCCATGTCCTTCTGACGAATCTTAAGAAGAATGTGGAGGAGAATCCGGCTGATTCTTGTATAGGTCACCTCACGCGTCTTCAGAAGTTCACAGAACTGATCCCATGATATAAATTCGTTGCGTCGGTTGATGATGCGGTTGGCCAGATCCGGTGTAATGTCTGCGTATTGCGTGAGGGATTCTCTGGTTTCAGTGAGAAGCCGGTACTTCAGAAGCAGGGACAGGTCGTTTGCGTAAACAGGGAATCTTTTAAGGAAGCTCTCTTCCATGATTGCAAGGGAAGCAGAAGGAATCTGATCTCTCAGCATTACCGGAAGACTGGATAAAGGTTCGCCATAAGAATGGTCCTCCATTTCGGATAGAATGCGCCGGATTGCGGAAGCGGAGCTTAAGGATCCGGAGAGCTCCGTGTCGTGGTATCCGGAATCCTTACGCCGGATCGTGCAGGCTTTGAGGCCGCTTCCGGTACGTCGGATGGCCTTCAAATATTCGATTCCCAGCGTATTGTTCGGACAATCTAATACTTCAGCAAGGGCAGGCTCTTCGGTGTATTTGGCCAGTGCCATTTTGCGGGCGGCAGGAAACGGAAGTCCGTTTTTCAGGTTTTTTTGAAGTAAGTGACGGAATTCTTCCGGCTCCCAGGCAAGAATCCGGGCGATCTGATTGAGCTTTTCTACGTCCCCGCATTCGCTTCCGAAACAGATCGAATCGACACAGCCGAGCGCGTCGAAGATTTCGATTGCTCCGCGGGCAAAGTATTCGGCACTTCCGCATGCACAGCAGACAGGAAGCTCCAGAACGAGAGAAGCGCCATCTGACAGTGCAGCTCGGGCGCGCAGATGCTTCGGCATGATGGCAGGTGCACCCCTCTGGACAAAATCACCACTCATTAATACAACGGCATAATTTGCATCGGTTTGTTTCAGAGCCTGTTCAATATGATATTTATGTCCATTATGAAATGGATTGTATTCTGTAATTAAACCTACTATTTTCATGTTCAAAATGAGAATCTCCTTGTATATTGTGTTCAAAAAGATTATACTATAAAAAGAAGTTTTCGGCAAAAAAATGTTATTTTTTGAAGCTGGAAAGGAGGAAGAAAAGTGGATCGCGATAAAATATTAATGCTTCTGGAAACGAGAGAATATAAGGAATTGAAAGAAGAACTGGGGAATTATTACCCCGTCGATATTGCACAGTTTCTGAGTGAAGTGGAAGATAAGCAGATGATTATTTTATTCCGTCTTCTTGCCAAAGAAGAAGGGGCGGAGACATTTGCATACATGGACAGCGATATGCGCGAGACACTGATCAATGCACTTACCGACTCCGAATTGGAAGAAGTCATGAATGAAATGTATCTGGATGATACGGTAGACGTGCTGGAGGAGATGCCGGCCAATGTAGTGGATCGTCTGCTGATGGTGACGGATGAGGATACAAGGAAGCAGATCAACACGCTATTGAAATACCCGGATGACAGTGCTGGTAGTGTCATGAACGTGGATTATGTGGGACTGCGTCCGGATATGACGGTCGCGGAGGCCATACTCAAGATCCGTCAGGTCGGTATTAACCGGGAGACGATCTACACCTGTTATGTCACGGAAAAGCGAAAACTGGTGGGAGTGGTCGATATCAAGGATCTTCTGACCAGCAGCGAGAGCCGTACTATGGAAGAAATCATGGATACGAATATCCTCTATGCACACACAACGGACGACCAGGAAGATGTGGCGCTCAAGATCAGGAAATACGGTCTGGTTGCCATCCCGATCGTGGATCATGAGATGTGTATGGTCGGAATCGTAACGGTAGACGATGCGATGCTTGTCCTGCAGGACGAGGCTACGGAAGACTTCAGTATCATGGCCGGTGTAACACCGAACGAAGAATCCTATTTCGGAACCTCTGCATTCCAGCACGCCAAGAACCGAAGTATGTGGCTGCTGCTTCTGATGCTTTCGGCAACATTTTCCGGACTGGCACTCGGACATTTTGAGGCGCAGATCCTTGCCATGCCTGTATTGAATACTTTTATTCCGATGCTTACCGGAACAGGCGGTAACTGTGGCTCTCAGAGTTCTTCTCTGATCATTCGCGGACTTACCGTGGGAGAGATCCGGTTCAAAGATATTTTCCGTGTCATTGCAAAAGAGGTTTCAATCGCGTTGCTTGTCGGAACATTCCTTGCCCTGGTCAACGGAATCCGTATTATGATTATGTACCGCAATCAGGTGGATTCACCGTTCCTGCTTGCACTTACGCTCGGACTTACGATGATCTGCACGATCATCATGGCTAAAGTGGTCGGCTGTACTTTGCCGCTTATTGCGGATAAGATGGGGCTGGATCCGGCAATCATGGCTGCGCCGCTTATCACGACTTTAGTGGACACCGGGACTACGATTATTTATTTTACCATTGCAATGCAGATTTTCCCATTCCTCAAAGGAGTTTAACGACAGAACAGAGGTTGTCAAAAAAATAACAAAGCTTGTATGGGGTATGGAAATACGCTATAAT
>JBJENH010000046.1:0-3660 GCA_051880095.1 Bariatricus sp. | reverse complement strand
TCAGATATTCCACATAACGCGCCGCTTCCAGTTTCTCAAAGGATACGATAAAGTCTGCCTCACCCTTGTCAATGACCGGTGAATACACCTTTTCTCCAAATCTTACATATGTAACCACGCTTCCGCCGCGCTGACTCATCCCGTGTACCTCAGATACTTTTACATCATATCCTTCGTTCAAAAGAAGATATCCTAAAAGTTTGCTGGCAAGAAGGGATCCCTGTCCGCCTACTCCAACAATCATTACATTCTTTGTCATTTCTTTATTCCTCCCCGCTCTGTAATGCATCAAACTTACACAGCTGCTGGCAAACTCCGCAGCCAACACACAGCGTCGTATCGATCACAGCTTTTTTGTCTTTTACACTGATTGCCGGACATCCAAGCCGCATACAGGATTTACATCCCACACAGTTATCCGCCGCAACCTTCAAAGGAGCTTTATGCTTTACATATTTGAGAAGTGCACACGGGCGACGGCTGATGATGACAGACGGCTCGTCTGCTGAAAGTTCTTCTTTCAATACTTTATCGCACTCTTCCAGATTGTACGGATCCACAACAGCTACGCGGTTGAAGCCCATCGCTCTGCACAATGCCTCCAGATCGATCTTTCCTGCCGGATCACCTTTAATGTTGTATCCGGTCGTCGGATTCTGCTGATGTCCGGTCATACCGGTAATGGAATTATCCAGAATGATAATGGTGGAATTACTCTGGTTATAGGCAACGTTTGCCAGACCGGTCATACCGGAATGCATAAAGGTGGAATCACCGATTACGGCCACGGTCTTTCCTTCGCTTTCTTTGCCGCTTGCCTTGTTAAATCCGTGAACGGCACTGATGGATGCGCCCATACAAAGGGTCATGTCCATAGCCGCAAGCGGAGCTACCGCGCCAAGGGTATAGCAGCCAATGTCTCCGAGTACCGTACATTTATTCTTGGAAAGCGTATAGAACAGGCCTCTGTGAGGGCATCCTGCACACATAACAGGTGGTCTTCCCGGAAGCTGTTCGCCAAGAGAATAACAGTCTGCACATTTTCCTTCTATTTTCTCCGCGATGAGATTCTGAGAAAACTCGCCGCAGATCGGAAGCAGATCTTTTCCGGATAAAGTCAGGCCAAGCTGTTTACAATGATTCTCAATAATCGGATCCAGTTCTTCGATCACGATCAGCTTTTCAACCTTTGCCGCAAAGTCCTTAATCAGTTTTACCGGCAGCGGATTTACCATCCCCAGCTTCAGAATACTTGCATTTTCTCCGTAAACTTCTTTCGCATACTGATAGCAGGTGGAAGAAGTGATGATCCCCAGTGCGGTTCCTCCCATCTCCACGCGGTTCAGCGGGCTGGTCTCTGCGTATTCGATCAGTTTTCTGGTTCGTTCTTCTACAAATGGATGACGACGGATCGCATTGCCCGGCATCATTACATACTTCTGAATCTTCTTTTCATATTGCTTCTGTTCGGGGACCACACGCTCACCCGGAACTACAACGCTCTGAGAATGTGCTACTCTGGTACACATTTTCATAATGACCGGAGTATCATAGGTTTCCGAAATCTCATATGCGGTCTTTACAAATTCCAGTGCTTCGGCAGAGTCGGACGGCTCCAACATAGGTACTTTCGCTGCGATTGCATGATGACGGGAATCCTGCTCATTCTGAGAAGAATGCATGCCCGGATCATCCGCCACGCAGATCACCATACCTGCATTCACACCCGTATAAGAACAGGTATAGAGTGGATCGGCCGCCACATTCAGTCCTACATGCTTCATACCGCAAAAACTTCTTTTTCCGGCAAGACAGGCTCCAAAAGCAACTTCCATGGCAACCTTTTCATTCGGTGCCCATTCACAATAGACCTCATCGTATTTTGCAATTTCTTCTGTGACTTCTGTACTTGGTGTTCCGGGATAACTGGAAACCACGCTGCATCCTGCCTCGTATAAACCTCTGGCAAATGCCTTATTACCTAGCATTAACTGTTTCATCGGTATTGTAACTCTCCTTTCAATTTTCATCTTCCTTATTTGCTTCGCTCTCTTCCAAACGAATCAGCGCCTTCTCCAGCATACCTGTACCGCCGTTTAATACACGGTTCACACGACTGATAGTTGCTGTACTGGCACTTGTTGTACTCATAATATCCGAATAGATCTTTTCCTTAGAAAGCATTCTTGCCACTTCAAAACGCTGTTCTATGGCACGGAGCTCTGTCTCTGCACAGATATCCTCAAAAAAATCCATACACTCTTCTATTGTTTCCAGCTGAAGAATTGCCTTGTACATATCTTCTTTTCTGGTTCTCTGAGAATTCTTCTTCATATAAACCTCTCTTTTCTTCATAATGAGTACACTTTATTACTGTACTGTAATATTGTATCATCTTTATTGGAAATGGTAAACATTATTTTTATCATCTTTAAAAAGGTACTTTATAAGACGGACTGCCAAAGTATCCGGCCAAATTGTTGACTTTATCTTCCAAATATGCTATCTTGATTTAAAGCACTAAAGTTTAAATATAGAGAGGAAACCTTATCATGCCTGTTACTGATTTACTTGAACGAAATCACAGATTATATGGGGACGAAGTTGCACTAGTGGAATTGAATCCATCTATAAAAGACACAAAGCGGACCAGCTGGAGAGAATACAGTCTGGTACAGCCCACTTCTTTTGAACCGTACAGAAGAGAAATCACCTGGAGTGTCTTTGATGAAAAAGCAAACCGCGTCGCAAATATGCTTCTTGAACGCGGAATTAAGAAAGGGGACCGCGTTGCAATTCTGATGTTCAACTGTCTGGAATGGCTGCCGATCTATTTCGGTATTCTGAAAACCGGTGCAATCGCCGTTCCTTTTAACTTCCGTTTTGATTCTGCAGAGATCAAATATTGTGCAGATCTGGCCGAAGTACATGTCTTATTCTTTGGACCGGAATTCATCGGACGAATTGAAGCAATCGTCGATGAACTGACCAAGGGACGACTTCTTATTTATGTGGGCGACACCTGTCCTACCTTCGCCGAAAGTTATCGTGAAATGGTTGCCGACTGTTCCAGCCAGCCTCCGATGATTCATCTGGAAGAAAGCGATGATGCAGCTATCTACTTTTCTTCCGGAACCACCGGATTTCCAAAAGCGATTTTACATAATCATGAAAGTCTGACCCAGGCTGCAGAGATGGAGCAGAAACATCACCTGACAGACCGAAACGATACTTTCCTTTGTATTCCTCCGCTTTATCATACCGGAGCGAAATTCCACTGGATGGGAAGTCTCTGCGCAGGAAGCAAAGCGGTTCTTCTGAAGGGTACGACTCCTGAAATCATTCTGGATGCTATTTCAAGAGAAAAATGTACCATCGTATGGCTTCTGGTTCCGTGGGCTCAGGATATCCTGAATGCTCTGGACAGAGGTGATGTGAAGCTTGAAGATTATGAGCTGAGTCAGTGGAGACTGATGCACATTGGTGCTCAGCCGGTTCCGCCATCTCTGATCAAGCACTGGAAAGAATACTTCCCGAACCATCTCTACGATACCAACTACGGACTTTCCGAGTCCACCGGTCCCGGATGTGTTCATCTCGGTGTTGAGAATATTCATAAAGTCGGTGCCATCGGTGTTCCCGGATATCGCTGGGAATGCA
>JBJENH010000045.1:0-3670 GCA_051880095.1 Bariatricus sp. | reverse complement strand
CATATTCACATAGATTTGGGATAATGTATCCGTACTATTTATTTAGCGTTTACGATAATGTCATACGCATTCGTAAGATCATTTGACAGCTTATGCAGAAAGTCGGTTCGCTGATTCTTGGTTTTCAAATACAGCTTTGCGACTTTCAGCCTCTGCTTCTGATAATTGGAAGATCCTTTTTTCATATGCGACAGCTTTCGCTGTTCTCTGGCTAACCGTGCTTCTGCTTTGCGATACCATTCCGGCTCATCGACAGGACGCTGTTCCGAGTCAACATACAGTCCACGCATTGACATATCCAGTCCGATTGCATTGTCAGGATCAATGTCATGCACGACAGGTTCTTTTGCATACTCATAGAGCAGGGAAACATAGTATTTCCCGCCTGGATCGCGGGAAATCGTTGCGCTCTTCAGAACGCCGCCTCTCTTAATAGAGCGGTGGTTAATGACGCGCGCTTCTTCTTTCATCTTCGGAAGAGAAAGATACAGCTTTCCATCTTTCCAATGCACGGATGCATGATTTGTCGTATAGGAATCGTGATGATCTGCTTTCTTCTTGAATTTCGGATATCCGCCTTCTTTATTGAAGAAGCGATGAAATGCCTGATCCAGATTGATCCGCACATTTGCAAGTGCGAAGCTGTCTGTTTCTTTGTGTTAACTGTCAAGTAAATATGTCCAAAAAATCCGAAATAATTATGTACAACTTATGCGCCTGGTTCGTCATGCACCAGATCCTTCAGACGGTATGACTTCCCTGTAATTGACACAACATGTGAATGATGCAGAACACGGTTCAGGATCGCATCTGCGACGACTGCGTCATAGAATACGCTGTCCCAGTCTCCAAAGTTGATGTTTGTGGTAAGAATCATACTCTTTTTCTCATATCTCATGTCGATCAGCTGGAAGAAGAGGTTCGAATCTTCCTTGTCGATCGGAAGATATCCGATCTCATCAATAATCAGAAGTTTGTAATGATTGAAATGCTTCAGCCTTGACTCCAGCCGGTTCTCCAGTTTTGCCTTTTTCAGCTGCTGCAGAAGATCACTGCATTTGATGAAATATGTGATGTTGTGGTGCTTGGCAGCGGAGATGCCGATAGCGGTCGCAAGGTGAGTCTTACCGACTCCGCTCGATCCTAGAAAAACGATGTTCTCCGCTTTCTCCATGAATCCAAGGGTGCAGAACTCCTGCATCTGAGACTCGCTCACGGATGGCTGGAAACTGAAGTCAAAGTCCGAAAGAGTCTTCACAAATGGAAATGCTGCTGCGTGAATCGTATTTTGTGATGCGGAACTTTCCTTAAAATCCACTTCGTAATTCGTCAGTTTCAGAAGACCTTCTGTAAAAGAAAGGTTCTTCGCACCGACGTCGCCGGCAACTTCTTCCAGATATAGTTTCATCTGGTTCAGTTTCAGTGCTTCAAGATTCTGTAATGTCTGTTTATAGATACTGTTGTTACTCATACGCTGCTCCTAATGATTTCAGATTTTCTTTGGCTCGCTGCTCAATATTCTCTTCCGCAAAAGAATGCGTCTTCCGCAGAAGATCAAGGTAATGTCCGTCCTGATAATTGATCTTCCTATCAGATATAGGGTGCAGAGCGATGAGTTTCAGGTTAAAATACACATGGATGTAGTCATCGTAAATCTGCAGCGTGACGGTCTTGCCGATGTATTCCGGTGGTGCGGAATACTGCTTCCCCTGGTAGTGGAACAGACTGGATTCGTCCACACGGACTTTATGATCGACGAGCTGATAGGGATTTCTGATGGGTTCTGGTGGTAAAGGGCCAAGGGAATCCCTTTCCTTTTTCAGGTACATCAGAGGAATCTTTCCGGTGCCGGGATGCACCTTCGAATTCTCCCTGTCATTGATTTTTGCCAGGAGCTCCACAAACCCCAGATAAGTCAGCTGCCCGTTATACGCCCGAAGCTCATCGAGAATCCGCATGGGAGATTCCACTTTTCCTTTCGTCCGCGGCGTTGCCGCCACACAGGGCTGTATGCGGAAACCGTAATCATCGGCAAACTGACGGAAACGTATATTCACTTTTCCTTTCGATCTTTTTGTTCGTGGTTCATCCATGACAGTCTTCATGTTGTCCGTAACAATCTCTCCAGGTACACCTCCGAATGTTTCAAAAGCGGCGTCCATGCAGGAAAACAGTACATCCTGAGACTTCGTCATCGCCATCCGATAGACACGATATCTGGAGAAAGAAAGAATCAGGACGAAGATATTAACCTCAATCCAGCCAAGATCTGTCGTAAGAAGCTTCAGAGATTCCTTCCAATCCAGCTGTGCCTGCTTCCCGGCAGGTGTCTCATATCGGATATAAGCTTCTGCTTTCTGCGGAGCTCTCTTCCGGAAATACGATACGAATTCCGGCTCCAGAGACAGGTAATAACAGAAATTGCTGTATGTTCCGTGATAGCCGTGATTGTCACAGAGGTATTGCCAGAGGACACGGCGGTAGTAGAATATCTGCTCATTCTCATCGGAAAGCAGTTCCCGGATGATGCTCTTATATGGTGTCAGGCAGTTACTTGATGTCCGGTGTTCGGATTTATGGAATCCATTGAGATATTTACCGACAGTTCTTCTATCTACATCCAGTTCTCTGGCAATCTGGCTTTTGTTGATCTTCAGATTAGCTGCTTCCATAAATGGCTTTAACTTGTACAAGTCCTCCAGTTTCTCGATTTTCAGATCCGTTGTGATCGGAGAATTGATAATCATCGTCAGGCCTCCTATTCAGCCTCCTCGATGTTATCATCTGTACATTTTTATTCCGGAATTTCTGTACATATTTAATTATGACAAAGCAATCATGTTAGAGGCGTAACATCCAGACAGCAAGCTTCATTGCATTTTTGTTCATATGCCCCCAAACATCCCATTTTCGTTCCGGGATCTTTGGTACATATTCACATGGATTTGGAGTAATGTATCTGTACTATTTATTTTGCCTTTACGGGCCAAACAAGAATATCTCTGGTTATCCTTAACCAGGGAGCCGTCCTTGTGAGGCCATTCTGAAGGGAGAAATCTCTTCTTTTCTTTTCTCTTACCATAAAGCCATCGGCAGGCAGAGAGACATATCATCTCTGCATCTGTCGATAGTTTTGTTTCTGCGTCTTCTCCATGAAATTTGACTGCTCAACGGTGAAAATAACCATTGACTACTCCATCGTGACCATCATGTGTTATTACTAGATCCTACTGGTGATCTATTCCTTTGTGTTTTCATGGAGTTCTTAACTAGCATTAACGACTAAAACAGATCTTGCCATTACCTTGAAACATGCACATCTGATTCAGTCCCCTGCTGTTTTCTGACCATCTCAGAATAAACGCCATTTCTTCGCATCAGTTCTTCATGAGTTCCGCATTCCGCTACTTTATGATCTTTCAGAACATAAATGATATCAAAGTTCATGACCAGATCCAGTCGATGGGTAACCACGACAATCGTTTTCTCCAGTTCGGAATCAATCAGTTCTTTCAGCATCTTTTCTGATTCTTTATCCATGGCGGCAGAAGGCTCATCAAAAAAATGATATGGTCGTTCGCTGTAGATACTTCTTGTCAGGTTCAGCCGCTGTTTCTCGCCTCCATGCGCGCCCGAACCTGGTCGGAGGTCAGGCCGGTGCCAAGAGGTG
>JBJENH010000044.1:6205-21181 GCA_051880095.1 Bariatricus sp. | reverse complement strand
GTGATGAAAAGCTTCTTGCCGAGTTTTTCATTCTTTTCAAATATATGCACTTCGTTTCCATTTCTGGCGGCAAAGATCGAAACAAACATCCCTGCCGCACCGCCTCCTATGATCAATACTTTACTCATTGATTCTCTTTTTCTCCCGTCTTATCTGATTTCATGGTTACGGTATCCCCTACCGAATTCAGTTCATCCCGCGAGTAGACCTGATACTCGTCCCAGATATCTTCCAGGGTTTCTAGGGTCTGGATGACTTCTTTCTGCTTCTTCATGCAAAGCGCCACTACCATAGCATTGATCACACTTAAAGGTGCGACCAGGGAATCCACGATAGACGCCATATCACTTCGCGCGATGAGGTTGCAGGAAGAATAGAGATTCATCGGAGAATGTACACTGTCGGTCAGTGTGATCACTTTTGCCTTGCGGTTGCTGGCGAACTCGAGTGCCTTCAGTGTTCTCATAGAATACCTTGGGAAACTGATTCCGATGATCACATCCTCTTCCCCTATGCGGATCAGCTGTTCAAATATTTCACTGGAACTGTTCGTGTGGACACTGATAACGTTGTCACAGATCAGATTCAAATAAAAACTGAGGAAATTCGCCAGCGGTGCGCAGCTTCGGATGCCGACCACATAGATTTTCTTTGCATTGAGGATCGTATCTACCGCCAACTCGAATGCCTGCTGATCAATACTTTCCATTGTCATCTTGATCTTATCGATATCCGACTGCAGTACGGTCTCAAGGATCTCACTCTGGGTGATCCTTCCGTAAGTGACCTCCATCCTCTGGATCGAATTCAGTTTTGTCCGCACCAGCTCTCCAAGTGCTTTCTGGAATTCCGGATATCCCTTGTATCCGAGCTGAGATGCAAAACGCACAACCGTAGATTCACTGACACCTACCGCTTCCCCCAGCTTCGCTGCCGTCATAAACGCTGCTTTGTCGTAATTCTGCCGGATATAATCCGTAAGGCGCTTCTGGCCTTTGCTCAGTTTTGGATACTTTTCTTCCAGTCTTGTTAATAGTTCATTTTGCGTACTCATGTACTGCCTCCTTTGGGGACGTTCCTTCTGCCACGAGGAGCGCCCTTTGCTCATTTTTTCATCTTACAACAATTAGGTGGGCTTTACAATATTTTTACTAAAAAAACCTCTACTTCTGTGTATACTGACTTCTTATACCGCACATGGTCAGGCTGCACGGCTCTACTGGCTTTTATTACGACCGGACTTATTTTCTCTAAAGACAAAAAGATTAATTCTTGGCAAATAAAAAAGGATCTCCAGGCCATTTCTATAAAAAAGACAAAAAGAGGCCGCCGCATCTAAGATAAACTTATCCTTAAATGCGACAGCCTAATTCTTTTCTTTCGTTTTATCACTTATATCTGCACATTAGGCGCCCCTCGTGGCAGAAGAAACGTCTCCGGCGCGAATCCCTGACGTGAGCCAAAGGGCACTCCTCATGGCAAAAGAACCGTCCCTATAGCGGATACCTACACCGGATAGCTTCCATTCTCAGTATCTGCGATTGTTGCATCTACTTTCTTCTGCTGCGCATCGCGGTATTTGAAGAAGTCGACTGCTACCTGTGGGAAGAGTGCGTAGCTGAGTACGTCTTCGTCCTGCTGTTTGTACTGGGCCATTTCTTTTTCGAGGGTCTCGAGCTCATCCGGGATGAGGTCAGCCGGACGGCATGTGATTATTTCTGCGTCTTCGCCGAGTACTTTTTTCTTTACTTCTTCGTTAAATGGTTTTACGGTTGCGCCGTATTTTCCGCTGAGTACGTCTTTTGTCTCTTTGGTTGCCATCTTGTAGCGTTCGCCCATCAGGACGTTGAATACGGCCTGTGTTCCGACGATCTGTGAGGATGGTGTTACGAGCGGCGGTTCACCGAGGTCTTTTCTTACGCGTGGTACTTCTTCGAGTACTTCGTAGAATTTGTCTTCTGCGCCCTGCTCTTTCAGCTGGCTTGTCAGGTTGGAGAGCATTCCGCCCGGTACCTGATAGAGGAGGGTCTTGATGTTTACGCCGAGGTTCTTCGGATTCAGAAGGCCGCTGTCAAGTGCTTCGTCGCGGATCGGACGGAAGTAGTCAGCGATCTCTGCGAGAAGTTTCTGGTCAAATCCGGTGTCGTATGGTGTGCCTTTGAAGGTTTCTACCATTACTTCTGTTGCCGGCTGTGAGGTTCCGAGTGCAAATGGAGACATTGCGGTATCGATGATATCTACTCCTGCTTCCACTGCTTTCATGTATGTCATGGAAGCAACACCGGATGTGTAGTGTGTATGAAGCTCGATTGGAAGATCAACTGCTTCTTTCAATGCTCCTACCAGTTCGGTTGCTTTATATGGAAGTAACAGACCTGCCATATCTTTGATACAGATGGAATTTGCGCCCATATCTTCGATACGTTTTGCGATGTCTACCCAGTAATCCAGTGTGTAGGCATCTCCAAGTGTGTAGGAAAGTGCTACCTGTGCTTCTGCTTTTTCTGCGTTTGCTGCTTTTACGGCTGTCTGAAGGTTTCTTAAGTCATTCAGACAGTCAAAGATACGGATGATATCAATTCCGTTTGCAACGGATTTCTGAACAAAGTATTCTACTACGTCGTCTGCGTATGGACGATATCCAAGGATATTCTGTCCGCGGAAGAGCATCTGAAGCTTGGTGTTCTTGAAGCCGTCACGGAATTTACGAAGTCTGTCCCATGGATCTTCTTTTAAGAAACGCAGTGATGCATCGAATGTGGCTCCGCCCCAGCATTCTACGGCGTGATATCCGACTTTGTCCATTTTATCTACAATTGGAAGCATCTGTTCGGTTGTGAGTCGTGTTGCGATCAGAGACTGATGTGCGTCACGGAGAACAGTTTCCACAATTTTAATTGGTTTTTTTTCAATTTCAGCCATTTATATCTTCCTCCAAGATTTATTCTATAATGGAATTTGCCCTTGCAAGCAAGCAAATTCCTTCCTGTTATTACATTACTCCGAAAATTGCCATGAATGTTCCGGCGGCTACGGCGGTTCCGATTACGCCGGCAACGTTTGGTCCCATTGCGTGCATCAGAAGGAAGTTTGTCGGGTCTGCTTCCGCTCCGACTTTCTGGGATACACGGGCTGCCATCGGTACGGCGGATACACCTGCGGAACCGATCAGCGGGTTCACTTGTCCATGGGTTGCCCAGCACATGATCTTACCGAAAATAACTCCGGCTGCGGTACCGAATGCGAATGCAACAAGACCGAGTGCAACGATTTTCAGAGTATCCAGGTTCAGGAATGCTTCTGCGCTTGTGGTTGCACCTACGGATGTTCCAAGCAGGATGACAACGATGTACATCATGGCATTGGAAGCGGTCTCTGTAAGCTGTCTTACTACACCGGATTCTTTGAATAAGTTACCGAGCATCAGCATACCAACCAGTGGTGCTGTTGTAGGAAGAATCAGACACACAACGATGGTAACGACGATCGGGAAGAGGATCTTCTCCAGCTTGGTAACCGGGCGAAGCTGTCCCATTTTGATCTTACGTTCTTTCTCGGTTGTAAGAAGTTTCATGATTGGCGGCTGGATGATCGGTACCAGTGACATGTAGGAATACGCTGCCACGGCGATCGGTCCCATGATAGCCGTCTGCTGTAATTTACCGGCAAGGAAGATGGAAGTCGGTCCGTCTGCTCCACCGATAATGGAAATAGCTGCTGCCGCTTTGTCTGAGAATCCCATTGCCATGGCTCCCAGGTAAGCTGCGAAGATACCAAACTGGGCTGCTGCTCCGAGAAGGAAACTCTTCGGGTTCGCAATCAGCGGTCCGAAGTCGGTCATCGCTCCTACGCCCATGAAGATCAGAGACGGGAGGATCGCCCATTCATCCAGTTTGAAGAAATAATATAAAAGTCCGCCGGTTCCGTTTGCTGCGTCCTCTGCATGAAGCATGATGTCCGGGTAAATATTTACCAGGAGCATACCAAATGCGATCGGTACGAGAAGCAGCGGTTCGAAACCATGCTTAATCGCAAGGTAAAGGAAAAAACATGCAACTGCGATCATCACGTAGTTTCCAATAGTCAGATTGAAAAATGCGGTCTGATGCAGGAGATTTCCCAGTGTATTTGTAATGTATTCCATGTTATAACCTCCTGTTTGTCAAAAGGATGCTGCTCCTTAGTTTAATGTAGCTAATGTCTGGCCTGCTTCTACCATATCGCCTACTGCTACATCAATACTAGCAACGGTTCCGTCTTCCGGAGCCACAACAGGAATTTCCATCTTCATTGCTTCTACGATCACAACGGTATCACCTTTTGCAAGTTTCTGTCCTACACTTGCTTCGATCTTGAATACTTTTCCGGCTGCACCTGCTGCCACTTTGATGCTGCCTGCGCCTGCTGCCGGTTTTGCTGCCGGTGCTGCTTTTGGTGCTGCCTTCGGAGCTGCTGCCGGTCTTGCTGCCGGTGCCGGTGAAGCTCCTGCTCCATTTTCTTCTACTGTCACATCATATACGTTTCCGTTCACTGTAATTGTATAATTTTTCATGATAAATTCCTCCTGAATATCGACTATATTTATGCATTCCACTTGTTGGATTTTCTTCTCTTAATAGAACGAACTACGAAACCGTCCGTAGAAGTTCCTTCGTAAGCGGCAATCGCTGCAGCAATAACCGCGACAAGTTCTGTGTCATCGATTTCTTCTTCTGCTGCGACTTCTTCTGCCACTGCCGGCGCCGGAGCGGCTTTCGCAGGCTCCGCCTGTTTTTTGGATTTTCTGTCTACTAATGCAGGAACGTATTTAAACAGAGAAATAATAAAACTCATGAATATTAAAACACAAAATACAGTTCCCATACCTAATAATGTATTCAATCCGGCTTTCTTAAGAATCTCGCCTGTGCTGAAGTTAGCATTTACCGTAAATGACTCCAGCTTCAGATTCTCATCAAATGTAAACTCCAGATCAGCCTCTCTGTCTGAGAATTCTGCCGGTGCAGTTACCGTCAGGGTCGTACTGCTGGTCTTGAATTCATAGTCTCCGTGACTAATGTACTGTCCGCATTCATCCGCTGACGCACTCCATCCTTCTAATGCAGTAATAAAATCTTCTGCCTCCATCTGGACGCCGGTCTGGGATTCAAACTGTGCCATCAGATAACCCTGATTCCAGTCTGACATGCTGCTGACCTGCTCACCTGAAATACCGCCGCTTGCAACGATATATAATACCTGTTCACAGCTCTGCTCGATAGTCTCCGGATCATACTGGATTCCTTTCGCATTACCGCAGCCGGTAAAGGCAAACGCAAGTGCCAGAATGCAGATAAATAAACTGATTTTTTTCTTCACTTTGCTTCACCTCACTAAACTGTTCCGTGTTTCTTGGAAGGACGTTCTTCCCTCTTTGTAAATAACATCTCAAATGCGCCGATCACGTATTTTCTGGTATCAGCCGGTTCGATGATCGTATCTACATAGCCTCTTCTTGCAGCGGAAAGCGGACTTGACTGAAGTTCCTTATATTCAGCTGCTTTTTCTTTTAATGTATCAGCATCTGCGCCTGCGTACATGATCTTTGCTGCCATGTCTGCTTCCATCATACCGATCTCAGCCTGCGGCCATGCATAAACCATATCTGCTCCGATAGATTTACTGTTCATGGTCACATATGCGCTTCCGTATGCCTTTCCTGTTACTACTGTAACCTTCGGTACGGTTGCATCGGCGAATGCATAAGTAAGTGATGCCATTGCTTTCGCAAGGTTTTTCTCAGAACACATTGCTGCCTTGAAACCTTTAACATTGGTCAGTGTCAGGACCGGAATTCCGAATGCATCACAGAATTTCACAAATCCGGCTGCTTTCTTGCATCCTCTTGCTGAGAGAGAGCCGTCGAATTCTGCTGAAACATTTCCTTCATCATCATATACTTTTGAACGGTTTGCCACTGCCCCTACGGTCATTCCGTTGAGACGGACAAAACCGGTTACCATATCTTTTGCGTATTCCTTCTTTGTCTCGAAGAAAACGCCGCCATCTGAAAGCATGGACAGAACAATGGATGGGTCCTCGGCTGCATTTTCAATATCTTCACAGATCCGGTTCAGGTCATCGGTACATTCCTCATAAGAATCGTTATCTTCATTATTTGCCGGAATCATACATACGAGTTCACGGATATTTTCCAGAATCTCTTCTTCTGTTCCGACTGCATCCACCATACCGGATTCTTCACTCTGGAATGTTGCACTGGATGTGTCGCATTTTTTAATCTCATTTCCGGCGATTGCATTCGGAGAGTTCACAAATAATCTTCCCTTTGTCTCCATAAATGTGAAATCTGTCAGTGCCGCAGCTGTTGCAAGCCCGCCGCCGCAGTTTCCGAAAATAGCAGTAATCTGTGGAATAACGCCAGAAGCCATTGCCTGTTTGTAGTAGAGACTTCCAAATGCATTCAGTGCATCTGTTGCTTCCTGAAGACGCATACCTGCACAGTCGATCAATCCAATGACCGGTGCGCCCATCTTCATTGCCATGTCATAGATATGTGCGATCTTTCTTGCGTGCATCTCACCAATTGCGCCCTTTAAAACAGTAGCGTCCTGGCTGTACACATAGACAAGATTACCGTCAATGACTCCATAACCGGTAATGACACCATCTGCCGGAGTCTCTTTCTCCTGCATGTTGAAATCTGTCGTTCTAGCTGTTACTGCTCCGCCGATCTCAACAAAACTTCCCGAATCAAGCAATGCAGCAATTCTCATGCCTGCAGGATTTGATGTTGTTGTGTTACTCATAAATCTAGCCCTCCATTTTATAATATTAATATAAACCAAATTTTCTGCCGAGTATATTATACTTGTATTTTCTGGAAACTGCAACATATTTCGCGAATAACTCGTTAATTATTTCACATTGTATTTAAAAAAGACCAATGGTGACTGGCGAGGGGGACGGGGGTGACTAGGGGACGGGTGACTAGGGGACGGGTGACTAGGGGACGGGTACATAGCCACTATCGTGGCTATGTACCCGTCCCCTAGTCACCCGTCCCCTAGTCACCCGTCCCCCTCGCCAGTCACCGTCCCCCTTGTCACATGCCTATTTCTGATTCCGGAACTGTACCGGTGTCATATTATACGCTTTTTTGAACAGCCGATTAAAATGTTCCACATTCTGGTATCCCACAGAGAGTGCGATATTTTCCACGGTCATGCTGCTGCTCTTGAGCAGGGCTCTGGCCTTTTTCATACGGACTTTCTTCACAATGTCCCCGAATGTCATACCTGATTTTTCCTTGATGTATTTGGACAGGTACGGCTTGGAAAGGAAGAATTTCTCAGAAAGATCGTCCAGGGATACATCCAGATAGTTCGCCTGGATATAGTTCATGATCTCGAGCAGGCGTTCATCCTTACACTCATCTGCTGTTTTGATCTCTTCTATTTTATTGACCGCAACCGCCAGCGCATCGATGGAAGCGTGGATGATATCCGCGTCGATGCCGACTCCCCAGTAAGTATGTCCGTTGCAGATAATACCTACATAAGCGCACGCTTTGGAAGAAGATCCCTTTGTCAGAGAATGCTCTTCGTAGAAGGATAATTCGTAGCTGATGTTGAAATACTGCTTGATCGCATTGCTGACCGCGTCGAGACGTCCGTTTCCGGATGCAGTCACGATACGTTTGCCGTTTGCATGGGAAATGGTTGCTGTCGCAAGGATTCCGTCTTCCTGTTTGAAATGGCACTCGTCGATCGTAAATACGCCTTTGTAATTGACATAATTGTCTTCGAAAATATGGTAAACCCATTCCGGTGTCAGTTCTTTGTGTGCCTTGTCGGATACGTCTTTTACGAGATATCCGACTTCTTCCTTCATTTCCTTCGGCAGGTTGATGCCGAAGTTCTGTTTCAATATGTAGTTGACACCGCCCTTACCGGACTGGCTGTTGATACGGATTACATCCTTATCGTAGGTACGTCCCACATCTTTCGGGTCGATCGGCAGATACGGAACCGTCCATTTATCGCATTCCTTCTCTTCTCTGAAGGCCATGCCTTTCGCGATCGCATCCTGATGAGATCCGGAAAATGCGGTAAATACCAGATCTCCGGCATACGGCTGACGTTCGTAAACATGCATTCTGGTGAGGCGCTCATAGGTCTCACGGATTTCCATCATGTTGGAGAAATCCAGTCCCGGATCAACGCCGTGTGAGAACATGTTCATAGCCAGCGTGATAATATCGACGTTACCGGTACGTTCTCCATTTCCAAACAGGGTTCCTTCGATACGTTCTGCTCCTGCAAGTACACCAAGCTCCGCGGTTGCCACACCACATCCGCGGTCATTGTGCGGATGCAGGCAGAGGATGACTCCGTCGCGATGGCTGAGGTGTTTGTCTACATATTCTACCTGACTTGCAAATACATGTGGCATTGCGTTCTCTACGGTTGTCGGAATGTTAATGATTGCTTTCTTATCCGGGGTCGGCTGCCATACATCGAGAACAGCGTTGCACACTTCCACTGCGTAATCTACTTCGGTTCCCGGGAAGCTTTCCGGGCTGTACTGGAAGGTGAAATTTCCTTCTGTCTCATCAGCCAGTGTCTTCAAAAGTACTGCTCCGTCTATCGCGATCTTCTTGATCTCCTCTTTGCTCTTGCGGAACACCTGCTCACGCTGTGCAACGGAGGTGGAATTGTAGAGATGAACCACCGCATGCGGCGCTCCCTTTACTGCTTCAAATGTTTTCTTGATGATGTGCTCACGTGCCTGGGTCAGTACCTGTACGGTCACATCGTCCGGAATCATATTCTTCTCGATCAAAGTACGCATGAACTGGTATTCTGTCTCGGATGCTGCCGGGAAGCCGACTTCGATCTCTTTAAATCCTACTTTTACTAATAACTGGAAGAATTCCAGCTTCTCCTCAAGGCTCATCGGCTCGATCAGGGCCTGATTGCCATCACGCAGATCCACACTGCACCAGATCGGCGGTTTTTCAATATAATCCTTCTTCGCCCAGTCATAGCTGACTTCCGGCGGCATAAAATATTGTCTTTCATACTTTTCAAAATTCTTCATTGTGTTCTCTCCTTCTATTACTACTCAAGAATGTAATTTGTCTGAATTATAGAAATTTTTCGTTCTTCGAACAAAATTCATAAATATTCGTCAATATTCTTGCTCTATTTTGTTGTACTCCCATATCCTAACATATATATAGCATAAAGTCTAGCGACAATTTTAAGCAATTTTGTTGATCTAATTTATCATTTCATACTTTTCAAAGATTTTTCTGAATACCCAGGCATAATTTTTCACAGGAATATCCTCCTGGATCACCAGCGGGTACTCTTTCAAAAGCTCTCCGTTCAGGGTGTAGCGCACATAACCTGCCTTGGTTCCTTTCGCTATCGGGGCCTGCATTGTTTCTTCCTGGCAAACCGTCACATCCACCTGTTCCGACTCCGATAAGAGGATCTGCAGTTCCTCCTTCTCTCCTTCTTCGGTCAGCAGAATTGGTGCAGCCTTTGCTTCTCCGAACAGATCCTGATTGTCCGGAATTCCATTTTCCACGGTAATTTCCCGCAGAACCGGCTCCTGCCACACATCGCGGTACTGATACGTGTTCAGCGCATACTGCATCAGCTTCTTTGTGTCAGTCCATTTATAGCTTTTGTTATTGGGCCATCCGCAGCCAAGAAGCGCAACGACAAAAGTTCTGCCTTCGTCTTCCAGTGCGCCCACATAACAATACCCCGCCTCTCCTGTAAACCCTGTTTTACCGGACAGCGCTCCTTCCATCATATCCAGGAACAGGTTATGGTTCGTACAGGTAAAATTCCTTGTCCCTTCTACATTGGAGAAGGAATAACTTTTCTGCTGCGTGATCTCCAGAAATTCTTCGGCCTTGGGAGATTCGAGAATGCAGTAACTCATGATTCTTGCCAGATCGGCAGCCGAAATACTGTGCTTCCCGCCGTCATCTTCCGCGTCCAGTCCGTTCGGTGTTATAAAATGCGCATTCGTACAGCCTATTTCTTTTGCCTTTTCATTCATTTTCCCTGCAAATTGTTCCACACTGCCTGCGATATGCTCGGCGATGGCTACTGCACTGTCGTTGTGTGATTCTAGCATCAGGGAATATAACAGATCTTCAAGATAATACTGTTCTCCTTCTGCCATCTGCAGATGGACCTTGGGCTGGGATGCAGCATTCTTCGATACGGTCACAATTTCCTTCTGAGCACTTTCCTTCTCTTCATTCATCGCTTCCAGAGCCAGAATGCAGGTCATGATTTTTGTCGTGCTTGCCATCGGCCGCATAGTTTCCCCGTCCTTTGAGATCAGAACGCGCCGGCTATCCGCATCCATCAGCACAGCGGAAAGCGCATGCAGATTCCGAAGTTCTTCCGGCAGAGGAACTGCTGCATCCTCTTCCTGTGCCGTTTCCTGCGATTCCTGGTTTATTTCCTGCCATACCACGTCAGAAGCCAGCGCATGGAGTATCTCTTCGGTCCCGGCAAGCTGCGGCGTCGCGACCAGATTGATGGTTGTTATGAAAATGCAGATGACGGAAATGAAATTCCGAATTCTATTCATTGCGCATATCTCCTCATTCATTTCATAGCATATCCCTTTTCATGGGATTCTTTACCTCTATCCTATCGTATGAGTAAACGCATTTCTCCATGCATTTTCTTTCTGCCGATTTTCTCTGTGAAAACATTGTTTTCCAAAACTCTAATATAATCCACCGGACCATTTTGGCGTATGCAAGGCAACAAAAAAGCTGCCGAAATCGTATTCAGGAGTAATCCTGCTTCCTACAATTTCCGCAGCTTTTTGATTTTTACTTGTAAAATATCTGAATCCCATTTATATATCCAGCTTGAGCTGAACCTCATCTTCGGCCTCTTCTTTGAATGTCTCCATCTTCTCCGCATCGATTCCCGGCAGTTCATCCAGCGACGTTACGCTGAATCTTCGAAGAAATTCTTCTGTGGTTCCGAATAACAGTGGTCGCCCCGGTGCGTCGAGTCTTCCAACCTCACAGACAAGATTGTACTCGATCAGCTTATTCACTGCATGGTCCGACTTCACACCGCGGATCTTCTCGATCTCCAGTCTGGTAACCGGCTGTTTATACGCAATGATCGAGAGCGTCTCCAACATGACATCGGTAAGAACGTAACGTTTCGGCTGCTTGGCGATCCGGATCAGATACTCATACATCTCCGGCTTCGTGGCAAGCTGAAAGGAGTCCTCCAGTTCAATGATATGGATTCCTCTTCCCTCTTTTTCATATTGATCCATCATATTGTGTATAATCTTTTTGGTAGTCGGCACATCCTGCTCGATTGCCTCCGCGATCTTGCCGACCTCGACAGAATCGCCCATGGCGAAAAGGATCGCCTCAATTATGCCCTGCAACTCTTTAATCTTCATTCTGTTCCCCTTCATTCTCGTTCGAGGTAATTAATATATCATCAAAAGTATGCTCCTGGAAAATCGTGATCTTTCCGACCTTCATGAGCTCCAGTATCGCAAGAAAAGTAACGATCACCTGGACTTTGGATGCCTGTCTCGTGAGGAGATCCCGAAAGCTGAAATTACGGTGTACTTTTGCATACTCTTCCACGTAATTCAGTTTCTCCGGAAGTGTCACTTCTTCCTTCTCAATCTTTCCGTATTTGCTGCGGATCGGGTCGATCTTGTCCGTCTGTCGTCTTAATACTTCCTGGAAAATGTCGTTCAACTTGGTAAGTGTCAGATCCCCGAGCAGTTCGTCCAAATCCACCGGCTCTACATAGCTCTTAACCACATCCGGGAGCGTTTCTTCCTTGTAGTAGATCTTCTCTCCGTCTACCTGCCGGTCCCGAAGCTCATAAGACATATATTTGTACATCTTATATTGAAGGAGCTGTTCCACCAGTTCCTGTCTCGGATCCTCTTCTTCGCCTTCCTCGTTGACTTCCTTCGGCAAAAGCATACGGCACTTAATATCAAGAAGCGTTGCTGCCATCAACAGGAATTCGCTCATTATGTTCAGATCTTCCCGTTCCATCTCACGGATGTATTCCATGTACTGGTTGGTGATCTCAACAATCGGAATATCATAAATATCTATTTTATTTTTATCAATCAAATGCAGAAGGAGATCCAACGGTCCTTCAAACACCTGCAATTTTACCGGAATTCCCATACTTTTACTGCCTTTCCGTTTGTGGAATATCAACGTGTCAGTGTACAGTGTAACACACTTCTGGCTTACGGGCAAATACATCTTACAAATCCACTGAAATAAGCCCATGGCAACATCCACGGACATAAACCAGTATTTTACATTCCACGAATATCAAGTACGCCTCGGCGTACTTGCTGCGAGGTGCGCGTCATGCTCTGCATGACACAATACATCTGCGCACCTCTGCAATCCGCCGGAGGCTTTATCTTCTTCCAAGATAAAGCACGATCAGCTCCGCCGGATTGAACAGACGGATATTGATCGTATGCGTCCCCAGTCCTTTGCTGACTACAATACTTGTATCTCCCTCTTTGTAGCAGTCGCCGGAATATTTCGGAAACAGTCCTACCTGAGGGCTGATGACGCCTCCAAGTACAGGGAGCCGCATAACACCTCCGTGAAGGTGACCGGAAAGGATCAGATCCGCTCCCCATTCTTTGTAGACCGGGACAAATTCCGGGTGATGAACCATCAGAATATTCCATGCCTGCGGATCTGCCTGTCCCAGCCCGTCCTTCATATCCTGCAGGGAAGGCTCCATCCTGCCGAATCTGGCGTAACACTCCGAAGGCATCTTCATCCCATGGAGAAGAACCCGAGTGCCTTCCCATTCCATCTCGCAGGATTCATTGATCAGGAAATGGATTCCCACCTGTTCCAGCTCTTTCTTATATTTCCAGTAGCTGTCACCGTAATTTTCCGTATCCTCAAGCATCCTCTGTTCATGGTTTCCGAGTGCACAATATACCGGGGCAAATTCGGTCAGTTTTTTCATGCATTCTGCCGCCTTTCCCCAGGAACTCTCCCTGCTGCCATGCGAATTTCTATTTGCTACAAGCATATCCCCGCCGCAAAGGATCAGATCCGGTTTCTGCTCCCGAATCTTTTCCAGAAGCTTAGCATTCTTCTCTCCGTATTCGCGGTTATGAAGATCACTTAAAAATACGATTCTTTTTTCTTCCATTCCAGCAGGAAGCTTCGGTGTCCTGATCTCATATTCCGTCACCACGAACCGGTGTGTCTCCCGGTATATTTCAGCTAAAATGAGTAGCGCTGCCACTATGAGGGCAGCCAGTAAATATATCATTCTGCAAATCTCCTTAAAGTCATCTTAATCTCGTTCTACCCGTTCTATCGTACAGGAATGTTCTTTGCTCTTCGGATCGTAATTAATTCCTACCAACAGAATATCTGCCCCATAATCCTTAATTGCCTGTGGATAATCATCATTCTTTATTTGTTTGATCGCTCCTTCATCTGATTTATTCCACTTCAATTCGATCACCATCATTGGCATATCGGATTCTTTTTTAGGGAAGAACACTACATCCGCATATCCATGTCCTGATGGAAGTTCATCTATCCTTAAAAACTCATCTATACAACTGATATATGCAACTCGTATTACACTTCGCAGAGCCTGCTCATTGTTATAAAAAGTCGGTGCCGTTCCAGCTTTGTGTGCTTCCTTAATTGCAGCAGCCACTTCTTCCGCATCCATATTCAATGTAGCTTCCAAAAGATGATCAGAGTTACGAATCAACTTTGCAATTTCTGTATGCTTCCCTGTAGTTACAGCACGAACAAATTCCTCACGTATTTCTTCATTAGGAATATGCACTGATTTTTTAGTAGAATCATATGCCAAATATCCCAGATGGACCAGTAAGGTAAGGACATCGTCCCGACTCTTTATAGTAGTCATATCATTCTGGAAGGTACCTGCATCAATCTTTACCTGGGCACCTCCCAGCATTTGAGTAATAGCCTCTTTAAGCCCATCCTCATTCATATCAATATAAAACTGTAAAGAAGCATATGTTTCCGTCTGTGTCCAGTAGTTTCCATATTCCTCACTTTTCACAGCTTCTATAACCGAATTCGGATTATATATGGATTTTACTTTACTAAATGAATAGCCATCATACCATCTTTTCATCTCCTCGAAGCTCATTCCATATTTCGTACAAAGTTCCTGAACTTCCCGCTCTGTAAAACCGACATATTCAGCCAGTTTCTTAGGCATAAGCATGGAATACTCTCTAAAATCAGTCATCGCAGACTGTGTACCGTATTTTTTAATTGGGAGAATACCGGTGATATAGGCAGCATCAAAAATAACATCCGTCCAACTGCTCTTAAACAAACTTCTTAAAAAGACTACATATTCTTTTTGTAAGCTTGTATTTCCTTTTGCTTCACGGAAAATAGCGTCCCACTCATCAATAATCATGATGAATTTTTCTCCGGTTTCCACTGCAATGTGATACAGCGTTTCTGCCAGATCTCTCCCCTTTTCCACATTGCCAAATGAAACACTTACATCCATAGCTACTTCGTCATTTATATCCTGAACAACACGATTTATATCTGCTGCACGAGCGGTAAACAATGTAATATCCAGATAGATTACATTATATTTATTCAGATATTTCTCAAAAGAAGTATCCTTTACAATCTCCAGATCTTCGAATAGTGCACGTGAATCGCAACTCTTATCATAGTAAGCACTAAGCATCTTTGCTGCAAATGATTTTCCAAAACGTCGTGGTCTGCTTACACATGTCATCTTATCGCTTGTTCCAAGTGTACTGTTAATAAACGATATCAACCCTGTCTTATCTACATATATTCCTTTTCTTACAGTTTCAAACCCTGCATTTCCAATGTTTAAATACTTCCCCAAATGACTCATACTCCCTTCTGCA
>JBJENH010000044.1:2341-6105 GCA_051880095.1 Bariatricus sp. | reverse complement strand
CCTTCTGCAAAAATCCGGCTGTTAAGCTCATCTTCTGACAAAAACAAATTATACAGACATGTTTCAAAAATTCTGTTAGCAATAACCATGATTCCGTGTTCATTTTTAACGAATCCAAGCATATATGCCAGATCAATCACCGGATTGTAATGATTAAAAGAAACTCGATCTCCGTTAAATAAGATTGAATACAACATTTCCCTTAATTCCGGATACTCTATGAGTTTATTCGTCAAGCTCTCAAATAATGTATTTTTCTCTGCAAGAAGAATTTTGAGTGCTTCCAGAAAACCTTCTTTTGTCCACGCTGAAGATCGATCCGGGAATCTGTCATTTCCCATAATTTTTTCATCCATAAGCTGACAGAGTCTGGAAACAAGGAACGGATAACCGGATGTATAATCATACAGTCGTTCCGACATTTCGTCTAAATCCATCCCCGTATGATAGTCCGCTTCGTACTCTCTTAACATTCCTGCAATGTCATCTGCTGAAAAGCTCATATCCACATCAAATTCCGCAGCAATATTCCACGGACTGTTTTTCTGATGCTCTATTTCAGGGCGAAGTTTTAATTTCAGATTCTTAATATCATAGACACCAGTCAGAATAACTGACTGGAAAGTCGGTCTTTGTCGTCTCTTTAAGTATTTATTACGGAGCATTCCTAAAAATGACAAGAACATTGGCTGTCCGCCCGCCTGGTCCACTTCATCAATCATGAGAACAACTGGCTGTCCGGCAGTCTTGCACATATTGGAAATCAGATTCGACAAATCTCGAAATGTAACTTCTTTTTGATCCAACCGACTCATCATTTTCAAATCCATAATTACATTTTCTGAAATTCCTAAAGTCTCTCCATAATCAATTGCATCA
Source organism: Bariatricus sp. (assembly GCA_051880095.1). Classification (GTDB taxonomy): domain Bacteria; phylum Bacillota; class Clostridia; order Lachnospirales; family Lachnospiraceae; genus Allocoprococcus. The sequence continues at coordinate 5,226 of JBJENH010000044.1, read as the reverse complement.
AATAGCAATCCTGCAAACATTTTACAGAATGTGCTTTCATCTCGATATGAAATTTCTTAGCATCGACCAGTTTTTTAATTTCTAATATCCGCTCATCTAGATTTACCATATAATTTTCTTCTGGATTGCATGGACCAGTCACATTAAAACATCTTTTCATGATTCATTCCTTTCCCGTTTCATGAAGCATTTCCATGGTACTTATATCATATCTGATTTTTGAATATTTGTACACCTGATTTATAAATTCTTCTAACCGAGGATCGTATGGTCCGTCACAATAGAACCCCGGCCATAGCGAGGGTAAACTTCGCTTTGACCGGGGCTTTTCTATTTTGGATAACAGCTTGGCGTAATGCTACTTCCACCAGCGCGGAAGTCTTTCCAGGATTTTCTCCAGCCAGCTCCGCCAGAGAGGTTTCACAGGTGTGACGGGAACAGACGGATTCTCCGGATCGTCAGGTTCGTCAGGCTCGCCGGACCCCACCGGCGGAATGGACTCGGTTTTTGTGTCACCGCAGATCTTGCAGGTGTAGGTCTTTTCTCCCTCGACATCTTCTGTCGGTTCTGTGGTGATAACGCCTTCGTCCCACTCATGATTCAGAGCATCTACCTCGCGGGTTTCAGTGGTCTTGCAAACAGCGCAGGTTCTGGTTTCCTCACCCTTCTCGGTACAGGTAGGCTCGGTGGTAACAGTCCATTCGCCCCACGCATGCTCTTTACAGTAAGATTTCCAGGTGATGGTGCCGCCGTAGTTCTGCATCACATCGCTTGTCCAGGTCTCATTCCCGCCGGGATAGAAAGCTGTAGCCGTAACTTCTTCGAAAGCATTTTCTTGAATTTCCGGTGCATCTCCGTTAAATGTGATGTCGGTCAGGCTGCTGCATTTAGAGAACGCATATGGACCAATGCTGGTCACACTGTCCGGGAGAGTGATGTCGGTCAGGCTGCTGCAATTACCGAACGCATGAACGCCAATACTGGTCACACTGTCCGGGAGAGTGATGTCTGTCAGACTACTGCAGGAGCTGAATGTGGAACCGTCGATACTGGTCACACCGTTTGGGAGACGGATACCGATCAGACTGCCGCAATCAGCAAACGCACGTTCTCCAATACTGGTCACGCTGTCCGGGAGGCTGATGTAGGTTAGGCTACTGCATTCACCGAACGCATAAAAACCAATACTGGTCACGCTGTCCGGGATGCTGACATAGGTCAGGCCGCTGCAGCCATAGAACGCATATGCACCAATGCCGGTCACGCTGTCCGGGATGACATACTCTCCCCGAATGCCGCCAGGTACCTGAATCAAGGTTGATTTTTCTTTATTAAACAGCGCGCCCTTTTCATCGTTGGAAAAATACGGATGATCTTCACTCACCCTGATTTCATTTAATCTGCTGCAGCCGGCGAACGCAACTTCACCGATACTCGTCACGCTGTCCGGAATGATGACTCTGGTCAGAGTAGTACAGCCGACGAACGCAGATTCACCGATACTCGTCACGCTGTCTGGGAGGCTGATGTAGGTCAGGCTTTCGCAATATGTGAACGCGTAATCGCCAATATTGGTCACACCTTTCGGGATGTTGATGTAAACCAGGCTAATACAGCCACAAAACACATAATCATCAATATCTGTCACCCCCTTCGGGATGCTGACATAGGTCAGGCCGCTGCAGTAAGCAAACGCTCCTTCACCGATACTGGTCACGCTGTCTGGGACACTGATGTAGGTCAGGCTTTCGCAATATTCGAACGCGTAATCACCAATGCTGGTCACGCTGTCCGGGACACTGATGTTAGTCAGGCTGCTGCAATCAGAAAATGCACGTTCGCCAATACTGATCACACCGTCCGGGATGCTGATGCTTGTCAGACTGCTACAGCCACCGAACGCATACCCCCCAATACTGGTCACGCTGTCCGGGATGCTGATACCAGTCAGGTTACTGCAGTTTCTGAACGCCCGCTCACCAATGCTGGTCACGCCCTCTTCCACTACTACGGAAACGATGTCGGAACGATGAGTATACCAGGGTGCTTTTTCACCACTTGCATAATCCGTCATTGCCCCGATGCCGGAAATGGTCAGGGTACCATCATCAGTCAGTTCCCAGGTCAGCTCCTCGCCGCAGGTGCCATTATCTGTCACAGAAGCGGCAAAAGCCGTTATCGTAAAACAAGACAGACATAGTGCCAGTGCCAGGAAGAGTGAGAGTACTTTTTTCATAGCTTATTCCTCCTTTACGGTCAGTATATTATATTATATTATATTATATTATCTTGGCGTGATACTACTTCCACCAGCGCGGAAGTCTTTCCAGGATCTTCTCCAGCCAGCTCCGCCAGAGAGGTTTCACTGGTGTAACGGGAACAGACGGCTTCTCCGGATCAACGGGCTTCTCCGGATCGTCAGGCTCGCCGGACTCCACCGGCGGAACGGACTCGGTTTTTGTTTCACCGCAGACCTTGCAGGTGTAGGTCTTTTCGCCCTCGGCATCTTCTGTCGGTTCTGTAGTGATAACGCCGTCGTCCCACTTATGATCCAGGGCATCTACCTCGCGGGTTTCAGTGGCCCCGCAAACAGTGCAGGTTCTGGTTTCCTCACCCTTTTCGGTACAGGTAGGATTGGTTGTAACAGTCCATTCGCCCCACGTATGATCCTCGCAGTAAGGTTTCCAGGTGATGGTGCCGCCGTAATCTTGCATCACATCGCTTGTCCAGGTCTCATTGCCGCTGGGATAGAAGGCTGTAGCCGTAACTTCTTCGAAAACATATTCATCAATGTACGGTGCATCTCCGTTAAAGGTGATATCGGTCAGACTAATGCAGTTAGCGAACGCATAGTCATTAATAGAAGTTACATTCTTCGGGATGGT
>JBJENH010000044.1:0-2241 GCA_051880095.1 Bariatricus sp. | reverse complement strand
CGGAACGCATTATAACCAATTTCTGACAAGTTTTCCGGGAGGCTGATGTCGGTCAGGCTGCTGCAGTCAGCAAACGCGAATCCATCAATTATGGTCACGCTATCCGGGAGGCCGATGCCCGTCAGGCTGCTGCAGCCATCAAACATAGCTCTTTCGATACTGGTTACACCGTCCGGGAGGCTGATGTAGGTCAGACTGTTGCAGAAACCGAACGCATATACACCCATGCTGGTCACGCCGTCCGGAATCGTGACGCCGGTCAGGCTGCTGCAGCCATAGAACGCATATGCACCAATTCTGGTCACGCTGTCCGGAATGGCATACTCTCCCCGAATGCCGCCAGGTACCTGAATCAAAACTGTTTTCTCTTTATTAAACAGTACACCATTCTCATCGTTGGAAAAATACGGATGTTCTTCACTCACACTGATTTCATTCAATCTGCTGCAGCCAGCGAACACACCTTCACCGATACTGGTCACGCTGTCCGGAATGGTGACTCTGGTCAGCTTAGTACAGCCACCGAACGCAGCTTCACCGATACTCGTCAGACTGTCCGGGAGGCTGATATAGGCAAGACTGCTGCAGTAAGCGAACGCCATATAGCCAATATTAGTCACACCCTTCGGGAGACTGATGTAGGCCAGGCTGCTACATTCACAAAACGCATAATCACCAAAGTCTGTCACATCCTTCGGGATGCTGACATAGGTCAGGCTGCTGCACTGCTCGAACATCCCGTTAGAAATGCTGGTCAGACCGTCCGGGAGGCTGATGTAGGTCAGACTGCTGCAGGATTCGAACGCAGAATAGCCAATGCTAGTTACGCTGTCTGGGATACTGATGCACGTCAGGCTTTCGCAGCTTCCGAATGCAAAATTACCAATGCTGGTCACGTTGTCCGGAAGACTGATGTCTGTCAGGCTGCTGCAGCTCGAGAACGCTCGCTCACCAATACTGGTCACGCTGTCCGGGAGACTGATGCCTGTCAGGCTGCTGCAGTTTCTGAATGCTCGATTGCCAATGCTGGTCACACCCTCTCCCACCACCGCGAAAGTGATGTCAGAGCGATAAGAATACCAGGGAGCTTTTTCACTGTTTGTATAATCCGTCATTGCTCCGGTTCCGGAAATGGTCAGGGTACCATCATCCGTCAGTTCCCAGGTCAGCTCCTCGCCGCAGGTGCCGCTATCTATCACAGAAGCAGCAAAAGCCGTGATCGGAAAACAAGCCAGACACAGTGCCAGTGCCAGAAAGATTGATAGTATTTTCTTCATAATTCATTCCTCCTTTACGTCATAAAAATGTGTACAATCCCTCTCTGCAGAGTACGCCAAAACGCCATCTTTATACCATGTCTGCCAGAGAAAGAATGTAAATGTGTTCTAACACCAGTATATCATATTGCTTTTCGAAATTGAAGATGTTTTCCGGCAAATTGGTTGTATCTCCTTAAACTGTCATCTTTTCCAGTACATCCAGCAATGCCGAAAGAAATGTCATCGCACCCACATTTTCTTTTGCGAGGATGGGCGTCTCGCCGATCGGTTCTCCGTTCAGCGTGTAGCTTACCTGCCCGATGGAATCGCCCTTTTTCACCGGTGCATCGAGTTGTTCCACCGTTATTTCTTTCGTTATGGCATTCAGATCTGCACCAGTAACATCCACATACTGAAAGGAATTCTCAACTTCGCCTTCAACCTGTTTTTCGATTCCCCTGGTCACTTCCGCAAAAATCGGCTCCTCGAGCACATTTTCATCGACGAAGCGGCTGCATTTTCCAAAACCGTAGTTCAGCATGGAAATCGCATCTTTGACACGGGTTTTGGAATCCGGCTCAGCCATGACAACAGCGATCATTTCAATCCCGTCTTTTTCAGCCGTCGCCGAAAGGCAGAACTTTGCCTTACTGGTGGAACCGGTCTTCAGTCCTGTCGCGTATTCGTACTGGCGAATCAGTTTATTGGTGTTGGTGAGGCCGAATTCGCTGGTTCCTTTCGCGGTCGTATGGGTTATATTTTCCATCCAGATCATGGAATACTTATGAATCTCTGGATATTTTGTGATGAGTTCCCGAGACATCAGTGCAATATCTTTTGCGGTCGTGAGGTGTCCGTCCGTATCCAGTCCGTTACAGTTTACGAAATGAGTATGTTCCATTCCCAAACCCTGCGCACGTTCATTCATTTTCTGCACAAAGGCCTGTTCACTGCCACATATCAATTCAGACATTGCCACACA
>JBJENH010000043.1:0-3715 GCA_051880095.1 Bariatricus sp. | reverse complement strand
CCCGGCTCCAGAGGTACAAATTCTTCTTTTCTTCTTGTCAGTGTGTTAAATACTTTCATGTGTCTTCCCTTTCTGTTCTTTCATCTTATTCCATCATTTCATATAATTCAATTCTTTTTTCCAGTTCTTCCATCTTCTTCATCATCCACATATTATCTTCCTGCAGTCTCTGAATATCCGCCTTGACCGGATCAGGAAGATGAATCTGATCCATATCTGTTCTCGGAATCTTCTGATTGCCCATGCGCACGATTCTGCCCGGAACACCTACAACCGTACAATTCGGAGGCACTTCCTCAATCACAACAGATCCGGCGCCGATCTTGGAATTCTTACCCACGGTAAATGATCCGATCACTTTCGCCCCAGCACTTACCATAACATTATCTTCCAGCGTCGGATGACGTTTTCCTTTCTCTTTTCCAGTTCCCCCAAGGGTAACTCCCTGGTACAGCGTCACATTATTCCCGAGTATCGCCGTCTCCCCAATGATCACACCGCTTCCATGGTCAATAAAAAGCCCTTTCCCGATGGTCGCTCCCGGGTGAATCTCGATCCCCGTTTTCCGGACCGCCCTCTGTGAAATCCACCTTGCGAGAAAATAGTGCTTCTTTAAGTATAACTTATGCGCCAGTCTGTAATGCAGCATTACTTTAAAACTGGGATACAGAAATACTTCCATAGTAGACTTTATTGCCGGGTCACGTTCACGGATCACTTCTATTTCTTCCTTAACAAAAGAAACGATACCCATATCATTACTCCTTTCTGCGAAAACGCAATAAAACTTCAAGTACGTCGGAGTCTTATCTTCTTCCAAGATAAAAAAACTCCGTCCCAATAAGAGACGAAGTTTTCCGCGGTTCCACTCTATTAAAAGGCTCTTCGGCCTTTCTCCTCAATGCATGTAACGGATGCGCTCCGTATCCGGCTATGTTATAAAGCAGCTCACACGCCGCGTTATCCTTTCACCGAATCGACTCCCGAATGCACTTCACAATCCTTCTTCTCAGGTCTGCTTACAGCCGGTGACAAACCCTCTCTGTCAGATTCCGGAAAGTTACTCTTTTCGTTCTTCGTCTTTCAAACTATTTGCCTATTCTTTTATATACTATGCGAAATTTCGGGATTTGTCAACCGCAAACCCCAAATTTGCACATGATTGAACAGTTACACATTATACGATCTCATTCAGAAGGATCCGATTCAGAGGCTGAAGCTTCGAAATACTCTCCTTAAATTCCGGCGAAAATCTCTCCTGTTCTTCTTCCTCCACTTTTTCCAGACTCTTATAACCGAATAAAATCGATGTCAATGCATCCACACTGATCATCTGGATATCGTCACTCTTCCCCTTCGCAATCGGTTTCGTCCTGACTACAAGATGCTCTTTATTCCCCTTAATGCTGAATATCTTATTATTCTCCCGGATAACCGGATCCACAAGAATAAACTGGAACTCCGTATCCTCATCGCAGACCATACACGACAGCAGAGATTCCACATGCAGGATCCTGGCCATGATCATTGGCTTTTTCTTCTCCTGTTTCTTAAGGATCAGACCACCTTTTTCAAAAATATACTCATATCCGGGCTCCACCAGTGGCTCCCGCACTGAAAACTCCTTTTCTTCATCATATACCAGAATTCCCCGGATCTCATCATCCTGTTCTGCGAGAAGGATCCCGCCTTTCTGGCTCTTCTGCTCCCTGATCAGCGTCTCATAATACAGCCAGTCTCTCTTGGCATAGATCTGATAATTCTCTGCCAGAATGTGTTCCGCAAAAGCTGCGATCCTCTTACAGTCAGACGCAAGTGCAGGCCTTAAGAGCACCCGTTTTCCTGTTCCGCTCCGAAGGACTGCATCCAACGACGCCGCATCTCCATTTTCCATGGAAGCCTCCCACTGATCCGCCGCATACACAAAGCGGAAATCGTGAGGATAATAAATCTTCTCGTCTGCTGGCATCAGAAACGTAAACGGAAGCTTCTTCGTATACATATCCCTCACTGCTTTCCGCAGCAATTCTGTCATCTGCCCCTGTCTGCGATACAGCCGGTCGGTAGCAACCCCTACAATATATCGGCTTCCTTCTTCCTTTTTACCTATTTGAAGCACGTAAGGGTTCAAATGCAGCATGGAATGGATCTCTCCATCCTTCTCAATTACATAGATCTCGTTGTCCTCCGTCTTGAAAGTATAATAATAATCTAAAAATTCAGTAGTATCTTCGTCAAACACCCGCTCCCAAAGTGGTCTCGTAAGCACATGCTCGTTTGGCTTTAGTTTTCTTAATATCATTCTTCTGACCTCATACATCCCCGGCAGCCGGCGCAAGCCGTCCCCTCTGTCCGCATTACGTCCATGCTGCTGAAATTCGTAATCTTTTCAAGAGCACAGATTGCCTGCGCGGAAATTCCCTCTCCACTTCCGGTAAATCCAAGCCCTTCTTCCGTTGTCGCCTTCACATTCACTCTGTCTCTCTCAATTCCCAAAGCATTCGCAATATTCTCCTCCATCTGCGCGATATGAGGCCGCATCTTCGGTCTCTGCGCAATGATGGTGGCATCGATATTTTCTACGATATACAGATTGTCCTCCAAAAGTCCTGCCACATGTTCAAGCAGCTTCATACTGGAAATACCACGATATTTTTCATCCGTATCCGGAAAATGCTTCCCTATATCACCTAAAGCCGCAGCACCCAGCAGAGCGTCCATGATTGCATGTAGGAGAACATCTGCATCGGAATGTCCCAAAAGTCCCTTCTCATAAGGTATCTTCACGCCTCCGAGAATCAAATCTCTTCCTTCCGTCAGTCTGTGAACGTCATATCCCATTCCAACCCGCATATCCCGTTTTCTCCTTTCTAATATGTATCTGCTCCCTATTCTTCCGATTCTTCATCAGCTTCTTCCTCTTCAGAAGCTGTCCCCCATTCTTCCTCATCTAGCTCAGAAAAATCCGGCTCATCATCCAATGGCTCGGCATCCTCGTCCATCATCACTTCGTCCTCATCGGCTTCCTCACCATCGTCCTCATCTACAGATTCTTTTTCATCAGCAACGGTCGGCGCTTTCCACACACGTTCCGTATTGCCGGTATGCGTCGGATTCCCGGTTCTTTCTGCCACAGCCTGGGTCTCGCCGCCGTTCTCACCATCGGCTTCGCTTTCCATATCACCGGATTCTTCTTTCTCCGCTTTCATTTCTTTCAGGAGTTCACGGATATTCAAAATTAATGTAGCGCCACCAAATACAATAAAAATAACCCCGAAAACGATCAACAGTGTTTTATAATTCGGGCTGCCCTGCATGACATCCATAATCAGCTTGACACCATTATATATCAGGTATGCACCTACAAGAGCCATTAACGTTCTTCTCGTTTTTCCTTGCATTTTCTCTTCCTCCGTATTTTACATCATCAAAACAATTACAGTATCCGCATATAACTGAACTGTTATTCATTCTACCATACTTGAATTGAAATTTCCATGCTTTTTCGATTGAGCGTCTGCAATCCATGCCTCTTCATTTCTTCAAAAACACCCCAAATAGCAATCCGAAAAAAATAAAATTTTTTTCAAAAAAAGTGTTGACATTTAGAATACTTCGAGATATACTATAGAAGTCGGTTGCAGGAAAGCAACTTACAGAAATGGGATCATAGCTCAGCTGGGAGAGCATCTGCCTTACAAGCAGAGGGTCATAG
>JBJENH010000042.1:14777-22114 GCA_051880095.1 Bariatricus sp. | reverse complement strand
ATTATATATCAAAATGCGTCATCATTTCAAATATTAGACATAAAAACCACATTTTGGTATAAAATCTCAAAAATACGGCTATTTATGATAGCATTTTGAAATGTTATAATGGCCTTACAAACAAACACCGGAGCACGGAAGTTATGAGAAAGGAGCAAAATGAGAGATGCGAAGAAAAGGAAAAGCATTAGTAAGCGTACTTTTGAGTGTTACAATGGTTGCGGCGATGATGCTGACAGCCTGTGGAAACAAGGAGGGAGACGGCAAGATTGAAATCAATCTGGTGCAGTACAAACCGGAAGCTGTTGACGCATTTGAGGCAATTGAACAGAAATTCAATGAGACGCATGATGACATTCATCTTACCATTGAATCTCCAAGTGACGCAATGACAATTTTAAAGACCAGATTTATCAGAGAAGATAATCCGGATATTATCGGAATCGGAGGAGATGTCAACTTTTCATCTTTTATCGATTCAGACATGCTGATGGATATCTCCGATTTTGAAGGTCTGGATGACATCAAACAGGCGTACAAGGATATTGATAAGGCGCTTGAGTATGTCCCGGAAGAAGGTATTTACGCAGTGCCGTATGTGGCAAATGCCGCCGGAATTCTGTACAACAGAGAGATGTTTGAAGAATATGGATGGGAGATCCCGGAAACATGGGATGAATTTATCGCACTTTGTGATGAGATTCAGTCAGAAGGTATCCTGCCGATGTATTTCGGATTTAAGGACACCTGGACCACACTGGCACCGTGGAATGCGATGGCAGTAGGACTCTGTGAGCCGGATGTATGCCGACAGGTAAACAAAGGTGAGACTACATTTACCGATGAATACCGTGAAGTAGCTGAAAAAATGCTCCAGCTTCTGCCATATGGACCGGATGATCCGTTTGCCTACGATTATAACGGAGCATGTACTGCTTTCGCAAATGGAGAATCTGCTATGTATACGATCGGAAGCTATGCGGTTCCACAGATCAAATCAGTAAATCCGGATATGGATATCGACTCGTTTGTATTCCCGGTCAATGACAGGGAAGAGGACAATGTGCTGAACTCCGGTATTGACCTTCAGTTCTGCGTGATGGCAGACTGCGAGAATAAGGAAGCAGCATATGAAGTACTCAGTTTCCTTCTGGAAGATGAGAGTATCCAGGAGTACCTTGACAACCAGAATGCAGTACCATGTAAAGAAGGCGATTTCGAACTGCCGCCTATGCTGGATGGCATGAAATCTTATATCGATGACGGAAGAATGGCCGATTATCAGGATCATTATTATCCGGCCGAAATGTCTGTGGATGCACAGATCCAGACCTTCCTTATGAAGCAGGATGTAGATGCTTTCCTTGCGAAATTCGACAAGGACTGGGTACGTTATAACAGAGATATCATCCGGAAAGTAGAAGCATATGAAGCAGAACATCCGGATGGAAACTAGAGAAAGGGGAACCGGAAAATGGATAAAAAAGGAATGACAGGACGGAAACGCACGTTTCTTATGATTACAATCCCGATTGTGTTATTATTCTTCTGTTTTAATACATTGCCTCTGATTCAGGGCATCGTTTACAGTTTTACAAATTTCAAAGGTTATGGAAGCTATGACTGGGTAGGACTTCGAAACTACATTGACCTGTTCCAGGATTCACGAGTAGGGAATTCCTATCTGTTCACCTTCAAACTTGCAATCTGTGCAACGATTGTAGTAAATGTAATCAGTCTTGTACTTGCACTTGGACTGAACAGTAAAATCAAATTCAAGAGTGCGCTGCGCGGAGCATACTTTGTACCGAATATTTTAGGCGCACTGGTTGTAGGTTACATTTTCAACTATTTCTTTACATATATTCTTCCGGCATTCGGCAAGATGATCGGAAGCGGAACACTTGGTTCCAGTATGCTGTCCAATGAGAAGCTGGCATGGGTTGCAGTTGTGATCGTCTGCGCATGGCAGTCCATTGCGATGAACACGATCATTTATATTTCCGGTCTGCAGACAGTGCCGGAGGATGTATACGAGGCAGGTTCCATCGACGGAGCGACCGGTTGGAAGAAGTTCAAGAATCTGACCTTCCCGCTGATCCTTCCGTTCTTCACCATCAACATGGTGCTTTGCGTGAAGAACTTCCTGATGGTATTCGATCAGATCATGGCATTAACGAAAGGCGGCCCTGCACAGAGTACAGAATCCATCTCCTACCTCATTTACCAGAATGGTATGGGCGGCGGACAATTTGGATTCCAGAGTGCCAACGCAGTAATCTTCTTTGTTGTGATCGTTGGAATTTCTGTATTCCAGCTTGGAGTATTAGGTAAGAAGGAGGAACAGTTATAATGAAGACGAAAGTAAATCCAAAAGTAAACTGGCCGATTACGATTTTACTGATCCTGGGACTTATTACTGTTATTTTCCCGCTTTATATGACGATCGTGATCGCATTCAAACAACCGTCAGAAATGACGAACAGCATCAGCGGAATCCTTTCTCTTCCAAAGAGCTGGAGTCTTTCCAACTTTGCGGAAGCTATGCGGGTGACCGATTTCTGGCATTCTTTATTTAACAGTATCCTGATCACCGTACTGACGGTTGTGATCTCCATTGTGATCCACTCCCTCATCGGATACGCGATCGGCAGAAATAAAGGACACAGCAAATTTTATAATTTTGTGTATCTCTACATCGTCAGCGGTATGTTCGTACCCTTCGCAATCCTGATGATGCCTCTGGTAAAACAGACTGCGCATCTCGGGCTTGCGAACTGGGTTGGAGTAATCATCCTTTATGTGGTATTCTATATGCCGATGAATGTACTTCTCTACTCCGGCTATCTGGTAAATATACCGATGGCACTGGAAGAAGCAGCTTATGTGGACGGTGCGACAACATGGCAGACTTATTGGAAAATCATTTTCCCGATCATGAAGCCAATGCATGCAACCGTTGCAGTTCTGACGGCTCTTGGAACATGGAACGATGTTATGACTCCGCTGGTTATCATGTCCGGTTCAGGAATGACAACCCTGCCGCTTGCGCAGATGACATTCCAGACACAGTTCGGAACCAATTATAATCTTGCATTTGCGTCCTACTTGCTGGCACTTCTGCCAATTCTGATTTTCTATCTGATCTGTCAGAAACAAATTTTAAATGGTGTAGTAAATGGGGCTGTAAAATAAGCATGATACATGTATAATAAGAAAGTAAGGGTCAAAAGTTATTTTGGCCCTTGCGTTGTAACAACAAAAATATGGCAAATACAAATGGAGAGGCAGCATGAGCATTATTTTTGATGAGAAGACTAGAACATTTACATTAAACACAAAGGAAACGACATACCAGATGCAGGTAGATACATATGGGTACCTTCTTCATCTCTATTATGGAAGAAAAGCGAAAGGGTGTATGGATTATCTTATTACCTGCGCAGACAGAGGCTTTTCAGGGAATCCGTATGAGGCAGGAGAGGATCGTACCTATTCGATGGATGCGCTTCCGCAGGAGTACCCGTGCAGAGGAAATGGTGATTTTCGGAGTACGGCATTGATCGTTCGTGACGATGCGGGAACCACGGGAAGTGATCTTAGGTTTCGTGGATATGAAATAAAGGATGGGAAATACAGTCTTCCGGGTCTTCCGGCAGTCTATGCTTCGGAGAATGAAGCAGAAACTCTGGAGATATACCTTACGGATCAGGCAAACGGATTGGAAGTGACTTTATTATATGGCGTTCTTCCGGAGGAGAATATCATTACCAGAAGTGTCAGAGTCAAAAATGCGGGGAAATATAAGCTTTATCTGGAAAAAGTGCAGTCTGCCTGTCTTGACTTTGTTGGAGGAAGATATGATGTAATCAGCTTCTATGGACGCCATGCGATGGAACGAAATTTCCAGAGAAGCGAAGTGCTGCATGCAAATACAGTAATCGGAAGCCGCAGAGGCGCATCCAGTCATCAGTACAGTCCGGTAGTCATTCTTGCAGGACAAGAGACAACCGAATCACATGGAAGCTGTTATGCGATGAATTTTGTTTACAGTGGTGAATTCAAGGCAGAAGTTGAGAAAGATCAGTATAATCAGACGAGAATGCTGATGGGACTTCAGGATGAAGCGTTCTGTTATCCGCTCGACCTGGGTGAAAGTTTCTTCGCACCGGAAGTAATCCTTACTTATACGGATCAGGGACTGAACCGTCTCTCTCAGAATCAGCACGCATGTATCCGGAAACATATTTGCAGGGGAAAATATAAGAATCAAGTGCGTCCGGTACTTTTGAACAGCTGGGAAGCATCTTATTTTGATATTACAGGAGAATCGATCTGCCGGCTTGCCAGACATGCCAAAGAAGCCGGAATTGAGATGCTGGTCATGGATGACGGATGGTTCGGCAAACGAGACGATGACAACAGTGGTCTGGGTGATTGGTATGTCAATGAAAAGAAACTGGGAATGTCATTAAAAGAACTGATTCAGAGAGTCAATGCAGAAGGATTGAAATTCGGAATCTGGGTGGAACCGGAGATGATAAGTGAAGACAGTGATCTGTACCGAGAACATCCGGACTGGGCATTTGCGATACCTGGCAGAAAACCTGTTCGAAGCAGAAATCAGCTTGTACTTGATTTCTCACGCAAGGACGTGGTAGATTATATCTATGATAAAATCTGTGAGGTACTTGATCAGGGAAATATAGAATATCTGAAATGGGATTATAACCGCAGTATTGCGGAAGTCTATTCGGCAGCGGCAGGTGAGCAGGGAAGAGTCCTCTATGATTATATACTTGGACTTTATGATTTCCTGGAGCGGCTTGTGAACCGGTATCCGGATATGCTGATTGAAGGATGCAGCGGAGGCGGCGGCAGATTTGATGCGGGAATGTTATATTATACACCGCAGATCTGGTGCAGCGATAACACCGATGCCGCGGATCGGATCCGGATTCAGTACGGGACTTCATTTGGGTTCCCGGTTTCAGCGGTGGGCTCTCATGTATCGGCAGTTCCGAACCATCAGACTGGCAGAACGATACCGATGAATACAAGAGGCGTTGTGGCAATGGCCGGAACTTTTGGATATGAGCTTGATCTGGGTAAGCTTGGCAGCGAAGAAAAAGAAGAAATCCGAAGACAGATTCGGGATTATCATAAATATGCAGATCTGATTCAGAATGGAATCTATTACAGACTCACCAATCCGTTTGAAGACGAGACGGGTGCATGGGAGTTCGTTTCGGAGGATCGAAGTGAGGTACTGCTAAGTGTCGTGATGCTTGAGATGCATGGAAATATGACCGCTTCTTACGTCAGACTTCAGGGGCTGGATGAAGAAGCGATGTATATGGATCAGACTTCAGGCAGGCTTTATAGCGGAGCTGCACTGATGGACGCAGGGATTCCGGTTCTTGCAAGTATGAGCGAGTACCAGGCGATACAGATTTATCTGGTGAAAAACCGATAGAGAAAGGACGTTAATTTTATGGTTAATGCAGATGCAGTATTTCAGAAAAGGATGGAAAAGCACCACGATGAATTGAAATGGCTCTATATGGAGCTGTATCATAACGGAGATATGTTCGCAGAATTATGTTCTCAGATGTATGAATACTATATCAATCGGCGCGAATCGTTGAAAGCAAGAGACCTGATCCGGGAAGAGAATCCAGGATGGTTTAAGAAAAATGATATGCTGGGAATGATGATGTACATCGATAATTTTGCAGGCAACCTGAAAGGTGTACAGGAGAAGCTTTCCTATCTGGAATCATGTAATGTTAACTGTATTCATCTGATGCCGTTTCTGGATTCTCCAAAGGGAAAATCCGACGGAGGATATGCAGTTGCCGATTTCCGTAAGGTGAAGCCTGAACTCGGAACTATGGAGGATCTGGCTGATCTGGCGGAGGATTGTCATAAGAGAGATATGAATCTCTGCATGGATTTTGTAATGAATCACACTTCCGAAGACCATGAATGGGCAGTAAAGGCAAAGAACGGTGACGGAGAATACATGAGCCGTTATTTCTTCTATAATAATTATGATATTCCGAGAGAATTTGAAAAAACGGTGCCGCAGGTGTTCCCGACAACTGCACCAGGCAATTTCACTTGGGTGCCGGAAGCAGGACATTTCGTTATGACAACTTTTTATCCGTATCAGTGGGATTTGAATTATCAGAATCCACGGGTATTCAACGAAATGATGTATAATTTCCTGTTTTTCGCAAATCAGGGAATGGACATCATCCGGATCGATGCGGTTCCATATATCTGGAAACAGCTTGGAACCCAGTGCAGAAACCTTCCGCAGGTACATACCATCGTTCGTATGATGCGCATGATCGGCGAGATTGTCTGCCCGAGTGTGGCACTTCTTGGAGAAGTAGTTATGGAACCGGAAAAAGTAGTTCCGTATTTTGGTACGGTAGAAAAGCCGGAATGCCATATGCTCTACAATGTAACAACCATGGCGACCACATGGAACAGTGTGGCAACCAAGGATACACGCCTGTTGAAGCAGCAGCTTGATATCGTGAACAGCCTTCCGAGAGAATATACCTTCCTGAATTATCTGCGTTGTCATGATGATATCGGATGGGGACTTGATTTTGGAACCCTGAGATCATGGGGAATGAAAGAAGTGGAACACAAACGGTTCCTGAATGATTATTTCACAGGTAAATTCGAGGGAAGTCCGAGCCGCGGAGAACTTTACAACGATGATCCTGTCACACAGGATGCAAGATTCTGCGGAACAACAGCATCCATGTGCGGAGTAGAGAGCGCCGGATTTGAACAGAATGATCAGAAAATGGAAGAAGCCATCCGCATGGATCTTATGCTTCATGCTTATATGCTCTCCCAGTCCGGTATCCCAATGCTGTACAGCGGAGATGAAATCGGACAGGTCAATGATTATACTTATAAGAAAGATCCGGATAAATGCGTAGACAGCCGCTATATTCACCGCGGCGCGTTCCAGTGGGATCTGACAGAAAACTGCCAGAATCCGGATACTGTCCAGGGAAAGATATTCCAGGCGTTGTCGAAACTGGAACATATCCGTAAGAACGAAGCGATTTTTGATGCTTCCGCCAACGTATATACTTACGACGTTCATGATACCGCGATTCTTGGTATCATGCGTGAAAAAGACGGTGAGAAATTCTACAGCTTCTACAATTTCAGCGATCAGGAAAGAACTGCCTGGATGTATGAGGCGGGAGAGTATGAGAACCTGATTACCGGAGAAAAAGTAGAGCTCAAAGATATCAGGATTCCGGCACATGACTTTATCTGGGCGATGAATGTGAAGGATAAAG
>JBJENH010000042.1:0-14677 GCA_051880095.1 Bariatricus sp. | reverse complement strand
CGAGGAGGGAACGAGAGTTGATACTTATAATTAATACGTTGGAAGATAACCAGGTACTTCATATGACGGAAGAGAAATTAAAGTCCTCCGGTATCGAATATGAACTGATTCATACGGGAGCCTTAAACATTAATCCTTGTATCGGATGCAATTACTGCTGGCTGAAACATCCGGGAATCTGTACGATAAAAGATGACTATGAAATGATTTTGAAGAAAATCATTCACGCGGATCAAATGTGGATTGCAGCAGATACACATTTTGGATTTATTTCTTATAAAGGCAAAAACATTGTGGATCGGATGATGCCTCTCGTGACCATGAATCTGCACATGAAAGATGGGCAGATGAGACATGTCATCCGATACGATAAGATACCGGATTTCGGTGTGATCTATCAGGGAGACGGTGATAAAGAGTACATGAATCGATGGGCAGGCAGGGTTGCGCTGAACTTTGGAAGCAGTTCACTTGGAGCCTATTCGATCGAGGAGATACAGGAGGTGGAACATGCATTTAGTAATCATTAACGGCAGTCCGCGCGTGCAGAAATTCAGTAACACAGACAAGATCATCACGGCTTTCGCTGATGGGTATTGCGAAAACGGGAATACTTGTGAACGGTATTCCATATCAAATTGTGCCGAATGGCAGCCTGCGCGTACTGCTTTTGCGAACAATACAGAGATTCTGATCGCTGTTCCGCTCTATGTTGAGAATATTCCGGGCATGCTATTGGAGTTTCTGGAAACCCTTGAGAAGAAAACGGAGGAAGGTACACGAATTTCTTTTATCCTGCAAAGTGGGTTTGCAGAGGGATGTCAGCTGCGGTGCGGGGAGAAATTTTTGGAATCATTACCGACATACTTGGGCTGTACCTATGGCGGTACGCTGGTAAAAGGGGATAATTTTGGAATACGGGTTATGGATGGCGATAATCTTTCAAAGCTGCTGAAACCATATGAAGAAATGGGAAGGCTATTTGCCGACGAAACCGGATTTGACAACGACAAAGCCAGGGCCTTTACAGGGCCGGAGGTGTTCTCTAAATGGATGCAGTTCCTTCTCCAGATTATGTTTAAAACACTCGCGAAGCGTTCGTATAAAAAGGTCGCCCAGAGCTGGGGATGCACAAAGTCACTTACATATAGGCCATATGAGTAAAAGAGAGGTGGGAGTTATGGCAGAATTATCAAACCTTCCGAATATAGGAAAAGTAGTAGAAGAACAATTGATTCAAGTCGGAATTACGACGGCAGCAGAATTAAATGAAATTGGTGCGAAGGCGGCATGGCTGAAAATACAGGAAATCGATGAATCCGCCTGCATAAACCGGCTGATGGCATTGGAAGGAGCGATTCGGGGAGTCAAGAAAACAATGCTGCCCGATGAAGTGAAAGCTGATTTGAAACAATTTTACAGAGAACATAGAAGATAAATAGAACGTGAAGGGGAGCATATAGGATTATGAAGATCGTGATATTATACGGGCAAAGTCATAAAGGAAGCACGCACATGGTGGCGAGAGAGCTGGCAGACAAAGTCGGCGGAGAGATTGATGAGTTCTTTTTGCCGAGAAATTTCAATAAGCAATGTACGGGGTGCTTTACCTGCTTTCAGACAGAATTATCGAAATGTCCGCACTACAAAGAACTGGAGCCTTTAGAGAAGGCAGTTCTGAGTGCGGATCTCATCATCCTGGCAAGTCCGGTTTATGTATACCATGCTTCCGGTCAGATGATGAGCTTTCTGGATCATTTCGGAACCTGGTGGATGGTACACAGACCAAGACCGGAAATGAGCAGAAAGCAGGCAGTTGCAATCAGCACGGCTGCCGGAGGAGGAATGAAAAGTACGGTAAAGGATATGGCGGACAGTCTTGAAATGTGGGGGATTTCAAAAGTGTACCGTCTGGGAATCGGTGTTCAGGCAGCGAGACCGGATGAAATCCCGGACAGAATTAAGAAGAGTATCCATCGGAAAACAGATAAGCTGGCTGAGCAGATTCGGGAAAATGCAGGAAAACAGGGGTGCAACAGGCGAGCAAAAATGTGGTTCTATTTGATGCGCCTGGCTCATAAGCATTTTGCACCGATGGAACCGGATTACGGATATTGGGAAGAACGGGGCTGGCACGGAAAGAAGCGTCCCTGGAAATAAAAGATCAAGTCATCGGGAGGATGGAAAATGTGTACAAGTTTGATTTATAATGGAAAGAAAACGATTGTCGGATGGAATCTTGACTTATTAGATATGGAGTCCATGGTTGTTGAAGAGGACAGGAGAGTCTACATTGCAGTCAAGGATGCGACGGAAGGATGGCTCCCGCTCTTTGGCGCAAATGCCAGAGGCGATTTTGTCGCCATGCCAACCTGCTGGCCCTTTGACCAGCGCAGTGATCCGACTGATCCAAAGTGTCATAATATTATTAATCTGGACATCGATTTGCTTTTGGAGAAGAAATCATTTTCAGAGGTAAAAGAAATTGTTGAAAGTCATGATATCTGTAGTGTTCCCGGGGTTACCTTCCAGGCACAGCTTTCGGATCAGAATGGAAATGTGCTGCAGATTATTCCCGGACAGGGATATCAATATAAAGAAAGACCAAAGTTTTCGGTACTAACGAATTTCTCACCATTCAAAGGAAATCGTGAACTGCATCCATGGATGGGACTGGATCGATATGAAAAAGCGGTTTCCATGCTGGAAAAGGCGGATGACGGATTTGAGGTGGCGGACTGCTTTGAAGTATTGAAAGCAACCGCTCAGACCGTTTGTCCGACGATCGTATCCATGGTGTATGATGTGACGGAGCGAAAAATATATTGGTGTGAAAACAGAAACTGGGAAGAGATTTCCCAAAAAAGCTTTTAGAAAGTGGTAAGCATATGAAAATCAAAGATCTCAGTCATAAAGAGCTGGTAAATGCACTGCCCCTGGTATGGGATGTTTTTTCTGAATATGAAGCAGCCGGTTATTCGGAAAGCGGAAAGAAGGCATTCTGGGATGCCATACATTCTGAAGAATATCTGAATATGCTCACTGCGTATGGAGCATATGAGAAGCATGAACTGGTGGGAATCATAGCAACAAGAGAGGCAGGTTCGCATCTTGCTTTATTTTTTGTAGATGGGAAATATCAGCGGCAAGGGATAGGAAGAAAATTATGGAGCGCGGTGCTCGAGGAAAACACTTCTCCAACGATCACAGTGCACTCCTCTCTGTACGCAGTAGAGGTATATAAAAAACTGGGATTTGCCGTTACCGGTGAAATGAAACAAGACAATGGAATTCAGTATGTACCGATGGAATATCGAATGATCGTAAATCCGAACTGCCCATGTGCAAAAACAAAATGTATCCGACATGGAAAATGCAATGAATGCAGGGCACATCACGAAAAAAGCAACAGACTTCGTCCATGTGAAAGAAATTAGAGGTGATTGGCAGATATGAGTGAGATGGAAATTTTGTATGGTAAAGAATGTGATCTTGATAGTTGGATGCAGCTTGTGGAGCAGGTAAGTGGCGATTTCCCCGGGTTGGAAACGGAAGAAGCATTGAAAGAACACAGGGATACCGTTTTAAGGTTTATGGGGCATGATTCTGCGATATGTGCAAAGATAGAGAGTAAAATCGTCGGGACGCTTTTGATTTCAAAAGAAGACAGCATGCTATGCTTCTTAGCTGTTGATCCTGCTCATCGAAGACAGCATATTGCAGAACGCATGGTTTCTTTTGCACTGGCGCTTATGGAACCGGATAAAAATATCGTTGTTACGACCTATAGGGAAGGAGTACCGGAAGGGATCGCAGCGAGAGCTTTCTATAAGCGGATGGGTTTTTCAGAAGGAAAACTGACGGAGGAATTCGGAAGTCCGGTGCAGGAGTTTGTATTAAGACGCTAAGCAGATGCAGCTTATTACCATGTAAAGTCCTTCATTCCATAAAGCTCCCGGAATTTGCGAAGAGTAAAACCGGTTTCTTCTTTAAACTGTTTCCCGAGATGACTCTGGGAAGAGTATCCCAGATACGTTGCAATTTCAATATAGGAGTAATGAGAATAGATCAACAGGTTTTTGGCCAGTTTGATCTTTTCTTTTTGTATAAATTTTGTCAGAGAGATATGTTCGCACTTACTGAACAGATCTGATAAATAGTTTGCGTTTAGGCCGAGTTCATACGCGATATCATGAACGGTGATTTTTCCATGCAGATGGGAGAAGATATAATCTTTACATTTATTGATGTGGGGGTTCACATCCTTTTCGGCAATACCGTTCTTTAGGTGGTTTAGATCATGGACCAACTGTGTGTAATGATACTCAGAAGCTCGGATTAGATGAAATAGCGTCGGAATATCATTGCATTCTTCCAGTTGCTGAATATAGGAATCGCTCATTGAAAATGAAATCTCCGGCAGCAAGCCGCCACGAATCGCAGCACGGCTTGCCAAAGTGATAACGACAATTCCAAGATCCTTTACTTGACGAACAGGGTTTTTAGACAGCGTTCCTAATTCGCCTGGATAATCTTCTTCAATGCTGCGTTTCAATTGTTCCAGATCTCCGTGTTCAATGCTGGAAAACTCACGAATTTCCTGGTCATAGGGATTATGGCTTTTTCCGTTTTCCCTGTTTTCGAATACGAGTTCAGAATAATATTTTTTGATTTTCTCTTCTGTGTCTGTGTCGATGCAGTTTGATATCAACAATGCATTGGAATTAATCACAGTCGTATGGCAAAGATTATATATAAGAAGGATATCATCGCAAAGTGCACGAACCTCACACTGGGGAACTGTATTTAACCAACTTTCGATATCTAGAGTTTCATCAGTATATTTGTGTTTAAAGTACACATTGGAAGCCGACTGAACCGGACCGATAACATAATCGTGAAACGGAGTTGGAATAAAGGCGTAAAGGATGAGGCTGTTTACAGATAAAATGACAGGCATAGATAAATCATCACATACCGATCTAAAGATCTGTATGATATTTGACCCAACAGAAACATCATGGAAATTTATGCGTGCACAGAAAGTGTTAAGAAGTTCAACGGAATGTGTGTATTTTCTGACAATGGTATGAAGATGATAGGAAATATGTTGCATTAAATACTGTTCATTCATAGAAAAGCCTCCCTTCTGTTTCTATCAGTATATCATAAATAAGTGAGAAATGTAATAAAACTATGAGAAATGTGATATAAGTAAACGGCTTTTTATTTTAAACTAACCTCAGAAAGTGAAACACAAAGAAAATAAAAAGCAGGAGGAAAAAATAATGCATGTAAAAGGTGTGAATCTTGGAAATTGGCTGGTTCTTGAAAAATGGATGAGCCCATCATTGTTTGAAGGAACGACAGCAGAGGATGAGTATTATCTGCCGACACAGCTTTCCAAGGAGGTTTACGAAGCGCGTATTAAAATACATCGTTCGGAATACATTACAGAACGCGACTTCACAAGGATCAAAGCAATGGGGATGGATGCGGTACGAATTCCGGTTCCGTATTTTATCTTTGGTGACAGGGAACCATTCATTGGTTGTATTGAGGAACTGGATAAGGCATTTAACTGGGCAGAACGTTACGACCTTCAGATTCTGATTGACTTACATACTGCTCCGGACAGCCAGAATGGATTTGATAATGGAGGAATCAGTGGGGTATGTAAATGGTCCCAGCAGCCTGACGAAGTAGAATTTGAGCTAACAGTGTTGGAACGGCTGGCAGAACGCTATGGAAAGAGAAAAGGTCTGTGGGGAATCGAGGTTATCAACGAACCGATTCTGGAAGATATGTGGGAAGCAATGAATGTGCCAGAACGGTATCCTGCAGTTGATCCGGAGAAAGCTAAAGGAACCAAACCAAACACGATGGAATTCATAAGACAGTTCTATCTGGATGCATATGACAGAATGACCCCTTATCTGGCAGAAAATAAATATATTGTCATTCATGATGCATTTCGGTTAAAGGCATGGAAAGATTTTATGCGTGAAGAAAAATACAGAAATGTAGTTCTTGATACACATCAGTACCTGATGGTAGCGGAAATGAATGGATGCGAGCAGACGGTAAAAGGATATGTAACATACATTGAAGAACATTTTGCAAAAGATATCGAAGAGATGCAGCAGTATTTCCCGGTGATCTGTGCAGAGTGGTGCCTGTTCAATTCACTTGCAGTAGGAAGGGATACCAGAGGAGGCCAGACAGTTCTCAACGGAATGGAAGGTGTTTCTGAAGAAACGATGAGTGAGGATAAGAAAAAGGAAATCTATAATGCATTGGCAAAAGCTCAGTTTGACGCATGGAACAAAGGAAGCGGTTACTTCTACTGGAGTTACAAATTACTGACAGATACGGTGAATACTGATGGCTGGGTTGGCTGGGACAGCTGGGATTTTGGAAGATGTGTGGATTTTGGATGGTTCCCGTTAGATAAATAAAGAAAGAGAATGAGAGGAAGAAAATTATGAAAACAACAGATATGAATCCAAATGCAAAACTTTCGTTTTTGGAGAGATTCGCCTATGGTATCGGCGATTACGCAGGAAACCTTGTATATTCGGCTATTAGTGCATTTTTGTTAGTATACTATACTAATGTAGTAGGCGCAAGTGCTGCAGCTGCGGCATCAATCATTGCATTTTCAAAATTACTGGACGGTGTGTCCGACCTTGCTATGGGATATATTGTAGACCATACACATAGCAAATGGGGGAAAGCACGTCCATGGATCGCGAGATTGTGTATTCCGCTGGCAGTTTGTACTGTACTGATGTTCAGTGTTCCGACAACTCTCGAGGGCAAGGCGCAGATCGCGTATATGTTCCTTACATACAATCTGGTTTCTACTATTTTTTATACCGGAATTAATGTTCCGTATGCGACCATGCATGGTCTGATGACGACAAACCAGTATGAAAGAGGTCTTCTCGGGAACTTCCGTAACCTTCTAGCAACAGCAGGAACTATGACAATCAATACAGTTGTTATGAAGATGACAACAGTGTTTGGTGGTGGAGATGCCTACTCTCAAAAAGGCTGGACGATGACCATCAGTGTACTCATGATTGTATTTGTTATCTTAAATATGTTTATGTTTTTTGTCTGCAAAGAACGTGTAGTAGAACAGAGCAGTGATGAAAATAAGAAAGAAAAGGTATCCTTTGTGAAAGGGCTGGCATGTCTTGTAAAGAATAAATACTGGCTTATAATGGTTGTTGCTTTATTCTCAATGTATTTTATGATGTCCTGTTTCTTCGGTTCCGCGTTTTATTTTACAAAATATAACATGGGAAATGAAGGACAGTATGCGATGGTTGCAAACCTTCTTTCTGTTGCGCAGATTGTAACTTTGTTCATTACACCATTTATAATGAAGAAAGTAAGCAAGAGAAATGTATTTATGGTTGGTATGACGATTGCTACAGCAGGATTTCTTTTATCTGCATTTTCAACCAACTATGCAGTGATTTGTGCATCATCTGTGATCAAAGGAATCGGTTTCGGATGTGGCGGCGCGACCATGTTCGGATGTCTTCAGGATGCAATTACATATGGTGAGTGGTACAATGGATATGGAACAGCAGGCATGGGAAATGCGGCCTCTTCCTTCTGTATGAAGGTAGGTTCCGGTATCGGTACTGCTGCACTTGGATGGATCCTTGCTGCTGGCGGATTTAATGCAGAAGCAGCCGTACAAAGTGCATCATCACTTGGTGCGATTACTGTTTCCTTTGCATGGGTACCAGTGGTCACGTCAGTCATCTGTATCGTATGCATGTTGTTATTTGATTTGGATAAGAAATACGACAAGGCAGTGGCGGATCTTGCAGAAGGAAAACACAGAATAGATAACTAATGGAGAAAAAGAGCTATGAAGCAGGAATTATTATTTGGTGCAGCATATTATCCGGAGTACATGTCGTATGACAGGGTGGAAACGGATCTCAGAATGATGAAGCAGGCAGGAATGAATGTGGTGCGTATTGCGGAATCTACATGGAGTACGCTGGAACCGCAGGAAGGCAGATTTGATTTTTCTTATATAGACAGGGTTCTGGCAGCAGTGGAACAATATGATATGCAGGTAATTATCGGGACACCGACTTACGCAATTCCCTCATGGCTCGAACAAAAAGAGTCGGATGTTATGGCGGTGACAAAAGAGGGACGGGAGAAATACGGTCATCGTCAGCTTATAAACTTGTGGAATCCGGTATTTCGTATACATGCAGAAAGAGTCATCCGAAAACTTATAGCTCATACAGTGGAGTATCCGCAGGTGATTGGTTTCCAGATTGACAATGAGACAAAACACTATGGTAATGTGGGAGAGCAGGTTCAGTCCATGTTCCGGGAATACCTGAAAGATACATTTGGAACTACGGAGCAGTTAAACAGAGCATTTTATCTTGCCTACTGGAGTAATTCTATTCATGACTGGGGAGATTTCCCTGACATGACTGGATGTGTAAATGGAGGTTTATGCGCAGAATTTGATAAGTTCCGGAGAAAACTTGCTGCAGATTATCTGAAATGGCAGACGGATATCGTCAGAGAGTATAAGAGAGAAGACCAGTTTATCACCCATAATTTTGATTTTGAATGGAAGAAATTCGGGGCGGATATTGCACAGGATGGATATTCTTACGGTGTTCAGCCGGATATTAATCATTACGAGGCAGCTCAATGCCTTACCATAGCCGGAACCGATATTTATCATCCGACACAAGATCTGCTTACTGGAGCGGAAATTGCCTTTGCCGGTGATTCAATCCGTTGTTTGAAAGATGACAACTATCTGGTTCTGGAATGCCAGGCACAGGCGTTCAAATACTGGACACCGTATCCGGGACAATTACGGCTCCATGCCTACAGCCATCTGGCGAGTGGAGCAGACGGGATTCTGTACTGGAACTGGCATTCGATTCACAACGGATATGAAACATATTGGAGAGGGCTCTTAAGTCATGATCTTTCCCCCAATCCGGCTTATGAAGAAGCCTGTGTTATCGGACAGGAATGGAAAAAATACGGGAACAGACTGCTGCATATGAAAAAGAACAATCAAGTAGCTCTGGTTGTTGATAATCACTCTCTGACAGCATTGAAATGGTTCCCGATTGACAGAGATTTAAGTTACAATGATGTGGTCAGATGGATGTATGACAGTCTTTATGAAATGAACATCGAGTGTGACATCGTAGATGTTAAAGCACTGGATCCCTTGAAATACAAAATGATCGTAATCCCGGCTCTGTACAGTGCCACCGATAATACGATTAAACAACTGGAAAACTTTGTGGCAGACGGTGGGATACTCTTTAGTTCTTTCCGATCTTTCGTATCCGACGAACATCTAAGTGTATATTCTGACACGCAGCCACACGGATTGCATAAATGTTTCGGTATGAGTTACAACCAGTTTACTGAACCAGGTAAAGCAACTGTAAATGGAAAGCATGCAGAGTATTTCGCGGAACTGCTTAAGACAGATGATGGGGAAAGTCTAGTAAAGTATGAACATAAATATTGGGGAAAATATGCCGCAATTACGCATAATCAATTTGGAAAAGGTCACGCTTACTACATTGGATGCTATACTGAAAAAGAGGTTTTGAAAGAACTATATGGTAGAGCTGTGGAGAAAGCAGGCATTTCTGTAAGGAAGACAAAATTTGTCTGGCCTGTAATTCTAAGAAGTGGTATCAATCAGGAAGGGAAATATCTGCATTATCTTCTTCATTATAGTGAGGAAGAGCGGGAAGTCCTTTGTCCGTATGATTCTGTAAGAGATATCTTGTCCGATACAATCTATAAAAAGGGTGAAAGCATCCATTTGACAGATTGGGATGTGAAAATATTGGAGGAAATGTAGATGAAAGCTATTTTGTATACAACAACAGAATACGAGAGTTTTAAAGAGCATATTATTACATCTGAAAAAGATGACGGTATAGAAAATGAAGTCCTGAATATTTATCCTCATATCAAATACCAGACTTTTGACGGATTTGGAGGAGCAATCACAGATGCAGCCGGATATGTATTCTCTATGCTTTCTGAAGAGCAGAAGGGGAAAATGATTTCAACCTATTTTGATCCGAATCAGATGGGATATACACATGTACGGATTCCTGTGGATAGCTGTGATTTTTCTACCCACATGTTCGAGGCGGATCCGTATGAAGAAGATGAGAAGTTACAAAAATTTTCATTTGCAGATACAGAAACGTATATTATACCGTTTTTGAAAGCGGCGGAGAAAATAGCCGGAAAAAAACTGAAGATCATGTTATCCGCCTGGTCACCACCGGCATATATGAAGACAAACCATAACAGAAAAAAAGGTGGTTCATTAAAACCGGAATACCGGAAACGCTGGGCAGAATATCTGTGCAGATATATAGAAGAATTCAGAAGCAGAGGATTTGAAGTCGAGCGCATGTCTGTCCAGAACGAGCCGAAAGCGGCACAGCAGTGGGATTCCTGTGTATATACAGCTGAAGAGGAAAAGATATTTCTAAGAGATTATCTGGCCCCAGCACTTAAGGAACACGGTATGGATGATATCGAAATTTTTATCTGGGATCACAACAAAGAACGTGTCTATGAAAGAGCGTCAGAGATTATTGATGAGACTACCAACCAACTTGTGGATGGTATTGCTTTTCATTGGTACAGCGGGGATCATTTTGAAGCATTGGACCTTGTCCGGCAAATGTACCCGGATAAGAAACTGATTCTGTCCGAAAGCTGCCTGGAATTCGGAAAATACGATAAAAATGCAGAGCTGGAAAATGCAGGACGGCTGGCGCATGATATGATCGGCAATCTCAATCACGGCATGACCGGTTTCTATGATTGGAATCTCTTGCTTGATAGTGAAGGAGGACCGAATCATACGGCAAATTACTGCGAGGCTCCGTATATGTTCGATATCCCAAGCAGGCAGCTGAAAGAGAGAAAATGTCTGGAATACTATCGTCATTTTGCCGGCTTTATTAAGAAAGGCGCGAGAAGACTGGCCTGTACCAGATATACAGAGCAGATCGATTGCACAGCGTGGGAAAATGAAGATAGCGAAATGACATTTATTCTGCTGAACAGGAGTGAAGAAGAGCGAAAGTGTCACCTCCGTATCTCTGGTGAGATGTTTATAATTTCGGTTCCTTCAAGATCTATAGTAAGTGGTAAAATAAAAGAAAATATTATTTAAGGCAGGAGAAAAAAATGATTATAAATCCAATAATTCCGGGATTCAATCCAGATCCGTGTATTTGTAGAAAAGGAGAAGATTATTATCTGGCTGTGTCAACTTTTGAATGGTTTCCGGGAATCCCGGTATATCACTCAAGAGACCTTAAAAACTGGGAATTGTATACCCATGTGCTCACTGACGATGAAAAGGTGGATCTGAAGAAACTGCCTTCCGCAAAAGGAATCTGGGCACCGTGCCTTACTTATTGCGAAGAGGAAGATTTGTTTTATGTTGTATATGGTGTCATGAACTCCATGAACGCCAGATATTTTGATGTAGATAATTTTGTGATTACAGCAAAAGACATCAAAGGACCGTGGAGTGAACCAGTATATCTGCATTCTTCGGGCTTTGATGCATCTATGTTCCATGATGAAGACGGCAGAAAATGGGTGGTTTCATTGGAGTGGGAGACAAGAGAAGGATATGAAAAACCCGGAGCAATCTGCATGGTAGAGTATTCTCCCGAGAAAAAAGAGATCATCGGATATCCGAAACGCATCTGGAGCGGCGGAACTGACAGAGGATGTATCGAAGCCCCTCATCTGACCAAAAGAAACGGATACTATTATATCATGTGCGCGGAAGGAGGAACCGGATATAATCATTGTGTCACCATGGGACGGTCAGAGAATATTTGGGGTCCCTACGAGAAGGATCCGAAAAATCCAATAGTAACCTCTGTACCAGGAGAATCCTATGAACGCCATGATCCAGATCATC
Organism: Bariatricus sp.; assembly: GCA_051880095.1. Taxonomy (GTDB): domain Bacteria; phylum Bacillota; class Clostridia; order Lachnospirales; family Lachnospiraceae; genus Allocoprococcus. The sequence continues at coordinate 2,676 of JBJENH010000042.1, read as the reverse complement.
TGAAACCCAAGTATTTTAATCCAGATTCTGTGTTGCAGAAATCTGGTCATGGAAGTTATGTAGAGACACCGGATGGGGAAGTATATCTGGTGCACCTGACAGCTCGCCCCTTTGTTCCGGAACTTCGATGCACACTCGGAAGAGAGACTGCTATTCAGAAAATGATGTGGACCAAAGATAACTGGCTCCGTATGGCAGACGGTACTAACCTTGCAAAAATAGAGGTGCCGGAAAGCGCCCTCCCCGAATGCCCGATGCAGCAGATTCCAGACTTTGATGATTTTGACTCCGATGAACTAGGCATCTGTTACTATGCGCCCAGATTGATGCCACAATCATTTGCGGATGTAAAAATCCGTCCCGGTTATGTAAGAATTCGTGGTCAGGAGTCCCGCACATCTCTTAACAGAGTGAGCATTCTCGCTAGAAAACTAACAAGTGTACACGCAAGAATCACAACAAAAATGGAATTCCAGCCGGAAGTTCACCAGCACAGTGCTGGACTGATCTTATACTATGATAATATGAATTACATTAATCTCAGAAAATATTACAGTGAGACATTAGGCCAAAGCGCACTCTCCGTTATTCAGCTCGAAAACGGAGAAAAAACAGAATTCCTCAATTCGAGAATTCCGATAGATGACGTTCCGGTTTACTTAAGGCTTTACATAGACGGTCGAAAATCATGGTTTGAGTGGAGTCTTAACGGAGAAAAATACGAACAAATCGGAAGAATCTTTGATACAACTAAATTCTCCGATGAGTACTGCAAATACGGCGAATTTACAGGAACCATGGTAGGCCTCACCTGTGCTGACCGCGTAAAACATAAACAATACGCAGATTTTGACTTTTTTGAATATCATGATGAAGTATAAACAAACTATATAAGAAACATTGCTATTTGGGGATTTGGTTGGTAAAATAACAGAAAAAGCAATATAACAAAATGATAGGCATTGGAAATGAGGCGGAGAATGAATAGTCTGAACAAGCGCTATGATAAGAAAAAAACAGGAAATATTTTGCCTGACTTATTTTTGTCATTTTTTAAAATAGGTTTATTCACTTTTGGCGGCGGTCTTGCGATGCTTGCACTGATCGAAGAACAGTGTGTAGAAAAGAAGCATTGGATTACGCACGATGAAATGATGGATGTGACAATCATAGCAGAATCAACACCCGGACCGATTGCAATAAACTGTGCAACCTTTGTGGGATATCAGCAGGCGGGACTGTCAGGAGCCCTTGCCGCAACAGTCGGAGTCGTTCTCCCTTCATTTTTCATCATTTATCTGATATCCATGTTTCTGAATCAGTTTCTGGAAATCAAGATCATCGCAAATGCATTCAAAGGAATAAAAGCTGCAGTCGGAATCATCATTCTGGATGCGGCAATTATGATGATACGCAAGATGAATAAAGACAGAATCACGCAAGGAATCATGCTCGTGTCGTTTGCCGCCATGGTTCTGATCCAGATATTTTCCTGGAACTTTTCTTCTATCAGCCTGATGATCATTGCTGCAGTTTTCAGTCTTGCGCTTTATGAGATCAATGTGATACGCCATGGAAAGGAGAAGAGAGAAAAATGATTTATCTTGAGCTTTTCCTGGCATTCTTGAAAGTGGGATGTTTTTCTTTCGGAGGTGCATATGGTGCGATTTCTCTGATCCGTGACGTTGTTTTGGCACATGGCTGGCTCAGTGAAGAAACGCTGACCTATATGATTGCCGTCAGCGAAAGCACGCCCGGCCCGATCATGGTGAATCTTGCGACCTATATCGGCCTCAGCCAGGCTGGTATACCGGGAGCAGTTTTAGCAACATTTGCAGTCGTTCTCCCTGCATTTGTGATTATTCTGCTGTTTGTAGCTGCCTTAAAGAGAGTATGGAATCATGGCTGTGTACAAGCTGTCATCGGAGGCCTGAAGCCCTGCGTCATCGGCATTATCCTTGCAACCGGAGTTACCATGATCCTGGGAAACTGTATCCGGTTGGGGAAAAATGTGGCGGCAGACATACGTTCTGTCATTGTCACTGTCATTCTTGGAGGTATTCTTCTCATATTCAAATATCTGCTGAAGAAAAAGGTGTCTCCAATGTGGATCATTCTATGTTCTGCGATACTAGGGATCATAATATGGGGAATTTAGAATCATTCTGGAAGATGAAAAAAATATAGCTGAATGGAAAGGTAGGATGAACTTATGAAATATATTGTGATTTATTCATCAAAATACGGCAGCGCAAAGAAATACGCACAGTGGGTTGGAGAAGCTCTTTCTTGTGAAGTAAAGGACATCAAAGAGGTTCATTCTGATACGCTGCAAAAGTATGATGTAATTATTCACGGAGGAAGCCTTTATGCCGGAGGAGTCAGTGGAATGAAGCAGATCGTAAAGCTGTATCCGGCAATTCGCGATAAGAAGCTGATTTTATTCACCTGCGGACTTGCAGATCCGACATCGCTGCAAAATGTTACACATATTGAAAAAAGTATTGCCAAAGCCATACCGAAAGATATGTATGACAATATGAAACAGTTTCATTTCCGGGGAGGCATTGATTACAGTAAACTGTCTCTGATTCACCGGGCGATGATGTGGATGCTGTGCAAGACAATAAAAAAGAGAGGATATGACAATTTGTCAGATGATGACAAGCTCATGCT
>JBJENH010000041.1:0-22452 GCA_051880095.1 Bariatricus sp. | reverse complement strand
CTTGGATATCAGATGAATCATCTGGACATCCGCATGCAGGAGCAGACACTGAAGTGGTACGTCAAACGCCTGGAGGAAAGGATAGGCCGTAAAGAGAAGATCTTATATGAAAAGCAGCGTCTCAGTAATCTTCTGGGGGTATCGGCAGGTCTTTTCCTCGTGATCCTGCTTCTGTGACAAAAGAAATCGGAGGAGGAATTCATGAGTGTTAATCTGATTTTTAAAATCGCGGCTGTCGGGATCCTGGTCTCGGTGCTCAGCCAGGTGCTGAAACACAGCGGGCGGGAAGAGCAGGCATTTCTGACGAGTTTTGCTGGGCTTATTCTTGTACTGTTCTGGATCATCCCTTATGTGTATGAGCTTTTTGAGGATATCCGGAGACTATTTGCACTGTAGAAAGCCGCAAAGCCGTTTGCAGAAAAGGAGGCATTCGGATGAATATGATACAGATCGCAGGGATCGGTGTGGTAGGGACGCTTCTGGCCCTGCAGTTCAAAAGCGGAAAAGCGGAATACGGTATTTACACAGGAATCGCGGTCAGCCTGTTCCTGCTGTTCGGGATGAGCGGAAGGCTGGAGGTGATCAAAGAAGCATTCGATACCATCGGCAGCTATGTCAAAGTGGATAGTAGTTATATGAAAGCAATCCTCAAAATGCTGGGTGTGACCTATGTGTCGGAATTTGCCTCCGCGATCTGCCGGGACGCGGGATATCAGACGATCGCGTCGCAGATCGAAATATTTGCAAAACTGACGATCCTGGCTCTTAGTATGCCGGTATTGGAAGCGCTTCTGGTCACAATCCAGGGATTTCTCGGCTGAAGCACAGGGAAAAAGAGTATGGGATCGGGAATATGGGGAAGGAGTGGAAGATGACAGGAATACTACGGAGCATGCGGCACAAAATGTATGTTGTCTTCGTGTTTCTGCTGATTGCAGTCACGGACACGGTGCATGCCGAGGAAGGCGAGGTACAGGGAGGGACGATGCAGGGAGAAACGGTGCAGGGAGAGGAGGCACAGGAAGGTGTGGCGCAGGAAGACGCTGCGAAATTAAGTGAGGATGCAGCAGAGAGTCTGTTCGACGAATTGGATATGGATCAGATCGACCGTGTCTTAAAAGAGGCATATCCGGGGGAGAAAGTCCGGTTCCGCGATGTGGTTCAGGCGATGATGGACGGAGAACAGACCATTTCTTCCGAACTGATTGGGGATTTTGTGGCGGATACACTGTTTGGACTTGTAAAAGAAAACAGGCCTGCCATGCTGCAGATGCTTCTTCTCCTGATCGTTGCAGCCGTTTTCACCAATTTCTCAGGGGTATTTCAAAGCAGCCAGATCGCGGACTGCGCATTTTATATCGTATATATTCTCCTGATTGCAGTCTGCCTGACCGGATTTTCTTCCACAACGGACACGGTCGAACAAGGTCTGGAAACCCTTCTGACATTCATGAAGGTTCTGGCTCCGGCCTATTTCCTGTGTATGACTGCGGTGACAGGAAGTGTTTCGGGAATGGGATTTTATCAGCTTATCCTGCTTTTGATCTATCTTGTGGAAATGGTGATCGTCCGGTTTGTGCTCCCTCTCGTACATGTGTATTTGATGGTGCAGATCCTGAATTATTTGTCCGGTGAAGAATATCTTTCCAAGACCGGAGAGCTTCTGGAAACGCTGATCTCATGGATCATGAAGACGATGCTTGCCTGCGTGACCGGAGTGAGTGTGATTCAGGGAATCCTAAGTCCTGCGATCGACCAGGTGAAACGAAGCGTCTGGACCAAAGGAGCGGAAATGCTTCCCGGCATCGGGGATGCTATCGGCGGGGTGACGGAAGTGGTACTTGGTACGGCAGTGCTGATTAAAAATGCAGTCGGTATGGCAGGGGCAGTGCTGGCAGTCGGAATCTGCCTTTTGCCAATCCTGAATATGGGTATTCTGACGATTTTGTACAAAGCAATGGCAGCCGTGGTCCAGCCGATTTCCGATAAGAGGATCGTGGAAGTGCTGTCCAGCATGGGAAATGCCTGCCGGATGCTTCTTAGTATCGTGTTCACCACCTCGGTTCTCTTTCTGGTCACCATCGCAGTGACTGCCGCAGCCACCAGCTGAAGAAAGGAGAGACCGGATGTTTAATTATTTTTATGAATGGCTGAGAAATCTTGCATTTTACATGGTACTGATGACGGCCGTTCTCCATCTGATTCCGAATAAGAGCTATGAAAAATATATCCGCTTCTTCTGTGGACTGATTCTGGTCATCCTTCTGATGACGCCGGTCATGAAGGTCATGGATGCCGGTTTTGAAGGCAGGATTCGGGATTCTGTAAGCGACGACAACTGGAAGGAGCTGGAAAAAATCAGAGAGGAGGCCGAAGAAATGGAGGATTTTGTCGATTCATTTTCCGGGGAGGAGCAGAATGGAGAAGAATAAGAAGTATTTACAATATTTGAAAACGTTCTTCGGAAAGAAAGAACAGTGGCTGATTCTTCTGCTTGTCGGGATCCTTCTGGTCGTGATCGCGATCCCGGTGCCAAAGGATGGGGAAGAAGGACAGGAAGTGACGCAGGATGAAGCACGGGAGGAAACGTCGCTTTCCGGGAGTTCCGACGATGAGGCTTATGTCCGGCGCCTGGAGCGGAGACTGGAAGATGCACTTGCACAGGTACAGGGAGTGGGAAAAGTATCCGTAATGATCACGCTTTCCGCATCTTCGGAAAAAATCGTAGAAAAGGACAGGGAGACCTCCAGTGAGACGACCGGAGAAAATGAATCCGGTTCTTCCAAAAGAAGCAGTTCATCCGAGACCTCTGTCTATACCGGAAACGGAAGCGATGAGACTCCTTATATTACAAAAGAACTGAGCCCCGATATCGAAGGAGTCCTGGTGATTGCAGATGGGGGAGACGATGCAGTGGTGATCGAGAACATAACAGAGGCTGTCCAGGCATTATTCCCTGTAGACACGCATAAAATAAAAGTAATGAAGCGCAATCAATAAATAGAAACAGGAGGAAGGAAAGTGAAACGAATATTTAAGAAGAATCAGATGATCATCGCGGCACTTGCAGTCATGATCGCGGTAGCCGGTTATCTTAATTACTCCGGAAAAATATTTGGAAGAAGCAGTACGGCCGAAGAAGCGGACAGCACACTTGCAAGTACGGAGCTTCTGGATATTTCTGACGAAGATGCATCTCAGACGGATGGGGAAGTGGCCGATGCGGAAACAGAAGGCACTCCGGGAGAAGCGGTCCTGACCAGCGGAACAGCAAGCGGTGTTGTCGCACAGGCCAAGATCAGCCGCGAGCAGGTGAGAGCGAAAAATAAAGAAACTCTCCAGGCGATCATCGACGACACAAACGTGAGCGATGAACAGAAAGCAGATGCCATCGCGCAGCTGGTACAGATGACCGAACTGGCAGAAAAAGAAGTCACGATCGAGACCCTCCTGGCCAGCAAAGGATTCAGCGAGGCAGTCGTCAGCCTTTCCGAAGATTCTGCTGATGTTGTAGTAAACAGCAGTGACCTCACAGAAGCAAAACGCGCACAGATCGAAGACATTGTGACACGCAAAGCAGAAATCAATGCGGCAAATATCGTGATCACTCCGATACATAGCGGGGAGAATGAATGAGCTTAATATATGGAATCAGACTATGGAAGAATGGATTATGAAGGAATGGAGTGAAATGCGTTTTATATGTGTTATGCGTTAAATGGGGCAAATATAGAGCGGTAATTTGAGGTGGTTACGTACTAAATAAGAGTTTTTGCAGAATGTGCCGTAATGGTGAGTTATGGTTACGTGCCAGATAGAGAAAATGGAGAAATAAGCCGTAAATAAAGAATCAAGCTACGTACCAAATAGCAATTCTTGCTAAATAAGCCGTAATCTAAAAATTTCCTACGTGCCAAATAGCAAGAATTGCTTATTTAATCCGTAACGTTTCACTTCTCCCGTCATCAACAAATCCATCCCCATCCCAAACAACTTCTCTCTTTTATTTTGTAATAATATGTGGTAGACTAATTAAATGACCTCATTAAGTGAGCAAAAGGTGAATAAATAGATAGAAAGAACGAATACTACATTATAGAATAACAGGAGTATACCATGGCAGATTTTACGAATGAAATCAAGAAAAGAAGAACATTTGCGATCATTTCCCATCCGGATGCCGGAAAGACGACACTGACTGAGAAGTTCCTGCTTTACGGAGGAGCCATCAATCAGGCCGGTTCGGTTAAGGGAAAAGCGACAGCGAAACACGCTGTTTCAGACTGGATGGAGATTGAGAAGGAGAGAGGTATTTCGGTTACTTCGTCTGTACTGCAGTTCGAGTATGGCGGATACTGCATCAATATTCTGGATACACCGGGACATCAGGATTTCTCGGAGGATACGTACCGTACGCTGATGGCAGCGGATTCTGCGGTCATGGTGATCGATGGTTCCAAGGGTGTTGAGGCACAGACCAGAAAACTGTTCAAAGTGTGTGTGATGCGCCACATTCCGATTTTTACGTTTATCAATAAGATGGACCGGGAGGCGATGGATACCTTTGAGCTTCTGGATGATATTGAAAAAGAACTGGGGATCGCCACCTGTCCGATCAACTGGCCGATCGGTTCCGGTAAGGAATTCCGCGGTGTATTCGACCGTGACACCAGAGAACTGGAAATTTTCTCGGACACGAAGAAGGGAACTTCGGTAGGAGCCGTGAGAAAGGCGCCGATCGACAGTGAGGAAGCGAAGCAGATCGTGACCCGGGAACAGTATGAGAAGCTGGAGGAGGAGATCGAGCTTCTGGACGGGGCGAGCGCCGAGTTTGACCAGGAGCTGGTAAGCAAGGGTGAACTTTCACCGGTGTTCTTCGGATCTGCGCTCACGAACTTCGGTGTGGAGACATTCCTTCAGCATTTCCTTAGAATGACGACGTCTCCGCTTCCGAGAATGTCCGACAAAGGGCTCATTGATCCGATGACGGAGAAAGAATTTTCCGCTTTTGTATTTAAGATTCAGGCAAATATGAATAAGGCACACCGGGACCGGATCGCGTTCATGAGAATCTGTTCCGGTGAATTTGACGCGGGAATGGATGTGTATCACATCCAGGGCGGTAAAAAGGTCCGTTTATCCCAGCCGCAGCAGCTTATGGCGAGCGAGAGGAAGATGATCGACAAGGCGTACGGAGGAGACATCATTGGTGTGTTTGACCCGGGCATTTTCTCCATCGGAGACACCCTTACGAATTCTCCGGATAAATTTGCATACGAAGGGATTCCGACCTTCGCGCCGGAGCATTTCGCAAGAGTGCGCCAGGTGGATACCATGAAGAGAAAGCAGTTTATCAAAGGAATCAATCAGATTGCCCAGGAAGGCGCGATCCAGATTTTCCAGGAATTTAATACCGGTATGGAAGAAATCATTGTGGGTGTGGTCGGCGTCCTGCAGTTCGATGTGCTGAAGTACCGTCTGGAAAATGAATACAATGTGGAGATCCGTATGGATACCCTTCCGTATGAGCACATCCGGTGGATTGAAAATGATAACATCGACATGGACAGGCTGGTGGGAACTTCTGACATGAAGAAGATCAAGGATCTGAAGGACCGGCCGCTCCTGCTTTTTGTCAACAGCTGGAGCATCCGTATGGTATTGGAGCGAAATGAAGGTCTGAAATTATCCGAGTTCGGGCGTTCATAATTCTTCTTTCCAACGCATGGAAAATGTGATATAGTAAATGTAGAATGTGCCGCGATAAGGGGCGGACGAACGGAGCATACAGGCGAAATTTGAAGGAGGCTTATCATGAATAAAGAAGAAAGAAACACATATACAATTGAAACTGATGAGAATCTTGGTGTTGTACAGATCGCAGATGAAGTGGTAGCGATCATTGCAGGACTTGCGGCAATGGAAGTAGAAGGCGTTTCTTCTATGGCAGGCAATGCCACCAGAGAACTGATTGAGAAGCTCGGCATGAAGAGCCTTTCCAAGGGTGTGAAAGTGGATGTGCTGGAAGGCATCGTGACGGTTTCCCTGGCGCTGAACCTGAAATACGGAAGAAGCATCAAGGATACGACCATGAAGGTACAGGAGAAAGTGAAGGCTGCAATCGAGAATATGACCGGCCTGACTGTAGCGGACGTGAACATCCGTGTGGCGGGCGTGGATATGCCGGACGAAGAATAAATTTGGAGAGAGACGATGGGAAGAAGTGAACTGAGAGAACATATTTTCAAAATGATTTTCGGATTGGAATTCACGGAGGAGGAACAGCTTGAGGCGCAGCTTGAGCTGTATCTCGACCAGTTGGATGATGTGAGCGAGAAGGACCGCAGCTACATGCTTGCAAAGGCAAAAGCGATCGCCTCAAAAGTGCGGGAGATCGACGCGATGATCAATGAGAATGCGACCGGATGGAAGACGACCAGAATGAACAAAGTGGATCTGTCCATTCTTCGGCTTGCTGTCTATGAGATGCGATTTGATGACGATGTGCCGGTCAAAGTAGCGATCAATGAGGCTGTAGAGCTGGCCAAGAGATTTTCGGGCGATGAAGGCCCGGCATTTATCAACGGAGTACTGGGAAAGCTTGCTTAAGTCTCACCCGGTCTTCGATGCAGGAGAGTCAATGCAGAATGTATATACAGTGAAGCAGGTCAATGCGTATATCAGAAATATGTTTGCGCAGGACTTTATGCTGAATCGAATTTATGTGAAAGGTGAAGTGTCGAATGTAAAATATCACACTTCGGGACATATATATTTTTCTTTAAAAGATGAGTCCGGGACGATTGCCTGTGTCATGTTTGCCGGGCAGCGCAGCGGACTTTCTTTTCGTATGAGGGAAGGACAGCAGATCATAGTCCTTGGAAGCATCAGCGTTTACGAGAGGGATGGGAAATACCAGCTCTACGCGAAGGAGATCCGGCTGGACGGGGCAGGACTTCTCTATGAACGTTTTCTGGCACTGAAGCAGGAGCTGGAAGAAATGGGGATGTTTGCACCGGAATACAAAAGGCCGATTCCTCCCTATGTGCGGACACTGGGTGTGGTGACGGCTCCGACGGGAGCGGCTGTTCGTGATATCATCAATATTACGAAAAGACGGAATCCTTATGTGCAGATCATTCTCTACCCGGCACTGGTGCAGGGAGAAGGTGCCGCTGAGAGTATCGTGAAGGGGATCCGGATGCTGGAGGAGAAGAAGGTGGATGTCATGATCGTCGGACGAGGCGGAGGATCCATCGAGGATCTCTGGGCATTTAATGAAGAAATCGTGGCAAGAGCCGTATTTGAGAGTTCTGTTCCGGTCATTTCGGCCGTGGGACATGAGACGGACACCACGATCATTGATTATGTGGCGGATCTTCGCGCTCCGACACCCTCGGCTGCGGCGGAACTTGCGGTCTGCGAGATTCGCAAGGTGGATGAGAAGATGGAGGACTATGCGCGCAAGATGCACCGGAGCCTTGTGCAGAAACTGAACATGATGCGCCTGATGCTGGAAACGTACCAGACAAAGATGGGATATTTAAGTCCGAGGGGAAGGCTTCTGGATCTGAGGCAGCAGCTTGCGGATTATGAAGAACTGATTCCGGAGGCTTTTTACGCCAGGATCAAGGATTTCCGGAATAAAGTGGATAAATATGAAGAGCTCCTTCGCACCGATATGGAAAGGCAACTGACGGATGCGAAGCATAAGCTGGCACTCAGAATCGAGCGGATGAAGGGGGCTTCACCGCTTGACAGGCTGAATCAGGGCTTCTCTTATGTGCAGCAGGAGAACGGACGCACGGTAAGGCGCGTTGCGGATGTCAGAGAAAAGGAGCTTCTTAACATATATGTGACCGACGGCGTGATCCGCGCAGAGGTCAGGGATGTCCGGAAGGAGGATTATTAGGGATGGCAGAGACGAAGAAAAAAGCAGCGCCGAAAGAAGAATTGAAGGAAGAAGAACAGAAAGAGACCCTGGAGGAACTCTTTGAAAAGCTGGATGATGTGACGAACAAACTGGAAAGCGGCGAGACATCTCTGGAGGAATCATTCCGGTTGTACCAGAGCGGAATGGAAATGCTGAAACGGTGCAGTGATAAGATCGATAAAGTAGAAAAACAGGTACTGGTATTAGAGGAGAATGGAGAAACACATGAATTTTAGCGGAGAAATGAAGCAGAAAGTAAGTGAGATCGAGGCAGTTCTGGATGCGTATCTGCCGGCTGCCGAAGGGTATCAGAAGCAGATCATGGAAGCGATGGCGTACAGTGTGACGGCGGGAGGGAAAAGGCTCCGCCCGATGCTGATGAAGGAGACCTTCCGCCTCTTTGGAGGAGAGGGAAAAGTCGTGGAGCCTTTTATGGCGGCACTGGAGATGATCCATACCTATTCGCTGGTTCACGATGATCTGCCGGCGATGGATAACGATGAATACCGCCGCGGGAGAAAGACGACCCATGTGGTTTACGGGGAAGCGATGGGGATCCTTGCGGGAGACGCGCTGCTCAACTATGCGTTTGAGACGGCAGTGAAGGCATTTGACCTCGCGCCTGAGAAGAGCCTTCAGATCGGGAAGGCTCTGAAGATTCTGGCCGAAAAGGCAGGGATCTACGGAATGATCGGAGGGCAGGTCGTGGATGTGGCGTCCTGCGGCAAGGGACTGGACGAAGAGATGCTGAACTTCATCTATGAGTTGAAGACAGGAGCACTCATTGAGAGTGCCATGATGATCGGTGCGGTGCTTGCCGGAGCTTCGGAAGAACAGGTAAGAACCGTGGAGAAGATCGCATCGGATGTGGGGATCGCATTCCAGATCCAGGACGATATTCTGGATGTGACAAGCACGCAGGAAGAACTCGGTAAACCGATCCACAGCGATGAAAAGAATGAAAAAACAACGTATGTGACCATCAAAGGTCTGGATGGGGCGGCAAAGGATGTTGAGAGGATTTCGGAAGAGGCAGTGGAGCTGCTTCAGAGCCTGAACCTTGAAAATCCGTATCTCACATGGCTGATCCAGGAGCTGGTACATAGGAGAAAATAACGAGGTGTTGGTATGTATCTGGAACAGATTCAGAAAGCAAATGATATCAAACAATTGAAGGATGAGGAGCTGGAAGAGCTGGCTTCGGAGATCCGGAAATTTCTTATAGAAAAAATCAGCCGCACCGGAGGACATCTTGCTTCCAATCTGGGTGTGGTGGAACTGACCATGGCCATGCATTTGAATTTCGATCTTCCGGTGGATAAGATGATCTGGGATGTGGGACACCAGTCCTATACCCATAAGATCCTGACCGGAAGAAAAGACGGGTTTGACGGGCTGAGAAAATACGGCGGCATGAGTGGGTTCCCGAAACGAAAAGAAAGCGACTGTGACGCGTTTGACACGGGACACAGCTCAACTTCCATTTCCGCTGGACTTGGATATGTGCGTGCGCGGGATATCCTGGGGGAAGATTATCATGTGATTTCCGTCATCGGGGACGGATCCCTGACAGGAGGAATGGCGTACGAGGCGCTCAATAATGCGGCCACGCTCAAAACCAATTTTATTATCGTGTTAAATGATAACAAAATGTCTATTTCCCAGAATGTGGGCGGAATGTCCCAGTATCTGGACGGACTTCGCACCGCTGAGGCGTATACCGACTTGAAAAATGCGGTTGAGACGGTGGTGGGAAGCATTCCGGTCGGCGGAGAGAAGCTTGTAAAACATATACGCAAAACGAAAAGCAGTATCAAACAGCTTTTTGTGCCGGGTATGTTTTTTGAAGATATGGGAATTAAATATTTAGGACCGGTGGACGGACATAACCTGAAAGCACTCTGCCGGGCCTTCAAAGAAGCGAAGAGAGTCAAAGGGCCGGTGCTCCTGCATGTGCTGACCCGGAAAGGAAAAGGGTATCCTCCGGCAGAGAAGAACCCGTCTAAATTCCACGGAACCGGACCATTTGACATCGAAACGGGAGAACCGCTGGCGAAGAGCGGGAAAGATTCCTACACAGATGTATTTTCCAAAGTTATGCTGGATCTCGGAAGACAGGACGAAAGTCTGGTTGCGATTACGGCAGCGATGGAGGACGGCACGGGACTTGCCGCGTTCCATAAGCATTTTCCGGAGCGGTTCTTCGATGTGGGGATCGCGGAAGGGCATGGCGTGACGTTCGCGGCGGGACTTGCGGCGGCCGGGCTTCATCCGGTATTTGCGGTCTACTCGTCCTTCCTTCAGAGGGGATTTGATCAGATCATCCACGACGTGTGTCTGCAGAAACTTCCGGTTGTATTTGCCATTGACAGGGCAGGTCTGGTGGGAAGTGACGGTGAGACGCATCAGGGCGATTTTGATCTGTCCTATCTTTCTATGGTGCCGAATATGACGGTGATGTCACCGAAGAATAAATGGGAACTGGCGGACATGCTGCGCTTTGCGGTAAGGCTTGGGGCTCCGGCGGCGCTTCGGTATCCCCGCGGTACGGCTTACGACGGATTCAAGGAATATCGTCAGCCGATCGTCTACGGTAAGAGTGAAGCGATTTTCGAGGAGGATTCTATCGCCATCCTGAGTGTGGGACATATGTTTGAAACGGCTGTGCGTGTGCGGGAACAGCTGAAGGATACGGGCTACAACTGTACGCTGATCAACGCGCGTTTTGTGAAGCCGATCGATGAAGAGATGATCCTTGAACTGGCAGGGGAGCATGAACTCCTCGTAACGATCGAAGAAAATGTAAAAAGCGGCGGTTACGGAGAACGGGTACTGGACTTCGTTTCCAGAAAAGGCTTAACGTGTAAGGTGCTTATGATCGCATTGCCGGATGATTATATTGAGCATGGCAGTGTGGATGTGTTGCGCCGGGAGGTCCTGATGGATGAGGAGTCCATAGCGAAGCGGATCATGACGGAATATTTGGGGCGGAGAGGATAAAAAGGCATGAAAGAACGTTTGGATGTATTACTTGTAAAGCAGGGTCTGGCAGCCTCCAGAGAGAAAGCGAAGGCGATCATCATGTCCGGCAATGTGTTTGTGGACGGGCAGAGAGAAGATAAAGCGGGAACCACATTTTCCGAAGATGTAAAAATCGAAGTGAAGGGGCATACCCTTCCATATGTGAGCAGGGGAGGACTGAAGCTGGAGAAAGCGATGAAGAACTTCGATGTCTCCATGGAAGGAAAGGTGTGCACGGATGTGGGATCCTCTACAGGAGGATTTACGGACTGCATGCTGCAGAACGGTGCAAGAAAAGTATTTGCGATCGATGTGGGAAGAGGGCAGCTTGACTGGAAGCTAAGGCAGGATGAGCGTGTTGTCTGCATGGAGAAGACCAATATACGCTACGTGGTTCCGGAAGATCTCGGTGAGCCGATCGATTTTTCTTCCATTGATGTGTCTTTCATTTCCCTTACTAAGGTGCTGCTTCCGATCCGGAATTATCTGAAAGATGACGGGGAGATCGTGGCGCTGATCAAACCGCAGTTTGAGGCGGGGCGCGAAAAAGTCGGGAAAAAGGGAGTAGTAAGGGAGAAGAGCACCCACGTAGAAGTGATTGAAAAAGTGACAGAATATGCAGTTTCCATAGGATTCAGGGTTAAGGCTCTGGAATTTTCGCCGATCAAGGGTCCGGAAGGAAATATCGAATATCTGGTGCATTTGCAGAAATGCCTGCCGGAAGAAGCAAAAGTGGAGGAAAGTGTCCAGATCCGTCAAGTGACGGATGCGGCGTTTGACACACTTGCATAACAGGAATATGAGGCAGAAAATGGAAAGATTTTATATTATTACAAATTATACAAAAGACGAAGACTATAAAATAACGACCCGGATCAAGGAATGTGTCGAATCCTATGGAAAGACCTGCATCCTCTGCGAGAAGGATGATTATGAGAAGATCCGTCAGGAGACGATCCCGAACCAGATCGACTGCGCGCTGGTCGTGGGAGGAGACGGAACCTTCATTCAGGCATCCAGGACTTTGTTCGGAAGAGAGATTCCCATGCTTGGCATCAATATGGGCACCCTCGGCTATCTGACGGAAGTAGAGGTGCAGAACGTGGAGCACGCCATCGAGCAGCTTGTGAACGGTAATTACGCCATCGAAAACCGAATGATGCTCTATGGTTCCGGTCCGAATCAGATGCGGGATGTGGCTCTCAACGATATCGTCGTATCAAGAAGCGGGCTGGTGAAGATTATTCAGATCAATCTGTATGTCAATGGGGAATTTTTAAATTCCTATAAAGCAGACGGAATCATTATTTCTACACCGACCGGATCGACCGCATATAACCTTTCGGCGGGCGGTCCGATCGTGGAACCCAGGGCATCGCTCATTGTGGTCACCCCGATCTGTTCACACGGACTGAATTCACGGAGCATTGTTTTTTCGGGAGATGATGAGATCGTGATCGAGATCGGAGCTCACCGCGCGGGACAGTGTGAGGAAGCCGCAATCAGCTTCGACGGGGCAGATGTGATTCCTTTGCATACCGGGGACCGTGTGAGAATCAAAAAAGCCTGGGAGACGGCGAAAATCGTCAAATTGAGCAAGATCAGTTTCCTGGAAACCATGCGTGAGAAGATGAAGGGAAATTAAAACGGCGCTCGAGAAATACGGAAAGGAACTGGAACATGAAAGTAAACCGACATGCAAAGATAGTAGAACTAATAAATAAATACCAGATCGAGACACAGGAAGAGCTTGCAGAGCGGCTGAACCAGGTTGGTTTCCATGTGACACAGGCAACGGTGTCCAGAGATATCCGGGACCTCAAGCTTACGAAAGTGCCGGCTGAGAACGGAAAACAGAAATACGCAGTGCTGGAAAGCGGAAATACAGCCATGGGAGAAAAGTATATCCGCATTCTGCGTGACGGATTCGTGTCCATGGATATGGCACAGAATATTCTGGTCATCAAGACCGTCTCCGGAATGGCGATGGCAGTGGGTGCCGCTCTGGATGCGATGAAATGGACAGAGCTGGTGGGATGTATTGCCGGAGACGACACCGTGATGTGTGCGGTGCGAAGTGTGGATGATACCATCCTTTTGATGGAAAAGATAAAGAAGCTGCTCGCGAAGTAGCTGTGAAGTAGAAACGGAGGAAGCATGTTACAGAATCTACATGTGAAGAATCTCGCCCTGATCGATGAAGTCGAAGTGGATTTTGCGGAAGGTCTGAATATTCTGACCGGAGAGACCGGGGCAGGAAAATCAATCGTATTGGGAAGTGTAAGTCTCGCCCTCGGCGGGCGTTATTCAGCCGATATGCTGCGAAAAGGAACGGATGCGGGGCTTGTGGAGCTCACCTTTTCCGTGAATTCTCCTGAGACGATCCGGAAGCTGGAAGAACTGGAGATCCATCCGGATGACGGGCAGATTATTATCAGCCGCAGGCTGACAGGATCCCGGAGCGTGAGCCGGATCAACGGAGAGACGGTGACGGTCTCTAAGATCCGGGAAGCGGCATCGGCGCTTATTGATATACACGGACAGCATGAGCATCAATCCCTGCTCTATAAAAAGAATCACCTGGCCATACTCGACGCATTTGCAAAGGATGCGGCCGGCGTGAAAAAACAGGTACAGGAAGCGTACCGGACATATCGTGCCGTGCAAAAGGAACTGAACGAGGCGGATACCGATGAGGCTCAGAGACTGAAGGAGATATCATTTCTGGAATTTGAGATCGAAGAAATCCAGAATGCGGGACTTTCTGAAGAGGAAGATCAGGAAATAGAAGAGACCTATCGGAAAATGGTGTCCGGCAAGCGGATCACGGAGAACCTGGAGGAAGCCTATGCCTATCTGGCAGGAGAAAACCAGGAAAATGCGGAGGAACTTCTGGGGCGTGCCGTCCGTGCCATCGCGGATGCGGCCGGACACGACAAACATACGGAAGAACTGTACGGCCAGATCATGGAAGTGGAGAGTCTTCTGGGGGATTTCAGCCGGGAGCTGAGAGATTACACGGATTCCCTGTCCTTCTCACCGGAAGCCTTCTATGAAGTGGAGAGCAGGCTGAACGACATCAACCACCTTAAGTCCAAATACGGAAACACCGTGACGGAGATCCTCGAATACTGCGAAAAACAGCAGCAGAGGCTTCAGATCCTTCAGGATTACGATCATTATCTGGAAACCCTGAAAGTCCGCGTAAAAGAAGCAGAGGACAGATTAGGGGAGCTGTGCGAAAACCTGAGCCGGATTCGCCAAAAAGAGGCAAAAAAACTGCAGGAAAAGATCCGGGAAGGGCTTCTGGATCTGAATTTTCTTGAAGTGCAGTTCGAGATCCGGTTCACAAAAACCCAGGATTACACAGCGGAAGGAACCGATGATGTGGAGTTCATGATCTCCATGAATCCGGGACAGCCCCAAAAGCCGCTGGCGGAAGTCGCATCCGGCGGCGAATTATCCCGAATCATGTTGGCGATCAAGTCGGTTCTGGCGGATAAAGACGAAATAGAGACGTTGATATTTGACGAAATCGATGTGGGAATCAGCGGACGCACGGCGCAGAAAGTTTCCGAGAAGATGGGCGTGATCGGCCGGAAACATCAGGTAATCTGTATTACCCATCTGGCACAGATCGCAGCGATGGCGGATGCCCATTATGCGATCGAAAAAAAAGTGGAAAATCATGTGACAAAAACCAGTATTTTCCGGTTGGATGAAGAAGCATCCGTAAGAGAACTGGCACGAATCCTTGGAGGTGCCCAGATTACGGATGCAGTGCTGCGCAATGCCGAAGAAATGAAAAATCTGGCATCCGGTTTAAAATAAGGGCATTTTTTGCATACTAAAAGCAGGAACACAAGTTTCCTGCTTTTTCTTTTTTTATTTAGAAACTTCAGAAAAAGCAGGAGAAAGGGGAACAGACATGACAGTCAGATGGTATCGAAGAATGCTGATTATTCTATTGGTGTTTGCCGTGACAGTCGGCGGCAGCTACTGCTTCCTGAAGATAAGACGGGAGGAACTGAAAAAAGAGGTGAGCGCAGGCACCGGCTCCGGGAATCTTCTGATCCCGGGGGGAATGCCGGTAGGCATATACATGGAGACGGATGGAGTGATGGTACTTGGAACGGATGAAATCAAAAGCAGCGACGGGAGCTCAACTTCCCCTGCAAAACATCTGGTGAAAGACGGGGATTACATCGTCGGAATCGATGAAGAAGAGGTGGAAAACAAGCAGGAACTCATCGAAGTTATGCAGAATTTGTCGAAAAAAACCGTAATTCTGCACTTGCGCAGAAAAATGGAGTATATTGATGTGAAGATTCATCCTGCAAAGGATGAAGAGGGAAAGTATAAATTAGGCATCTGGGTGAGGGACAATGTACAGGGACTCGGAACCATCACATTTCTGAATGCGAACAGTGAGTTCGGAGCACTGGGGCACGGAATCCATGATGTAGACACGAGTGAGCTTCTGGAAATATCGGAAGGCACCCTTTATGAAACCAGTATACAGAACATTAAAAAAGGGCAGAACGGCAGTCCGGGAGGCATGGAAGGAATCATCGTATACAATCACTACAATGTGCTCGGAAGTATTACGAGCAACACGGAAACAGGGATCTACGGGAAGATCGACCGGGTAGACAAGGTGTTCAAAAACCAGGAAGCATATCCGGCGGCTTTGAAAGAAGAGATCAAAACAGGAACAGCGTACATCCGATGTGCCGTGAGCGGTGAAGTGGAAGATTACGAGATTCAGATTACAAAAATCGACTTGCATCCGGGGGAGATCAACAAAGGGATCGAAATCCGGGTTACCGATGAGAAGCTTTTGGACATAACAGGCGGTATTGTGCAGGGAATGAGCGGAAGCCCGATCCTGCAGGACGGAAAAATCGTGGGAGCAGTCACACATGTTTTTGTACAAGATTCGACAAAAGGTTACGGCATTTTCATCGAAAATATGCTGGAGAATCTTGACGAATAGCGTCAAATGCGAAAATTGTCATATTTTTACGACTTTGTTTTCTTGTATCCGCCAAATTCAGAAGCATATAATGTTCCCCGTGACAGCCGTCAGACCTGCTGTCAAAACGAAGGAGGGTATAACTTTATGGAAAGGCTGAATGTTGCGATTGCCGACGATAATGAACGAATGCTGGATTTATTGAGTGAAATTATCGAAAGTGATCAGGAATTGAATCTTGTTGGAAAGGCTAACAATGGGGAGGATATGTATCACATTATCAAAGAAGAGGAACCGGATGTGGTTCTTCTCGATCTGATCATGCCGAAGATGGACGGAATCAGTGTGATGGAACTTGTGAGCCAGGATAAGTCGGTCAGGAAACAACCGAACTTCATTGTTGTGACCGCTATCGGACAGGAGAGGATTACAGAAGATGCATTTGAGAAGGGAGCATCCTACTACATTTTAAAACCTTTCAATAACGAGACTGTGTTACAGCGGATAAAAAATACCGGTCACGGAACAAAAACGGCGGACCGGAAAGAAGAAACAATGGTTACAAAAGAACCGGACATGCAGGAAAATCTGGAAAAACAGGTGACGGATCTTCTGCATGAGATCGGGATACCGGCACACATCAAAGGATATCATTATCTTCGGGATTCGATCCTGATGGTCGTAGATGACATGGATATTCTGAATGCGATTACCAAGATTCTGTATCCGACCGTGGCGAAAAAGCATCAGACCACGGCGAGCAGAGTAGAAAGAGCAATACGCCACGCGATCGAGGTCGCATGGAGCAGAGGAAAACTCGACACGCTGGAGAGGCTGTTCGGGTATACAGTAAGCAATGGAAAAGGCAAGCCGACAAATTCTGAGTTTATAGCGCTTGTAGCAGATACGATCCGATTGCAGTCAAAGCACAGATAAATCTTTTCAAATCGCCGCTTTTGCGGTATAATTAAAAGCTAGAAAGCCGCAAGAGAGTAGAAGGAGGGCGCAGGATGAAAAAGATTTTGTTTGTAGCATCGGAAGCAGTGCCATTTATTAAGACGGGAGGTCTTGCAGATGTTGTCGGCTCACTTCCGAAATATTTTGACAAAAAGAAATACGATGTACGTGTGATGCTTCCGAAGTATGTTTGCATGAAGGAAGAATGGAAGAATCAGCTTGTTTATAAGACTCATTTTTATATGGATCTGAACTGGCGGCAGCAGTATGTGGGAATTCTGGAACTGCAGTATGAAGGTGTCACATTCTATTTTATTGATAACGAATACTATTTTAACGGACCGAAGCCGTATGGAGACATCGCTTACGACATTGAGAAGTTTGCATATTTCTCCAAAGCAGCGCTTAGCGCGCTCCCGCTTCTGGATTTCCGCCCGGATATCATCCACTGCCACGACTGGCAGACAGGACTTGTTCCGGTATTTCTGGATAACTTCCGCTATGGAAATGAGTTTTTCCGCGGAATCAAGACCGTATTTACCATTCATAACCTGAAGTTCCAAGGCGTGTGGGATAAGAAGACAGTCCGTGACATCACCGGACTTCCGGAGTATTATTTCGCACCGGACAAACTGGAAGCATACCGGGATGCCAACTTCCTCAAGGGCGGTATCGTATATTCGGACCGCGTGACAACAGTAAGCAATACCTATGCAGAAGAAATAAAGACACCGTTTTACGGCGAAAAACTGGATGGACTTATGAATGCCCGTTCCAATTGTCTGTCCGGTATTGTAAACGGAATTGACTACACCGATTTCAATCCGGAGACAGATCCGAATATTGTGAAGAATTATTCGGTCGAGAACTTCCGCAAAGAAAAGGTAAAGAACAAAACTGCGCTTCAGGAGGAACTCGGCCTGGAGAAGAATCCGCATAAGATGCTGATCGGTATTGTATCCCGTCTGACAGACCAGAAAGGATTTGACCTGGTCAACTATGTGATGGATGAACTCTGTCAGGACGAGATCGAGATCGTGATCCTCGGTACCGGAGAAGAACGTTACGAGAACAGCTTCCGTTATTTCGCATGGAAGTATCCGGAGAAGGTCAGTGCAAATATTTATTATTCCGAGCCGATGTCACACAAAGTGTACGCATCCTGTGACGCATTTTTGATGCCGTCACTCTTCGAACCCTGCGGACTGAGCCAGCTTATGAGCCTTCGCTACGGCACCGTGCCGATCGTGCGCGAGACCGGCGGACTCAAAGATACCGTTGAACCGTACAATGAGTTCGAGAAGACAGGAACCGGATTCAGTTTCATGAACTTCAATGCACATGAGATGCTTGGAACGATCCGGTATGCAGAACGCGTTTATTATGACAGAAAGCGCGACTGGAATAAGATCGTGGAACGCGGAATGCAGAAAGATTTCTCATGGAGCAATTCAGCAAGATTATACGAAGACCTCTATGAAGGAATGTAATATTTGGTAAAAATATCCCTAGTAAAAGAGTCGGTTTTGATATATAATGGATGACAAGTATGTTAGAATAGGAGAGAAAGAATGAAAATCAAAGAAAGACTACAGGAAAATAAAGTACATATTTCATTTGAAGTATTTCCGCCGAAGACAGATGCAGGCTTTGAATCCGTTTTGGGAGCGGTGGAGAAGATCGCCGCTCTGAAGCCCTCTTATATCAGTGTTACCTATGGTGCAGGCGGCGGAACGAGCAAGAATACGGTGAAGATCGCTTCACACATTAAGAAAGATCTGGGTGTGCCGAGTCTGGCTCATCTTACTTGCGCTTCTTCAACAAAAGAAGAAGTTCAGGCAGTGATCGCCCGGCTGAAAGAAGAGGGGATCGAAAATATTCTTGCGCTCAGAGGAGATATTCCGAAGAATGCCAATTTCCCGATCCCGGGGCAGTATCATTATGCGTCAGAACTGATCCGGGACATCAAAGAACAGGGAGACTTCTGTATCGGTGCAGCATGCTATCCGGAAGGACATGTAGATTCTGCGAACAAGGATGAAGACATTCTCCATTTGAAAGAAAAAGTGGATTGTGGTGTTGATTTCCTTACGACACAGATGTTTTTTGATAACAGTATTCTTTATAATTTCCTTTACCGTATACGGGAAAAGGGAATTACGGTTCCGGTGCTTCCCGGAATCATGCCGGTTACGAACGGCAAGCAGATTACAAGAATCTGTTCGCTCTCCGGAACCGTGCTTCCGCAGAGATTCCTTGCGGTAGTGGATAAGTTCGGGGATAATCCGGCAGCAATGCAGCAGGCCGGAATCGCATATGCGACGGATCAGATCATCGATCTGATCGCAAACGGAATACAGAATATCCATATTTATTCTATGAATAAGCCGGAGGTTGCAGCAGCAATCCTGGCAAATCTTTCAGAAATTATGAAATAGGTGTAAATATGACAGACTTAAGGACGAAAGAAGCGATTCGTTACCTTGGTTATGGAAAACACGCGGTAGATGAGGGAACGCTTGGGCTGATTTCAGACTCTTTCAGGGATCTGGAAGCATGTGCGGCAGCGAAATCCATCTACCGCATTTTTGAATGTGAACATACGGGTGACAACGAATTACAGATAGGAAAGATGAAGATCAAAAGCAGGAGCCTCGGAAGGAACCTGAAAGGCTGCGGCAGTGTGGTTCTGCTCGGGGCTACGCTTGGAACCGGTGTGGATCTGATGATGAAGCGGTATTCCCTCACCGATATGGCCAAAACAGTGGTGCTTCAGGCCTGCGCCGCAGCGTATCTGGAGGAATATCTGGATCAGCTTCAGGAAAAGATCGGCGAGGAGATGAAACAGCACCAAAAATGGCTCCGTCCTCGATTCAGCCCCGGGTACGGGGATTTTGACATTCATCATCAAAAGGACATTCTGCAAATGCTGGATACGGCCAAAACGATCGGCCTTACGATGACGGACAGCTATATGCTCACACCGGTCAAATCTGTGACTGCACTGATCGGGATCAGTGATTCCGATGAGAAATGCCATATCAAGGGCTGTGAATCCTGCGGGAAGACAGACTGCATCTACAGAAGAAGTTAGAAGGAGTAAAGGACATGAGTATACGAGAAAGACTGGGCAGAGAACTGCTCTTTTTTGACGGCGGAATGGGGACGCTTCTCCAGGAACGGGGACTGGAACCGGGAGAACTCCCGGAAGTATGGAATCTGAAGCACCCGGAAGAGGTCGAGGCGATCCACCGGAAATACTTTGAAGCGGGCAGTGACATTGTCCTGACCAACACATTCGGGGCAAATGCCTGCAAATTTCATGATGACAACTGGTCGCTTGAGGAGGTCATCGGTGCTGCTGTGAAAAATGCAAAGCGGGCACAGGAGCAGGGAGTGCTTGATGGAAGGAAGACCTATGTGGCACTCGATATGGGACCTACCGGTAAGCTGTTAAAGCCCATGGGAGATCTGGATTTTGAGGATGCATACCGCGCATTTGCAGAGGCAGCCGTAATCGGTGAGAAGAACGGTGCAGATCTCATCCACATTGAAACCATGAGCGACACCTACGAGGTGAAAGCCGCGGTACTTGCCGCTAAAGAAAATACATCTCTTCCGGTATTTGTCACGATGATCTTCGATGAAAGAGGAAAACTTCTGACCGGCGGAGATGTTCCGGCTGTGGTGGCTATGCTTGAAGGACTGGGAGTCGATGCCATCGGAATGAACTGCGGTCTCGGACCGGACCAGATGCTTCCGCTTCTGAAAGAAATGCGCCGCTATACGTCTCTTCCGGTCATCATAAAACCAAATGCGGGACTTCCGAAACAGAGGAACGGGGAGACTTACTACGATGTGGAACCGGAAAGCTTTGCGTCCACGATGAAGAAAATCGTGGAAGAGGGTGCCTGCGTCATCGGTGGATGCTGCGGAACAACGCCCGATCATATACGGAAAATGGTGGAATCCTGCAAGGGACTTGCAATCCTTCCTGTGGAAGAGAAGGAGGATACCATCGTTTCCTCATACGGAAAAGCAGTGATCCTCGGCGATATGCCCCTCATTATCGGAGAGCGCATCAATCCGACCGGCAAGAAACGGTTCAAAGAAGCCTTGAAAGAGCACGATATGGATTACATCCTCAAAGAAGGAATCACCCAGCAGGAGAAAGGTGCGCACATTCTTGATGTCAATGTGGGTCTTCCAGATATCGATGAAGTACAGATGATGACGGAGGTAGTGACCCAGCTTCAGAGCGTGACCAGCCTTCCGCTTCAGATCGACACGGTTGACGCCAGAGCTATGGAAGCCGCCATGCGGATCTACAACGGCAAACCTATGCTTAATTCCGTCAGCGGCAAACAAGAATCCATGAACGCCGTTTTCCCGCTGGTGAAGAAATACGGTGGTGTCGTAGTCGGACTGACTCTGGACGAACAGGGAATTCCTTCCGACGCGGACGGAAGAGTGAAAATTGCCGGAAAAATCATCGAAGAAGCCGCAAAATACGGAATCAAAAAGAAAGATATCGTCATCGATGTGTTGACCATGACCATCAGTTCCGAGAAGGAGGGCGCAAAAGTCACCCTGGAAGCTCTCAGAAAAGTGCGCGAAATCTACGGAGTCCGCACCGTACTAGGCGTATCCAACATTTCCTTCGGACTCCCCAAAAGGCCGGTGATCAACAGCCACTTCTATACCATGGCAATGCAGAACGGCCTGACGGCAGGCATCATCAATCCTTCCTCCGAAGAAATGATGAAATCCTACGACGCGTTCCTTGCTCTGATGGGATATGATGAAAACTGTACCTCCTACATCACCAAATATGCTGCACAGGCAGCGGCAGAAAAAGCTGCGGCACAGGCGGCAGGAGGAAACAAAACACTCCGGATGGCGGGCGGAAACGGACCCTCTCAGTCGGTGGGCACAGATACCAGCAACACACTGACATTAAAATACACAATCGAAAAAGGATTGAAGGAAGAAGCACATCATCTCACCCGGGAACTCGTGAAAACCAGGGATGCGATGGATATCATCCAGCAGGAACTGATCCCCGCACTCAACGTCGTAGGAGACGGCTTTGAAAAAGGTACCGTATTCCTTCCACAGCTCCTCATGAGTGCCGACGCCGCAAAAATAGCCTTTGCCGTCATCAAAGACGTATTGGCCGAATCCGGAGCCACAGAAGAGAAAAAAGAAAAAATCATCCTCGCAACCGTCAAAGGCGACATTCACGATATCGGCAAAAACATCGTCAAAGTCCTCCTCGAAAACTACGGTTTCGAAGTCCTGGACCTCGGCAAAGATGTACCGCCGGAACTCATCGTAGAAAAAGCAATCAAAGAAGAAGTGACACTCGTAGGCCTAAGCGCCCTCATGACCACCACCGTAGTCAGCATGGAAGAAACCATCCGCCAGCTCCGCGAGAAAAAACCCGACTGCCGCGTCATGGTAGGAGGCGCCGTCCTCAACCAGGAATACGCCGACATGATCGGCGCCGATTTCTACGGCAAAGATGCCATGCAGTCCGTACACTACGCCCAGTCCCTCTTCGAAC